>DBTS01000147.1:0-21704 GCA_002307175.1 Rhodocyclaceae bacterium UBA1310
CAGAAACCGGAGTGTATTGGAATACATGAGGATTTCGAGCAGCGCATTCGGCCCAATCACGCCTTCGCAGTAAGATCATGAACAGCTTCTTAGGGAAGATCCCAGATCACCTTGAGGGCATCGCGCAGGGCACGGATCTGCGGATCGCCCTCGCGCTCCATCGGGTAGATGAACTGCAGCGGTGCGCGAATCACCACTTCGCCACCGCGCCACAGCACGAACGACCCATCCGCGGCATAGCGTCTGGCTGTGCGCTCGGCCAGCAGGGCCAGCCCGAGCCCGGCCTTGACGAGCTCGACAAGGCTGCCTTCATCATCAAATTCGCCGACTTCGCTGGGCATGATGTTATGCATGCGCCACAGTTCGCGGGTGATATCAAAGAACATCGAGCGGGGCGCCAGACCGAGCCAGGAAGTATTGTTCATCTGCAGCCAGTCGGCATGCCCGAGGGCATCCGCCAGCTCGGTGGGGATTGCCACACAGAAGCCGATTTCTCCAAGCGTGATCGCCGAGACATCGCTGAATATTTCGCGCCCCAGAAAGAAGCCGCAATCCAGGGAATTGCGCCGGATCTCGGCAAGATTGTCGCGCGACAGACCAAGCTTGGTCTGAATCCCGAGCAGGGGGTGCTTGCGCTGCACTTCCCGCAGCCATTGCCCCAGGCGCAGACGCGAGGGTACTACCAGGGTGCCGATGCGCACCCGCCCGCGCAGTTCGCCCTGCATGCTGCGCGCATGATCGAGCAGGCTGCGCGAACTTCCCAGCACCTTTTCCGCATCGGGCAGGAGCCGCTTGCCGGCATCGGTCAGAGACACGCCGGTGGAATTGCGCTCGAACAGGCTCACGCCGAGCTCTTCCTCGAGTGCCTTGATCTGTGCCGTCACCGCAGGCTGCGACAAATGCAGCAGCTCTGCCGCCTGAGTCAGGTGGCGCTGCTGGGCAACCGCCAGAAAAGTTCTGAGTTGGTAGATTTCCATGCTATCGGGTTACGGGTAAACACTGACATGGTGTTTCACCTCTGCTCCACAGCATAGCGCATCAGCCGCGCTGATGCTGCCCATCAGAATTTGCCATTAGCTATGCTGCAGCGCTCATCACTAGATTGCAATACCTGCCATCAAGCAGGTAATAGCCCTGGAGGAGAGACCATGTCGGCAGACACGATAGAACGGATACAGCAGAGTCCGAAGTTTCAAGCCTTAATCCACACCAAGCGGAATTTCTCGTGGACCTTGTCCATCATCATGCTGGCGATTTACTGCGGCTTCATTCTGGTGATCGGCTTCAAGAAGGAATGGTTCGCCACGCCCATCGGGCCTGACACTGTGATCACCTGGGGCATCCCGATCGGCGTTCTGGTGATCCTTTCCGCCTTTGTACTCACGGGCATTTATGTACATCGCGCCAACACCGAGTTTGATCGCCTGACACAGGAAGTCGTCAAGGAGGCCCGCCAATGAAAACACGCGTCCTCTCACTGATCTGTCTGTTTGCTGCGACCTTCACGGCCCTGCCCGTCTGGGCAGCTGATGCGATTGGCGGCCCGGTAGCCCAGCGTAGCCTGAACTGGCACGCCATCATCATGTTCTTCGTGTTCGTGGGCTTTACGCTTGCAATTACTTACTGGGCCGCCAAGCGCACCCGCTCGGCCAAGGATTTCTATGCCGCAGGCGGCGGCATCACGGGCTTCCAGAACGGCCTGGCGATTGCCGGCGACTACATGTCGGCCGCATCGTTTCTGGGCATTTCCGCACTGGTGTATGGCAGCGGCTACGACGGGCTGATCTATTCCATCGGCTTTCTCGTGGGCTGGCCGCTGATCACCTTCCTCGTCGCCGAGCGCCTGCGCAACCTGGGCAAGTACACCTTTGCAGACGTTGCCTCCTACCGCCTGCAACAGGGGCCGGTGCGCTCTTTCTCGGCGGTCGGCACGCTGGTTACGGTGGCGCTGTATCTGATCGCCCAGATGGTGGGGGCAGGCAAGCTGATCCAGTTGCTGTTCGGCATGAACTACACATCGGCGGTTGTGATGGTGGGCGTTCTGATGGTGCTGTATGTCACTTTCGGGGGCATGCTGGCCACCACCTGGGTACAGATCATCAAGGCCGTCATGCTTCTGGCGGGGGCCACTTTCATGGCTTTCATGGTGCTCAAGGCTTCCGGCTTCAGCCTGGAAACCATGTTCAGCAGCGCCATTGCCGCGCACCCCAAGCACGCCGCGATCATGTCTCCGGGGGGGCTTGTCTCGAACCCGATTGACGCCATGTCGCTGGGTATCGGGCTGATGTTCGGCACGGCGGGGCTGCCACACATCCTGATGCGCTTCTTTACCGTGGCGGATGCCAAGGAAGCACGCAAATCGGTGTTTTTTGCCACCGGTTTCATCGGCTACTTCTACATCCTGACTTTCATCATCGGCTTCGGCGCCATCATGCTGGTACTCAACCAGCCGCAATACACCGAAACCATCATGAAGGACGGCAAGGCCATCAGCTCGCTGATCGGCGGCGCCAACATGGCAGCCATCCATCTGGCCAATGCAGTGGGCGGGGATCTCTTCCTGGGCTTCATCTCGGCGGTGGCGTTTGCCACGATTCTCGCCGTGGTCTCGGGCCTGACGCTCTCTGGTGCCTCTGCGGTGTCGCATGACCTGTACGCCAGCGTTTTCAAGCGTGGGCACAGCAACGAAGTTGACGAGATCCGTGTCTCCAAGATCGCCACGCTGTGTCTGGGGGTGGTGGCCATTCTGCTGGGTATCGCCTTCGAGAAGCAGAACATCGCCTACATGGTGGGGCTGGCCTTCTCAATTGCCGCCTCGGCCAACTTCCCGGTGCTCTTCCTGTCGATGTTCTGGCGCGGTCTGACGACGCGCGGGGCCGTCACCGGCGGGGTGATCGGGCTGGTGGTGGCTGTCACCCTGATCGTGCTGGGCCCGACGGTGTGGGTGGATGTGCTGCAAAACAAGGAAGCCCTTTTCGCCTACAAGAACCCGGCGCTGTTCTCGATGACCATCGCATTCTTCGCAACCTGGCTGTTCTCGGTGACGGACCATAGCGAAGCAGCCGACAAGGAACGGGCAGCCTTCCTGCCACAGTTCATCCGCTCGATGACGGGCGTTGGCGCAGAAGGCGCATCGCGCCACTAGCCGTATCAGAGGCTTCATGGCCCGGACTCCGGGCTGGCAGAAATCCGGCTGGCGGGCATCCCGCCAGCCGATTCCCATGACCAAGCTCCGGGAGTGCTGCCATGACAACCCCATTCAATTTCAGCCAGGCGCCCTTCGATTGTCTGAACGTGGCGGAACGTCAGCGTTTGGCCGAACACATCGACATCAGCTATTTTCCGCAGGGAACCTGCCTGCACGAGCCGGGCAGCACGGTCGACACCCTGTACGTGGTGCTCAAGGGCCTGGTGGTTGAAGAAGGCAATGGCGATGTTCTGGCCTATCACGGGCCACAGGACAGTTTCGATTCCCGCGCCATGCTCAGTGGCTTCACCCAGCACCGCCTGAGTGCAGTTGAAGACACGCTGCTGTTCTGCCTGCCACGTGCCGAGGTGCTGGCCTTCACGCAGAGCAACCCTTTGTTTGGTGCCTTTTTTTATCAGGAAGTGGCTGCGCGCCTGGCTGCACTGGCCAACCGACCGCTGCAGGGGCAGCTGCAGGGCATGCTGATGGCACGCGTGGATTCGGCCTATCTGTCCCCGGCGTACTGGCTGGAGTCGGAAGACTCGGTTCTGGAGGCGGCACGCGTGATGCAAAAGCATCATGCCACCTGCGTGCTGGTGTATTCAACCGAGGGGCCGGGCATCTTCACGCGCAGCGAGCTGCGTGATTTCGTGATCAGTGGCAAGAGCGCTGCAGACACCCCCATCGGGCCACTGGCACAACGCCCGCTGGTCACCATTGATGCGGATGCCTATCTGTACAACGCACAGCTGATGATGGCGCAGCACACCATCCAGCGTCTGGTAGTCACCCGCGAAGGGCTGGTTATCGGGGTGCTGGAACAGGTGGAGCTGCTGTCATTCCTGAGCAACCAGTCGCACATCGTGCTCGCCCAGATCGAACGGGCCGATAGCATCCAGGAGCTGATCGCGGCCAACCGCAGCATGGACGATCTGATCGCCGCCCTGCACCGCAGCGGCGTGAAGGTGACACTGATTGCCGATCTGCTCAGCCAGCTGCGCCGCCACATGCTGCGCCGGGTGTTCTCGCTGCTCGCCCCGGCCGACATGCTCGACCATGTTTGCCTGCTGGTGCTGGGCTCGGAGGGGCGCGGCGAGCAGATCCTCAAGACCGATCAGGATAATGCCCTGCTGATCGAAGACGGTTACACCCACCCGGATCTGGCTGACATCTGCGAGCGCTTCTCGCAAACACTGATGACCCTGGGCTACCCGCCCTGCCCCGGCGGCATCATGCTGAACCGGCCGGAGTGGTGCTGCGAACAGTCGGCCATGCGTGAGCGCCTGCAGGAGTGGATGCGCCACGCCAATGGGGACAACGTGATGCGCCTGGCAATCTGGGCGGATGCCTGCGCCATCGCGGGGCGGGCGGAACTGCTGGAATCCGTGCGCCTGGATACCCTGCCCGAACTCGACGGTGGTTTTCTCGCCCGCTTTGCCCTCCCCGTGATGCAGTTCGATGTGCCGCTGAATCTGTTTTCGCGCCTGATTGCCGAGGCTGGGGATAGGCGTGACCGGCTCGACGTGAAAAAGGGCGGCATCTTTCCGCTTGTGCATGGCGTGCGCAGCCTCGCCATCAAGGCAGGCATTCACACTGCCAACACCTTTGAGCGTATCGATGCATTGGTCGGCCAGCAGATACTCCCCAACGACATGGCCCAGGATCTGCGCGAAACCCTGGCATTCCTGCAGGCACTGCGCCTGCAACACGGTTTGATGTCACTCGCCCAGGATCACCCGGTGGACAATCTGATTGATCCGGAAGCGCTGTCGACGCTGGATCGCGATCTGCTCAAGGATGCCCTTGGCGTGGTGAAGCGCTTCCGCCAGCTCATCGCCCACCACTTCCAGCTGCAGAGGCTCTCGTGAGCAGCGCAATCTCCTGGCTGCAGCTGCTGCGCCTGCGATACCGCCAATCGCGTTTGCGCGACCCGCGCTTTGCCAGCCTGTTTGCACCGCCACCGGCAGAGGAATGGATCAGCCTGGACTGCGAGACGAGCAGCCTGGACCCGCACCATGCGGAACTGCTGAGCATCGCCGCAGTGCCTGTCTGTGGCAACCGGATCATGCTCTCGCGCGCGCTGCGCCTGACCCTGCGCCCGCAGCATGCCATCGAGGCGGCAAGCATTCCTATCCATCAGCTGCGCCAGCAGGATGTTGCCAACGGCCTGCCAGTACAGGAAGCGCTGGCAGCGCTGCTGGCCTTCATCGGTTCGCGCCCCCTGATTGGTTACTATCTGGAATTCGATGTGACCGTGCTGAACCGGCAGATCCGCCCCTGGCTGGGGATTTCTCTTCCCAATCCGGTGATCGAAGTCTCGGGCATGTATTACGATCGCAAGGTCACGCCGTATCGCCCGGAAGTGGATCTGCGGCTCGATACCATCCTCGCGGACCTTGAGCTGCCAGCCCTGCCGCGCCACGATCCGCTCAACGATGCCCTTTTGGCTGCGCTGATATTTCTCAAGTTGAGACGCGTTGAAGCAAAACCGATCAGAAAAGCTGATTGAGTCGATCAGAAATCCGGATGTTCAGACGGCAGCCCGTTCGGCCTCCCTCTGCCCCTCCCTCTGCCCCACTCTCGACGCTCGGCAGTTTCCCGGTTAAAGTGGCCGATTGACTTGTGGCTCAATGCGTTTCCGATGTTTTCCGATGCTTTTTCAATTCCCCAGCTGTTCGGCTATGCCGCCTTCGTGCTGGGTGTCAGTTCCTTTCTGCAGAAAAACGACAGGCGCTTCAAGCTGTTCATGACCGGCGAGTGTATCGCCTATGTTGTGCACTTCTGGCTGCTGGGGAATCCGACTGCGGTTGCCAGTTCGGCAGTGTCAACCACCCGCTCGGTACTCTCGCTCTACACGCGCTCGGTGTGGGTGGCGGTGGCCGTCGTGGCGGTCAATCTGTGGCTGGGCTGGGGGCTGGCAAAGGCCTGGTGGAACTGGTTCCCCATCCTCGCCTCCTGCGTGGGCACGCTTGCGCTGTTCCTCTTGCAGGGCGTCCGCATGCGCCTGGTGATGCTGCTCGGCACGGCCCTGTGGATCGCCAACAATGTGCTGTCGGGTTCGATTGGTGGCAGTGCGCTGGAATCTGTGATCTTTGTGGTGAATTCGCATACCATCTGGCGCATGAGCCGTCAGCCGACTGCCGGCCGTGAGCCGGTAGCCGGGCAGAACAAGGGCTGATTACTTGCGCTGTGCGCTTTTCGGGCGAAAAGCGCGGCAAACGGTTTCATGGGTGGTGATGTACGGCCCACCAATGAGGTCGACGCAGTAAGGCACCGCCGCGAACAGGCCCTCAACGCTCAGCCGGCCTTCGGCATCACGCACACCTTCGAGGGTTTCCCGGATGGCCTTGGGTTGCCCCGGCAAATTGATGATCAGGCAGGATTTGCGAATCACCGCAGTC
The DNA here is from genome assembly GCA_002307175.1 of Rhodocyclaceae bacterium UBA1310. GTDB lineage: Bacteria > Pseudomonadota > Gammaproteobacteria > Burkholderiales > Rhodocyclaceae > Uliginosibacterium. The sequence goes on from DBTS01000147.1 coordinate 6,589, forward strand.
TGCCGCGAGAGAATCGCCGTCGGCACGAAATGCCGCGAAATCCGCCGCATCTCTTCGCCAAAGCCCGGCATTTCACGATCCCCCACCGCCAGCGTGGCTTCGGGCGTTACATCGCGCGGTGCCGGCCCCGTGCCACCCGTGGTCAGCACGAGATGGCAGCCCACCTGATCAGCAAGCTCGATCAGGGTCTGCTCGATGAGCGGCCGTTCGTCGGGAATCAGCCGCTGCTCCACCTCCCAGGGGCTGCTCAGGGCACTGCCCAGCCACTCAACGAGAGCGGGAATCCCCTTATCCTCATAGACCCCGCTGGAGGCACGATCACTGATTGAGACGATGCCCACGCGCAGTGGTGGCTCAAGGCCCGCCTCATTCATGCTCATCCTCCTCGTTGCCGGGGGTGGCACTGGTATTGGCACTGGCAGCAGCATCCAGCTCACGCAGCATCTGGAAAATCTCGCGGAACGCCTTTGGTGGGCGGTTCTCGGCCTTTTCCTTGACGGCATTGCGGCGCATCTGGCGCAGGCGCTGCAGATCGGCATCGGGGTACAGGTTGGCCAGCTCGGTGAGGCTGGCCTCGTCTTCCATCAACAGCTCGCGCAGCCGCTCCAGCCGGTGCATGCGGGCAGTTTCCGCCCGCGAAGTGCCGGTAAGGGCTTCCAGTGCGGCCCGGATCACTTCGGCATCCTCGCTGCGCATGAGCCGGCCGATGTACTGCAGCTGGCGCGCCCGCGCTCCATTGGCGGTGAGGCGGTGCATCTCGGTGAGTGCTTCACGCAGATTATCGGACATCGGCACTTTCGCCAGACGTGCCGGGGTGTATTCTGTGAGCATCTTGCCAAGATCCTGCAAGGCAGTCATATCGCGCTTGCGCTGGGACTTGCTGACAAAATAAGAGTCTTCGGAATTATCGGTTGGGGTCATCTACTCGTTCCGCGCCGGGCCATACCTGCGAGATATTGCTCAATGGCCACACGCTGTGAGGGTTTCAAAACGGTAAGATTATAATCTTTCACCTTTGATCAGCCCCACTCCTGCCATGCCCAAAAAGCAAAACAGTTTTTCCAGTAGCCAATCCGCTTTGCAGGATCTGGCCCGTGAAATCATAGACTATGCACGCAAGCAAGGGGCCACAGCCAGCGAAACGGACATTTCGGAAGGCTTTGGGCGCAGTGTAAACGTTCGCCGCGGCAAGCTGGAGACCATTGAATACAATCGCGACAAGGGCGTAGGCGTCACCGTTTACCTCGGCCAGCAACGCGGGCATGCCAGTTCTTCGGATTTTTCCCTGCCGGCGCTGCATGCCGCAGTGGATGCCGCCCTGTCGATCGCGCGCTTCACGGCGCCGGACGAAGCCGCCGGTCTGCCCGATGAGGAACGCCTGTGGCGCGGCAAGAGCCGCGACATCAAACAACTGGATCTGCACCACCCCTGGGATCTGGATACCGACGCTGCCACGGAGATTGCCCAGCGCTGCGAATCAGCCGCCTTTGCAGTCGGCCCGCAGATCTGCAATTCGGATGGCGCCAGCGTCTATGTGCAGGAATCCCAGTTCGTTTCCGCCAACAGCCTGGGCTTCTGTGCCGGTTTTGCAACGTCGCGGCATTCCATTTCGGTCGGGGTGATTGCCGGGGAAGACAGCGAGATGCAGTGTGGCGACTGGTACAGCAGCTTTCGCGACCCGCGGGATCTGGCCGATCCGGAGCGCATTGGCGACTATGCCGCGCGCCGCGCACTGTCGCGCCTGGGTTCGCGCAAGGTGCCGACCTGCGAAGTGCCGGTGATCTTTGAAGCGCCGCAGGCCTGTGGACTCATCAGCCACCTCGTGCAGGCCGTCAGCGGGGGCAGCCTGTACCGCAAGGCGAGCTTCCTGCTGGATGCCAAGGGCCAGCAGATCTTCTCGCCTATCGTGCATATCGACGAGCTGCCGCATATTCCGAAGGCCATGGGAAGCACCCCGTTTGACGATGAGGGGATTGCCACCCAGGGCCGTGAGCTGGTGACCGGCGGGGTGCTGCAGGGCTATTTCCTGGGCAGCTATTCGGCACGCAAGATGGGGCTGCAGAGCACCGGGAATGCCGGCGGCTGCCATAACCTGATCGTGCGCCCAGGCTCCAAGAGCCTGGTGGAGCTGGCACGCGAGATCGGCACGGGCCTTCTCGTCACCGAACTGCTCGGCCAGGGCATCAATTACGTGACCGGCGACTATTCACGCGGCGCGGCCGGTTACTGGATCGAAAATGGCGTAATCGGCCATCCTGTGCATGAAATCACCATCGCCGGCAATCTGCGCGAGATGTTCCGCGATGTTGTGGCACTGGGCAATGACACCATTGTGCGGGGAGGCAAGCAGTGTCCATCCTTGGTTATCGGCAAGATGACCATTGCAGGAGAATAAGAAAAAGCATCACGGGCTGCCGGTGCCCTACTGGCAGCCTTGAATTCGCCAGGGTTGGCAGCCCGGGTCCGATCGAAACGTGAAGAGAGGGGGAAACACAAGGTGGAACGTCGTTCATTTCTGAAACAGGCGGGTGCCGGTCTTGCTGTCGGTGCCATGGCCGTCCCTGCTGTCGCGGCAGGCAGCAGCCCGCTGCCCAGCATCAAGTGGAAACTGGCTTCGAGCTTCCCCAAAAGCCTGGATACCTTGTTCAAGGCTATCGAAACGGTATCTCAGCACGTCAAAACCTCCACAGGTGGCAAATTCGATATCCAGCTGTTTGCTGCCGGCGAAATCGTGCCGAGCGCAGCAGTGCTGGATGCCGTGAAGGACGGCACGGTCGAGATGGGCCACTCCGCGAGTTATTACTACGTGGGCAAGGATCCGAGTTTCGCTTTCGACTGTGCTGTCCCCTTCGGCTTGAACAGCCGCCAGCAATCGGCCTGGATGTGGTCGGGGGGTGGCATGCCGTTGCTGCGTGATCTGTTCAAGAGCTACAACATCTACAACATCCCCTGCGGGAATACCGGTACCCAGATGGGTGGGTGGTTCCGCAAGGAGATCAAGAGCGTGGCCGACCTCAAGGGGCTGAAAATGCGCATCGCGGGGATTGCCGGCCAGGTGATGGGCAAGCTCGGGGTGGTGGGCCAGCAAATGGGGCCGGCAGATATCTATCCGTCGCTTGAAAAAGGCACGATTGATGCCGTCGAGTGGGTGGGGCCGTACGATGATGAAAAGTTCGGCTTCGCGCGCGTGGCCAAGTACTACTACTACCCGGGCTTCTGGGAAGCCGGCCCGCAGCTCTCGATCTATGTCAATCTGAAGAAGTGGGGTGAACTGCCCAGGGAATACCAGCAGGCGCTGGAAGATGCCTGCGCCTACGCCCATGTGCAGATGCAGGCCGACTACGACGTGAAGAACGTTGCCGCGCTGCGCCGGCTGGTGGCCGGTGGCACGCAGCTGCGCGAATTCCCGCGGGAAGTGATGGTGGCGGCACAGGATGCCACTTTCGAGCTGTACAAGGAGTTTTCGGAGAAATATCCGAACTTCAAGAAGATCTACGAGCCGTGGAAGAAATTCCGCGATGACGAGTATCTATGGTTCAAGGTTGCCGAACGTGCCTTTGACAGCTTTGTGACCTCACAGGCCGGTCGCAAGTAAAGCCCCTGCCTCACCAAGCCAGCCCCGCGCACGCGGGGCTTTTTCATGGCAGCGAAGTCAATCGGCCGTGCCCAGCTGGCGCACCTGATACCCGCGCTTGCGCAGCAGCTCCGGCACCCCACCCGTGCCAACAAGGTGAGCCACCCCCACAACAACAAAACGCGGCTGACCATCGGCCATTTTCTGGGCAATGCCGGAGGCCATCACCTGGTTACGCTGATCGATCAGCACCTTCGTCAGGGTATCCCGTTCCGGCATGGTTTCATGCACCAGGCGATCAAGCCCTGCGCTGTCGCCCGTCTGCCACGCCCGGATCATATCGTTCAGATAGCCCCCCATGCGGCCATCGCGCAATTGCTCGACAGAGCGGTTCAGCGCCTGGATCTGTTCCTGCTCGGAGCCACCACTGACGGCTGCCACCTGGGCATCCACCGTTTCCAGCTCTTCAAGCCCCAGGCCACGTTCCTTGGCGCGTTGCATGAGATTCAGGTCTATCCCCTGGGCCACGTCGTAACCCATCTGTTGCGCAGCGCCGAGCGAGAGCATCATGTCGACCATCCACGGGCGCATGGTTTCGAGCATTTCTGCCGGCAAACCCATTTTGCCCGAGGCATCCGTCAAGGCACGCCATTGCGTTGCCCCCATACGGGATGAAAGTTTTTGCCCGGCAGGCAGCATGGCCACCGCGAGCAGTTTCTGCTGGGCATCGGCACGCTGCGGATCGATTTCGACCATCAGCTTGCGGCTGCTATCGAGGCGCTTGAGCACGGCCTGCGGCAAAGGAAAACAGCTGGCATTACAGACATGCACCGAACCAAACAGATACACTGTTGCCCCCTGGGGACTGCGCGCCTCCCACAGCGACAGGCGCCCCTCTGCAGCCAATGCGGAAGCACTGCCGACGAGCAGCAGAACTGCCAGAAAAAACTTTTGAATCGATGCCATATGGATTTCCTGTCGCGATGAAAAAACTGCCTGCCATTCTCCTGATGGGACCGACAGCAAGCGGAAAATCAGCCAGTGCCCTGTATCTGGCACAACGTCTGCCCATCGAGATCGTAAGCGTGGATTCCGCGCTGGTCTATCGGGACATGGACATTGGTACGGCCAAACCTGACGCCGGTGAATTATCCGCCTGCCCGCATCATCTGATAGACATCATCAGCCCGGAGGAAGTTTTCTCCGCTGCGCGCTTCCGCGCAGAGGCGCTGCGCCTGATCGGCGAGATCCACGCACGCGGCCGCCTGCCGCTGCTGGTGGGGGGCACCATGCTGTACTTCAAGGCATTGCGTGAGGGGCTCTCGGACCTGCCTGAAGCAGACCCGGCCCTGCGTGCCGAAATTGAAACGCAGGCCGCCCGCCTGGGCTGGCCGGCGCTCCATGCGGAACTGGCAAAACTCGATGCAGAGGCGGCTGCACGCCTCAATCCGAATGACGCACAACGCATCCAGCGGGCACTGGAAGTTGTGCGCATGACGGGTCAGCCACTGGCGGTGAGCTATGCGCGCAAGGAGGAAAATCCTGATGCGGGGGTGGAGTATCTGACCCTGACGCTCGCCCCGGCGGACCGTGCCGTGCTGCACCAGCGCATTGCGCAGCGCTTTGATGCCATGCTCGCGAGTGGTTTTGAAACGGAGCTGCGCAGGCTGCGCGAGCGCTACACGCTACATCCGGACATGACTTCGATGCGCTGTGTGGGCTACCGGCAGATGTGGGATTATCTGGATGGTGTGTGTGATGCCGCCACGATGCGCGAAAAGGGTATCGCCGCGACGCGTCAGTTGTGCAAACGGCAGCTGACCTGGCAACGCCAGTTCCGCGAAAACTGGAGCGGGCTGCATGAGTTTGATTGCCTCGCCACAGACTGTGCGCAGCAGCTTGAACACTGCGTGCGGGCGTGGCTGGCGAGCCTTGATCAGCCCGCCGACGCCACACACCGGGATTAAATGGTGATCCGCGCCAGACTCAGGAACAGCAGGATCAGCGCATCAAGCACCAGAGTGCGCCGCACCAGGCCAACGAAGCGTTGCAGGGCTTCGACTTCGGCCACATCACCGGTGCCCAGTTCGGGGCGCTCCAGCGGTTCGCCACTCTGCAGGATGGGCTGACCCAGGCACACGCCGAGCGAGCCTGCGCCGGAGGCAAGCAGGATGCCTTCGTTATGGTCGTGCCAGGTGGGGGCCTGATTGCGCCAGCAATAGGCGGCATCCTCGAAATCCCCGACGATGGAAAAGCAGATGGCGGTAACACGCGCCGGCAGCCATTCGATGATCACGAAAGCGCGTGCGGCAAACCGCCCGAAGTCTCCGGCGTCGATGGAACGATCTTTGCCCCAGGTGCGCGCATAGTAGTCGGCCATGCGATAGAGCACGGCCCCACAAGGCCCGAACAGGGTGAAACAGATGATCATCGCGAACACCTGCCGGTGTGCGCCGACAATCGCCTCTTCCAGGGTCAGGCGTACAACTTCCTCGGAACTGCTCTGGTCATGCTGGAAGCCGCGCCATTCGCTGATGAGCCGGCGTGCGCCAACGAGATCCTGATTGCGCAGGCTGGCATGGATGCGTGTGAAATAGTGGCTGCAATGCCGGAATCCCATCGTGCAGTAGAGAACAACCACATCGAAGAGCAGGCCGACCACAGGATAGGTGGCAAACAGGATGGCGTGGATGATGCCAACCAGCAGCACCACTGGCAGCACCATCAGACACCAGGCGATCGTGCCATGGTGTGCCTGACCGTCGTTGAAACGGTCTTCGAAATACTGCCCGAGGGAGGCCAGAACCGGATACACATAGCGTGCAGCGTTGAGCGGCCTGAATTGTTCGAGGGCAAGCGTGATGATAAGCGCGAGAAGGGTCATCGGAAAATCAGTTCAAGGCTTTGGACAGAGGGCGCAAAGGGCGCTCCGGCTGGAGGGTGAACATAGCATATCCGCCCCTCCCGCGTCCGTTTCACAAGCCGATTGGTCACTTGAAAGGCTCAGTGTGTCTCATCCAGGAAACGCGAAAGCATGCGCAGGATGCCTGCAGTGGCCCCCCAAATGAAATATCCGCTCCACGGAACTGCGTAAACATGCCGCTCGGCACCGGGCCAGCCGATCCGGTGGCACTGGAAATTGAGCGGATTGGCAAGAAAGGCCAGCGGTACCTCAAAGACTTCGGCCACCTCGGAGGGGTCGGGCGTCAAACAGGTATCGGCTTCGAGCAGGCCCACAATCGGGGTGATGCGAAAGCCACTGGGCGTGCCAAAATCTGGCAATTGCCCGAGAACAGACACCCTGGCCGGGTCCAGGCCGATTTCCTCCTGTGCCTCGCGCAGGGCGGTGGCTTCAAGGGAGGCGTCGAAATCCTCGCAATGCCCGCCCGGAAAACTGATCTGGCCGGCGTGATGCTTGAGATGATCGGTGCGCCGCGTGAGCAGGATCTGCATGCCTTCTGCGCGCGGCAGAAGCCCGATCAGCACAGCCGAAGAGACGAGGCGTGAGCCTAACGGCCAATCACTTTGCCACGAAAAGGATTCCAGATGCGCAGCAAAACGTTTGCGCAGTGCCGTTTCATTGTCAAAAACCCCCACACCCACCTCTAGTAATGCTGCGTCAGCACCATCGTACTACCTTCACGGTGCATTTCCATGCGGTTCAAAAAACTCGCGCCAAGGAGGACTTGCGGCAAGCTTGCCTGCACCACCACGCCATCCACGTTGCGCAAGGTCACACCACCCAGAGTCACCCGGTCGAGTTTGACACGCAGGGTGGGAATTGTGCCATTGGCGGTTCCCGCCAGTCCGTGCTCGGCATGCACCAGATCCAGGCCGATGCGCTGGGCGGTGAGCGTATCCATGGTCACCAGGGAAGCACCGGTATCCACCAGAAAAGAGACGCTTTCCCCGTTGATTCCCCCTGCCCCGCTGAAGTGGCCACGCCCGTCTGCCACCAGCGTCACGCTTTGCGGGGCGGCGCTGGCAACATGGCGCCGGCGATCCCCGAGCGTGAGTTGCTGTACGCTGCCGGAGACATCCACCGTCACGCTCTCCTTGCCGATCCCAAGCAGCCTGACCCCGTTGATCGCCTCACCCGGCATCAGGGTACGCGGAGGGCCATCGCCGACAATCAGTACGGCCTTGTTGCCACCAAAGATTCCCACCAGCGAAACGTTCTGCGCCGCCGCAAACCCTGCAGAGAGCGCTAAAATCAGGGCCAGGACGGACCTCGCGCCCCAGCCCGGTCTCAGTGCCACGCTCACTCTCAATCGCAGCAGCTCCCTTGTTATCAGCATGCGTCCCATTGCCATTTTCCAGTTCAGTCCCAATGTGGAGCCGGGCTATTTCGCCAGCTTCCTCGAAGCCCGCAACCTGCCCTTCACCCTGTTCAGAATAGATGAGGGAACCCCTGTTCCTACGGCACCTACGGGTTTCTCCGGAATCTGCCTGATGGGTGGGGTGATGAGTGTTAACGACCCCTTGCCCTGGATTCCACAGATCCTTGAGTTGATCCGGCAGGCAGTGGCGGCAGATATTCCGGTGATTGGTCATTGCCTGGGTGGGCAATTGCTCTCCAGAGCCCTGGGCGGCGTGGTGACCCGCAACCGCGTGGCCGAGATCGGCTGGGGGAAACTCAGCGTGACAGACTCCGCCGTGCAGCTCGGCTGGCTCGATTCCACAGAGGGATTCCCGGCCTTCCACTGGCACCACGACACATTTTCGCTGCCTGAAAAGGCCATACCCCTGATGTCCAGCGCCCACTGCCAGAATCAGGCTTTTGCGCTCGGCCCGCATCTGGGCATGCAATGCCATGTGGAGATGACCGAGGCGCTGATCCGCACGTGGAACAAGGAATGGGCAGAGGAGACCGCCTCTGCGGAGACGCTGCAGCCGTCAGTCCAGCCTTCCGCCCGGCAGCTGGCCGAACTCGGCGAGAACCTGCCACACATGCGCGCCATGGCTCACCGCCTGTATGAACGCTGGCTGGAGAATGTGCGCAAGGCGTGACAAGCAGGTATCCTTGACACCTGTTTACGATCTGTAGCGAGTGACTGACCTGTAGCAACAACGCAGCCCATGCAACCGGATCGCAGCCGGATTCCGACAAATTGCCTGAAGCTTGGCGAAAAGGTCTCTTCATGCCTAAAAAACATTATCGCGGCGCCGCCAGCCTGCTGGCAGGTGCCTGCATCACCATCGGCCTGCTTGGCGCAGTCGGCCTGAATATCCGCGCAAGTTTGCTGCGCCCCTTGCCCGTGCACTACAGCAACGAGGTGCCGGAGCCGGAGGGCGAGCCGCTGGCGCGCATCTACTTCGAGATCAGCAGTGCAGAGCTGCCCGCCGAGGCGGGTGGCCCGATTCAGACCGTGAAGGAAAAGTCCGAAGCGTCGCCGCACGACATTGTGCTGATTTCCGGCTATCACGATCCCTCCGGCAATCCGGAGCAGAACGCGGCACTCGCGATGCAGCGCGCACTCGCCGCCAAGGCGGCACTGGTTGCAGCCGGCGTACCGCTGGAACGCATCCGGGTGCGCAAGCCGGAAGTGATTCCGGGAGACGCCGATCTGCAGGAAGCCCGCCGCGTGGATATCCGCGTTCAATAAAACCCGGGCCATTTCAGTGCCGTCACTGCCACGCGCCATCGGTTTGCTGAGGCAATTCCTCTCGCGTCACGCCCGCGTTGCAGTTTCCTGGCTGCGCTGCCATCCGGTGCGTGGCGGGTTCGCCATGGCACTCACGCTGCTGCTGGTTCTCGATGCCTGTTTTCCACCGCCGATTCCGCGCGATGAGGCCGGGCTGGTCGTGGTGGCAGCAGACGGCTCACCGCTACGCAGCTGGCCGAGTGCGGATGGCGTATGGCGTTATCCGGTCAAACCGGAACAGGTTTCGCCACTCTATATCGAGGCGCTCCTCACCTACGAGGACCGCTGGTTCTACTACCACCCTGGCGTCAATCCGGCAGCTCTTCTCCGTGCAGCCTTCCAGTGGGTACGCCATGGACATATCATCTCGGGCGGCTCGACGCTGACGATGCAGGTGGCGCGCATCATTGATCCGCCCGGGCGCTCCATCGGTGGCAAGCTGCGCCAGATCCTGCGCGCCATGCAGCTTGAGGCAAGGCTCTCGAAACGGGAAATCCTCACCCTGTATCTGAACCATGCTCCCATGGGCGGCATCGTACAGGGCGTGGAGATGGCCAGCCGCATGTATCTCGGCAAACCTTCTGCGAATCTGACCAAATCCGAGGCCGCGTTGCTGGTGGTGCTGCCACAATCGCCCTCACTCCTGCGCCCGGACCGTGCTGCGCCACGCGCCCAGCTGGCCCGCGACAAGGTGCTGCTGCGCATGGCGGCACTGGGCGTGTGGGGCCCGGTGTCGGTGGAGGATGCGCGCCAGGAACAGGTGGGGGTGAATCCGCTGATCCCGCAATGGCTCGCCCCTCTGGCAGCCGAAAGACTGCGCCAGCAGGCGCGCCTGCAGCCACGCAGCAAACAGTTGAGTGTGGTGCGCTCGACTATCAATCCGGAAGTTCAGAGCACGGTGGAACGCATGCTTGCGGATCGCATCGACCAGCTTCCGCCCAAGGTTTCCCTGGCGGCCCTGGTGATGGAAACAGACAGCCTGGCGGTGCGTGCCTACGCGGGCTCGGCGGACTTCCGCGATGCCACGCGCTTTAGCCAGGTGGACATGGTGCGCGGCGTACGCTCGCCGGGCTCCACGCTGAAGCCTTTCCTGTACGGATTGGCGCTTGATGAAGGCTTGATCCATTCGGAAAGCCTGATGATCGATGCGCCACAGTCTTTTTCTGGCTATGAGCCGGGCAATTTCCAGGCGAACTTCTCCGGCCCGGTGAGTGTTTCAGCAGCACTCCAGCGCTCCCTGAATGTACCCGCTGTCGACCTCCTCGACCGTATCGGGCCACGCCGCTTTGCCACCCAGTTGCGCAGCGGCGGCTTGCGCCTGCGCCTGCCCAAGGGGGCGGACCCGAATCTCTCGATCATCCTCGGCGGGGCCGGCACCACGCTGGAGGAACTGGTGGGAGCCTTTCGCACCCTGGGGGCTGGTGGCATGAGTGGCACCCCACGCCTGGAGCCGGATGCTCCACGCAATGAAAACCGCATGATGAGCGAAGGTGCGGCCTTCATCATTCGCGACATTCTTGAAGGCGGTGGGCATCCAGATCGCCCTTTCCTGGAAGACAACCGGCGGATCGCCTGGAAGACCGGCACGAGTTTCGGTTTCCGCGATGCGTGGGCAATCGGTGTCGTGGATGGTTACACGGTTGGCGTGTGGGTGGGGCGGCCGGACGGCACACCGAACCCGGGATTCTTCGGTGCCAACGTTGCCGCCCCGCTGCTGCATGACATCATCGCGGCATTACCTCCGGGGCGCGCAATAGCACGCCAGCGCCCTGCCAGCGTAAGCAGTGCGCTCATCTGCTGGCCGCTGGGCACAGCAGTGGAGGCCACACCGGCAGACTTGTGCGCTGAGAAACGTACGGCCTGGACGCTCAATGGCGCAATCCCACCGACACTCCCGGATCGCGCCAGCGAACGCAGCCTGCGTGAAACGGTGTGGGTGGATCCGGCCAGCGGCCTGCGCACGACGCCCGCCTGTACGCCAGGGGCGCAGCAACATGAAATTGCCCGCTGGCCGACGTATCTTCACCCGTGGCTGAGCGCCACGGAACTGGCCGCCGAGAACAACTGGAAAGCAGGTTGCCAGCAGCGCAGCGCCGATCAGCAGGACAGCATCAAACTGCAGGGAATCACTGAGGATACACAGATCCGCCCAGCCCCTGGCGGGCACGAAGCGGTGCTGGATCTGCGTGCCGCAGGCGGCACGGGGCAACTTTACTGGCTGCTCGACGGCAAGCAGGTAGCTCACGGTGAAGCCGGCAAATCACAACGCATCACCCTGCACGACAATGGCACGCACAGCGTGACGGTGATGGACGATCAGGGCGGCTATGCCAGCGCCCGTTTCTCGGTCAGAGGTTTTTAACCCTCTGACCCCACTCACGATCTGCAGCAAGATGCCCTGATTCGTGCGGACTGATTCTCAGCGCATGCCCAACGAGGCAGAAGCCTGCTGGGGCACAGGCCGCCGCAGGAACTGCGCCATCTGGTGGCCGGCCTCGTCACTGGGGATGGGGCGCCCATCGTGGTAGAGCAAGGCAATCGACAGCGGCCCCTCGCCGAGGGATTTCTGCGCCAGATCGTCCGGACTGATGGTTGCCCGCCCCAGCATGCGTGAAGTGGGCCACTGCACGTCGCCGTACACCAGATAGACGAGTTTCGAGCAGAAGATCCGGTCTGTGCTTTCGACATTGAAATTGAAGTCGTAAGGCTTGCCGAGATGGCTAAGTGACTGGATGATGACATTCGCACGCTCTTCGCGTGACAGACCCGTGTGATGCAGCACGGCCAGATCATCCACATTCAGGAAGTGCTGTGCGGTATTGAGTTCGACGCCCGGCCGCAGCGCTTCAACCACCTCGTGCCCGGCGCGGATCTGCTCCTGATACGGACGCACCTGCGGATGATCCCAGATGCCCAACCCGCGCAGCTCAGCTTCGTTGCCGACCCAGATGGCGGCATGCCCCCAGTGACCGGGAATAAAGGTATCCGTCAGGCGGAAAGGGGTTTTCTCCAACAGGATGTCGCCAGCCTGCGCATTGTGCAGCAGTTCGCCTTCCACATCGCGGCGCCCATAGAGCTTGCCATGACGCGTTTCCACCAGGCCTACGGCATTGCCGAAAAGCATGCTGGAAAGATAGGTGCTGGTGCGCCCACCGCCTTTGAGTGAATCCAGGGTGACCAGACTGAAGAGTTCTACATTGCGCGCCACATAATGCAGGGGCGCCATCGAGCGCACGCTGGCCAGGGACGGGCTCTGCTCAATCAGCTGGGCCACGTAGAGGCTCCCCTGAAGACTGGTATCGAGGGATTTGCGGCCACTGCGTTCGTACCACGCGATGGCACGGCGGGCGCGCCGCCGGTTCTCCGCCGAAGTGAAGGATTCGGCAATCGCATTGAGCTCGCCGGCGCGCCGGGCACTCAGGTTGTCGCTACGGTTAAGCTGGGTGCGCAAGGCACCGTTTTCCAGATACAGGGAAATTGCGGTACGGTAATTGTCATACAGCAGCAAACCGGCAGCCAGGGACATGCTGATTCCGGTGGCTCGCAAGCTCGCATCCTGGCGGTCGGCAGGCAGATCTTCGCTCAGCCAGCATTCATGCTCCTGGGCCACGCGCCAGAGTTCGGCCCTTTGCGCGAGCAGTGCAGCAGCGCCCTCGTTGAGGGTCTGCATGTCGCGCCCGGAGAGTGGCTCGCCACGCTCCAGCTTGGCTTGCAGTGTGGCATACAGGGCAATCGCCTGTGAGCGCATGGTCAGTGATTCTTCGGCAAGCTGGGTGAAGGCATTCAGCTCCAGTTCCATCGCGGTGCGCCGCGCAGGCGCCTCGGCGGCCCCATGGATATCACGCAGATGCGCGCGACATTCTTCCGTGGCATCCGGCTGAGCCCAGGCTGCCGTTGTCATGCACGGCAACATTCCTGACAGCAGCAGGCCCGCTCCCAGAAGGGAAACACAGGATCTGATTCGACGCATCGCCACCACCTTGCAAGCTGTGAGTCTCTGACTCGACCATACAAAAAAAGGCGCCCGAGAGCGCCTTTTTCAGAACTACCAGAACTTATTCCGCTGCGGGCGCCGGAGCGGCCGGGGCAGCAGGTGCTTCTTCGTTCAGAAGCGCCTTCATCGACAGCTTGACGCGACCCTTTTCGTCGGTTTCGAGAACCTTGACGCGAACGGTCTGGCCTTCCTTGAGGTAGTCGCCAACGTTGTTGACGCGTTCCTTGGCGATCTGCGAGACGTGCAGCAGACCATCGCGGCCCGGCATGATGCTGACAATGGCGCCGAAGTCCAGAATGCGCACAACCTGGCCTTCGTAGATCTTGCCCACTTCGACTTCGGCAGTGATCTCGTCGATGCGGCGGCGGGCTTCATCAGCCTTGGCCTGATCGTTGGAAGAGATGGTCACGGTGCCGTCATCCTGGATGTCGATCACGCAGCCGGTTTCTTCGGTCAGCGCACGAATCACGGCGCCGCCCTTGCCGATCACGTCACGGATCTTTTCCGGATTGATCTTGAAGGAGAACATGCGCGGAGCGAACTCGGAGAGCGTGCTCGGCTGGCTGAGGGACTGCTCCATCAGGCCGAGAATGTGCATGCGGCCTTCCTTGGCCTGATCCAGCGCCTTGTTCATGATGGCCGGGGAGATCGAATCGATCTTCAGGTCCATCTGCAGGGCGGTGACGCCATTGCGCGTACCGGCAACCTTGAAGTCCATATCGCCGAGGTGATCTTCATCACCCAGGATGTCGGTCAGCACGGCGAAACGGCCACCGTCCTTGATCAGACCCATGGCGATACCGGCAACCGGTTCCTTCAGCGGCACGCCGGCATCCATCAGCGACAGGGAGCCGCCACAGACAGAAGCCATCGAGGACGAACCGTTGGATTCCATGATTTCGGAAACGACACGGATCGTGTAGCCGAATTCCTTCGAATCGGGCAGCACGGCAGCCAGGGCACGCTTGGCCAGACGCCCGTGACCGATTTCGCGGCGCTTGGGCGAACCGACACGGCCGGTTTCACCGGTCGAGTACGGGGGGAAGTTGTAATGGAGCATGTAGTGCTCCTTGTACTCACCCGTGATGGCGTCGATGATCTGCTCATCGCGGCCGGTACCCAGCGTGGTAACCACCAGTGCCTGGGTTTCGCCACGCGTGAAGAGAGCCGAACCATGGGTACGCGGCAGCACACCAGTACGGATGGTGATCGGACGCACAGTGCGTGTATCACGCCCGTCGATACGCGGTTCACCAGCCAGAATGCGGTTACGCACGATGGCGGATTCCAGCCCGAAGAGGATGTCGCTGACTTCGTTGTCGGCCGGAGCACCTTCTTCGCCGGTCACCAGAGCAGCCTTGGCCTTTTTGCTGATTACCTTCAGGGCGTCAGTGCGGGCAGACTTGGAGGTGATGCGGAAAGCAGCTTCCAGATCAGCCTGGGCGATTTCCGTGACACGGGCGATCAGGGCTTCGTTCTTGGCAGGAGCCTGCCAATCCCATTCGGGCTTGCCAGCCAGTTCCACGAGTTCATTGATGGCCTGGATAGCGGCCTGGATCTGCTGGTGACCGAACACGACGGCGCCAAGCATGACATCTTCAGGCAGCTGCTGGGCTTCGGATTCCACCATCAGCACGCCGACTTCGGTACCGGCCACAACCAGATCCATCTGGCTCTGATCCAGCTGGGTGCTGGTCGGGTTCAGGATGTACTGACCATCGATGTAACCCACGCGGGCAGCGCCGATCGGGCCATTGAAGGGCACGCCGGAAATGGCCAGGGCGGCAGAGGCGGCAAGCATCGCGGGAATGTCACCATCGACTTCCGGATTCTGCGACAGCACGGTGGCAACCACCTGCACTTCGTTGTAGAAACCATCCGGGAACAGCGGGCGGATCGGGCG
>DBTS01000147.1:21970-25475 GCA_002307175.1 Rhodocyclaceae bacterium UBA1310
CGGTCGATCAGGCGCGAGGTCAGGGTTTCCTTTTCCGTCGGGCGGCCTTCACGCTTGAAGAACCCACCGGGGATACGGCCGGCTGCATAGAACTTTTCCATGTAGTCGACAGTCAGCGGGAAGAAGTCCTGACCTGGCTTGGCATCCTTGGCAGCAACAACAGTGGCGAGCACCACGGTATCGTCAATCGTACAAGTCACAGCGCCGTGGGCCTGGCGAGCAATCTCGCCGGTTTCGAAGGTCACGGTGTGCTGTCCGTACTGGAAGCTTTTCTTGATAGCTGTAGGAATAGGCACGAATATATCCTTTCTGGATGCGCTTCACATGAAGCGATTACCCGTCTGCATCATGCAGCGGGCTATTACAGATACGACTTGGGTAACTTTTTCGGGCTTTGCGGAGAGCGGCACATATAAAAAAACAAAGCCGGCGACGCCCCATGGGCCTACGCCGGCTTGCTTTTTCAACGCGGGTGGCAACACCCGCGCTGCATTCCCCCAGCCGAACGCATTACTTGCGCAGACCGAGGCGTTCGATCAGGGAACGATAACCCTGGAAATCCTTGCCCTTGTAGTAGTCCAGCAACTTACGACGCTGGCTAACCATCTTGAGCAGACCACGGCGGGAGTGGTGGTCTTTGACATTCGCCTTGAAGTGATCGGTCAGACCGTTGATGCGAGCCGTCAACAGGGCAATTTGGACTTCCGGAGATCCGGTGTCGCCCTTGGCACGTTGATACTCGGTAACGATCTGGGCCTTTTGTTCGGTAGAGATAGCCATTCTGTAAGTCTCTTTAGGAAGTTGTCCTTTTAGCAAGCTCGTGATTTTACCTGAAAAATTCCGCGCAAAGCAAGAATCTTGCATAGACTCATTGCGCAGCCTTGATCAGGCGAACCGGTTGCAGCTTGCCGCTCGCATCCACCTCGGCCAAGCCGAGGAAATCCGGCCCGTATACACGGGCCTCTCCTGCAGCGGAAGAGACCTGTACGGCCTGTCCGCATAAAAACCTGCTTCGCATCGCGGTATCCAGCATCACAGCGGGAAGGTGCGCCAGCAAAGCATCCGGCGGGGCCAGCAATGGGCTCCGGGCGGATTCTTCAATCGCCGTGATCTGCTCAAGGGTAAGGGCGTCCGCAATGACTAGCGGACCGATCCCGGTACGCCGCAGCGCCGTGAGATGGGCACCACACTGCAGGCTTGCGCCAATATCTTCTGCAAGCGTGCGTACATATGTGCCCTTCGAACAGCGTACCACGAAATCGACCTCTGGCAACGCCACACGCGTAACTTCGAGCGAATAGATGCGTACCTGGCGGGTCTGCCGTTCAATTTCCACACCCTGACGGGCATACTCGTAGAGCGCCTTGCCCTGATGCTTGAGCGCCGAATACATCGGCGGCAGCTGCTCGATTTCCCCGACAAACGCTGCACAGGCTGCGTAAACCGCGGCTTCGTCGCAGGTCACAGGGGCTTCGGCGAGCACCTCACCTTCGGCGTCTCCCGTGGCCGTACGGACGCCCAGGCGCATCGTGGCGCTATAAGTCTTGTCCGCATCAAGCAGGCGGTTGGAGAATTTCGTGGCCTCACCAAAGCATAAAGGCAGGAGGCCGGTAGCCATCGGATCGAGCGTACCGGTATGCCCTGCCTTGGCTGCCGAAAAGAGTCTGCGGGCCTTTTGCAGGGCATCGTTGGAAGACAGCCCCTGGGGTTTGTCCAGCAACAGCACACCATCAACGATCTGCCAGCGCTTGCGTGGTGCTGCCTGCGTCATGTCGGCTCGGAGGGGTTTTCGTTTTCGTTTTCGTTTTCGTCTTCGGGCTCGCCACGCGCAGCACGATCATCGGCCAGCGTCTTGTCGATCAGCGCAGACATGCGGGTGCCCTGCTCGACCGAGGCGTCGTAGACGAAATGCAGCTCTGGCGTGGTATGGATGCGCACCCGGCGTCCCAACTCGCGACGCAGGAAAATACTGGCACGGCGCAGGCCGGCAATGATCGCATCGACTTCTTCCGGGTGCAGGCAGGTGAAAAACACCTTGGCGTGTGCATAGTCCGGCGTCAGTTCAACATCGGTCAGCGAAATGAAGCCCACGCGCGGGTCTTTCACTTCCATCTGGATCATCAGCGCAAGTTCGCGCTTGATCTGTTCGGCAACTCGCGTGCCGCGGGAATATTCTTTTGGCATTCAATGGCTCCGAGCCAATCAACGCGAGCGGGCCCCGCAGGGCCCGCTCGGTTTTGTTACCGGAAAACCCACTTACAGCGTGCGGGCAACTTCCTGGATTTCGTAGACTTCGAGCTGGTCACCGACCTGGATGTCATTGTAGTTCTTCAGCGAAAGACCGCATTCGTAACCCGCTTTGACTTCCTTGACGTCGTCCTTGAAGCGCTTGAGCGATTCAAGTTCGCAATCCTGGACGACCACGTTGTTGCGCAACAGCCGCACACGCGAACCACGCTTGACCATACCGTCGAGCACGTAGCAACCGGCAATCGAACCGACCTTGGAAACCACGAACACCTGACGGATTTCCACGGTACCGATGATCTGCTCGCGCTTTTCAGGCGACAGCATACCCGACAGGGCGGCCTTCACCTCATCCACAGCATCGTAAATGATGTTGTAGTAGCGGATATCGATATCGAAGTTCTCGGCAAGCTTGCGGGCACTGGTATCGGCACGCGTATTGAAGCCGATGATGACCGCCTGCGAAGCCTGTGCCAGATTGACGTCGGATTCCGTGATGCCACCAACGGCCGCATGAATGACGTTGACCCGCACTTCGCCAGTCGAAAGCTTCTGCAGGGACTGCACCAGAGCTTCCTGGGAACCTTGCACGTCGGCCTTGACGATCAGCGGCAGCGACTTGATATCGCCATCGGCCATCTGCTCCATCATGTTCTCGAGCTTGGCGGCATTCTGCTTGGCGAGCTTCACGTCGCGGAACTTGCCCTGACGGAACAGGGCAATTTCACGCGCACGGCGTTCGTCCGTGATCACCATGGCTTCGTCACCGGCTGCCGGAACTTCCGACAGACCGAGGATTTCGACCGGAATCGAAGGCCCAGCCTTGGCGATATTCTTGCCGTTTTCGTCGAGCATGGCGCGAACCTTGCCGAAGGTTGCCCCGGCCAGCACCACATCGCCACGATGCAGCGTACCGCTCTGCACCAGCATGGTGGCCACAGGGCCACGGCCCTTGTCCAGACGGGCTTCGATGATGATCCCCTTGGCAGGGGCTTCGATCGGGGCCTTCAGTTCCAGAATTTCGGCCTGCAGCAGCACGTTTTCGAGCAGCTCGTCGACGCCCTGACCAGACTTGGCAGATACCTCGCAGAACGGCGATTCACCACCGTATTCTTCTGGCAGCACACCTTCAGCCACGAGTTCCTGCTTGACGCGCTCAGGATTCGCATCGGGCTTGTCGATCTTGTTAACCGCCACCACGATAGGCACGTTTGCGGCCTTCGCATGGTGAATGGCTTCCTTGGTCTGCGGCATCACG
>DBTS01000120.1:0-1384 GCA_002307175.1 Rhodocyclaceae bacterium UBA1310
CTGTGGAAGAGGCGCTGTATCTGGCGAACATCGCGAGTAAGGTGACGGTGGTGCATCGCCGTGACAAGTTCCGCGCTGAAGCCATCATGATCGACAAGCTGCAGGAGCGTGTGAAGGAAGGCAAGATTGCGCTGGAACTCGATTCGACCCTCGATGAGGTGCTGGGCAACGATCAGGGCGTGACCGGCCTGCGCGTGAAGAACGTGAAGACGGGTACAACCAGGGATCTGAGCCTGGGTGGGGTGTTCATCGCTATCGGCCATGCGCCAAACACGGAGATCTTCAAGGGCCAGCTCGACATGAACGAGGCCGGCTACCTCACCGTACACGGCGGCCAGCATGGCAATGCCACACAGACCAGCATCCCCGGAGTATTTGCTGCGGGTGACGTGGCTGACCACATCTACCGCCAGGCCATCACTTCGGCCGGTACCGGCTGCATGGCCGCACTCGATGCGGAACGCTATCTGGGATCACTGTAAGCGGACATGACATCATGAGTCAGCGGCGCCTGTCGCTTGCCGAGATCAAGCAGAAAATCAAGAATCCGGCCAAGCCTGTCAAACCTGCCAGCCCGGCGAACATCGACGAAAAGGAGTTGTTCCGTCAGGCCATGGCGGGCGCCCGACAACTGGCGCCTGACGACCATGCCCAGACGGGGCGGCCACTGCCGCCCCCGATTCCGCGCCCACGCACAAAAGACACCGCACCAGAGCCCGTACGCCCGCAACGCGAAGACAATTGGGTGCCTGCCACCTGGCTCTCACATGAAGCTCCTGCACAAGCTGAAAATCTGCATCCGGATCTGGCTTCTGCCCTGCGTGGGGTCACCCCGATCGAGACAGATCGCGTTAGTCTGGATCTTCCCAAGCCACGCCCGCAGCCCATTCAGCGCGACCGCGACGAACAGGCCGCACTTCTCGAATCCATCTATGCCCCCACCTCGCTTGAACTGCATCTGGAAGGCGGCGAAGAACTTACGCATCTGGTCAACGGCGTCCCCCAGGGTACGCTGCGTGATCTGCGCCGAGGGCGCTGGGTGATTCAGGATCAGGTTGATCTGCATGGCTGCAATCGGGAAGAGGCTCGCGATCTGCTGGCTGCCTGCATGGCACAGTGGAAGAAACGCGGCATCCGCTGCGTCCGCGTGATTCATGGCAAGGGACGCGGCTCGCCGGGGCGCGAGCCCGTACTGAAAAAACTCGTGGCAGGCTGGCTGCGCAACTACGAAGACGTCATGGCCTACTGCCAGGCCCGCCTGCCTGATGGTGGCGCAGGTGCCCTCATCGTGCTGCTGAAGGCTTCCCGCACCACGTCATTGCTCTGAGAAGCTGCTCGACTATCGGCAGCGCATGAGGCCCGATCACGCCTTCGCAGTAAGATC
>DBTS01000120.1:1616-19774 GCA_002307175.1 Rhodocyclaceae bacterium UBA1310
GCCCGATCACGCCTTCGCAGTAAGATCACGAACAACTTCTGACTATCTGCGCGTATCCAGCAGCAAGCGCAGCGCCAAACCAGCCAGCACCCCGCCCAGCACCAGCCGCTGTACCCTGACCCACGCCCGCTGCTTGTCGAAAAACCCGGCTGCGCGACTTGCCAGCAACACGATGCAGGCATTCACCGTCATGCTGATGACAATCTGCAGCACGCCCAGCATGACAGCCTGGGCAAACACGCTGCCCCGCGCCGGATCAATGAACTGCGGCAGCAGGGAGAGGTACAGCAGCGCAGCCTTGGGATTGAGCAGATTGGTGAGAAAGCCCATGACAAAAAGCTTTCTGTCGCTATACGGCTGCAAACCACTGGCCTGGAAAGACAGGCGCCCTCCCGGCTTGAGCACATTCCAGGCGAGATACAGAAGATAGGCAGCGCCAGCCAGCCGCAGCACGTCGTAAGCAATGGGCACAGCAAACAACAGGGCAGTGATCCCCAGAGAGGTTGCCAGCACATAGACCAGAAAGGCCACGCCTACCCCACCGAGCGACACCAGCCCGGCGCGTCGCCCCTGACACAGTGAGCGCGACACCAGATACATCATGTTTGGCCCCGGCACGAGAACCATGCCCAGAGCCAGCAAAGCAAAACCCACCAAACCTGTCTGTGTCACCATGCCCCGCACTCCCTATTGAAAAAACGCCTCCAGCTGTTCGAACACGCGCCTGTCGGCACCACGCTGGGCAACGCCGATCACATCTTCAAGCTTTTCCACTTGGCTGATCATCTGCGCCAGACGCGTATCGTTACGCACCAGCAGCCAGATCCGGCTCTCATGCCCGGCATCCACCGGCATGCACAGGATACCTTCAACATTGAACGCACGGCGGGCAAAAAGACCGCACACATGCGACATCACACCTGGATGATTATGCACGGAAAGCTCCAGCACAACCTTCTCAAACACCTGCTCTTCATGTGGGATTCCCATTTCAGCCTCCGATCATTTCTGTATTGGCCGCTCCCGGGGGCACCATCGGGAACACCTTCTGTTGCACATCAATCGAGCAGTGCACGAGACACGGCCCTTTTGCTTTCAGTGCTGAGCGCAAGGTGGCACGCGGATCTGGCGACGCATCCAGATCAAACACCTGCATGCCGAAGCCTTCGGCGATCTTCTGAAAGTTGGTATGGCGTTTGTAATCTGCTGCGAAAATGCGCTTGCCATAAAACATATCCTGCTGCTGATGCACCAGCCCCAGCGACTGGTTGTCCATCACAATGACCTTGACATTCACGCCTTCTTCAACAGCGGTATCCATCTCCTGAATGTTCATTTTCAGGCTGCCATCGCCGGAGAAACACACCACTGTACGTTCAGGCTGCGCAAGCGATGCCCCAATCGATGCCGGCAAACCAAACCCCATGGTTCCAAGCCCGCCGGACGTAAGCCACTGACGGCTGCGCCGGAACGGATAGGCCTGGGCCACCCACATCTGATGCTGACCGACATCGGTGACAATCACTGCCTCATCATCAAGCTCTGCTGCCACTGCATGCACCAGACCATAGTGGCTGCAGGGATCTTCCACATGCGGCAAGGCCAGTGGATGCTGGCGCTTGAGTTCGGCGACGCGCTCGCACCACTGGGTCCGCGGGTTGGCCTGCACCAGGCTGCGCAACGCTTCCACAGCCGCGGCCACATCTCCCTGGATGGCCACATCCGGCCGCCTGATCTTGCCCAGCTCCGCCATATCGATATCGATATGGATGATCGCCGCTTTGGGGCAGAACTTATCGGCGTTGCCAATGGCACGATCATCGAAACGTGCCCCCAGCACCACCAGCAGATCCGCTTCTTCGAGTGCGTAGTTGGTATAGCGGGCACCGTGCATGCCAAGCATGCCCAGGGACAGGGGATGATCAACCGGCATGGCACCGAGCGCCATCAGCGTCATGGTGGCGGGCAGCCCTGCCTGCTCGGCCAGCGCAGTCACTGCAGCGCCGGCATTGGCGGCAATCACGCCACCGCCCAGATAAAGCACCGGGGTTTTAGCGGCATTGATCAGCTCGGCAGCACGCCCCAGCAGATCCAGGTTCAATTCCGGCGCAGCTCTGCGCAAACCAGGCAGCGGCAGCACAGCAACATCAATGGAAGCCGTCAGCACATCCTTGGGAATGTCGATCCAGACCGGCCCGGGTCGCCCGGATTCAGCGATCCGGAACGCCTCGGGAATGATGGTGAGGAGATCGCGCACATCCCGCACCAGCCAGTTGTGTTTGGTGATGGGAATCGAGATCCCGTAGGTATCCACTTCCTGGAAGGCGTCCGTACCGATCATGGCGCTCGGCACCTGTGCCGTGATGCACACCAGCGGAATGGAATCGAGCTTGGCATCGGCAATCGCCGTTACCAGATTGGTGGCGCCCGGACCACTGGAGGCCAGACAGACTGCCGCGTGACCGGAAACGCGGGCCATCCCCTGCGCGATAAAGCCCGCTCCCTGTTCGTGGCGGGCCAGTACGTGGCGGATCTGCATGGATTGGGCCAGCGCATCGTACAACGGCAGCGCCGGACCGCCAGGAATCCCTGACACCAGACGGATACCCTGCTGTTCCAGCAAACGGACAATCAACTGTGCCCCGGATAAGTGCATGTTCGTGCTCCTGATCTTGAAGTGGGCCGGTGACCGTGCGGAGGAATAAAAAAACCCCGCCCGGCTTAGCGCCGGCGGGGTTGGAATCCTTGAGCCTGACTCCGTCCCGTTACGGCGCGTTGCCGCCTACGCCTACTACTACGCGTACGACTACAGCTACTGCGAAAGCAGCAGGGGCAGAGAGGTCGGCGAAGCAGCGAGCGGAGTTCACGAGATGAAAGCCAAACAGAAGTGAGAAACGCGATTCAATTGAAGCACAGGTGACGACAACATACAAGAGTGACCATCCTCAACCTAGCTCAGACCATTCGGGCAGCTCCTGGTAAAAAAGCTTTTCAGCCAATAGCTTGCACATTCCGGAGCTCTTCGTCCCGCAAGGCGCGACGCAAAATTTTACCAACATTGGTCTTGGGCAAATCACTTCTGAATTCAATCAGGTGCGGCACCTTGTAACCCGTCAGCCCCCGCTTGCAATGTGCAATCAAAGCCTGCGGCGAGAGCGCCGGATCTTTGCGCACCACAAAGATTTTTACGGCCTCGCCAGTGTGCTCGCAAGGCACACCAATGGCTGCGACTTCGGCAACGCCGGGATGGCTTGAAACGACATCCTCGACTTCATTGGGGTAAACGTTGAAACCCGACACCAGAATCATGTCTTTCTTGCGATCAACGATGCGCACGAAACCCTGCTCGTCGATCACGGCCACATCCCCTGTACGCAGAAAACCATCAGGCGTCATCACCCGGGCCGTTTCATCGGGGGCATTCCAATAACCCTTCATCATCTGGGGGCCATGCATGCACAATTCCCCCGCTTCACCGGCAGGCACTTCCCGGCCCTCCTCGTCGCGCAGAGAAACCACTGTTGAGGGCAGCGGCAACCCGATGGAGCCACTGTATTCGGTCTGGTTCAACGGGCAACAGCAGACAGCGGGAGATGCCTCGGTGAGGCCATAAGCCTCAACCAGTGCCTGCCCTGTCACCTCGCGCCATTTATCAACCACCGCACGCTGCAGCGACATGCCGCCCGAGAACGAGAGTTTCAGCGAGGAGAAATCCAGTTTATGGAAATGCGGGTGATGCAACAGCGCATTGAACAGGGTGTTGACTCCGGAAATCACCGACCACGGATACTTTGAGAGTTCCCGGATAAAGCCCTTGAGGTCACGCGGGTTGGTGATCAGCAGATTGCGTGCGCCTATCATGAAGAACACGAAACAGTTCGCGGTCAGCGAGAAGATATGATAAAGCGGTAAGGCGGTAACGATTGTTTCTCCCCCCCAGCGCAGATTCGAACCAATCCACACGTGTGCCTGCTGCAGGTTGGCAAGCACGCTGCCATGCGTAAGCATGGCACCACGCGAAACGCCAGTGGTTCCCCCCGTGTACTGCAGGAAGGCAATGTCTTCACGCGTCACGTCCACCGGCTGGAATTCGTGGCGTGAGCCCTGATGCAGCGCCTCTGACAAACGCTTCCAGGAGGGCAGATGCCACTTCGGCACGAGCTTCTTGACATGCTTGACGATGAAATCGACGGCCCGCCCCTTGACTGCCCCCAGCATCTCGCCAAGACTCGTCACCATCACATGCCGCACCTGCGTCTGGCCAATCACGGCTTGCAGGGTATGGATGAAATTCTCCATGATCACGATGGCTTCCGCCCCGGAATCCCGCAACTGGTGCTCCAGCTCCCGCGCCGTATACAGTGGATTGCAGTTGACCACGGTATAGCCGGCACGCAGCGCACCAAACATGCACACCGGATACTGCAGCACGTTTGGCATCATCAGAGCAATGCGGGTGCCCTTCGGTAACTTCAGGGTGTGCTGCAGATACGCCGCAAAGCGCGCGGACAGTGTATCCACCTGCTTGAAGGTAAGCTGCGCACCCATGTTGATATAGGCAACGTTTTCACCCCAGCGGGCAACCCCCTTGGCAAAAAAATCCGCGAGTGACGCGTACTCGGTCACATCGATTTCCACCGGAACCCCGGCCGGATAGCTTTTCAGCCAGACTTTTTCCATGTGTGCTCCCCCTCTGCCCCCGCAGACACTTGCAAAAGCGCCCCCAACTCTGGTACGCCTTTTTGACAAAGTGCGAGAGGATACAGCAAGCAGAATGGAAGTCCACCCGAGAAAACAACCAGGGGGCGACTAGAGGGCGGCTACAGAGAAATTTCTCCTCCGTCTGTAAACACCAGCATGGCCCTAACCTCCTTAGAGGGGAAAACTGCACTTAAAACATCGCGATATGTCGCCAATTGCTCACGATAAGCCTGCATCAGCTCATCTTCAGGCGCGCTTCCGCTTTTGTAGTCCAGCACCCAGACGGCGTCTTCCGCTTCCACCCAACGGTCAATCCGTCCAAGACTGCCGTCCGGTGTCACGAAACTGGTTTCGTTGCCCGCCCGCCGATATTGCGCAGGATCGAAAAACCGCTGCAATGTAGGGCGACTGAACAGCTTGCGCGCAGTCTTCTCCACTTCCGGCGCCACCGTGGGTAGCGGCAATCCGCCACTGGCAGCCTCCAGCCAGGCATGCATGGCAGTACCAAACGCCAGCGCGCGGCGCGCGGCGGGCGATGTGATTTCCTCGGAGTGCTGACGCAGTTGCCCCACCTGGATGGGGCCGGGCCGGGTGGACTCGATCTCTTGTGGCAGCGCTACGGCAGCGCTCTGAGACGCCCCAGCTTCCACTGCGGCAAGTTCCCCATAACAAAGCTCGCCCTCTGCAAGACGTGCCACAGCCCCCTCGATCCGGCGGTAATGTGTACCCGCTGGATCGGACCGGCCTGCCACGCCACTCACAATCAGTACCTGTTCGGCACGGGTAATGGCCACATAGAGCAGATTCAGATCCTCGCGCCCGGCGGCAAACGCTTCTGCCTCCAGAATCCTGGCGCGGGAACGGCCGGCCTCTCCCACGCGGCCAAGCAGGGAAAAATGCGTCGGCAACATCTCCCCGGGAGGCCAATCCATTGCCACGCCATAGCCCTCCTGGCCACGGCTCGACACATGTGCATCAATCAGCCAGACGATGGGCGCTTCAAGCCCCTTGGAGCCGTGAATCGTCATGATCCGCACACGCCCGGCATCATCCTGGGCGGCTGCAATCAGACCTTCATCCGGCGCCTCGTCATCAGAGGAGGAGAGACGCTGCAGCTCATCGACAAAACGTGTGAGGCTGGGATAGCGCCCACCATCGACATTGAGCGCGAGTTCGAGCATCGCCTCCATGTTGGCGCAGATGCCAGGCCAGATCTCTTCGGGGACGGCTGCCCGACAACGCGACATCCAGTCCGACTCGTGCAGGATACGATCCAGCAGATCATGGGCGGGAAGATTGCCGGCGGCCTCCAGCCACCCGCGCAGCAATCTCAGCGCGCGCGGCAAGGGCCCTCCTCCGGCCTTCTCTGCCAAACCCGGCAAAGCATCCCACCAACATTTCTGGCGATCTTCGGAGAGCGCCAGCAAAGCATCGTCCCCCAGGCCAAAAGCGGGGGTACGCAGCACGTGTGCCAGCGCCAGATTATCCGTGGGGCACGCCAGAAACCGCAGCACGGCCATCAGATCTGCCGCTTCCAGGGTATCGAGCAAACCGCCTCGCCCCGGGCTCAGATACGGAATCCCGGCCTGTCGCAGTGCGGCTTCATAGATCCCCAGATAGGTTTTCCGGCGCGTCAGGATCAATACATCCGAGTAGCGTGCGCGGCGCGGGCTTCCATTCTTGTCACACACCATGGCAGTCGCCACGATCTGCCTGATGCGCTCGGCGAGATTCCGCGCTTCACTTGCCCGGCGGATGTCTTCTGCCTCCACACGGGGCTGTTGCAGCGGATTCCGCAAACCTTCCCCATCCTGCTCAGGCAGCACGGCATCGTCTTCGGCACTCACCAGCGGCATCACCTCGATGCGTGCCGGCCATGTCGCACGCTCCGAGGTCTGCTCGGTAAATCCGGCAAACTCGGGGACATCCCGAAACACTTCATTAACCAGCGCATTGACCTGCGCTGCATTGCGAAAGGTATGTGCCGTATGCACGTGCACCGCAGCGAAATGGGTTTCCAGATACTCTGCTGCGGCCACGAACAGCCCCGGTTCGGCGCGCCTGAAACGATAGATGGATTGTTTCGGGTCACCCACCAGAAACACATTCGGGCGCACCAGCCCGGTTCCCGCGTAGGCATCGAACCAGCCACGCAGGATGCGCCATTGCAAGGGGTTGGTATCCTGAAACTCATCGAGCAGAATCTGCTTGTAGCGCGCATCCAGGCGCGCCTGCAGATAGGCGGCTGTGCCTTCGTTGGCAAGCAGCTTGTCGACCTCGACTTCGAGATCGGAGAAGTCCATGCTGCGGCGCTGCTGCTTGATGCCATCAAGTTTATCGAGCAAGGCCATGCCGACCCGCAGGGCATGGCCGTTGTACTCGGCGTTGTATTGATCCTGGAGTGCATCCTGGGCATCACGCACCGCACCACACAACTCGGCAAAACGCCTTTGCAGGGCCTCGACACCAGGTTCGCCATGCAAAGTCTGGTAGGCCTTGACTGGCTTGAGTGCACGCGGCTCGCCCTTGCCGGTCAGCAAAGCTTCACGCAGCTGCTCAAAACGCTGCTGGTTTTCTGCCGCAGCGAGCACCATCTGCAGTTGCGCAGCCATACTCTCGGCCTTGGCACCCGCACCTGCCAGCATGCCGATGAATTCTTCGATATCGCCCAGGCGATTGGCCGAAAACAGCCTTTCCAGCGGATCAGAACCTGCCCCGAAAGTTGTCGCCAGCCAATCGCCAAGGCCCTCTGCGCCGCCTATCACCTGGCACCACACGCGCCACTCTGCGCGGCGCTCGATAAACGCCCGCATCAGGCGGCGGGTCATGTAGGCTCCGGTTTCGGCATACAGATACAGCAGCGATTGCGCCACGGCAGATTCCGCATCGCGCGCACAGTCTGCCGCCAGCTGCACCCAGGCTTCATCAAGCAGCCCGGCGGCAGCCTCATCAAGCGCACGCCCGGCCAGCCCGCTGTCGAGCGGAGCCCCCGCCAGCAATCGCGCAAACCAGCCGTGAAAGGTAGTCACCGTCGGGCCGGGCTGCGCATAGGCCAGCTCTTCATACAGGCGCCGTGCGCGTGGCAACTGGGCACGCGCCTCATCGGCGCGCAAGCCGCGCATCTGCAGCGCCCGCAATGCTTCTACCTCCGGCAGCATGGCCAGTTCTGCGAGCAGGTTGCGCAGGCGGGATTCGATTTCGCGCGCAGCCTTGCGGGTATAGGTAATCGCCAGAATCTCGCCGGGCCGCACACCGGCAAGCAGAATGCGCAGAATGCGGGCAGTCAGCATCCAGGTTTTGCCGCTGCCTGCACAGGCTTCAACGATGACGCTGCGCGCAGGCTCAAGTGCCAGATATCGGTCTGCAATCTGTTCGGGGGTCATGCCTGCCACTCC
This sequence comes from Rhodocyclaceae bacterium UBA1310, assembly GCA_002307175.1. Taxonomy (GTDB): domain Bacteria; phylum Pseudomonadota; class Gammaproteobacteria; order Burkholderiales; family Rhodocyclaceae; genus Uliginosibacterium. Next base: position 9,713 of record DBTS01000120.1, read on the forward strand.
TTGCGACAAATGCCGCGCATCTCGCAATAGCCACAGGCCGCAGGGGTGCCCTGTGCCGGCAAACCCTGGCCGCCAAACATGCCATCAAAACAGGCCCGGATACATGCTTCGAGGGCCTCGGCCCGCGCCAGCGGATCGGCAATCCGCGCCAAATCCACGCTCTGATCGTCCAGACCGACATAGCCGGCTTCACTCACATCCAGCCCGTTAAGCAGCGCATAAAACGCCAACTGAATATCGTCGGGATCCTGCGCCTGTTTTCTCAGGGCCGCCATGCCACGCGTCTTGTAGTCGAGCAATGCCACCTGCCTGCCCCCCTCGCGGGTGGCAACATCCATGCGGTCGATGCGCCCCTTGAGCTGCAGCGTGTGCCCGTTGGAGAGCGCGAGATCACGCTTGCGCTCGACTTCACCATCCAGCCACTTCCAGCCTTCCTGCTCACGCTTGCATTGCCAGCCAATGTAAGCCGACAGGCGCGAGCGCCAGCGCAGACGCCAGGCATGATCCTGGAAATTGCGCTCGACCACTTCGGCGAAAGCTTCCTCCGTCATGGCTTCAAGGGCGGCCAGAAGAGCAGCCGGCTCTTCAGCCTGCAATACCGGAAAACGTTGGTGAAATTCCTTCAGCATATCGTGCAGCTGATTGCCGAAATCACTCTTCTCCATTGCCTCGCTGAGCACATCAAGTTCATCGAGCCGCAAAACATAGCGGGCGAAATACCGGTAGGGGCAGCTCAGCAGGGTCTGCATCGCACTGGCAGAAAGCTGCGCCGGAATTCGTGCCTGCGGCACCGATGGTGCAGATACATGGGCTTCGCCGACATCGGTGCTCACTGCAACGTTCCGCGCAATATGCCTGCGTACGCCTGAATTTTTCCCCTGGGCGCCCAGCGTGGAAATCAGCATCGAGATCTCGGGGGCAGGCATCAACTCTTCCCCGCGATTGCGGCTCTGCCAGGCCACCAGCGTCTGCCCTGCGCTGAGCATCAGGCCGGCAATGTCTTCGCGTTGCTGGGCCAGGGCGGCATCAAGCGGTGGCAGGCCCAGCGAGCGGCGCAAACCGCTGTGCGCCAACCAGACGGGCTGCGTCCCTGGCATCATGTGCTCGGCATCTGCCCCCACAAGGATGACGCCATCGAAACAGCGCAGGCGCGTCGCGGCAAGGTGGGTCATGATCACCGGGCTATCGATGCTCTCGTCACGGAACAGGCTGGAATCCATCTGCCGGTTGAACCAGTGGCGCCAGCTCGTGAAGCTGAATGCGGCGGTTTCGCCAGCCAGTTCAGCCTGACGCATCTCATGCCATTCGAGCCATGCCCGCCCTGCATTGTCGCCTTCAAAACTGCGCAGGGCGCCAAGCACTTCGAGACTTTCACGCAACCGCTGCAACCATTCACTGATACTGGCAGCTTTGCCCAACTGCATGACAGCGCGGGCATCCTTCAGGCGCGAGAGGATGGCGAAAGCCGACGGCGCCTTGCCGGCCTCCTTGAGGAGACGTTCCAGGCCACTGGCAACACTGGTATCGGCAACCAGCTGCTCCACCGCCAGACACGCCGCCACATGCTGTTCTTCCGACATATCCGCGAACAGCATTGGTGCCCGTAGCAGATCAATCAGCGCACGGTGGTAGGCATCCGAGGCCAGCACTTCAAGCCAGGCATCCACCACAGCGGCGGCACGCGTGGTGGACATCTTCCAGCCTGTTTCATCCTGCACCAACACACCATCGCGCTCCAGCAGCGCACGCGCACGGCGCGCGGCGAGGCGATCAAGTGCGATCAGGGCAATGTTCTGACGCCCGGCATGCGCCCATTCGAGCACCTGATCTGCCACCGCCTGCGCCAGGCCTTCGAGGCTGTCCGCACTGACCATCCCAAGACGCACCTGGGCTTTCTCGATCTGCGTGCCGGCAAGCCTTTCCGCTCGCTCAAACAGCGCCTGGGACACTGCTTCGCTGCCTGCCAGAGGCCAGGCAGCCGTGAGTACCTCCGCCAGTTCTCCCTGGGCCAGGGCACGATCGGGGCACAGCAGCAAAACCGGCAAGCTTTGCGCCAGTGCTTCCAGCGTGCCCTGCAACAAGCCCGCATCACGCTCTTCCGCCACCACCACCAGGGGGTGCTGCAGCTGGCGCATCCAGGCCTGACAGGCCAGCACCCGCGCGCTCAGGCGTGAAGGCTTGCCTTGTGCTTCGGCGAGCCACAGCGTATTGACGAGACGGGCCTCAAAAGCCAGCGCGGCAGAATCATTCAGCTCGAAGGCTGCGGCAAGTTGCTGCAGGAGTTCCTGCCCATCATCCGGCAGCTTCACGGCATGCTCGGTCAGCGTGTCAAAAAGCCCGGTGAGCTCGGCCACCACATCCCATAGCAGAGATTCGTCAAACCAGTTACGACTGCGCAGCTGGGCATGCAGAATGAGTTGCCGGCGCGCATCGGCGACCGCATCGAACTGAGGCAACCATGCCTCGACCATTCCCGACAGGGTTGCCATGTGGGGCAACAGCACCGGGCCGCTGACACTGGTACGCAAAGCCTGGGCGAGATCGTTGGCAAGCTTGAGGTTGGGCAGGATGACCTGGAGCGACGACAGGTCTGCCGGAGCCAGGTGGTTGGCCTGGGCAAACTCGTGCATGTGCCGCGCGGCTTCAGCGAGGAAACCGGCACCCGGAGAAATGGAACGTTGGATCAGAGGCATGCGCCAATCCTGCCAGAATCATGCGGAAACACAACGTCAGAGCGCAAAAAAGGCTGCCTTCTGGCAGCCTTTTTCTGGCTATTTATCTCATCCTGGAACAGATACCGGGCGGCCACCAAAAGAGGCAAACCACCCTGGCAAGCGCAATCAACGTTCCAGCTGATCGAGCTTATCCTTGATCTTGGCCCATTCATCAGCATCGGGCAGCGGATCCTGGCGTTCCACAATCGCCGGCCAGACCTTGGCCAGTTCGGCATTCAGGGCGGCAAAATGCAACTGCTCTTCAGGCAGATCATCCTCCGACAGGATGGCTTCGGCCGGGCATTCAGCCACGCACAGCGTGCAATCGATGCATTCATCGGGATCGATGACGAGGAAATTCGGCCCTTCGCGGAAACAGTCCACCGGACAGACATCCACACAATCGGTGTATTTGCACTTGATGCAGTTTTCGGTTACGACATAGGCCATGACGTTCTCTTCGGGTACAGGGGTTGTGATCCTTAAGACTATAGCCGATTGTGGGCGAGACGTCGCCTGAACGGCGGTAATACCCGCATAACTGCGGGCATCCCTGCCCGCAGAAGGGAAAACGCCCCGTCTCCGGGGCGTTGCAGTAAGAAATTGCGGTAGTTCTCTACTTCTTGGCTTTTTTATCAGCCTTTGCCGGAGCCGACTGGGAGGAAGCCGGTGCCGAGGCTGCCGCGGGCTTCTCCGCCTTGGCAGGCTTTTCGGCCTTGGCCGGTGCGGCAGATGCCGGAGCATTCGCACCACTTACCACCAGCTGAGACTTGAGCTTGTCGAAAGTCTTGTCGCCAAAACCCTTGACGTTCTTGATGTCGTCGATGGTCTTGAAATTACCATTGGTCTTGCGGTAATCAATGATTGCCTTGGCCTTGGCCGGACCTACCCCCGGCAGGGTTTCCAGTTCAGCCTGGGTCGCGGTGTTGATATTGACACTCGCGATAGCCATACCGATGGAAGCGATGATTGCAAATATCCCAACGAGAATCTTCTTGAACATGCAAAAACCCCCTCAGAAAAAAGAAAAGCGGGCCTGAAGCCCGCCTACATTACAGCCCGGCCAGCAATTTCTTGCAATACTTCCCGACCCCGCTGGCAACGTCATGGAATTCTGCCGTATACCCGGCCTCACGCAGCCGGGTGATATCTGCCTGGGTAAAGCTCTGATACTTGCCCTTGAGAATATCCGGGAACGGCACGTATTCGATCAGCCCTTCCGCGCACATCTGCGCAAGCGTCAGGGGAGCCTGCCCATCATGCTCCCGAATCCCGTTGATCACAGCCTGGGCGATATCGTTGAAGCTTTGTGCCCTGCCTGTGCCCAGATTGAAGATACCGGATTTCTCCGGTTGTCCCAGAAAATGCAGGTTGGCGTTAACCACGTCTTCCACATAGATGAAGTCACGCAGCTGACCGCCATCCGCGTAGCCATCGCAGCCGACGAAGAGCTTGACCTTGCCTTCCTTACGGAACTGATGAAAGGCATTGAACGCCACTGAAGACCCGGCACCTGCCTTGTGGGCTTCGCGCGGGCCATAGACGTTGAAGTAACGGAAGCCTACGACCGGTGCCGTCAGTTCATGCCAGCGCTGGCGCAGCACGCGATCAAAGAGGATCTTCGAATAGCCGTATACATTGAGCGGGCCTTCGCAGGCAGGCTCTTCACGGAATTCCTGGCTGGCACCATAGGTGGCGGCTGACGAGGCATACAGCATTGGCACGCGCTGACCAATGCAGAAGTTCAACACATCCACGGTGTAGCGGAAGTTGTTGTCCATCATGTACTGGCCATTGTGTTCCATGGTGTTGGAACACGCGCCCTGATGCAGCACCGCGTGCACGGCCCCATTGAAACGCCCGGCGAGCAGGGCATCCCGGAACTCGTGCTTGTCGAAATAATCCGCCACCTCGCAATCGACGAGGTTGCGGAATTTGTCACCGTGGGTCATGTTGTCCACGGCGATGATGTTGGTGATGCCACGGGCATTCAACCCGGCCACGATGTTAGAGCCGATGAAACCGGCAGCACCAGTCACAACATAATAACGAGACATTGCGTTTTACTCCGCCAACATTTCAGCAAGGGTCACTGTCGCCGTTCCCAGCTTGGCCACCACGATACCTGCCGCATGATTTGAAAGACGCATCGCCGATACCAGATCAGCCCCACTGGCGAGCATCACGGCCAGCGTTGCGATAACGGTATCGCCGGCGCCAGAAACATCGAAAACTTCCTGGGCACGGGTACCTTCGTGAACAGTATTGCCATCGGACTGGAACAGTGACATCCCCTCTTCCGAACGTGTCACCAGCAAGGCTTCAAGATCAAGCTCCGCGCGGAGCTTCTGGGCGCGTTCGGTAAGGTCTGCTTCGTCTTTCCAGCGCCCGACCACCTGCAGCAGCTCGGAGCGGTTAGGCGTGAGCAGACTGGCTCCCCGGTATTTGCTGTAATCATCGCCCTTGGGGTCGACGAGCACAATCTTGCCGGCAGCACGCGCCAGATTGATCATTTCCTGCACATGGGCCAAACCACCTTTGCCATAGTCGGACAGGACCACCACATCAAACTGCGGCAGCACTTGCCTGAAGGCTTCCAGCTTCTCGTTGAGAACTTCACGCGCCGGCAGGTTTTCAAAATCGATGCGCAACAGCTGCTGCTGGCGCCCCAGAACACGCAGCTTGATCGTTGTGGCCAGTGTGGCGTCACGATACAGGCTGGGCTTGACGCCATCAGCCGTCAGCAGACGTTCAAGAGCCTGGGCCGGCTCATCATTGCCGACAACGGACAGCAACTCGCATTTGGCCCCCAGCGCAGCAGCATTGCGCGCCACATTGGCCGCACCGCCGGGGCGCTCTTCCGTGCGCTGCACGTGCACTACCGGCACTGGCGCTTCAGGCGAGATGCGACTGACTTCACCAAACCAGTAGCGGTCGAGCATGACATCGCCGACCACCAGAACGCGCGCATTGCGGGTATCCGGAATGCGCGGCAAGACATTTGCTGCGTTCATTTGCGACCAATCCCGTAATACTCAAGGCCAGCGGCGCGCGGCTCGCTGCTGATGAACATATTGCGGCCATCGATCACCACCGGGCTCTTGAGCGTGGCCTTGATCCTGGCAAAATCAGGGCTGCGGAATTCCTTCCACTCCGTCACGATCACCAGGGCATCTGCCCCCTCAAGCGCCTGCATGGGCCGATCTGCGTAGCGCAGACGTGGCTCATCGCCAAAAATGCGCCGCGCTTCAGCCATGGCAACCGGGTCATACGCCGTCACTGTGGCACCATGCTTGAACAATTCAGCAATGATCACGCGGGCAGGAGCCTCGCGCATGTCGTCGGTATTCGGCTTGAAAGCCAGACCCCATATGGCAAAATGCTTGCCGGTAAGATCTTCGCCAAAACGGGCGACGATCTTTTCAACGAGCGCCAGCTTCTGCGCATCATTGGCATCTTCAACAGCCTGCAGCACCTTGAGCTTCTGGCCGGCATCCGCTGCGGTGTGGATCAACGCCTTCACATCCTTGGGGAAGCAGGAGCCGCCATAGCCGCACCCGGCATACAGGAAGTGCCAGCCGATACGCGGATCAGAACCAATCCCCTGGCGCACCTGCTCGATATCGGCGCCCAGACGCTCGGCCAGCAGCGCGAGTTCGTTCATGAACGAGATACGCGTGGCCAGCATGGCGTTGGCCGCGTACTTGGTGAGTTCGGCACTGCGCACATCCATGATCACGAGCTTTTCGTGATTGCGCTGGAACGGGGCATACAGTGCCCGCATCAGATTGATGGCCTGCTCGTCTTCGGCACCGACGACGATGCGGTCCGGCCGCATGAAATCATCAACCGCCGCGCCTTCCTTGAGGAATTCGGGGTTCGAGACGACGCTGTAGGGCACCTTGTCACCGCGCTTGTCGAGTTCTTCGGCAATTGCGGCACGCACCTTGTCGGCTGTACCAACGGGCACAGTGCTCTTGTCGATGACGACCTTGTAGTCAGTCATGTAACGGCCGATGTTGCGCGCAGCGGCAAGCACGTATTGCAGGTCGGCGGAGCCATCTTCATCCGGCGGCGTGCCGACGGCAATGAACTGGATGGTGCCGAAACGCACGGCTTCCTGGATATCCGTCGTGAAATGCAGGCGCCCGGCAGCGATGTTGCGCGCGACAACCTGATCCAGCCCCGGTTCATGAATAGGGATACCGCCTTCCTTAAGGATGCGGATCTTTTCGGGGTTTACGTCCAGGCACAGTACGTCGTTGCCGACTTCGGCAAGGCAGGCACCAGACACCAATCCGACATACCCTGTTCCGACTACGGTTATTTTCATGTTTTATCGATTCCGTGTTTGAATTCGAAGAGTTTGGGCACACCTTGCTCACACGGCAAGGTCAAATTCCTCAGTCCGCTTCGGCGGATAGGTTTCCCAGCCACCACAGGCCGGGCAGCGCCAGTAGAACTGCCGCGCTTTGAACCCACATTCCTTGCAGCAGTAGCGGGCCACCCTGCGGGTATGCCCATGAATCAGGCCCTTGACCAGCTCGATATCGCCCTTGCGGTCGCTATCAACGGTATAGATGGCCGCTTCCAGCAGTTTCTCAAGCCCCAGCATGGTCGGATTGCGTTTCAGCTCATCGCGCACCAGGGCATAGGCCACTTCCGGCCCCTGCTTTTCCATTTCCCACTTGAAAATGATTTCAAGCAGATCCAGAGAAGGGGTCTGGTTCAGATGGGTACGCAGGAACTGCAGGCCCTTTTCCTCCTGACCCTGGCGCCGATGTGCTTCGATCAGACGCTCGGCCACCAGCGACAGGAAGGCCGGGTCCTGGATGCCGATTTCCTGCCAGGCTGCAATGGCTTCCTGATCCTTGCCTTCGGCTACCAGCACATCACCGAGCAGCAGGCTCGCCCGCACACACTTGCGATTGGTTTCCAGCGCCAGCGCCAATTGGTGATGAGCTTCTGCAAAGTCGGAATGCGCGAGATTCGTCGCCGCAATTTCACAATAGAAATTGGCGATATCGGTTTCCCATCGGTGGCTGCCACGGCGTGGCATGTCACGGGCGATCTCAATGGCACGCGCCCAGTTCTTTTCCTGCTGGTAAATTTCCAGCAGCGCCGCGTTGGCAGCTTCGCTACGCGCAGTGCCACGTAGCGCAAGGTAAACACTTTCGGCACGATCCAGCAGACCGGCCTTGAGATAATCCTCGCCCAGCTCTTCCTGCGCCTGCAAGCGCTGTTCTGGTTCAATGATTTCCCGATCGACCAGACTCTGGTGGATACGGATCGCACGATCCAGCTCTCCACGGCGGCGAAACAGATTGCCCAGTGCGAAATGCAGCTCGACCGTCTGGGGATCGATCTGCACGGCCAGCAGAAAAGAATCAATCGCCTTGTCCGGCTGCTCGTTAAGCAGAAAATTCAGACCGGAAAGGTACGAACGGGGAAGACTGCGCGAAGCGCGCACAACATGCCGGATATCAATCCGCGCAGCAAGCCAGCCAAACACAAAGAAAAGCGGCAGGCCCAGCAACCACCAGAGTTCAAATTCCATGAATAAGCGGGTCAGAGAGGATCAGCTGCATCGTCCGGACGGGCGCGCAGAGGGGTTGTTGAAGGAGAAACGGCAGGCGCAAGCTTGCGCAGGCGGTTTACCTCGCGGCGCAACATGAACATTGAGCCCGCCACGGCGGTAGCGCCGAGCACCACCCCCGCAGCAAGCATGCTCAGCATGACGACCACAAGGGGCATTTGCCACTCTGCTCCCAAAAATGCGCGCACGGTGACGATACCATCGTTCTTGATGGCAAACGCCAGCAGCAGCAGGAACAGCACGGCACGAAAAAGCCAGATCAGGATTCGCATGGGGCCACATTATCCTTCAGGCCGTAAAAAAAAAGAAGGCGACCACAAGGTCGCCTTCCCATCTTTAAGACAACTGGCGCTGCATATCAACTGGTTTGGTCAACACGTTCACGCAATTCTTTTCCTGCCTTGAAATGCGGAACGTATTTCTGCGGCACCATCACCTTGTCACCCGACTTGGGGTTACGCCCGATACGCGGTGGCCGATAGTTGAGGCCAAAACTGCCAAACCCGCGAATCTCGATGCGCTGGCCGCGCGACAGGCACGCAGCCATCTCATCGAGAATCATCTTCACTGCGAGATCAGCATCCTTGGCGCCAAGCTGCGAAAAACGCACCGTCAGACGCTCAATCAGTTCAGACTTGGTCATACTGCTTATCAGGCACCGTTCGGATTATTGCTGACTTGCGCTGTTGAGCTTGGCCTTCAGCAGTGCGCCCAGATTGGTGGTGCCACTGGCAGCAGAGCTGTCAGAGTTGAGCTTCTGCATGGCTTCGTTCTGTTCAGCCTGATCCTTGGCCTTGATCGACAGATTGATCGAGCGGGACTTGCGATCAACATTGATGATCATGGCTTCGACAGTGTCACCAACCTTCAGCAGGGTGGACAGGTCTTCAACACGTTCACGCGAGAACTCGGAAGCGCGCAGATAACCTTCCTGATCGCCACCCAGATCCACCACGGCGCCACGTGCATCAACAGTCTTGATGGTGCCGTTGATCAGCGTGTTCTTGTCGTGGGTAGCCACGTAGGAGGTGAACGGGTCCCCATCCAGCTGCTTGACGCCCAGGGAGATACGTTCCTTCTCCACATCGATCGCCAGCACAACGGCTTCCAGTTCGTCGCCCTTCTTGAAGTTGCGGATGGCTTCTTCGCCAGGAGCACTCCAGGACAGGTCGGACAGGTGCACCAGACCGTCGATACCACCAGGCAGGCCGATGAAAACGCCGAAGTCGGTGATCGACTTGATGGCACCCTTCACGCGATCGCCCTTCTTGTGGTTCTGACCGAACTCTTCCCACGGATTGGCCTGACACTGCTTCATGCCCAGGGAGATACGGCGACGGTCTTCGTCGATTTCCAGAATCATCACTTCGACTTCGTCGCCCAGCTGGACAACCTTGGTCGGGTGAATGTTCTTGTTGGTCCAGTCCATTTCGGACACGTGAACCAGACCTTCGATACCCTGCTCGACTTCAACGAATGCGCCGTAGTCGGTAATGTTCGTGACCTTGCCGAACATGCGGGTACCCTGCGGGTAACGGCGGGAAATGCCGACCCACGGATCTTCGCCGAGCTGCTTCATACCCAGGGAGACGCGGTTCTTTTCCTGATCGAACTTGAGCACCTTGGCGGTGACTTCGTCGCCCACGGCCAGCACTTCGGACGGGTGACGCACACGACGCCAGGCCAGATCGGTGATGTGCAGCAGGCCATCGATGCCGCCCAGATCCACGAATGCGCCGTAGTCGGTGATGT
>DBTS01000120.1:20047-28079 GCA_002307175.1 Rhodocyclaceae bacterium UBA1310
CGTAGTCGGTGATGTTCTTGACCACACCCTTGACGACAGTACCTTCCTGCAGGTTTTCCAGCAGCTTCTGGCGTTCTTCGCCCATGGTCACTTCGAGCACGGCACGACGCGATACAACGACGTTGTTGCGCTTGCGGTCGAGCTTGATGACCTTGAATTCAAATTCTTTGCCTTCGAACGGCGTGGTGTCCTTGACCGGACGCATGTCAACCAGGGAACCCGGCAGGAACGCACGGATACCATTGGTCATGACAGTCAGACCACCCTTGACCTTGCCGGTGACCACACCCTTAACCAGGGTGCCTTCGGTCAGAGCCTTGTCCAGGAAGTTCCAGGCGGCAATACGCTTGGCCTTGTCGCGTGACAGGCGGGTTTCGCCATAACCATCTTCGAGAGATTCGATGGCAACCTGAACGTAATCGCCAGGGTTGGCTTCCAGTTCGCCGCGATCGTTGCGGAATTCTTCAACCGGGATGTAGCTTTCGGACTTCAGGCCGGCATTCACGACCACGAAATTCTGATCGATGCGCACGACTTCAGCGGTGATAACTTCACCGGCGCGCATTTCCTGACGATTCAGGCTTTCTTCAAAAAGAGCGGCAAAACTATCTTCGAAACTTTCGGTTACTGTGGAGGACATAAGGTTTGGGACTCGAGACCATGCTTGCAAAAACACATGGCACTTGGGTTAAGGTTAAAAAAAGCAATACTGGCCGCGCCCCCCTTTCCCCGGGCAGGCGCAAACCAGACGCTGTCAGCTTCAGTTTTTCAGCGTACCCACACGACGCTTTGCCACCAGATCCAGCACGAATTGCACGGCGGAATCAATGGAAAGCAGCGTCGTATCAAGCACGACTGCATCTGCGCAGGGCTTCAGGGGGGCCACGGCGCGCGAAGCATCGCGCGCGTCACGCTCCTGGATATCATGTCGCAGATTATCAATGTTAGCAGGCAAACCCTTTTCGATCAACTGCTTATACCGTCTCTGCGCGCGGGATTCTGCGCTGGCCGTGAGAAAAATCTTCAAAAAAGCTTCGGGGAACACCACCGAGCCCATGTCGCGGCCATCTGCAACAAGCCCCGGAGCTTCGCCGAAAGCCTGCTGACGGGCCAGCAATGCAGCCCGCACAGCGGGCAATGCGGCCACTTTGGAGGCGGCATTGCCGGTCTCTTCACGACGCAATTCGGTGGAGACATCCTCCCCGTCCAGCCATACCTTGCCCCCTCTGAAGGCGGCATCAAGCTGACTGCCAAGGGCCGCCACAGCGGGTTCGTCAGTCAGCACCACGCCGCGCTTGAGGGCAGACAGGGCAACCAGGCGATAGATTGCACCGGAATCCAGGTAATGCCAGCCCAGCTTTTCAGCCACGATGCCAGCTACCGTTCCCTTGCCCGACGCTGTCGGGCCGTCAATTGCAATGACCGGAACCGCCATCACATATGCTCCAGGGTCTTGATACCCAGCAAACCGAGACCGGTCTGCAAGGTATGCGCCGTCAGTTCGCACAGACGCAAACGGCTGGCGCGCACCTCGCCCTCGCTCTTGAGCACCGGGCAGGCTTCGTAGAAACGCATGTACTGGGTGGCCAGCTCATACAGGTAGCCACACAGGAAGTGCGGCATGGTGTCGCGCGCCACGCTCTGCAGGGCGTCGGCAAAGCGCGCCAGGGCGATGGCCAGTTGATGTTCGGCCGGTTCGGCGAGCACGATAGTCGCGGCAGCATCCCAGGATTCAGCCTTGCGCCCCACACCAGCGGCACGGGTGTAGGCGTACATAAGGTAAGGAGCGGTATTGCCCTCGAAAGCGAGCATCGTGTCCCAGCTAAACACGTAATCGCTGTTGCGGTTCTTCGAGAGATCGGCGTATTTCACGGCCCCCACCCCGACCGCGTCGGCAATTTCACGGCGTGCGGCTTCTGGCAGATCCGGGTTTTTCTCGCTGACCAGCGCAAAAGCGCGTTCAACCGCTTCACTGAGCAGATCAGCCAGCTTCACGGTACCGCCACTGCGGGTCTTGAAGGGCTTGTTGTCTTCGCCCAGCATCACACCAAAGCCCACATGTTCGAGCTGCACACCTTCCGGTGCGTAGCCAGCCTTGCGGCTGACCGCGAACATCTGCTGGAAGTGGCCGCTCTGACGGGCATCCACGACATACAGGACACGGCTCACATTCAGTTCCGACACGCGATAGCGCACTGCAGCCAGATCGGTAGTGGCATACAGGAAGCCACCATCCTTCTTCTGCACGATATAGCCAAGCGGTTCGCCTTCGCGGTTCACGAAACCGTCGACGTACACCACCACCGCATCGTTATCATCAACGGCCAGCCCCTTGGCACGCAGATCAGCCACCACCACAGCCAGATCATCGTTATAGGCGCTCTCGCCACGCACATCTTCACGCGTCAGGCCAACACCAAGCTTGGCATACACGGCTTCGCAGTGATGCAGCGACACATCCAGGAATTTCTTCCACAGCGTATTGACCTCTGCATCACCGCCCTGAAGCTTCACTACGTACTCACGGGCACGTGTTGCAAACGCCTCATCTTCATCAAAGCGGGTCTTTGCACGACGATAGAAATCCTCCAGGTCGGCCAGCGCCACTGTAGCCTCGCCGCCCTGCTCGGCCTCGATCAGGTAGGCAGTGAGCATGCCAAACTGGGTACCCCAGTCGCCCACGTGGTTCTGCGCGATCACTTCATGGCCGAGGAAGCGCAGCACGCGTGCCAGCGCGTCACCAATAATTGTCGAACGCAGATGGCCGACGTGCATTTCCTTGGCAAGGTTCGGGGAAGAGTAATCCACCACCACACGCTGGGCCGTTGCCAGCGGCACGCCCAGGCGCTCATCACTGGCAGCCGCCTGCAGCTGCTGCGCCAGAAAGGCATCATCGAGCGTGATATTGATGAATCCCGGCCCGGCAATTTCCACCTTACTGGCAATTCCGACCAGATCCAGCTTTGCCACCACATCGGTCGCCAGCTGGCGCGGGTTCATCTTGCGTGCCTTGGCGGCGCCCATCACTCCGTTGGCCTGATAGTCACCATACTCAGGGCGCCCGGAAGGCTGCACCACGGCAGGCGCCCCGTCACATCCAGCGGCATTGAGTGCAGCACGCACCCGGGAATCCAGCAATTCAGTCAGAGTCTGCGTCATCATCACTTACTTGGTCACACGTGCGAACACGTCAAAATATTCAGGGAAAGTCTTGGCTGTACATTTCGGATCATTGATCCGCACCGACACTCCGGCCAGAGCTGCCAGCGAAAAACACATGGCCATGCGATGGTCATCATAGGTGTCGATGGCAGCGTTCGGCAACAGTTGTGCTGGCGCACTCACGCCAAGCCAGTCTGCCCCCTCCTCCACCGCAGCACCGAGCTTGCGCAGTTCCGTGGCCATCGCACTGATGCGGTCGGTTTCCTTGACGCGCCAGCTCGCAATATTGCGCAGACGGCACGGGCCATCACAGAAAAGCGCCGCCACCGCGAGCGTCATGGCAGCATCAGGAATATGATTGAAATCCATGTCAAAAGCTCGCAGCCGACCAGCTGCAGGAGCGCGCGCCTCGATCCAGTTTTCCCCCATGGTGATGCGGGCCCCCAGCGCTTCGAGCGCCTGGGCAAACGCCACATCCCCCTGAATGCTGTTACGCCCCACGCCTTCGACGCGCACCGGACCACCACCAATGGCACCTGCCGCCAGGAAATAGGACGCCGACGAGGCATCCCCTTCCACAAACAGCGTACCCGGCGACACATAGCGCTGCCCACCCGGAATCGTGAAGCGCTGCCAGCCTTCGCGCTGCACCTGAACCCCGAACTGGGCCATCAGGCGCAGGGTGATTTCGATGTAGGGCTTGGAAATCAGTTCGCCGATCACCTCGACGGTGGTCTCCACACCCGTGGTGGGCAAAGCCATCAGCAGCGCAGTGAGGAACTGGCTCGATACATTGCCCTTGATATGCACCACGCCACCCGGACGGATGCTTGCCGGGCGAATCTGCAGCGGAGGAAAACCTTCGTTGCCAAGATATTCGATATTGGCACCGATCTGGCGCAAACCCTCGACGAGATCGCCGATCGGCCGCTCGTGCATGCGCGGCACGCCATGCAGCTTGTAACTGCCGCCGGCCAGTGCCAGCGCTGCCGTCAGCGGACGGAATGCAGTGCCCGCATTACCCAGGAACAGATCCGCATCCTTGCTGGCAAAGCCTTGCGGTGCGCCCGTCACGCGGTAATCACGCTCACCGGTCTTCTCGATCTGCACGCCCAGCAGCCGCAGGGCATCCAGCATCCGGTCGGTATCATCGGAGGCGAGCAGATCGCGAATCTCGGTTACCCCGTCGGCAAGTGCGGCAAGCAGCAGGGTGCGGTTGGAAATGCTCTTTGAGCCGGGCAGACGCACCGTGCCCTGTGCGGTATGAAGCGGAGAAAGGTCCAGATATTCCATAGCCTATTTCAGATATTTCTCGGCCCACGCATTGCGTGCAGCACTGGCTTGTTCAAAAACGGATTCCAGAGCCGGCCCATCACCCTGCAGCAACAGCGCACGCAGGTAGGCCAGTTCGGTCAGATAGGCATCCAGTTCGGCCAGCAAGGCCTGCCGGTTGCTGGTGCAGATATCGCGCCACATTTCCGGGTGACTGCCGGCAATCCGCGTGAAATCGCGAAAACCCGAAGCGGCAAAACTGAACAGCTGCTCGGCATTCCCCCGACTCTGGATCTCATGCACCAACCCGAAAGCCAGCAGATGCGGCAGATGGCTCACGGCAGCAAACACGCGGTCGTGATCGAGCGGACTCATTTCATTGATCACTGCACCGCAGGCAGCCCAGGCTTCGCGCACACGCGCCACAGCCTGCGGATCACTTTCCGGCAGTTGGGTGATGACAACGCGCTTGCCCTGGAACAGCCCGGCTGTTGCAGCAGTCGGCCCGCTTTTCTCGGCACCCGCAATCGGATGCGCCGGCACCACATTCGCCAGATGATGCTTCAGGTGGGTATAGATTGCCGCAAACACATCGGATTTTGTGCTTCCCGCATCGGTTACCAGTGTCTGGGGCTCCAGATGGGGGGCTACCGCTTCCATCACGGCATTCATCTGCCCCACCGGCATTGCCAGCAGCAGCAGGTCGGCACCTTTGAGTGCTACCGCCCAATCGCTTGCCACCTCATCAATGAGATCAAGCTGACGGGCCTCATCGAGGGTTTCCGGGCGGCGTCCGACGCCCACGACCGTCTCCACCATACCGGCCGACTTGAGCGCCAGGGCAAACGAACCGCCGATCAGCCCGACCCCGCAAATCACAACGCGTTTGAACATCCTCACCCTTTCAATGCGGCGGCAAGGGCCGCAAGGAATCTCTTGTTTTCAGTCTCAAGCCCTACCGTGACACGCAACCAGTCTGGCAAACCATAATTGGCTACCGGGCGCACGATCACCCCCTGACGCAACAATGCCTGGTTCACCGCCATGGCATCTCCGACCCGCACCGTGATGAAATTGCCGGCGGAAGGAATGTATTCCAGATTCAGTGCATTGAAACCTGCCACCAGTTGCGCCATGCCGGAACGGTTGGTGGCATAACTGCGCTCGACAAACGCCACATCATCCAGTGCAGCTTCGGCAGCAGCGAGCGCCAGACTGTTGACGTTGAACGGCTCGCGCATGCGGTTGGCCAGATCCGCCACGGCAGGATCGGCAACCGCATAGCCCACCCGTAATCCACCCAGCCCGTAAATTTTTGAAAAAGTACGCGTCACCACCAGATTGGGAAAGCGCCGCACCCAGGCAAAACTGTCGTAACGCAATTCCGGCTGCAAATATTCGCTATATGCCTCATCAAGCACCACCAGCACATGCTCCGGTACCAGACGGAGAAAGGCCTCAATCAGTGAGCCCGGCAAAAATGTGCCGGTCGGGTTGTTGGGGTTGGCGATATAGATGATCCGCGTATCGGCGGCAAGCGCATCGCCTGTGGCAGCCAGATCATGGCTGAAGAAGCGCGCCGGCACCTCAATGCCCCGTGCCCCGACAGCCTGCAGCGCCAGCGGATACACCGCAAAGGCGTGCTGCGAGTACACCCCACTGCTGCCCGCCGGCACAAAGGCCCGCGTGAAGATATCGAGCAGCTCGTTGGAGCCGTTACCCAGCACCAGCTGATCAGCAGAAAGCCCGAATTTGCGCACCAGCGCCTGCTTGAGCGCAAACCCGTTGCCGTCCGGATAGCGCGCAAGCTCGCGCAGCGAGGCCGTGATGACCTGCCGTGCAAACGGGCTTGGGCCTAGCGGATTTTCGTTCGAAGCCAGCTTGATGACGCGGGCCTCATCGAGACCCATTTCACGCGCCAGCTCGGCAACCGGTTTACCGGGCACATACGGAGATATGCATTTAACATAATCTGGCGCATGTTGCTCGATTCTCATTCTCAGACTCCGCTAGGCCGGGCCGCACTGACGCGGCTCAGATTGCCGCGACAGGGTAGGAACCGAGCACCTTCACGAAGGCAGCACGATCCACCAGGGCCTTCAACGCGGAACTGACGGCCGGGTCATCCCGATGCCCCTCGATATCCACGTAGAACACATACTCCCAGAGCCCGGTACGCGAAGGCCGGGATTCGAGCTTGGTCATGCTCACGCCTTGATCGGACAGCGGCTTGAGCAGACCATAGACTGCGCCTGGACGATTCGGTGCAGAGCACACAAAGGACGTCTTGTCGCGCCCTGAGGGGCCGGCATCATGCTTGCCGATCACAAGGAAACGCGTGGTATTGCTGGCGTCGTCCTCGATATTCGGGAAAAGAATATCAAGCCCATAGCGCTGTGCCGCGTTTTCACCAGCAATCGCAGCTGATTCAGGATCTTCTGCCGCCATGCGGGCAGCCTCGGCATTGCTCGAGACAGCCTGACGCTCGACATGCGGTGCGTGCAGCGCCAGCCAGTCCGCACATTGCCCGAGCGACTGGGAATGGCTGTAAATACGCTTCACTGCGGAAAAATCGCGATTTTTCGACATCAGGTTGTGGCGCACCCGCAGGTTCACTTCGCCACACACCGAGACATTCGAGGCCAGCAGCAGATCCAGACTGCGGCTGACAGCCCCTTCCGTGGAATTCTCGACAGGCACCACACCATAGGCGACAGCCCCGGTCTCGACCGCATGAAACACTTCGTCGAAAGTCTGATGCGACACAAAATCCGGTGCATCGCCAAAATGCTTTTGCGCCGCGGCCTCGGAGAACGTTCCCTCCGGCCCCAGGTGCGCCACCCGCATAGGCCTCTCCAGCCCCAGGCACCACGACATGATCTCGCGGAAGATGCGCTGCACCGCCTCGTTCGGCAAAGGGCCGGGGTTCCGCTCAGCGATCTTGCGCAGCACCTGCGCCTCGCGCTCGGGGCGGTACAGGGGGCCCTGTTTGACCTCCCCCACACGCTTGGCGCATTGCGCACGCCTCGACAGCAGTTCGAGAATCTGCGCGTCGATGCTGTCTATCTGTTCACGCAAGTGCTGCAGTTCATCGCTCATTGGGCGTCGTCTCCCTCGCCTTCATGACCATTGGCGATTTCGCCGTTTTCGTCTTCACCTTCAGTTTCTGCGTCGCTTTCAGTCTCAACGATCTTCTCGATGCTCGAAAGCTTGGCGCCATCGTCCAGATTGATCAGCGTCACACCCTGCGTGGAGCGGCCCAACTCACGGATGTCCTTCACCGGGGTGCGGATCAGTACGCCGTTGTCGGCAATCAGCATCACGTGATCGGTCGGATCCACCAGAACAGCTGCCACCAGCTTCCCATTCCGCTCGGAAGACTGGATCGCGATCATGCCCTTGGTGCCACGGCCATGCAGCGTGTACTCGCCAATCGCCGTACGCTTTCCGTAACCATTTTCGGTGGCCGTCAGCACGCTCTGGGTTTCACCCAGCGCGACGAGCATGGAGAGCACCTGCTGACCATCCTCGATCATCATGCCGCGTACGCCGCGGGCAGTGCGGCCCATCGGGCGCACATCGTTTTCATCAAAACGCA
>DBTS01000120.1:28334-28670 GCA_002307175.1 Rhodocyclaceae bacterium UBA1310
TTTCATCAAAACGCACGGCCTTGCCGGCGTCAGAAAAGAGCATGACGTTACAGTTGCCGTCGGTGATGGCAACGCCCACCAGGAAATCGCCTTCGTCCAGCGCCACAGCGATGATGCCAGCCTTGCGCGGGTTGGAGAAATCAGTCAGCGGAGTCTTCTTCACAGTGCCCTGCGAAGTCGCCATGAACACGAAATGGCCTTCGTCGAATTCCTTCACCGGCAGCACTGCCGTGATCTTTTCGTTCTCGATCAGCGGGAACAGATTGACGATGGGCTTGCCACGCGCAGTACGGTTGCCTTCCGGCACTTCGTAGACCTTGAGCCAGTACAGACGGC
>DBTS01000120.1:28920-29044 GCA_002307175.1 Rhodocyclaceae bacterium UBA1310
CCTTGAGCCAGTACAGACGGCCACGGTTGGAGAAGCAGAGGATCGTGTCGTGCGTATTGGCCACGAAGAGCTGGTCGATCCAGTCATCTTCCTTCGTGGCGGCAGCCTGCTTGCCGCGCCCGCC
>DBTS01000120.1:29288-30939 GCA_002307175.1 Rhodocyclaceae bacterium UBA1310
CGGCAGCCTGCTTGCCGCGCCCGCCACGCTTCTGGGCGCGGTAGTCAGCCAGCGGCTGGCGCTTGAAGTAGCCGGAGTGCGACAGGGTGACCACCATGTCTTCCTGGGCGATCAGGTCTTCAATATTGATATCGGCCGTGTTCAGGACGATCTCGGACTTGCGCGGATCGCCTGCCTGCTCGCGGATGGCGCGCAGTTCGGTATCGATGATCGCGGTGATGCGGGCCGGCTTGGCCAGGATGTCGAGCAGATCAGTGATCTCATCCATGACTTCCCTGTACTCGCCGACAATCTTGTCCTGCTCCATATTGGTCAGGCGCTGCAGCTGCATTTCCAGAATGCGCTGCGACTGCACATCGGAGAGGCGATAGCCCTGGGCCGAAAGACCAAATTCCGCCGCCAGGTTTTCCGGGCGGTAGCTGTCGGACATGGCACGGGAGAGCATTTCCTCGACCAGCGACGAACGCCAAACCCGCGACATCAGCTCCTGCTTGGCGTCAGCCGGCGTCGGAGCCGCCTTGATGAGGGCAATGATCTCGTCGACATTGGAGAGCGCAACCGCCAGACCTTCCAGGATGTGGCCACGTTCGCGGGCTTTGCGCAGTTCAAAGACAGTACGGCGTGTCACCACCTCGCGCCGGTGTGCCAGGAAGCATTCGAGCATCTGCTTGAGATTGAGCAGACGCGGCTTGCCATCAACCAGCGCCACCATGTTCATGCCGAAGGAGTCTTGCAGCTGCGTGAGCTTGAACAGATTGTTCAGCACCACCTCCGCCACTTCGCCACGCTTGAGTTCGATGACGATGCGCATGCCGGATTTGTCCGACTCGTCGCGCAGGTCCGAAATCCCTTCGATGCGCTTTTCCTGCACCAGCTCGGCAATCTTTTCGAGCAGGGTTTTCTTGTTAACCTGATAAGGGATCTCGTCGACGATGATCGACTGGCGATGGCCCTTCTCCATGTCTTCAAAGTGTGTACGCGAACGCATGATCACACGGCCGCGCCCGGTGCGATAACCCTCATGCACGCCGGAAAGGCCATAGATCAGGGCTGCCGTGGGGAAATCCGGCGCCGGAATGATCTTGATCAGATCCTCAATGTCTGTCTCGGGATTGGCGAGCAGCGTCAGGCAGCCTTCGACAACCTCGGTGAGATTGTGCGGCGGAATATTCGTCGCCATCCCCACCGCGATACCGGATGAACCGTTGATAAGCAGATTGGGCAGACGTGTTGGCAGCACCGTCGGCTCAAGCTCCCTGCCATCGTAGTTAGGTTGGAAATCGACGGTTTCCTTGTCGATATCCGCCAGCATGTCGCTGGCGAGACGCTCCATGCGGCATTCGGTGTAACGCATGGCAGCTGCCGAGTCGCCATCCACCGAGCCAAAGTTGCCCTGGCCATCCACCAAGGTGTAGCGCAGGGAGAAATCCTGCGCCATGCGCACGAGGGTATCGTAAATGGCGGAGTCACCGTGAGGGTGAAACTTCCCCATCACCTCCCCGACCACGCGGGCACATTTCACATAAGGCCGGTTCCACAGATTGTTGGCCTCATGCATTGCGTACAGAACCCGCCTGTGTACAGGCTTCAGACCGTCCCGTACGTCTGGAAGCGCCCGCCCGACGATCACGCTCATGGCGTAATCGAGATA
>DBTS01000120.1:31174-41753 GCA_002307175.1 Rhodocyclaceae bacterium UBA1310
CGCCCGACGATCACGCTCATGGCGTAATCGAGATAGGAGTGGCGCATCTCTTCTTCTAAACTGACTGGCAGCGTTTCTTTGGCAAACGAATTCATAGACGCTTATGTACCCGACTTAATGCGCTAAAGTTGCTGATTGTACCATGTTGGCACCCCCCACCTTACCGAGCGGATTTCGAAAGGCAGCCAGAAGAAGAGGCAAAACCATGCCGTAACGCAAACCCAGCCACCAAAGCCCGCCGAACCATGCCGGCAGAGCCCGAAAACACGACACCCGAGCGCCATTCCGGTCTTATCCACAGGAGGCCGGTCACAAATCAGATTCCGACATCCGAAGCAAGAAACCGCCATACGGCAAGCCTGATGTACTGCCTGATCAGACTTCCAGGGAGCCCAGGCCCATCAATACCCATTCCCCACAGCCATGCTCCTGCGGTGCACCGTCGCTGCAAGATCAGAACCAGAGCCCTGAGTGATCCGCGCCAACACCTTCGGCAGAATGAGCGTGCAGCCAAACGAATCCACTTTGAACCCCCTCCGCACACAAACCTGTACAGAAGGCTTTCCGACTGCCTGGCTGGACACCGCATGCAAGCCCCTCCAGCGCAGATCTTGCCACTGACATTCGTAGCGACCAGGATAGTGGCACAAGGAATTACAACTGCATTCCAACCCCAGGCAAAAACTTTCGCAGCAACGTCTGAAAATGTGCCGCGCAATGCTGTCGGTCACAATAGCAGGCAGCAAGCCCGCCCTCACGGGCCAAACACACTGGGATCGGAAAGCCGCAACCGCAACATCCGATCTGAGCAAGAAACGGACTTATGTGCAGTATCGCTCAAAGGTGCTGACAATCTGTCATGCTATGAACAAGCGCCACATCTTATTTGTGTAGCAGACAGGGAATTTATTTCGGGTGTGCATGTCCAACCTACAGCTTGTGTACAGGAGGGCATGTTGTTGCTCATGAGCAACACAGATTTGGTCAGAACTGCACGCCTGTGGCAGAATTCGGCCAAGCCTTGGTAGGCATTACCATCAAGCTGAATGTCGTACCAGCTGATGCGATACGGCATTGGTGTCGGATTCCTTTTCCGGCAAAGTATAGGGGCATCGGCCTTCCCGATCAGTCCTAGCTTCCCCTGCTATTAGCCTTGCAACGAGGAGAATATGAAAAAATCTCACTTAATCATTCTGGCCGCTATTGCTGGCCTAAGTGCCACAGCCCAGGCACAAATCGTCGTCAAATCCGCTCCGGTTCAACCGTATATCATCGGTGCCGGCAATATTGTTGAAAAGGATGGACTCGGCAACTGTCTGCGCTCCACCAACTATTCCAAGGATCTGCTCGCCTCGGTAATGACCGAAAGTGGTCAGTCCGTCGGTGTCGCCTGCAAGGAACTGGCCGATGCAGCACCGGCTCCCGCTCCGGCCCCTGTCGCCCAGCCTGCTCCGGCCCCCGCGCCGGCTCCGGCTCCGGTGATTGCCCCGACTGAAGCGCCTGCCGCCAACAAGGTGAATCTGCCTAGCGACGCACTCTTCGCCTTCGACAAGTCCGAACTGAGCGAAGCCGGTAAGGGCAAGCTGGCTGAATTTGCCAACAACGCCAAGGGCCTGAAGTCTCTGGAAGTTGTGATCGCTGTTGGTCACGCTGACCGTCTGGGCAAGCCGGCCTACAACCAGACACTGTCTGAAAAGCGCGCTGCTTCGGTCAAGGATTTCCTGATCGCTCAGGGCATCCCCGCCAACAAGGTCTACACCGAAGGCAAGGGCAGCACCCAGCCCGTCACCGGCAAGACCTGCGACAGCCTCGGCAAAACCAAGAATGCCAAGCTGATCGACTGCCTGGCTCCGGATCGCCGCGTCGAACTGGAAGCGGTTGGTACGAAGTAATCACCAACACACCCAAGAGAAGCCCGGCCGTGCGCCGGGCTTTTTTTCGTTCCCGATTCCGGTCAGAATGATGGCTGCTTTCTCCAGCCGGCAAAAACACACAATGTCAGAACTCAACGCAGACGCTCAGGAACTCGCCAAATTCAGTGAACTGGCCCACCGCTGGTGGGATCCCGAATCTGAATTTCGACCGCTGCACGACATCAATCCCTTGCGCCTGAACTGGATCGACAACATCGCGCCACTGCAGGGCAAACGCGTGCTCGATATCGGCTGTGGCGGCGGCATTCTCGCCGAGGGCATGGCAAGTCGCGGTGCAGAGGTCACGGGGATAGACCTGTCAACCAAGGCACTTTCCGTTGCCCGCCTGCATCTTTTTGAGAGCCAGCAGAAAGTGGACTATCGCGAGATTTCCGCAGAAGCGATGGCCGAGGCAGCACCGGCGTCCTTTGATATCGTCACCTGCATGGAAATGCTCGAACACGTGCCTGATCCGGCCAGTGTGGTGCGAGCCTGCGCCATACTCGTGAAGCCTGGTGGGCATGTCTTTTTCTCCACCATCAATCGCAATGCCAAGGCATATGTGATGGCTATCGTGGGCGCGGAATATGTGCTCAAGCTGCTTCCGCGCGGCACCCATGATTATGCCAAATTCATCAAACCATCAGAGCTTCTGCAATACCTGCGTGAAGCTGAGCTGGCGCCCGGCTCACTCTCCGGCATGAGTTACAACCCGTTCTCCAGAGCTTACGGACTGACCGCGAACACTGATGTGAATTACCTGATGCATGCCAGCAAGAATGCCTGAAGCCATCATCAAGGCCGTTCTGTTTGACCTGGATGGCACACTGGCAGACACGGCACCCGATCTGGTAGGGGCGCTGAATCGTCTGCGGCATGAGGAAAACCTCGCACCACTACCCCTTGAACAGCTGCGGCGATTTGCCTCGCAGGGTGCACGTGGCCTGTTGCGCGAAGGCATGGGCATCCCGCAGGATCACCCCGAATACGCTGTGTGGGCAGAACGCTTTCTGCAGCATTACGCCCGCAGTCTGTGTGTCAGTACAGCACTGTTTGATGGCATGCAGGCGCTTCTGGATGACTTGGAGCAACGCGGTCTGGTCTGGGGAATCGTCACCAACAAACACAGCCGTTTCACGACCCCGCTTCTGCAGGCCATGAAACTTGGCCAAAGCGGGCTTGGCGAAATCGGCTGCGTGGTCTGTGGGGATACCACAGCCAATCCCAAACCAGCGCCTGACCCGATTCTTCACGCCTGCACCACGCTCGGAATCCCACCCGGCCAGAGCATCTACGTGGGGGATGATGTGCGCGATATCCAGGCCGGGCGCTCGGCAGGCTGCATCACGCTTGCCGCCGCCTGGGGATATCTCGGATGCGATGCCCCCATTGCCGAATGGGCGGCAGATGGCATCATCCACCAGCCGTGCGAGATTCTGGACTGGCTCGACTGAGACCAGTTCAGGAGAAACCCAAGCGAGCTATTCTTCCTCTTTAGGCTGATAGGTTTCCATGAGTTGTTGCTGCACGCTCGGTGGTGCCGGCTCATAGCCGGCCAGTTCGAGGGTGTAGCTGCCCTGCCCGCCGGTAATCGATTTCAGGCGCCCCTGAAAATCACTTAACTCGGAAAGTGGTGCCCGCGCACAAATCGCCATCATCCCGGCACGGGCGCTATCCGTGCTGGTCACCTGCCCACGTCGTGCCGAAAGCTCGCCAGAGACATCACCAAAGGCTGGTTCCGGCACCGTCACTTCCAGATTGACCAGAGGCTCCAGAATGATGGGGCGGGCACTCTTCATGGCATCCAGAAAGGCCTTTCTGCCCGCCGTCACGAAGGCAACCTCTTTGCCATCGACTGGATGCGTCTTGCCGTCGTAGACCGTTACTTCGACATCCTGCACGGGGAATCCGGCGATGGCACCGTTGTCGAGCACTTCGCGAACACCCTTTTCAACTGCCGGGATGAACACACCAGGGATCGCCCCACCTTTCACTTCGTTCTTGAAGCGGAAACCATCCCCTCTGCGCAATGGCACCACACGTAGAAAAACTTCACCGAACTGGCCAGCACCACCGCTCTGCTTTTTATGGCGATGATGCCCTTCTGCATTGCAGGTAATCGTCTCCCGATAGGGAATCGTGGGAGGATGACTGTCGATTTCAAGCTTGTATTGCGACACCATCCGCTCCAGTGCCCTGCCCAGATGCAGCTCGCCCTGCCCGCGAATGACAATTTCATGCGTCGTAGGGTCGCTTTCGACCTGCAGACCTGGGTCTTCGATCGCCAGCTTGTGCAGAACCTCGGCAAGTTTCTGATCCTCGCCGCGTCGCTTCACCCTCAGCGCCAGCCCGTATACGGCATGCGGCAGGGGCAAGGGACGAAAATGGATCACAGCATCTTCGGGATCATCGTGCAGCACATTGTCGAAGTTGATATCTTCGATCTTGGTAATCGCGCAGATCTCACCGGGCCCCGCGCTCAGAATGGGATCAAGCTGCTTGCCCTGCACACCATAGAGATGAGCTACCCGGAATGGCTTGCGCGACTCTCCGGCATACAACACGCTATCCGGCGTGATCGTACCCTGCAACACCCGCACGGTACCGATCTTGCCCATATAGGAATCCACCTCAACCTTGAACACATGTGCCAGCACATGTCCATTGACCGCGTAGGTGGGGACGATTTCTTCGGCTTGCACAACGCCCGCATTGGGCCACTTCTCAAACAGGGGCGGATTGCCTTCAAGAGAGCTGGGGGCAAGACGCACAATGAAATCCAGCAATTCCGGCAAACCGACGCCGGTGCGCGCCGAGGCAAACAGCACCGGTACGATATGGCCTTCGCGCAATGCCTTCTCGAAGGTGGCGTGCAGTGATTCCGCCGCAAGCTCCTCACCATTGAGGTAACGCTCAGTCAGCGCCTCATCCACCTCGACGATCTGTTCGACGATGGCCCGATGGGCTTCTTCAACGCTACTGAAATCGGTCTGCTCACCCTGCGGATTAAAAAAACAGTCGAGTACGCGCCGACCGCCATCTGCCGGCAGATTGATCGGCAGGCATTCCCTGCCAAAGGATGATTTCAGGTCTTCGAGAAGCAGGGGCAGGTCTATCCGATCAGCATCACAGCGATTGATGACCAGCACCCGGCAGAGTTTCCGGGTCTGTGCCCAGAGCATGGCCCGCGCAGCACTGATTTCTATGCCGTTTTGCGGATTGATGAGCGTCACGACAGTTTCCACTGCATCCAGAGCTGCCATGGCCTGCCCGGCAAAATCAGGGAAACCCGGAGTATCAATCAGCTGGACACGGCAACCCTGATGATCCAGATGCGCAACGGCGAGCTTGGCGGTATGGTGATGCTCTTTCTCAAGCGCATCGTAATCGCAGACTGTCGTCCCCTTCTCAACACTGCCAGCCTGCGGAATCGCCCGTGCAAGCACCAGCAGGTTTTCAATCAACGTCGTCTTGCCTGCACCGGCATGACCAAGGAGGGCGAGCGTACGGATATCCTGTGCTGCAGGCATGGCGTGTCTCCTCTTGTTGAGTTCTTTGCAGCCACACTACACCCGCCCCCCTGCAGATTCAATCCACTGCGACATCAGGGCATGCCCACCCTCTTCCGGCTGGCCCGCCTCACGCGCAGGCAGGCAGCACGCGACGTGCCCAGAACAGACCGGTAATGGTTTTGGCATCGGTGATCCGGCCATCCAGCACGGCAGCCTCTGCGTCCTCGACGCTCATTTCGAAGATCTCGACAAACTCTCCTTCGTCGAGATCCTGCACACCCGGTGTCAAATCACGGGCCAGGAAGATATCGATCTGCTCGTCGGAATAGCCAATGCAGTTGTGCATGGCACCCAGGTGACGCCATTCCTTTGCCGAATACCCCGTTTCCTCGCGCAATTCGCGCTCGGCACAGCCTTGCAGGGAATCTTCCGGATCAATCTTGCCAGCAGGCAACTCGATAAAGATACGGCCAAGCGGATAGCGGAACTGGCGTTCGAAAATCAGCACACCGGGGCGCACCTCGGCAATGATCACGCATGCCCCCGGATGTTTGACAAACTCGCGTGTCGCCTCCGAACCATCCGGCAAGGCCACATGATCGCACTGCACCTTGAGCAGCCTGCCGCTATAGACTTCTTCACCCTTGATTTTCGTTTCAATCATCGTCGCTATCCTGAAAAACAAAAAAGCCAGCGAAGCCGGCTTTTTCCATTGAATCCAATTTCCAACGCCTTACTGCAGGGTACGCCGTACCACGGTGACGCACAAATCCATCAGTGCGCCGGGGAACAGACCCAACAAAATCAGGGCAAACACATTTACCGACAGCAATGCCCGCGAACCAATGCCCCCGCCGATGGGCTCATGATCCTCAGGCTCATCGAAATAGATGGTTTTGACCACGCTCAGATAATAGTAGGCCCCAATCAGGGACATGATCACCGCCACCACTGTCAGCCAAGCAAAGCCGCTGTTCCACAGGGAATTGAGCACATATAACTTGGCAAAGAAACCGACAAAGAACGGAATCCCTGCCATCGATAACATTACCACCGACATCATTGCAGCCCACCAGCTGCTGCGCTTGTTCAGGCCACGGAAATCCTCGATGTTTTCTGCCTCATGCCCGGCCCGCGCCAGCAGCAGCATGATGCCAAAACCACCGAGTGTGGCCAGCACATAGGTCAGCACATAGAACAGCGCCGAACCATAGGCCCCCAGAGAATCGGTCGAGGTCACCGCAGCGAAGCCCAGCACCAGGAAACCCATGTGCGAAATACCGGAATAGGCCAGCATGCGTTTGAGATTGGTCTGCCGGATCGCCGCAAGATTCCCCAGAACGATAGAGGCCGTACCGGCAATCAGCAGCATCAGCTTCCACTGCCCGACCAGATCCCACAGGCCGAAAGCCAGCAGGCGACAGGCCATGGCAAATGCGGCAAGTTTGGAAGCGGAGGCGATCAGCAGCGTCACAGAACTGGGGGCGCCTTCATAGGTATCCGGCAGCCACATGTGGAATGGCACGACACCAAGCTTGAAGGCCACACCGGCAACCACAAAAACCAGCCCGAACAGCAACACAGTGCCATTCACCGAGGCCGGATCAAGCAATGCATTCGCAATATCCCACAGTCCCAGGTAGTGGGTAGCGCCGTACACCATCGACATGCCATACAGCAGCAGGCCTGAGGCCAGCGAACCGAGCACGAAATACTTCATCGCCGCTTCAGTCGAGCGCACGGAATCGCGATTGATGGCAACCAGCGCATACGAAGCCAGAGACAGCATCTCAAGACCGATATACACAGTGATCAGCGTACCGGCTGAGATCATCACCATGATGCCGAGTGCGGCAAACAGAGCCAGCAGATAGTATTCCGCAGATTCCAGCTTGCGTTCCCGCAGATAGCGCCGCCCGTAGACCAGCGTGCAGAACACTGCGGCAATCGACGCGATCTTGAGAAGATCTCCGAGCGGATCGGCGACATACATCTGCCCGAACGTGAAAACCATCTCACCGGCAGAATCATCGCGTATCGGATAGAGGCTCAGCCCGCCCGCCACGATCAGCGTCAGTTGCGTCAGGTAATAGGCAATCTGGCTTGAGCGGGTACGTGCGAAGGACACCACCAGCAAGATGAAAATGCTCATCATGCTGACAAAGATTTCCGGCGCGGCCGGTGCAAAATTCGGTATCTGGAATTCCATCATGTGCCCGTCAAATTAATTCTTCTTTGCGCCTCACAGCTTACCCACTGCCACGTGTCTGAGCAGATCGGTCACCGAGGCATGCATCACATCGGTCACCGGGAAGGGATACAAGCCCATCGCCAAGACACAGACTGCCAGCAGGAACAGGAAAAACCCTTCGCGCCCGGTGATGTCCTTCAACTCCGCCACGTGCGAATTGCCGATTGCTCCGAACACCACACGCTTGTACATCCACAGGGTATAGCCCGCCCCCAGGATCAGGGTGATCGCAGCGGCAAAGCCCACCCAGAAATTGAACTTCACCGCACCCAGAATCACCATGAATTCGCCCACGAATCCACTGGTTGCGGGCAAGCCGCAGTTGGCCATCGCAAACAGCATGAAGAAGGCGGCAAACTTCGGCATCACATTAACCACGCCGCCGTAATCGGCAATCTGGCGCGAATGCATGCGGTCATACAACACCCCGATGCACAGGAACATGGCGGCAGAGACAAAACCGTGGGAGATCATCTGGGCGAGAGCCCCTTCCATACCGAGCTGGTTGAACATGAAAAAGCCCAGCGTCACGAAGCCCATGTGTGAAATCGAAGAATAGGCCACGAGCTTTTTCATATCGGTCTGCACAATCGCCACGAAGCCGATATAGATCACAGCAATCAGCGACAGGAAGATCATCACGGGTGCAAACACCGCGCAGGCATCCGGCACGATCGGCAGCGAAAACCGCAGGAATCCGTATGCCCCGAGCTTCAGGGCAATGGCCGCCAGCACCACGGACCCCCCCGTAGGCGCTTCGACGTGGGCATCCGGCAGCCAGGTATGCACCGGCCACATCGGAACCTTGACCGCAAAAGACGCCAGGAAAGCCCAGAAGATAAGCTTCTGGGTATGCAGATCCAGCTTGGTCGCGTACCAGTCAGCCAGATCGAAACTCCCCTGCGCGGCATTGAACAGGTAGATGAAGGCCAGCAGCATCAGCAGTGACCCGGCCAGTGTGTAAAGGAAAAACTTGATGGCCGCATAGACCCGGTTCGGCCCGCCCCAGATGCCGATCACCAGATACAGCGGGATCAGCGAGGATTCAAAGAACACGTAGAACAGCAGAGCATCCTGCGCGGCAAAAATACCGTTCATGAGGCCGGACATGATCAGAAAGGCTGCAATGTACTGCGCCACCTTGCGCTGGATCACCACCCAGCAGGCCAGCACCACGATCACCGTGATGAAGCTGTTGAGCACCACAAACGGCATCGAGATGCCATCCACTCCCAGCGAGTAGTGCGCATTGAAGTGATGAATCCAGGGCAGGTACTCAACAAACTGCATGCCGCTGCTGCTGGCATCGAAATGGGTATAGAGCGGCAGGGTCACCAGAAAACCTGCCAGCGACACGATCAGACCCATGAAACGCGCGACCGGAGCATTCCGATCCGCATGCGCACACAGCGTTAGCAGGCCGCCTATGACCGGAATCCAGATCGAAAGACTGAGATAGGGCAAGTTGGCCATCAAAAGAACCCACCAAGACTGTTTGAATTACTGGACATAAGGAACGCGTGCTTCACGACACTCCCCCACTAAGACAAATTCACAAAGGACTGGAGCGTACCGCTCAAAGTCCAGATATGTTCGAGAAGCCGAATGACCCGCAGCCCAAAATTGGTGGGCACGAACAGCGTCAGGCTCACCAGCACGCCCAGCACCACCCAGAACGCATACTGATACACCAGGCCACTCTGCAGTGAGCGTGACATACGACCAATCCAGCCCACCACACGGGCAGAACCATTGACGAGGACGCCATCGATCAGGCCCTGATCGCCCCCCACCCACAAACAGCGTCCCAGCAGACGCGAGCCGCCGGCAAAGATGCACTCGTAGACGTTGTCGAAATAGTATTTGTTCTCCAGCAGCCTGTAGATCGGCCCAAAGCGGCGCTGAATGGCCGCCGGAATATCCGGGCGCTTGAGATAGAAGAACCACGCCACCACGACCCCGGCCAGCGCCATGCCAAAAGGCGCGCTGAGAAACCCATGCAGACCTTTGGCAAACGGACCATGGAAATGTTCGCCAATCTCCCGGATCACATCATTGTGCTCGGAAATCCGGATGGCGCCATCGAACCACTTGCCGAAGAGCATGGGTTCAACGGTAAAGAAACCGATGAAGATCGAGGGAATCGCCAGGAGGATCAGCGGAATGGTCACCACCCATGGCGACTCATGAGGCTTCTGCCCAGGCTTGAGGCCGTGATGGGCGTGATCATCATGGGCGGCCTCAGCATCGTCATGAGCATGGCCGTGGGCATGATCATCATGCGCCTTGCCGAAACGCTCCTTGCCGTGGAAAACCAGGAAATACATGCGGAAGGAGTAGAAGGCCGTAACAAACACCCCCAGGATCAGGCATGCGTAGGCATAGCCCGCCCCCCAGCGATGTGATTCCAGAGCAGCATCAATGATCATGTCCTTGGAATAGAAGCCAGAGGTGAAGGGGATGCCGATCAAGGCCACGGAACCCAGCAGGGACGTGATCCAGGTGATGGGCATGTACTTCCACAGCCCGCCCATATTGCGCATGTCCTGATCATGATGCATGCCGATGATCACAGAGCCGGCACCCAGGAACAACAGTGCCTTGAAGAAAGCATGGGTCATGAGGTGGAACACCCCGGCAGAGTACGCCGACACACCCAGCGCCACAGTCATGTAACCAAGCTGCGACAGGGTGGAATACGCCACCACACGCTTGATATCGTTCTGCACGATACCCAAGAATCCCATGAACAGGGCTGTTGTGGCGCCGATCACCATGACGAAGGACAATGCCGTTTCGGAAAGCTCAAACAGCGGCGACATGCGCGCCACCATGAAGATCCCGGCCGTCACCATGGTGGCAGCGTGAATCAGGGCGGAAATCGGGGTCGGGCCTTCCATCGA
>DBTS01000120.1:42012-42359 GCA_002307175.1 Rhodocyclaceae bacterium UBA1310
CCATCGAATCGGGCAGCCAGACGTGTAGGGGAACCTGTGCAGACTTGCCCATGGCACCCACGAAGAGTGCAATGCAGGTTGCTGTCAGCAACGGCCATCCAGTGGAAGGCACAAGCATCTTGGCCAGCTCCGGCGCCTTGGCAAACACCTCGGCGTAATTCAGCGAGCCGGCAGACGCGGCAATCAGCCCGATCCCCAGCACGAAGCCAAAGTCACCCACGCGGTTGACCAGGAAGGCCTTGAGATTGGCGTAAATCGCCGTGGGTCGCGTAAACCAGAAGCCGATCAGCAGATAAGACACCAGCCCCACCGCTTCCCAGCCAAAGAACAGCTGCAGGAAGTTGTTG
>DBTS01000120.1:42612-60684 GCA_002307175.1 Rhodocyclaceae bacterium UBA1310
GCTGCAGGAAGTTGTTGCTCATCACGAGCATCAGCATCGAGAACGTAAACAGCGAGATGTAGCTGAAGAAGCGGGTGTAACCCGGGTCATCGGCCATATAGCCAACGGTGTAGATGTGCACCATCAGTGACACGAAGGTGACCACCAGCATCATCATCACCGTCAGGCTGTCGATGAGAAAGCCCACTTCGAAGCGGATGCCATCGCTGACCGCCCAGGTGTAGAGCGAGCCATTGAAAGTGTTGCCTGCCAGCACATCGGTGAAAATGTACAGCGAGGCGAGAAAAGCCACGGCCACGCCCAGGATGGTGACGACATGGGAACCGACACGCCCGATGACCTTGCCAAACAGGCCGGCGAGCAATGCCCCGACCAGAGGGGCCATGGGCACGAGAAGGTAGAGTTTCTGCATGGAATTCATCCCTCTCTTATCCCTTCAGGTTGTCGAGATCATCGACATGGATGGAACGCAGGTTGCGGAACAGCACCACCAGAATTGCCAGCCCGATAGCCGATTCGGCCGCAGCAACAGTCAGGATGAAGAACACGAAAACCTGCCCGGCGGAATCCCCGAAATACGAGGAGAACGCCACAAAGTTCATATTGACGGCAAGCAGCATCAGCTCGATTGCCATCAGCAGCACAATGAGATTCTTGCGGTTGAGGAAAATCCCCATCACGCCAATGGCGAATAGCAATGCACTCAGAGTCAGCACATGAGAAAGCGGAATCATCATTTGTTATCTCCCGTCACCTGTTCGGCGGGCGCTGCAACTTCATCCTTTTCAGCCGGGATAGAGTGAATCACCAAACGATCCGCCGCCTTCACCCTAATCTGCGTGGACGGTTCCACATGCTTGGTCCCCTCACGCTTGCGGTGCGTCAGCACCACCGCAGCAAGCATCCCCACCAGCAGTATCAGTGAAGCCAACTCGAAGGGATAGGCATAGTCGGTAAAGATCACCCGGGCCAGATCCTGCGTATTGCTGTAGGCCGGATCAACCGCCTGCGGTGCCGGCAGGGCTTTCAACTGGAAGTATGGGCCGTTGAGCACCATCGCCATCTCGCTGACCATGATGCCGGAAACCACGAGGCCGACGGGCAGGTAACGCCAGAAGCCCTGGCGCAGTTTGTCGATGTTGATATCCAGCATCATCACGACAAACAGGAACAGCACCATCACCGCACCGATGTAGATGAGCACGACGGCAATCGCCAGAAACTCGGCCTGCAGCAGCATCCAGATCATGCCTGCCGTGAAGAACGAGAGCACCAGAAACAGCACCGCATGTACCGGATTGCGCGCCGTCACGACGCGCAGACCCGATAGCACCAGGATTGCCGAGAAGAGATAAAAACACAGGGTCGGAAAGGATATTGCCATGTAATCCTCGATGTACCTATTGTCGCAGTTGCGCCTCAGCGGAATTTCGCATCGGCAGCGCGGTCTTCCGCAATCTGCGTCTCGTAGCGATCACCCACTGCCAGCAGCATCTGCTTGGTGTAGTACAGATCCCCGCGCTTCTCGCCGTGATACTCGAGGATGCGCGTTTCCACAATTGCATCGACCGGGCAGGCTTCCTCACAGAAACCACAGAAGATGCACTTGGTCAGATCAATGTCGTAGCGTGTCGTGCGCCGTGTGCCATCGTCACGCTGGGCAGACTCGATGGTGATCGCCAGCGCCGGGCAGACGGCCTCGCACAGCTTGCACGCAATGCAGCGCTCTTCCCCGTTGGGGTAACGGCGCAGGGCATGCAGGCCACGAAAACGATGACTTTGCGGCGTTTTTTCTTCCGGGTAGCGCACCGTGATCTTGCGCGCAAACATGTACCGGCCAGTCAGGGCAAGGCCCTTGACCAGTTCCAGAAGAACAATACTGCCAAAGAATTCTCTCACAGCACCCATGGCTTACTTCCAGACAGACAGCGGGGAGAGGATCCAGATGCCGACAACGAGCACCCAGACCAGACACATCGGAACGAACACCTTCCAGCCCAGACGCATGATCTGGTCATACCGGAAGCGCGGGAAGGTTGCCCGGATCCACAGGAACATGAACAGCAGGAACGCTGCCTTGGCCAACAGCCACCAGATGCCATCCCCCCAGAAAACCGACCAAACGGTACCAATCACCGGCACACCGGAGAGCCAGCCTGCAATACCCGCGCAGGGTGACAGCCAGCCGCCCAGGAAGAACAGCGACGTCAGGGTGGCCACCAGGATCATGTTCGCGTATTCGGCGAGAAAGAACAGCGCGAAAGACATCCCGGAGTATTCAACCATATGCCCGGCGACGATTTCAGATTCGCCTTCCACCACATCAAACGGTGCGCGGTTGGTTTCCGCCACGCCGGAGACGAAATAGACGAAGAACATCGGCAGCAGCGGCAGCCAGTTCCAGGAGAGCAGACTCACGCCGTGCCGGGCAAACATCCCCTGCCCCTGGCCGGCCACGATCTCGGAGAGATTCAGACTGCCGGAGACCATCAGCACACAGATCAGCGCGAAACTCATCGACAACTCGTAGGACACCATCTGGGCTGCCGAACGCATCGCTCCAAGCAAGGCGTATTTCGAATTGGAGGCCCACCCGGCGATGATCACCCCGTACACGCCAAGACCCGTGATGGCCATCAGATACAGCAAACCGGCATTGATGTTGGCCAGCACCAGCCCATCGGCAAACGGCACCACAGCCCAGGCAGCCAACGCCGGCGCCAGGGCCAGAATCGGCCCGAGAAAGTACAGGCCAGTACTCGCCCGCGTCGGCACGATGACTTCCTTGAAGAGCATCTTCATGCCGTCGGCGACCGGCTGCGCCAGGCCGCCAAGCCAGGAAATCCCGAAGAAGGTGACGCGGTTCGGCCCCATGCGGATCTGCATCCAGCCGATCACCTTGCGTTCGGCAAGCGTCATGTAGGCCACGGCGCCCATCAGCGGCGCCACGATGACGATGATCTTGACCAGCGTCCACACCACGATCCACAGAGGACCAAAAAATCCGGAGGCAGAATTCAGCAGCTGTTCCATTACGCCCTCTCCACCTTCAGTTCGCAGAACATGCCACCCAGCCCTGCAGTCGATGCATGTGCTGCCGAAACCTTCGCACTGCCTGCCGGAATCGCCGCATCAGCACGGGCGCGCAACGCCACGCTCCCCACGGCAGAACTCACGCGAACCTGTGCACCGTCTTCAATGCCCAGCGCAGTGAGTGTCTGCGGAGCCGCCACGAACTCGGGCGCCTTCGCGTCACGCGTTTTCTGCAACGAAGCTGCACGGCGCACCAGCGGATCGGCGAAATAGATCGGCACATCGGCAATCCGCTGCAGCCCATCCGTACCCTGCCCTGCCTGCGCCTGCACACCGTTCAGGCCATTGTTCAGGTGGGCCGCAATATCCCTGGGCAAGGCTGCGTCACGTACAGCTTCCGAGGATTCGTACTCGAAGCCTTCCAGACCCAGCAGATTGCCCAACACACGCAGCACCTTCCAGGCCGGGCGTACTTCGCCTTTGGCCTGCACCACAGCGTTGAACGACTGCACGCGGCCTTCGGCATTCACGTAGGTGCCGGAAGTTTCGGTAAAAGGCGCCGCCGGCAGCATCACATCAGCATATTCCGCAGCTTTGCCGGCAAAGCTGCCGATATGAATGACACTACCTGCCTTGGCCAGCGCTTCGCGGGCCAGCACCGGATCGGCACAGTCCAATTCAGGTTCAAACCCTAGGAGAATATAGGCTTTACGCGGCGATTCGAGCATCTGCCGGGCATTCAGGCCGGTTTTCGGCAGCGCACCAACCAAATGGCCGCCAAGACTGCCCGCTGACTCCCCGAGCACGCCCAATGCAGCGCCACTCAAACGTGCAATTTCCGCTGCCAGCACCCGGATGGACGCCGCATTCGGATGTTGCAGCGCGAGATTCCCCAGGAACACGGCCCGCTTTTCTCCACCCGTTAACACGTTTGCCACAGCCTTAGCCGCATCAGTGATGCGCGCCTGCCCTACCAAGGCCGCGCATTCGGCTGCCACCGTCTGATTCTGGGCAGCGGCAAGCGCTGCCACGACAGCTGCGAGCTCGGCAACCAATGCAGCCGGAGCCACGATACTCTGCGCCGCAACCGGGATCAGCCAGTCTTCAGCACTCACTCCGACCCGTGCAAGCTTGCCACCATGCCGTACGGCCTGGCGCAGACGCTGCGCCATCAGTGGATGATCCTTGCGCAGGAAACTGCCAATCACCAGCGTGGCGTCCAGCTTGCTCAGTGCCGCAAGTGGCATGCCCAGCCAGGGTGCGCCAGCGGACTTGCCGTCGGCCGAGAAATCATTCTGGCGCAGGCGGAAATCAATGTTGTCAGAACCCAGCGCACGAATCAGTTTCTGCGCCAGGAAGAATTCCTCGACGGTGCTGTGCGGCGAAACCAGCGCTGCGATCTGTTCGCCACCAAACTCACCCTTGATGTCCTTCAGGGTACGCACGATATATTCAAGCGCAGTTTCCCAATCCACCTGGTGCCATTCGCCACCATGCTTGATCTGCGGCACGGTGAGGCGGTCTGCAGCGCGCAGGCCTTCATATGAGAAGCGGTCCCGGTCGGAAATCCAGCATTCGTTCACTTCTTCGTTTTCAAGCGGCAGCACACGTTTGACTTCGTCATGCTTGACCTGCACCACGATATTCGCACCCAGCGAATCGTGCGGGCTGACCGACTTGCGCCGGCTCATTTCCCAGGTCCGCGCGCCAAAACGGAAAGGCTTCGATGTCAGCGCCCCCACCGGGCACAGATCTATCGCATTGCCGGAGAGCTCGGAATCCACCGAACGATCAACGAAGGCCATCACCTCGGAATGCTCGCCACGATTGGCGATCCCGAGTTCCATGATGCCGGAAATCTCCTGCCCGAAACGCACGCAACGCGAGCAATGAATGCAGCGCGTCATGTCGGTATTGATCAGCGGACCAAGATTCTTGTTGATGACCACGCGCTTCTCTTCGCGATAACGCGAAGCTGGCGAGCCGTAGCCCACGGCAATATCCTGCAGCTGACATTCACCGCCCTGATCGCAGATCGGACAATCCAGCGGGTGATTGATGAGCAGAAACTCCATCACCGAACGCTGCGCCTTCACAGCTTTTTCCGAGTGTGTGGAGACCTTCATATCCGCTGCCACAGGCGTGGCACACGCTGGCACCGCCTTCGGCATCTTTTCCACTTCCACCAGACACATGCGGCAATTGGCCGCGATGGAGAGTTTCTTGTGATAGCAGAAATGCGGAATGTGCTTGCCAATCTTGTGCGCAGCCTCCATCACGGTACTGCCGGGAGGCACCTGCACTTTTTCGCCGTCGATTTCGATTTCTAGCATGCTCAATCCTGACGCACAAAAATCCGGCTGCCTTCACGTTGGGCTTCAACGGAAACCTGACAGCATTTGTGTTCGATATGGTAGGCAAACTCATCACGATAGTGCTTGAGGAAACCGCGTACCGGCATTGCTGCCGCATCCCCCAGCGCACAAATAGTCCGCCCCATGATGTTTTCCGCCACGTTGTCGAGCAGCGCCAGATCTTCCGGCGTGCCCTTGCCCGT
The DNA here is from genome assembly GCA_002307175.1 of Rhodocyclaceae bacterium UBA1310. Classification (GTDB taxonomy): domain Bacteria; phylum Pseudomonadota; class Gammaproteobacteria; order Burkholderiales; family Rhodocyclaceae; genus Uliginosibacterium. Next base: position 48,203 of record DBTS01000120.1, read on the forward strand.
TTCGATGCGATGCACGATGCGATACAGCCAGCCTGTGCCTTCGCGGCATGGCGTGCATTGCCCGCAGGATTCCTCAAAGTAGAAGTAGGACAGACGCTCCAGCGCCTTGACCATGCACACCGTCTCATCCATCACGATGACTGCGCCAGACCCCAGCATGGAGCCGGCCTTGGCGATAGCATCGTAATCCATGGTGGTCTCCATGATGATCCCGGCCGGCAATACCGGTGCCGAGGAACCACCAGGAATCACTGCCTTGAGCTTGCGCCCGCCGCGCATGCCACCTGCCAGCGCAAGCAGTTCCGGGAATGGCGTGCCCAACGGGATCTCATAATTGCCGGGACGATTGACGTGCCCCGACACGGAGAAGATCTTGGTGCCGCCATTATTCGGTTTGCCCAGCCCGAGAAAGGCTTCGGCCCCCATGCGCAGCACGAAAGGCACTGACGCAAAGGTTTCGGTGTTGTTGATCGTGGTGGGCTTGCCATACAGACCAAAGCTTGCCGGGAAGGGCGGCTTGTAGCGCGGCTGCCCCTTCTTGCCTTCGATGGATTCGAGCAGACCGGTTTCTTCGCCACAGACGTAGGCACCGTAACCATGATGGGCGAACAGATCAAAACTGAAGTCGCTACCCAGAATCTTCTGCCCCAGCAGACCGGCGGCGCGCGCTTCGGCAAGCGCCTCTTCGAAGCGCTCATGAACTTCGAAAATCTCGCCGTGAATGTAGTTGTAGCCCGCAACACACCCCATCGCATAGCCACCGATGATCATGCCTTCGATCACCGAATGCGGGTTGTAGCGCAGGATATCGCGATCCTTGAAGGTGCCCGGTTCGCCTTCATCCGAATTGCAAACCACATACTTCGGGCCGGTATAGGCCTTGGGCATGAAGCTCCACTTCAAGCCGGTCGGGAACCCCGCACCACCGCGCCCACGCAGACCGGAGGCCTTCAGCGTGGCAATAATTTCATCTGGGGTGATTTTCTCGGCGAGAATCTTTTTCAACGCTTCGTAGCCACCACGCTTGACGTAGTCGTCAAGGCGCCAGGTATGGTCGCCATCCAGATCAGCCAGGATCAGCTTCTTGCCCGTGCTCATTTGGATAGCTCCTCGATCAGCCTGTCGATTTCGACACGCGTCATCCGACAGCACATCTTGTGATTGTTGTGCAGTAGCACCGGTGCATCACCACAGGCACCCATGCATTCACCCTCGACCAGAGTGAACTTGCCATCAGCCGTGGTTTCGTTGAAATCAACACCAAGCTTTTCCTTCAGGTACTCAGCCGCCTCCTGCCCGCCAGACAAGGCACACGGCAGGTTCGTGCACACCGTGATCTTGTGCTTGCCAAGCGGCTTGAGGTTATACATGTTGTAAAAGGTGGCCACTTCATACACGGCCATCGGCGGCATGGACAGATACCCAGCGACCTCTTCGATGGTCTCGGCGGCAAGCCAGCTTTTTTCCTGCTGCGCGATACGCAACGCAGCCATCACAGCAGACTGCTTCTGGTCGGCCGGATACTTGGCAATTTCGCGGTCAATCAACCGCAGGGATTCAGCACTCAACATTGTCGTTTGATCTCAGCGGTCGATTTCACCGAAAACGATGTCCATGGTACCGATGATCGCCACCACATCCGCAATCATGTGCCCCTTGGCCATTTCATCCATGGCTGACAGATGCGCAAACCCCGGCGCACGCAGCTTCAGACGCCAGGGCTTGTTGGCCCCATCGGAGATGGCGTAAACACCAAACTCTCCCTTCGGATGCTCCACCGCAGCATACGCCTGCCCTTCCGGCACATGCATGCCTTCGGTGAACAGCTTGAAGTGATGGATCAGCTCTTCCATGCTCCCCTTCATCTTCTCGCGCGAAGGCGGGGCAACCTTATGGTTGTCGGTGATGACCGGGCCGGGATTCTTGCGCAACCACTCGATGCACTGACGAACAATGCGATTGCTCTGGCGCATCTCTTCCATGCGGACAAGATAACGATCGTAACAGTCGCCATTAGTTCCCACGGGAATGTCGAAGTCGAGACGATCATAGACTTCATACGGCTGCTTCTTGCGCAGATCCCAGACGACTCCAGATCCACGCAGCATGGGGCCGGTAAAGCCCAGCGCCAGCGCCCGCTCAGGAGAGACTACGCCAACCCCGACGGTACGCTGCTTCCAGATGCGGTTATCCGTCAGCAGCGTCGAATATTCATCGATCAAGGCCGGAAAACGCTGCGTGAAATCGTCCAGAAAATCAAGCAGCGATCCCTCACGTGCCACGTTGAGCTTCTTGACCGTGGCATCATCCTTGTACTTGTTGGCCGTGTACTTGGGCATACGATCAGGCAGATCGCGATAGACACCACCCGGGCGGTAATAGGCCGCATGCAGACGAGCGCCCGAAACGGCCTCATATGCATCCATCAGATCTTCACGCTCGCGGAAGGTATACAGCACCATTGTCATAGCGCCGATATCAAGTGCGTGCGTACCAATATTCAGCAAGTGATTCAAAATACGCGTGATTTCATCAAACATCACGCGTATGTACTGTGCCCGTTCCGGCACCTCGACGCCCAGCAGACGCTCAATCGCCATGCAATACGCATGCTCATTGGACATCATGGAAACGTAATCGAGACGATCCATGTACGGCACGGACTGAATCCAGGTGCGCGTCTCGGCAAGCTTTTCGGTGCCGCGATGGAGCAGCCCGATATGCGGATCGGCGCGCTCCACGACCTCCCCCGACAATTCAAGGATGAGGCGCAGCACACCATGGGCAGCCGGATGTTGCGGACCAAAATTGAGCGTGTAGTTGCGGATCTCAGCCACGGCCACCCCCATAGCTTTCCTCGCGCACGATGCGGGGAGTATTTTCGCGCGGTTCGATGGTCACGGGCTGGTACACGACACGCCCCTGTTCCTTGTCGTAAGTCATTTCCATAAACCCGGAGACAGGGAAATCCTTGCGGAAAGGATGCCCCACGAATCCATAATCGGTAAGGATGCGGCGCAGATCCGGGTGCCCTTCAAACATGATGCCAAAAAGGTCAAAGGCTTCGCGCTCATACCAGGAGACTGACGGCCAGATGTCATTGAGTGAAGACAACACCGGAAACGCATCATCGCCGGCAAACACGCGCAGACGCAGGCGCCAGTTATTTGCGACGGAAAGAAGATGGGATACTGCCGCAAAGCGCCCAGTGGGCTTATAGCTACCACCATAGCCACTGTAATCGACACCACACAAGTCAATCAGCTGCTCGAAGCCGAGAACTTCGTGATCGCGGAGCTGGCGGGCCACATCGAGGTAATCAGCAGCAGAAACATCCAGGGTCAACTCACCGAGATCAGATGTCAAACCACTCGCCAACTCTCCCAAGACTTCCTTCAGCAATTCTGCCAGGCGTTCGACTCGGGTCATTTGGCTGCCACCTCTTTACGTGCAATCGTGCTGGTACGGCGAATCTTGTTCTGCAGCTGGATGATGCCGTAGATCAGGGCTTCTGCCGTTGGCGGACAGCCCGGGACATACACGTCCACAGGAACAATGCGGTCGCATCCACGCACGACCGAATAGGAATAGTGATAGTAGCCACCACCGTTGGCACAGGAACCCATGGAGAGAACCCAGCGCGGCTCGGCCATTTGATCATAGACGCGGCGCAACGCAGGTGCCATTTTGTTGCACAGCGTGCCTGCAACGATCATCAGATCGGATTGGCGGGGACTTGGGCGGAAAATAATGCCGAAACGATCAAGGTCATAGCGGGAAGTGCCCGCATGGATCATTTCGATAGCACAGCAGGCCAGACCAAAGGTCATTGGCCAGAGCGACCCGGTACGGGTCCAGTTGATCACGGCATCCAGCGATGTCGTGAAATAACCTTCGCGAAAAACCCCTTCGATGCTCACAGAGCGCCCCTTGCATGGGTGCGCGTCCGGTCAAAGCGAATCGGGTGGGAAGCTTACTCCCAGTCCAACGCGCCCTTTCTCCAGACGTACACGTATCCAACCACGAGAATTCCAAGAAACACGAACATTTCATAGAACCCGAACAGACGAACCGCTTCGTTGCCTGCCAACTCTTTCACGATCGAAGCCCAGGGTAGCAGGAATGCCACCTCCAGATCGAACAGAATAAAGAGAATCGCAATCAGATAATAACGCACATCGAAACGCATGCGCGCTTCTTCAAAGGCGTCAAATCCGCACTCGTAAGGAGAAAGTTTTTGTGGGTCAGGTCTGTTGGGAGCAATGAAACGGCCCATTACCATTGGCGCAACACCAATAGCCAAGCCTATTGCGATGAACATCAGAACAGGAAAGTAGTTATCTAGCATTGCTGCTTCCTACAAAAAAACTGTCCATCGCGAAGCCCTGCCAGACGGCAGGAACTTCTTCTCTCTGGTGCCGACGATGAGACTCGAACTCATACGGCTTGCGCCACCACCCCCTCAAGATGGCGTGTCTACCAATTTCACCACGTCGGCTTATTTTGCACTGCTTAGGGAATTATAAACGGCCAACCCACGCGACCGCCAGCAATATCCCTTTTGTTCTATTTTTCTCTTACTTAGGAATGTCCTGCCCGGGAGCCGAAGCAGCCACAGGCGCCGATGCAGCAACCGGAGCAGACACTGTAACAGCAGGCACAGAATCCATCAGGCTACCACTTGACCGAGCATGCGGGCGAGAAGCCAGATAGCTCAGAGTCAAACTCGAGACAAAAAAGAGCGCCGCCAGAATTGCGGTCGTGCGACTGAGGAAGTTCGCAGACCCAGCAGAACCGAACAAGCTGCCCGATGCCCCACTCCCAAAAGCAGCACCCATATCAGCTCCCTTGCCGTGCTGAATCAGCACAAAGCCAATCACAGCACACCCGATCAGGATGTGTAAAACCAGCAGGAGACTGTACCAGTAGCTACCCATTATTGGACGCGAAGCACTATCTAAGTGAAGCGAGAATTATAGTAATCCAATCTGCAGTTCGTCAAGGCTTTTGCAATAAAAAACTTTGACTCCCGTTATTCGCCCAAAGCCAATGCCACAGCCTGTGCAATGCCATTTGCCAATGCTTCAACCTGAGCGGCTTCCACACCTTCCACCAGCACGCGCAACAGCGGCTCAGTGCCTGAAGGCCGCAACAGCACCCGGCCAGAATCCCCAAGGACCCTCTCGGCAGCGGCCACCGAATCAGCAATCGTCTTGCTGTGCGCCCAGTCGAACCCCGCCCGCATGCGGACATTAACGAGCTTCTGCGGATAGAACACCAGATCGGCACAGGCCTGGGCCAGCGTCTGATCATGTTGCCTGAGTGCAGCAAGCACCTGCAACGCAGAGACAATCCCATCTCCTGTCGTATGTCGATCCAGGCAGATGATGTGGCCCGAGTTTTCCCCTCCCAGGCGATAACCCTTTTCCTGCATCTGTTCGAGCACGTAGCGGTCGCCCACCTTGGCCCGGCAGAAAGGAACATCCATACGGCGAATGGCATGTTCGAAGCCGAGATTGCTCATCAGCGTACCGACCAGACCATTCAGGCGCCCTTCCATATGCTGCGCCTTGGCAATCACATACAACAGTTTGTCACCGTCATATAACTCACCTTCGGCATCGCACATGAGCAAACGATCGCCATCGCCATCAAGGGCAATACCCAGATCGGCTCCGCACCCTTGCACAGCCTGACGCAGACTGGATGGCACTGTCGCCCCCACTCCATCGTTGATATTCCTGCCATTGGGAGCGATCCCCACGCTGATCACTTCAGCCCCCAATTCATGAAACACCTTGGGTGCAATGTGATAGGCGGCGCCATTGGCGCAATCCAGCGCGATCTTCATGCCGCGCAGATTCAGTTCATTCGGGAACGTGCTTTTGCAGAACTCGATATAGCGCCCTGCAGCATCCTCGATGCGGCGCGCCCGCCCGAGCTCGGCAGACTCCTCGCAACCCATCGGTTCATCGAGATGGCGCTCGATCTCTTCTTCCAGACCATCTGCCAGCTTGACGCCACCAGAGGAGAAAAATTTGATGCCATTGTCATAATAAGGATTATGTGAAGCTGAAATCACCACCCCCGCCTGCAGCCGCAGGGCACGGGTCAGATAGGCCACGGCGGGCGTGGGAATCGGGCCTGCCAGGATCACATCCACCCCGGCTGCCGCAAACCCGGCCTCCAGAGCGGCTTCCAGCATATACCCGGAAATACGCGTATCTTTGCCAATCAACACGGCCGGATGCTCTCCGGGTTTGAGATGTTCGCGTGCAACCAGAGTCTTCCCGGCTGCGTAGCCCAGGCGCATGACAAAATCCGGCGTGATCGGCGATTTGCCGACCAGACCACGGACACCGTCCGTTCCAAAATACTTGCGTGCCACGTCACGCCTCCTTCTCGATTGGGGGCCGATTGTGCCTGTACCCAGGCCAAGGCTCAATAGGCAGTCACATCTGCGCAATCAATTGCTGCCCACATGGCCAGTGCGTCACGCGTAGCCGCCACATCATGCACGCGCAGGACGGCGGCCCCTTTTTGCGCCGCCAGCATCGCTGCTGCAGCGCTTGCCACCATGCGAGCGTTGACCGCCCTGCCCGTCACAGCGCCGATCATGGTTTTGCGCGAGACCCCCACCAACACCGGAAAACCTTTATGACACAACTGCGGCAAATCGCGGAACAGCTGCAGATTATGTTCCAGTGTCTTGCCAAATCCAAAACCAGGATCAAGGCAGATTCGCTCTGCCGCAACCCCTGCCTGCATCACTACCGCGAGCTGCTGCCTCAAAAAGGATTCAACCTCTTCTGCCACGTTCCGGTATACGGGCTCCTGCTGCATGGTACGCGGCTGGCCCTGCATGTGCATCAGGCACACCCCTGCATCACTTTGCGCCACCACCTCGATTGCACCGGGCTCGCGCAGCGCATTGATGTCGTTGATGATCGCAGCGCCTGCCGCAATCGCCTCCTCCATCACTTCAGGTTTGACGGTATCCACGGAAATGGGAACCCCAAGGGAGACCAGGGCACGCACGACGGGAATCACGCGCGCCAGTTCATCTTTCAGGGGAACTGATTCAGAGCCGGGGCGCGTCGATTCGCCACCAATATCAAGAATCGTGGCGCCATCCCGGATGGCCTGCTCGGCCTGCCTCAGGGCGGCATCTGCTGAACCGTTCAAACCGTCACCGGAGAACGAATCGGGCGTGACGTTGATGATGGCCATGATGGCTGGCCGGGCAAACTGCAGCCGGTAAGGGCCGCAGTGCCACACAGGAATTGAAGCGTTTTGTCTTTGCATACTGGAATGCCGTCACACCTCCGAGCGGCACACCACAGGGCTACATCAGCCGAAACGGCCTGTGATGTAGTCTTCAGTCTGCTTCTTGGAAGGTTTGACGAAGATTTGGTCGGTATTGCCGAATTCTATCAATTCGCCGAGATACATGTAGGCCGTGAAGTCCGAAATACGCGCCGCCTGCTGCATGTTGTGGGTCACGATCACAATCGTGAATTCCTTCTGCAGCTCATCAACAAGTTCTTCGATGCGCATCGTGGAAATCGGGTCCAGCGCAGAGGTCGGTTCGTCGAGCAGCAGCACTTCGGGCTTGACTGCCACGCCGCGCGCAATGCACAGACGCTGCTGCTGACCACCGGAGAGGCTCATGCCACTCTTGCCAAGCTTATCCTTGACCTCATCCCACAAGGCAGCACGACGCAGCGCCCATTCGACGCGGTCATCCATGTCGGCCTTGGTGAGCCGTTCGTGCAGACGCACCCCGAAGGCAATGTTGTCGTAAATCGACATTGGGAACGGCGTCGGCTTCTGAAACACCATGCCGACCTTTGCGCGCAGCATGCTGACATCAATATCCGACTCCAGGATATTGGTTCCACCCAGTGTCAGCTTACCTTCAGCGCGCTGATCCGGATAAAGGTCATACATACGGTTGATCGTACGCAGCAGGGTTGATTTTCCACAGCCGGAAGGACCAATGAAGGCTGTCACCTTGCGATGCGGAATCGCCAAGTTGATATCCTTGAGAGCATGGTACTTACCGTAGAAAAAATTGAAATTCTTGAATTCGATGTGAGAAGTAAATTCGCTCATTTATTCGATTCCGATGGCATCCTGCAAGATAGTCATGAAGGCATCCGGCGCCAGTGCGGGCCGGTTTGTCAGCACGCACTCAGCCGATCTTCTCCTGTTTGAAGAAGATTCTCGCCACGATATTCAGTACCAGTACGCTCACCGTCATGATCAATACGCCGGCCCAGGCAATTTTCTGCCATTCAACGAAGGGACTCATCGCAAAATTGTTGATGGTGACCGGAAGATTTGCAATCGGCTTGGTCAGATCCGAGTTCCAGAACTGGTTGGACAGCGCAGTAAACAACAGCGGCGCCGTTTCCCCTGCGATTCTGGCAATCGCCAGCAGAATCCCTGTCACCACACCGGATTTGGCGGCACGCAGGAGCACCTGCATGATCACCACACGCCGTGAGGCACCCAGCGCATAGGCTGCTTCACGCAGCGAGCCCGGTACCAGCATCAGCATGTTTTCCGTGGTGCGCACTACCACCGGAATCATGATCAGGCTCAGCGCGATAATCCCGGCCCAGCCTGAATATCCGGCAACATGCGTGTAGATCAGGGCAATCCACACAAACAGACCAATCACGATGGAAGGCGCGGACAGCAGCAGGTCATTGACATACCGCGTCAGATTTGCCATCCAGCTGTTACGCCCGTACTCCGCCAGATAGATCCCGACCAGAATCCCGATAGGGGTGCCGATCAGCGTGGAAATCACCACCAGCAACGCACTCCCTGCCAAGGCGTTGCGCAGCCCCCCATTCATTTCGCCGGGAGGCGGCGTGAGCTGGGTGAAGGTATTGATAGAAATCCCGCCCAGGCCCTGGCTCAACACGGTAAACAAAATCCAAGCCAGCCAGAACAGGCCGAAGGCCATGGCAGCCATGGAGAGGAACAGGGCTACGCCGTTGGTCAACTTTCTACGTGTGCGCAGCTTCATCATTTCTCCATTTTCGACATACGTGCCAGGAACCACTTGGAGATCATCAGCACGATTAGGGTGATCACGAACAGCACCAGACTCAGCTCCATCAGGGCAGCGGTGTGCAGGCCGGGAGACGCCTCGGCAAATTCGTTTGCCACCGCAGAAGTGATGCTATTGCCGGGCATGAACAAAGACGGCGAACTCAGGAAGTTCGTATTCCCGATCACGAAGGTGACTGCCATTGTCTCGCCCAGCGCACGCCCCAGACCAAGCATGACGCCCCCTACTGCACCGACCTTGGAGTACGGCAGCACCACACCCCAAATGACTTCCCAGGTGGTGCACCCCAGCCCGTAAGCAGATTCCTTGAGCATCGGCGGCGTAATTTCAAACACATCACGCATCACGGCAGCAATGAAAGGGATGATCATGATGGCCAGGATGATCCCAGCTGTCAGCAAACCAATCCCCATGGCCGGGCCTGAAAACAGCGAGCCAATGACCGGAACCTTGCCCAGCGTCGCAGCAATCGCCGGCTGTCCATATTTGGCAAAAACCGGGGCAAACACCAGCAGGCCCCACATACCGTAAACAATAGAAGGGATCGCAGCCAGCAATTCAATGGCTGTACCCAGCGAGCGCCGAATCCATACCGGCGCGAGTTCAGTGAGGAACAGGGCGATGCCGAAGCTCACCGGCACGGCGATAACCAGTGCGATGACAGAGGTCACAAGCGTGCCATAAATGGGAATCACGGCGCCGTAATGATCCATCGGCGGGTTCCATTCCTTTGTATAAAGGAACGAAAAACCCAGCGCCTTGATCGTTGGCAGAGAAGCCCAGACCAACGCAAGAATGATTCCCAGCAGCGTCAACAAGACCAGCATGGCCACCACTCTGACGAGCCATGTAAAGGCAATATCGCCAAAGTCTTTTTTACCGCCCCTCGTCTGCAGCACAGAACCGTTCCCCATCACACCGCCAAGTTTATGCGAAAAATCCGGAACCACCGCGGTTCCGGACTCGCTAAGATTACCCGATTGCACGGTATCTTCCACTATTTACTTGGCAGCATAAAGGGATTTGCCACTACCATCCTTGATCTGCGCCCAGGAGGCATGGATCAGCTTGACGGTGGCTTCGGGCAGCGGCACATAGTCCAGATCAACAGCCAGCTTGGAACCGCTCTTGTACGCCCATTCGAAGAACTTCAGCACTTCAGCACCCTGTGCCGGCTTGTCCTGCACCTTGTGCACCAGAATGAAGGTGGCAGAAGTGATCGGCCAGGCATCCTTTTCCGGTTCGTCGGTGAGAATTTCGTAGAAGGAATTGCTCCAGTCAGCACCCTTGGCAGCGGCGGCAAACGTCGTGTCATCCGGCAGCGGCCAAGCCTTGGCCTTGTTCTGCACCAGCGCGTAGATCAGCTTGTTCTGCTTGGCGTAAGCATATTCAACATAGCCAATCGAGGCCGGTACACGCTGCACAAAGGAGGAAACCCCTTCATTACCCTTGCCACCGAGACCTACCGGCCATTGCGGAGCCGTACCTTCGCCAACCTTCTGCTTCCATTCCGGCGACACCTTGGAGAGATAGTTGGTAAACACAAAGGATGTACCCGAACCATCCGCACGGCGCACCACGGCGATATCAGCATCCGGCAGATTCACGCTGGGGTTCAGCGCCTTGATTTCCTTGTCGTTCCACTTTGTGACCTTGCCCAGGTAGATATCAGCAAGGATGGCACCCGTCAGCTTCAGTTCGCCCGGCTTCACGCCAGCCAGATTCACAACGGGAACGATCCCGCCGATCACTGTGGGGAACTGCAGCATGCCTTCCTTGGCCAGTTCTTCGGGCTTCAGCGGCATGTCGGAGGCACCAAAATCAACCGTCTTGGCGGTGATCTGCTTGATACCGGCACCCGAGCCGATGGACTGGTAGTTGACCTTGTTGTTGGTTGCCTTGGCATAGGCATCGGCCCACTTCGTATAGACCGGAGCCGGGAAGGAAGCGCCAGCGCCCGTCAGCTCAGCAGCGGAAGCAACACCGGAAGCAGCCAGCAGCATTGCAACAAGACCACTCAAAAACGTCTTTTTCATTAGGACACCTCATGTGATGAGAGAAAGCCTGGCTAGAGTATTTCAAGTATGTTTCAAGTTTATTTCACCCACCCCTTGTGCCAAAAAAAAGCCCCGTTCAGCGACGGGGCCTTGCTTGCTCAACGCTTCTACCCTATTCAGGCAACCGGCGCTGCGGCATTCGGTTCAGCACCTGGACCTTCGTCCTTGCGCGGCACAACCACGCCACCCGAAGGACGCGGCGGGCGCGGCGGACGACCAGCCACGATATCCTTGATCTGATCCGCATCAATGGTTTCCCATTCCAGCAGCGCAGCGGTCATGGCCTCGACCATCTCACGGTTATCCTGCAACAGCTGGCGCGCCAGATCATACTGTGTGTCGATGATGCGGCGAATCTCCGCATCCACCTTCTGCAAGGTGGCTTCGGAAACATTCTTGTGCGTTGTCACGGAACGGCCGAGGAACACTTCACCCTCGTTTTCGGCGTAAACCATCGGGCCCAGCTCATCGGACATGCCGTAACGGGTCACCATGTCACGTGCAATCGAAGTGGCACGTTCAAAGTCATTCGAAGCGCCTGTCGACACGTTGCCGACAAACAGTTCTTCAGCGACACGGCCACCAAACAGCATGCTGATCTGCGCCAGCATCTGATCCTGATACAGGCTCAGACGATCACGCTCGGGCAGCTGCATGGTTACACCCAGCGCACGGCCACGCGGAATCACGCTGACCTTGTGCACCGGATCGCATCCTGGCAGCAGGGAACCAATGATGGCATGGCCCGACTCGTGATAGGCCGTAGCCTTCTTTTCATCCGGCGAGATCACCATGGACTTGCGTTCGGCCCCCATGAAGATCTTGTCCTTGGCGCGCTCAAAGTCGTCCATATCCACCAGGCGCTTGTTGCCACGGGCGGCAAACAGGGCAGCTTCATTGACGAGGTTGGCCAGATCAGCACCCGCCATGCCCGGCGTTCCACGGGCCAGCACGCTCGCATCGACGTCCGGCGCCACCGGCACCTTGCGCATGTGCACCTTGATAATCTGTTCGCGGCCACGGATATCGGGCAGCGGCACCATCACCTGACGGTCGAAGCGCCCTGGGCGCAGCAGCGCGGGGTCGAGAATATCGGGGCGGTTGGTCGCGGCAATCACGATAACCCCGGTCTGACCTTCGAAACCATCCATTTCAACAAGCAGCTGGTTCAGTGTCTGTTCGCGTTCATCATTGCCACCACCAAGGCCAGCGCCACGCTGACGGCCGACAGCATCGATTTCGTCGATGAAGATGATGCACGGCGCACTCTTCTTGGCGTTCTCGAACATGTCGCGGACGCGGGCGGCACCCACGCCGACGAACATTTCCACGAAATCCGA
>DBTS01000120.1:60932-64945 GCA_002307175.1 Rhodocyclaceae bacterium UBA1310
CGAACATTTCCACGAAATCCGAACCCGAAATGCTATAGAACGGGACTTTGGCTTCACCCGCAATGGCTTTGGCCAGCAAAGTCTTACCGGTACCCGGCGAGCCAACCATCAGCACGCCCTTGGGAATACGCCCGCCGAGTTTCTGGAACTTGGACGGATCACGCAGGAATTCCACGAGTTCGCTGACTTCTTCCTTGGCTTCGTCACAACCGGCCACATCGGCGAAAGTCACGGAGTTGGCTGATTCATCCAGCATGCGTGCCTTGCTCTTGCCGAACGAGAAGGCACCGCCCTTGCCTCCGCCCTGCATCTGGCGCATGGCAAAGAAGAACAGGCCTACCAGCAGCGCAATCGGCAGCATCTGGATCAGAATGCTCACGAGAATGGATTGCTCTTCCTCGGGCTTGGCAGAAACCTGGACATTGGCCTTGATCAGATCCGACACCATGAACATATCCGGCGGATAATTCACGACGACCTGGCGGTTGTCCTGGGTTGTGGCAGTAATGACGCGTTTCTGCGCGTCAATGACAGCCTTGCTCACCCGCCCAGCCTTGGCGTCGGCCAGAAACTGCGAGTAATCCATGGCATTCTGCTGAGTCTGGCGACCATTGAACTGGTTGAAGACCGTCAGCATCACCACAAGGATGACAAGCCAGATGGCCAGATTTTTGAAAATGCTGTTATTCAAGGCAACTCCCGATGCAGGAAGGACGCAAGGCCCCAAAAATTCTACTAATCTCAGGTTTGATTCTATGTCCGATTTCGGCTAGCGACAATCAATCAAACGCATAGTAACAGTTGATCACGCCTGCCGCTTCTGCAGGCCCAGCAGGTACACCTCGGCACTGCGGTCCCGTGAAGCCTCGGGTTTGCGCGAATGAACCGTCTGAAACATCTTCATCATTGCAGCACGGTACTCCATAAACCCGGCTCCCTGGAATACCTTGATGAGCATATTGCCCCCTGGGCGCAGATGGGCTTTTGCAAAATCCATGGCCAGTTCCGCCAGATACATCATCCGTCCGTCGTCGCTGACCGCATTACCCGATATATTGGGGGCCATATCCGAAAGCACAAGGTCAACTGTCCGGCCATCAAGCAATTTTTCGAATTCTGCCAGCACCGACTCTTCCCGAAAGTCCCCCTGCAGGAAGGTGACATCCGGTAAAGCCTCCATCGGCAGGATATCGAGAGCGAACAACTCGCCATCCGGTTTGAGGCGTGGCGCTACAACCTGACACCAGGAACCCGGGGCTGCCCCTAAGTCCACTACTACCATCCCAGGCTTCAGGAGACGATCCTTACGGTCGATCTCCTGGAGCTTATAGGCCGCGCGCGAACGCATGCCTTCAGCCTGAGCCTTTTTGACCCATGGATCGGATAAATGTTCCTGCATCCAGCCCTTGCTTGTTTTACTGCGTTTCATCTTAGATAACAGGTAAAATCATGGTTTGCTATAGGAATCTTGCTTGATGCTGACAATTACGACAACCCGGCGCCGCGATCTGCGCGCTGAAGCGCACCATCTGAACCCCGTCGTCAGTATTGCCGGTAACGGCCTGACTGCCTCTGTTCTCAAGGAAATCGATCTTGCCCTGAAGTCCCACGAGCTGATCAAGATCCGTGTCTATGGAGACGACCGCGAGGCGCGCGCCGCCTACCTGGAACAGATTTGTGCCGAACTCGACTGTGCTGCCGTGCAAAACATCGGCAAGCTGCTTGTTGTTTTTCGCCCCAACCCCGAACTGCACGAACGCAAGCCGGCGCCTGCCTCGAATGGTCGCCGCAAGCCTGCGGTCGCCAAGGCCGACTTCGACAAGCGCCCGGGTCGTCCGACTACGGCCAATGCGCCGCGCAAAACCCTCGCCGGTGCTCCGGAACAGCGCTACCGCAAGCCTTCTGCCGGCAGTAGCCGGGCACGCAAAAGCGCCCGCTAAAAGTCAAAAAGGATGCCGAACACGGCATCCTTTCTTTTACCTGGCCGGACAAGCTTAACGCTTGACGACCTGAGTGACCAGCGCCACCCCAAGAATACTCTCCAGCAGCCAGAGCACGCTGGCAATTCCATGCCAGGTCTGAAACCGGCTGCTTACCACGCCCTGCACCAGCTCACGCGCCGATTCCATGCGCAAGCGCTCGACAATTGGCGTCACCCCGAAATGCCCGGCAATGGTCAGCAGCAGCATGATGACGACCAGCCATAAAGCTGCCTGCTTGAACGCCTGCAAGCCCTCGCGGAAAAACAGGAAAAGCAGGGTATAGACCGCACACCCCATTCCCAGCCAGGCCACGATAGCAAACTGGTAGCCCGCCAGGGTGCCAGCCAGTACGACGTTGCCAGTATGCAGAAACAGAACAGGCGCGGAAATGAAGCCGATTGCCCACAACGCACCGACCCACAGCATGATTGCCACTGCGTAAAGATAATCGGCCAGGCGCGACATGGGCTACTTCCTCAGAGATACCGGACGTCGATGATTTCGTACTCGCGGACACCACCGGGAGCCTGCACTTCAGCCACATCACCGGCAGATTTGCCAATCAGGGCACGTGCAATCGGCGAACTGATCGAAATCTTGCCCGCCTTCAGATCCGCTTCGTCTTCACCCACGATCTGATAAATCACGCGGGAGCCGGCATCCAGATCTTCCAGATCCACCGTAGCGCCAAAAACACAGCGCCCTTCGGCGTCCAGCGTCTTCGGATCAATGATCTGCGCTGAAGACAGCTTGGATTCCACCTCGGCGATGCGGCCTTCGATGAAACCCTGGCGTTCCTTGGCAGCATCGTATTCGGCATTTTCCGACAGGTCACCGTGCGAGCGGGCTTCGGCAATAGCAGCGATCACACTCGGCCGCTCCACAGTCTTCAGCCGATGCAATTCCGTGCGCAGTGCCTCTGCGCCATTCACGGTCAAAGGAGTCTTAATCATCCTGATACTCAGTTCAACTGCGCATGCAGATCCTGCAGCGCGTAAGGTTCCAGTTCGTTCATATAACGAATGCCCATACAGGCAGCACGCGCGCCCTCGATCGTGGTGAAAATCGTCACCTTCGCGGCGAGCGCACTGATACGGATTGAGCGCGAATCCAGGATAGCCTGACGACGCTCTTCCACTGTATTGATAACCAGCGCTATTTCGTTATTCTTGATCATGTCCACAATGTGCGGACGACCTTCCATGACTTTGTTGACCGGCACCACAGCAGTCACACCGGCTTCCTGCAGGAACGCAGCCGTTCCCTTGGTGGCAACCACCTTGAAGCCCAGATCCACCAGCTCGCGGGCAACTTCGATCGCCTTGGGACGATCCGCCTGCTTGACGCTGATGAACACGGTGCCGGATGAGGGCAGACGCGTACCGGCAGCCAGTTGGCTCTTCACGAACGCTTCGGCAAAAGACTTGCCCACGCCCATGACTTCACCAGTGGACTTCATTTCCGGCCCAAGAATCGTATCCACGCCCGGGAACTTGGCGAACGGGAAAACGGCTTCCTTGACTGCATAGTACGACGGAATGATCTCGCGCGTCACGCCCTGCTCTGCCAGTGATTTGCCTGCCATGCAACGGGCTGCAATCTTCGCCAGCGGCAGCGAGCAGACCTTGGAGACAAACGGCACTGTGCGCGAGGCGCGCGGATTGACTTCGAGCACGTATACCGTTTCACCCTGAATGGCGAACTGCACGTTCATCAGCCCCACCACTTTCAGGCCACGGGCCATCAGCTCGGTCTGGCGGCGCAATTCATCCTGCAGTTCAGCCGACAAGGTATAAGGCGGCAGCGAGCAGGCAGAGTCGCCCGAGTGCACGCCTGCCTGTTCGATGTGCTGCATGATGCCGCCGATGATCACCTGCTTGCCATCGGAGAGCGCATCCACGTCCACTTCGGTGGCGTTATTCAGGAAGCGGTCCAGCAACACCGGCGAATCATTCGAGACCTTGATGGCCTCACGCATATAACGTTCAAGATCCTTCTGTTCGTGCACAATTTCCATGGCACGGCCGCCCA
>DBTS01000120.1:65217-65348 GCA_002307175.1 Rhodocyclaceae bacterium UBA1310
TAGCTCGGGCGCACCACCAGCGGATAGCCGATTTCCGCCGCCAGCCGGATCGCATCGGCTTCGGTACGCGCTGTGCGGTTGGGCGGCTGACGCAGGCCCAGATCATTGATCAGCTTCTGGAAACGCTCACG
>DBTS01000108.1 GCA_002307175.1 Rhodocyclaceae bacterium UBA1310
GTGATCAAAAAACGCTCGCGGTGAGCCATGCGACAGCCTACGTCAATTGCAGCGGAGAGTTTTGCAAGAGGCTCAATTGTGACGGCTAATATCAATGCTTTCTAAAGATCACAAAACCAAAAAGTACAAAATTTTAATTAAACTTTCAAACAAGGCAGCTTGTCCATACACTGCGGCGTATCTTGTCGCTTCTTGTATGCAACAGGGCTAGTAATCCTGTCAGGTACAATGACGGAAGAGATTTTTAACGTGAAGGGAAAGCAAGAATGGTTTCTTTTCTGGAAATTCAGGAACAGATCAAGGCGCTGCAGCAGCAGGCAGATGTACTCAAGAAGACGGAGCTCGACTCAGTCATTGCCGAGGTCAAGAGCAAAGTCCAGCAATACGGTTTGACTGCAAAGGATCTGGGATTCGCCACTGCAGCCAAGAAGGGCTCACGTGGTGCAGTCGCCCCGAAATACGCGAAGGGTGAGGACACCTGGACGGGTCGTGGTCGTCAGCCGAAGTGGGTGGCGGATCACGTTGCCGCAGGCGGCAAGCTTGAGGATCTGTTGATCAAGTAACCGATGAGTCACTGACACGCATTGGGTGCTCCGACAAGAAGCGCTCAATGTGTAACTAACCACTGGTTCGAAATTCTTGGGAAATACTAGTGCAGGATACCGAATAGCAGCATTTTTCCAGCCTTAGACAGTTAGTTCCCCCTGTGTGAAGAATCTTCACTTGTAAAACCTGACAGGATCTTGTCCGATAGAGAGCAGATAGTCTTCCAGCATGGTCCTCTGTGGTTTCTCTGCCACTCCTTGACTGGCTTTGACACGATCGCGCAGCGCTGCCTCGCAAGCTACTTGGCAATAATACCCCCAAGCCTGCAGCATCTCACGCCTTTCCGTTGCAAACCCAGCACGGTTGTAAGCAGCTCGAACCCGATCAGCCTCCTTGTGAGCCAACGCCGCTTCAATCACATCAGGTCGGAACTTCCCTGCCTCGTTAGCCCAAGTGGAGGCAACAGCCCGCAAACCATGGATTTCCATTAGATCTGCAAATCCCCAACGCTTGCGCCATTCAGTCAACGTGGTTCGGTTCATATGGTCATGTGGCCGCCGTCGATTCGGGAAAAGATAGTCAGAGCCATCGATGATCGGTAACGCTTCCAACCGCTGAATTGCTTGCCTGCTGAGATATACCACATGAGGCTCTCTTGCCTTCATTCTCTCTGCAGGAATAGTCCATACACCGTTTTTGAGATCAAACTCTGACCACTTGGCGCCAATAACTTCGGCAGTGCGACACCACGTCAGAACCAGAAGCCACAACGCTGTCTTGGTTAGCAAATCACTACTTTCCGCCTCTTCGATAGCCAGCAAAAAACGTCCAAGCTCTTTGACTGGAAGCGCTTTCCTAGGCACAACTTTGCGGCTTGACTGATTCGGAAGCGATGTAGCCTTCGGAACTGGATTGCCCTGAACCAATTCAGCATCCAACGCCCATTCGAAAATTTGCTTGATATAGATACGGCAATGCGCCGCCGTGACGGGGGCCGACTTATCCAACACTAACAGCAACTCCCTCAATTCCTTACGAGTTATCTCCGCTATTGGACGACTGCCAATCTTAGGTAAAACATGCTTTGCCAGCATCTGCTCTCGATGCTTGAAGGTTCTGGCTGAAATCGTCTTCACCGTTGCGGACTGCCACTCACTGCACAGCGCCTTGAAGGTATGAAGCTGTTTCGATTCTTCTTCTGCATGTATCCGGCGCAACTCGCTCTCTACATGCGCCAAAGGCTGGATTGATCGTTCAACCAACCAGCGAGCCGCGCGATGTGCCTGACGAGCACACTCAAGACTCACTTCGGGGAAACCGCCAATCGTAAGCGTTTGCTCCTTGTCACCAAACCGATAGCGATATCGCCAAGTCTTCGAGCCCGCCGGGCTGACGAACAAAAACAGGCCACCCCCATCCACCAATTTGGTTGGTTTGTCTCCTGGCTTAGCGTTGCGAACCTTTACAGCATTCAGCTGACGGGCAAAAGCATCCGCCGCCAATGACTGTGCAGATGCCAAAGAGAGAAGGATGGAAAAGGCGTTGTCCATAGTGGGGGGTAGAGCAGTCGCGACGCTCAATTATACCCGCAAGTATACCCACAAGAGGATTGGATGCCGTTATACCGTAGAGGAGCAGATTAGATGTAGTTTTCTTACATTTCAAGCACTTACAGCACCAAACCAGACCCCCTTAGACACCCTCAGATCGACATGTTCATGATGTCCTGGTAGGCGGAGACGAGCTTGTTGCGCACCTGGACCATTTGCTGGAAGGAGAGGTTGGCTTTCTGCAGATTGACCATCACATCCTGCAGATTGACGTCGGAGTTGCCCGAGGAGAAATCCTGTGCCATCTGCTGTGCGGATTCCTGGGCTTGGCTGACCTGCTGCATGGCATTCTGCAATGCGGCGGAAAAATCCGCTCCGCCCGTGGCAGGGGTGGTCGTGTCTTTACCTGCCGCCGCATCCGCGGTTGCACGCATCTGACCAACCATCTGCTCGATTGCACGAGTATCCATGCCGGGCTCCGTATCTGTTCAGACACTAGAAGCAGTTTGCATGCCCGAACGGGTTTGCCGCCACTGCCACTGATCTGTATGGTGAATCTAGCAGGTAATCACGGCAAACGCGAGCGCCACTTGAGCCTGACAAATGGTTCATCCCTGCACTCCCCCTGGGCATTCCCCGCGCAATCCCAAGGCTACTCCTCGATCCAGCCTTCTTCACGATACTGTTGCAGTTTGTAGCGCAGCGTCCGCTCGGAAATCCCCAGTTTTTCAACGGCTTTCTTGCGTGAGCCACCCACCAGACGCAGCACTTCGAGGATGTGCTGCTTTTCCAGATCGCGCATATTGGTGGGAATACCTTCTGCCACCGCCACGGGGCTGCCAGCCGCGGCAAACACCGGCTGCATCTCGTTGCCCGGCACTGCAAACGCGGGCGCAGCGGGAGCAAAAGCTGGCGCATAGGCCGGCGCGGGCGCTGTCGGCACGCTGCCATCCCAGCCCGGCAGGCACAGTTTCACATCTTCGGCGACGATGGTGTCGCCAGCGGCGAGAATAAGGGCACGCTGTACGGTGTTTTCGAGCTCGCGGACATTGCCGGGCCAACGCCAGACGGCAAGAATTTCCGCTGCCCCGGCGGCAATTCTTGCCGTTTTGCCGATGCGTTCGCCGTGCCGGGCAATGAAATGCCTGGCCAGCGGCAGGATATCGGCGGGGCGCTCACGCAGACTCGGAATCTCCAGCGGGAACACATTCAGGCGATAGAACAGATCTTCACGGAAGCGCCCGACCTGCACTTCGCGCAGCATGTCGCGGTTGCTGGTGGAGAGCACGCGGATATCCAGCGCCACCGGTTTTTTGCCGCCGACGCGCTCCACTTCGCGTTCCTGGAGCACACGCAGGAGCTTGGCCTGCAGGCCCATGGGCATTTCGGAGATTTCGTCGAGCAGGATGGTGCCGCCCTGAGCCTGTTCGAACTTGCCTGCCTGGGAATTCTGCGCGCCGGTGAAGCTACCCTTTTCGTAGCCGAACAATGTGGCTTCGAGCAGGTTTTCGGGAATCGCCGCGCAGTTGATGGCTACAAACGGCCCGGTCTTGCGGCGCGAATGCTGATGGATATAGCGCGCAAACACTTCCTTGCCGGTGCCCGACTCGCCGGTAAGCAGCACCGTGGCATCGGTTTCTGCCACCCGTGCGGCCATGGCCAGCACGTTACGGGTGCGCGGATCTTCGGCAATCATGTCGCCCTGCAGCGGCGTTATCGTGGCATAGCGCCGCACATTTTCGAGCAGCACATTCGATTCGAACGGCTTCATGAGGAATTCGCAGGCGCCGCCACGCATGGCAGCCACTGCCTTGTCCACATCGCCAAACGCCGTCATCAGCAGCACGGGCAATTTGGGGTTGACGGTGCGGATGCGGGAGAGCAGTTCCAGGCCATCCATGGGGTCCATGCGCAGGTCGGTGATCACCAGATTGAAGGCTTCCTGCTCCAGTGCGAGCAGCGCTTCCTGCCCGTTGGCAGCAAGCCTCACGCGATGCCCGGCGGACTCCAGGATCATGCTGATTGCATCACGCAGGGAGGCATCATCATCTACAACCAGAATATTCAGTGTTTCAATCATGGAAGTGCTCCGCTTGTCGCCAAGGCTTCCGGACTAGCCATCGGGATGGAAAGGGAAAATTCGGCCCCGGCACCGGGTGCCGAGTTCAGCGTGATATCGCCACCATGGGCGCGTGCCACGCCGCGCGCGATTGCGAGCCCCAGGCCGGTACCATCGGCGCGGGTGGTGTAGAAAGGTTCGAAGAGGCGGGTCTGCAGTTCGGAGGGCACACCACGGCCGTTATCGCGCACACGGAATACCACCTGCCGTTCGCAGATCGTGGCCGAGAAATCCACCCGGCCACCCTCGCCAACTGCCTGCAGGGCATTTTCAAGAAGATTGATGAGTGCGCCGGAGATTTCCTTGCGGTTGCCAAAGAGCATGCGGTCTCCGGCCTGACAGTCTGCGGAGAAGGCAATGCCGCGCCCGTGGGCCACCGGCTCGATAATGATGGCAAGCTCACCGACCAGATCGCAGACGCCAAAGGATTCACGCCCCAGCGCTTCACCGCGGGCAAAGATGAGCATGTCCTGGATGAGCTTTTCCAGGTGCCGCAGGCGTTCAAGCGCCCGATCAGCAACCTTGGCACGTGCGGCGGCATCAAGCTCGGCATTGGCCATGTGGCCGGTATACAGAAGCGCGGCGGCCAGTGGCGTGCGCAACTGGTGTGCAAGGCTTGCCACCATCTCGCCCATCGAGGCGAGGCGCTCGTTGCGCGCCGTCTGCATACGCATGTTCCAGGCTTCGGTCACATCGTGCAGCAGGATGATGCGGCCCCCACGGGTATCCTGTGGAGTCTCGGAAATCGCGATGCGCAGTTTTTCGCCGTCTCTCGCCAGTAGGTATTCTCCAGGCGTGTCGCTGAGCGTGAAGCGCTCCATCTGCCCTGCCCACAGAGTGCCCATCGGCACCGCTCCCAGCAGCAGCTTGGCCGCCCGGTTAAGCTGCTCGACGTTACCTCCAGCATCCACGAGCACCACGCCTGCCGGCAAGGCAGTCATCAGCTGGGTCAGGCGTTCGGTCAGTTCGCTCACCTGCCCCTGCAGGCCACTATAGGCCTGGGTCAGCTCGTCAGAAGCCCGCGCGAAGACCTGAAAGGCTTCAGCGAGGCTGCGAGCATCCATGGGAGGTGAGTTTTCCTGGTTCATGACTAAGCCATCACACTGCGCGATGCTTGGCACTTTAGTTCGCGGGGGGCGGCAGCACTCGATGGATAAGGCGGCAAAAACTGCCGCTTATCGAGGTCTCAAACTTGCCGGGCAGCATCCACAATGCTGAGGTGAAAAAACCCAAAACCTGTTCGTGGCAAACGAGTGCTCCTTGATGACAAGGGCCCGGACAGGTTTCCAGCCCGAACGGAGCCTATTGCATGGCCGATGAAGCGGAAGCCTCGCCCTCGCCTCCTTCCTCACCTGTCCAGGTGGTGATTGCCAATTTCAATAACCTGTCCCCGAAACAGAAAATGGCGGGCGGCGCGGCCTTGGCGTTGGCGATTGCACTGCTGGTCGGGGTGTGGCTGTGGACGCAGCAGCCGGAATATTCCGTGCTGTTCTCGAGTATCGATGAAAAAGACGGTGGCGCGATCATTACCGCGCTGCAGCAGCAAAACATCCCCTTCCGTGTGGAGAATGGCGGAGCCACCATCCTGGTGCCCTCGCAGCGGGCCAATGAACTGCGCCTGACCATGGCTTCCCAGGGGCTGCCGCGTGGAGGCTCCATCGGCTTTGAACTGCTCGACAACGAAAAGCTCGGGCAGTCGCAATTTCATGAACAGGTGAATTACCAGCGCGCTCTGGAAGGCGAACTGGCGCGCACCATCCAGTCGATCGGCTCGGTGGCTGGTGCCCGCGTGCACCTGGCCATTCCGAAGCAGACGGCTTTCCTGCGCGATGAGCAGAAACCCACAGCTTCTGTTGTGCTCGCCCTGCGCCCCGGCAGAAAGCTGGAGCCTGCTCAGGTGGCCGGCATCGTCAACCTGGTGGCGGCGAGCGTTCCTGAACTGCCGCCAGATCAGGTCAGCGTGATCGACCAGAACGGCAATCTGCTTGCCCGCCCGCCGAAGAACAACGGCGCACAGCTCGACGACACCCAGCTCGACTATGTGCACAATGTCGAAGCCGGCTATATTGATCGTATCCAGACCATTCTCACTCCCATGCTGGGCTCGAACAATTTCCGCGCCCAGGTGATGGCCGATGTTGATTTCGACAACGCCGAGCAGACTTCCGAGACCTACAAACCGAACCCGGCGCCGAACACGGCAATCCGCAGCCAGCAGACGGCAGAGAACATCTCCAACAATCCCGGCCCGGTCGGCGTGCCGGGGGCGCTGAGCAACCAGCCGCCAGTACCGGCGACGGCGCCAATCACCAATCCGGCGGTGCCGGCGAGTGCGCCGCAATCCGGCCCGGCAGCCGTGCCGCTGAATTCGAGCAAGACGGCGACGACCAATTACGAACTCGACAAGACGGTGCAACACGTCAAACGCGCCGTCGGGCAGGTCAAACGCCTGTCTGTGGCGCTGGTCGTAAATCACCGGGCGGAAAAGGATGCCAAGGGTAACGTGAAGGCGGTGGCCCTCACCGAAGATGAAGTCCAGAAAATCACGGCCATCGTTCGCGAAGCCGTGGGCTACGACGAAAAGCGCGGCGATACCATCAATGTCACCAACACGGCATTCACGGAGGATGCGAAGGCCGAGGATCTGGCCCTGCCCTGGTACAAGGACCCGGAAATCATCGCCATGCTCAAGGAGGGCGCGCGCTGGTTGGCCCTGGCTCTGGTGGTCCTGATCGTCTACAAGAAGGTTATCAAGCCATTGCTCAAGAGCGTGGCGCCGCCTGAACCGGAAAAACCGGAAGAGGAAGACGAGAGTATGGAGCCGGCCATGGCGAACGAGGGAGAAGGCGAAGCTGGCGACGGACTGGATATTCCGCCAGAAGTGCTGGAACTGGAACTGGCAAAGATGAGCTACGAGAAGAAGCTCACCCGCGCACGCGACCTGGCACAGAAGGATCCGAGAGCCGTTGCGCAATTGATCAAGGAATGGTTAGGAGGCGGTGGTGGCGAACGACATTAACGAAGGGCTGGAAAAAAGCGCCCTGCTTTTGCTGACGCTGGGCACTGATGAAGCCGCCGAGGTGCTCAAGCTGCTCTCTCCACGCGAAGTCCAGAAGCTGGGCGCAGCCATGGCGCATATGTCGCCACAGCCACGCGAACGCGTCGAGAAGCTGCTCGAGGAACTGCAGTTGCACATTGCCAAGGGCTCGCAGATCGAGCCCGACGAAGAAGCCATCCGCCAGATGCTGACCAAGGCGCTGGGTGACGAGCGCGCCGCCAACCTGATCTCGCGCGTGCTGCAGGGGTCGGATACGGCCGGGATCGAATCGCTCAAATGGATGGATGCGGCCACTGCTGCAGACCTCATCAAGAACGAACACCCGCAGATCATTGCGACAATCCTGGTGCACCTGGAGTTTGACCATGCCGGCGAAATCCTGCGCCACTTCTCGGATCGCCTGCGCAATGACGTGCTGCTGCGCATCGCCACCCTCGACGGGGTGCAGCCGGCAGCCCTCAAGGAACTCAACGAAGCGCTGACGCGGGTGCTCTCGGGCTCCGGCCAGAGCCTCAAGAAAGCCTCCATGGGCGGCACCCGGCACGCCGCAGAAATTCTCAACTTCGTGGGTTCTTCGGCAGAAACGGCGATTCTCGACAATGTGCGTGAATACGACCCGGATCTGGCACAGCGCATTCTTGACGAGATGTTTGTATTCGAAAACCTGCTGGATGTGGACGACCGCGGCATCCAGGTAATCCTGCGCGAAGTGCAGGGCGATCAGTTGGTGATCGCGCTCAAGGGCGCGGCACCGGAAATGCGCGAAAAGATTCTCAAGAACATGTCCTCGCGTGCAGCCGAAATGCTTCGCGAGGATCTGGAATCGCGTGGCCCTGTACGTCTCTCGGAAGTGGAGGCTGCACAGAAGGAAATCCTCAAAACCGCCCGACGCCTCTCCGAAGAAGGCCAGATCATGCTCGGCGGCGGTGGCGAGGATGCATTCGTATGATCGGATTCATTATCACGCCAACCCATGAAGTGACACTCCCATGAACTCGGTCATCCGCAACAACCAGGCCTCGAATGCCTACCAGAAGCTGGCATTCGACCAGTTCGATGCGCCGCCGCCCCTCCCCCAGCCGGTGGAGCCGGAAGTGCCAGTCGAAGCAGCATCGAACTCGCTGGAGATCGCGCCCGGCGTGAGCCTGCCGACCCTGGAAGATGTGGAGCGCATCCATCAGGATGCGCAGCAGGAAGGCTACGCGGCGGGCTACGAGGAAGGCACTGCGAGGGGGCGCCTGGAGGCGGCCGAGCTGCATCAGCTCGTGCAGTCACTCGATACTGCGATGTCCACACTGGATCAGGAAATCGCCGAGGAAATTCAGGCGCTGGCGATTGAAATCGCACGCCAGGTGGTGCGCGAAACGCTCTCCACACGCCCGGAATCGGTTCTCACCGTGATCCGTGAAGCACTGCAAAGCCTGCCGCAGCAGAGCGCGGTGATCCACGTCAATCCGGAAGACATACAACTGGTGAAACGCTACATGGAGGAGCACTTCAGTTCGATCGACCAGCGTGTAGTGGAAGACACCAATGTTTTGCGCGGCGGTTGTGTCATTGAATCATCAGGTGGGCAGATTGATGCCCAGGTGCAAACCCGCTGGCGACGGGTGGTGGAAAATCTGACGCACAGCGCCAAGGAATTTCTCGACGAATGAGCTCAAGCGAACATTTCGGCCCGGTCTGGCGCAACTTCCTTTCCGACTGCCACAAGATCACGCTCGCCTCCACACCTTATCAGGTGCTGGGCCGGCTGACGCGCATCAATGGCTTGGTGATGGAAGCAGCAGGGCTGAAACTGCCGCTGGGCTCTGGTTGCCGCATCATCGTGCCGGGGGGCGGCCAGGTGGAAGCCGAAGTGGTCGGCTTCAATGGCGAACGCCTGTACATGATGCCTACCGATGATGTCTTCGGGCTGGCCCCGGGGGCACACGTGATGCCCACCGAACCCGTGCAGCCCCATCCGAATGCCAATGAGCGCGTGGAACCCCGCCGGCGTGCCTCGGATCGCGCCAAGCACCTGCCTGTCGGCGACGAACTGCTTGGCCGTGTGGTAGATGGTGCCGGGCGCCCACTTGACGCGCTCGGCCCACTCACCACCACACACACCCGCTCGCTGCAGAGCCGCCCGATCAACCCGCTGGCGCGTGCTTCGATCACGCGCAGCCTGGACGTCGGCATCCGCGCCATCAATGCCCTCATGACCGTGGGACGGGGACAGCGCGTGGGCCTCTTCGCCGGCTCGGGCGTAGGTAAATCCGTGCTCATCGGCATGATGGCGCGCTTTACTTCGGCAGACGTGGTGGTGGTCGGGCTGATCGGCGAACGTGGCCGCGAAGTGAAGGAATTCATCGAACAAAACCTCGGCCAGGAAGGTCTGGCCCGCTCGGTGGTGGTTGCCGCGCCTGCCGACACCAGCCCACTGATGCGCCTGCAGGGTGCAGCGTATGCCACCACGATTGCCGAGTATTTCCGTGACCAGGGCAAGCAGGTGCTGCTGATCATGGATTCGCTGACGCGCTATGCCATGGCCCAGCGCGAAATTGCGCTGGCCATCGGCGAACCCCCTGTGACACGTGGCTACCCGCCATCCGTATTTGCGCGCCTGCCGGCACTGGTTGAACGGGCAGGCAACGGCCCCGATGGAGGCGGATCCATCACCGCTTTCTATACTGTACTGGCGGAAGGCGACGATCAGCAGGATCCTATCGCCGACTCGGCGCGTGCCATTCTGGACGGGCACTTTGTGCTTTCACGCACGCTCGCCGATCAGGGCCACTATCCGGCCCTGGATATCGAGCAATCCATTTCGCGAGCGATGCATGGCCTGATCCGGCCCAGTCACTTTGATCTGGTACGCCGCTTCAAGATGCTGTTTTCGCGCTATCAGCGCTCGCGTGACCTGATCGCCGTAGGCGCCTATCAACCCGGCGGCGATGCACAACTTGATGAGGCGGTAAAGATGTACCCGGCTCTGGAGAAGTTCCTGCAACAGGGCATCGAAGAGCGTGCTGAGTACGAAACCAGTCTCGCCCAACTGCACGCCCTGTTCGGCAAGAAAATGTAGCCCCTTCGCGGTCTGACGGAATCACGGA
This sequence comes from Rhodocyclaceae bacterium UBA1310, assembly GCA_002307175.1. Lineage (GTDB taxonomy): Bacteria > Pseudomonadota > Gammaproteobacteria > Burkholderiales > Rhodocyclaceae > Uliginosibacterium. The sequence goes on from DBTS01000108.1 coordinate 10,369, forward strand.
TCAAGCATGAACAGCCATAGAACCCCGCTCAAGACACTCCAGGATCTGGCCCATACCCGCGTGGATGAGGCCACCCGCCGCCTTGGTGAGCTGATCGCCAGCGAGCAGGCCTGCGAAGTGAAGTTGCAGATGCTGCAGAAATACCGCGCCGAATACCATGAACGCTTCATGGAAACGGCACGCAACGGCATCGACCCGAACGCCTGGCGGAATTATTCGAGTTTTCTCGCCCGCCTGGATGATGCGATCAATTCCCAGCAGCAGGTGGTGGCACGCTCCCGCACCGCCACGGCCACCGGACAACAGACCTGGGTTTCCGAGAATACCCGCGCCAAAGCCTTCGACACCCTCTCGCAACGGCAACTTTTGCAGGAAACCAAGCTGCTGAACAAGCACGAACAGCAACAGAACGACGAGCACGCCATCCGGAATTTCAGGCGCCATCACGAAGAAGGCGGCACCTGAACTGCAAAATCTGAAGCGGCAACAGCAGACTGGCATAGCCTTTGCTGAATTGAGGACACAGCATTGTCCAGGAAGTGCCTCATGACTGCCGCCAATATCAATTTCGCCGTACCGACAGCCAGCAACCCGCTGCCGAACCTCTCGGCCAGCCAGGCTAACGGAGCCTCTGTACAAAGCGGAGAGCAGAGCTTTTCGCGGGTGCTCCAATCTCGCGAGAACGCCTCTTCCGGCAATCAGACAGACAAGGCCAATCAGTCCGCAGGCAAGGACAACGCCGCCAGCGAGGCTGGCAAACAGCCTGCCGACGCCAAGAACGCCAAGTCTGCCAACGATCAGCAGTCTTCCACCGACTCCCCGCAAGAAGCGGCCCAGAAGGCGGCCCAGGCCGCTCAGACCGGCCTCTCCAAGCCAGCCATCAAGGCAGGCGCAGGCAGCAGTGGTTTGCTGACAGATACAAGTACCACTGACAGCGACGCCACGCTGGCGACGCAGCCGGATGCCAGCCTGCTGGCGGCGATGACGGCAGCAAACATGGCCGCCCAACCGGCAAGCACTGCCGCCAAAGCCTTGCCGACCGGCATTGAAAGCCCTCCCACTGAAGGGCAGACGGATCTTTCGAGCCTGCTGCCTGAAGGTACACCGGAGGATGCAGGCAAGCTCAAGGATCTGTTCCAACTGGCCTCGGCCGATGTGCCGGGCAAGCTGGACGCAGCACCTGCCAGCGGCAAGGAAGGCAATTTCAGCGCCGCCCTCAATACGGCACTGGATAATCAGGGCAGCACGCTCACCGCATCGAACCAGTTGGGCGCCGCGGTCAACAGCGCCGCAACTCAGCCGACAGCCACCACTTCCCGTCAGGTGGTTGCCACCCCGGTGGCTACCCAGGGCTGGGCAGACGAAGTCGGACAAAAAGTCAGCTGGGCAGCCCATAACGGCAATGGCCGGGCAGAACTGATTCTCACCCCGGCGCACATGGGGCGTATCGAAGTTTCCATCAACATGAACGGCGATCAGGCCAGCGCCAACTTCGTTGCCGCCAACGCAGCCACTCGTGAGGCGCTGCAGGATGCAATGCCGCAGTTGCGCGAAGTGCTCGCAAATTCGGGCATCCAGCTGGGACAGGCCAATGTCAGCACAAATTCGGGTGGCCAGGCCTGGAATGGAGGCTCGGGCCAATCCAGCTTCAATTCCGGTACGTACGCCTCCGGCAAAGACAGTTCGGCAGACACGCCGGTGGATGCGCTGACGAGCAGAAGCCGCGGGGCCTGGGTGCTCAGCGGAAACGGTCTGGTAGACACTTTTGCGTAAGGGATGTCACAAATTTTATTATTGAAAATCCGCCAGTTGCAGCCTGATGCAGGCTATTTTGGAGCCAATACCCTTCATTAAGGGCCGGCAAAGTCCGTTATTTAGAGCTTGGATGGCGTAGTTTGTGCGCCACAATGACATTTACAACGGAATTGAAACGGGAGAGTTCCCATCATGGCAAGCGGCAAGGAAACAAAAAAGGAAGAAGCACCCGCGGGCGAGGTAGCGCCCAAGAAGAGCAAGAAGATGTTGATCATCATCGTGGGTGCGGTGGTGTTGGTGGCTGTCATCGCGGTGGCAGCTGTCATGCTCCTGGGCAAGAAGAAGGGCGATGCCGCCGAAGGCAAGGAAGATGCAGAGGAAACCACATCGGCTGCACACCCCAAGTTTGATCCGCACAAGCCACCGGTTTTCGTGGCGCTGGAGCCTTTCACGGTGAATCTGGCATCAGAGGATGGCAATGAACAATTCCTGCAGGTGGTGGCTTCACTGCGTGTGGGCGATGAGAAGATCGGTGAAGAAGTGAAGGCCTTCATGCCGCAGATCCGCCATGAAGTGCTGTCGCTGCTTGCCGGCAAGAAGCCTTCGGAAATCACCTCCCCCGACGGCCGCGAACAGTTGGCCAGTGATATCAAGGATATCTGCAACGAAGTGATGGGCTGGGAACCGCCTGCCACGAAGAAGAAAAAGAAGGGGGCCGCAGCGGAAGAGGCCACCGGACCAGTGATTTCCGTTTATTTCACCCAGTTCATCGTGCAGTAGCTGGCGGACGCAGGATGCGAGGCAGATCATGAGTCAAGACTTTCTCTCCCAGGAAGAGGTTGATGCGCTACTCAAGGGCGTCACCGGAGAGCTTGACGAGCCTGAACAGGCCGGCGAGGATGGTTCCGGCGTACGCAATTACAATCTTGCGACGCAGGAACGTATCGTCCGTGGGCGCATGCCCACGCTGGAACTGATCCATGAACGCTATGCCCGCTACCTGCGTATCGGCCTGTTCAACTACATGCACCGCAACGCGGAAGTTTCGGTTGGCCCGATCCGCGTGCAGAAATACAGCGAGTTCGTGCGTAACCTGGTGGTGCCCACGAACCTCAATCTGGTGCTGGCCAAACCACTGCGTGGCACGGGCCTGATCGTGTTCGATCCGAATCTGGTGTTTCTGGTAGTCGACAACATGTTCGGCGGTGATGGACGCTTTCACACCCGTGTTGAAGGGCGGGATTTCACCGCCACCGAGCAACGCATCATCCAGGGCTTGTTGCGCGTGGTATTCGCCGAATACGAGCGCGCCTGGTCCCCCGTGTTCCAGCTGCAGTTCGAATACATCCGCAGTGAAATGAACTCGCAGTTTGCAAACATCGCCACCCCCAGCGAAATCGTGGTGGCCACCACATTCACGCTGGAGTTTGGTGGCGCGCAGGCCGACATGCACATCTGCTTCCCGTATTCGATGGTGGAGCCGATCCGCGACATTCTCTACAGCTCGATGCAGTCCGACCACATCACGCAGGACAAACGCTGGGTGAGCCTGATGTCCAAGCAGATCAACGGGGTGGATATCTGCCTTACTGCGAAACTTGGCACCACAAAGGTCAGCCTGCGCGACATCGTGAATTTCAAGGTTGGGGACATCGTTCCGCTGGAAATCCCGGAAGACATCGAGGCTCACGTTGATGGCGTGAAGGTGCTCGAATGCAAGTATGGTATCCAGGGCGGACACTATGCGCTGAAGGTGGAACGTTTCGTGCGTCCGGAAGACACGGAGATCAACCTGATGGCAGCCAAGTTGGGCGTCCAAGGAGAGGCAAATCATGACTGAAGAAGACACCGGCAACGACGAAAACGCGATCAGCGAAGACGACTGGGCTGCTGCCATGCAGGAGCAGGCCGTGGCCGACGCCGCGCCGGAGGCGGTTGCAGGCAGCAATCCTTTTGGTGCCTCAGCCGCGCAACCGGCAGTGTTCCAGAGCTTCGAAGGTGGCCCTGGCCCATCCAGCATGAACGATTACGAGCTGATCCTGGATATCCCGGTGCACCTCACTGTGGAGCTGGGCCGCACACGCATCTCGATCCGCAACCTGCTGCAACTGGCCCACGGCTCGGTGGTGGAACTCGATGCCCTGGCAGGGGAGCCGATGGATGTGCTGGTCAACGGCACATTGATCGCCCAGGGGGAAGTGGTGGTGGTCAACGACAAGTTCGGGATCCGCCTGACCGATATCATCACGCCGTCCGAACGTGTGCGCAAACTGCGTAACTGACGCACTCAGACTCTCCGCCCCAAAAACCAGGTTAACAACCTGGTTTTTCTTTTGCGTCTGACAAAACGCAAATAAAGGCAAACAACTGTGACCGGGCACTCAAGCCGCAGCCCTTCAAACCGTTACACCTAAGTAATAACCCTATATTGGTCTTTCAGGAGTCTGCATGCGCAACAACCAGCCTGTCACGCACAGTGAAGCCATTCTTCCAGAAGGCGCGTTCATTTACTCACGAACCGATCTGAAGGGTGTTATCACTGAGGCCAACAAGGCCTTTGCAGACATCAGTGGATTCGAACAGGCTGAAATGATTGGCCAGCCGCACAATCTGATCCGCCACCCCGATATGCCGGCGCAGGCGTTTGCCGACATGTGGGAAAACCTCAAGGTTGGGCGCCCCTGGAAAGGGGTGGTCAAAAACCGGCGCAAGGATGGCGGCTTTTACTGGGTGGTCGCAAATGCTTCCCCGGTGCGTGAAAATGGCCGCATCGTGGGCTATCAGTCGGTGCGTACACGCCCGTCACGCGAGCAGATCGCCGCAGCAGAAGCCGCTTATGCACGCCTGCGCGAGGGTAGCCAGGCCATCCGGGTGCAGGAAGGGCGCGTGGTGCCAAACCGCAGCCCGCTGGTTGACCGCCTGATCTCGCACCAGTCCAGACTGTTCGGCTTCGCGCTACTGACGACCCTCACCGGCCTCATCAGCGTGGCCTCATCCGGCGCCACCAGCGGTTTTCTGCACGACGCGGGGATCTGTGCTTCAGTGCTTTCCTTGCTGGCCAGCCTGTATATGCTGCTGATGTATCTGCCATCAGCCATGCGCCGCATGAACAACGTGCTGAATTTTCTCAACGAGGTGCTCAACACGGGAGACCTCACCAAGACGCTCGTGCCCACCAAGAATGATCTGATCGGGGCCATTGCGAGTGGCGCGGATATTCTAGTCTCGTCCATGCGTGCCACCCTGCAGATCATGGATGATGCCACCCGCGAGGTGGCCGAAACCACCTCGGTGCTGGATCAATCGGTACACGAACAGACTGTCGCAGCTACCGCACAGAGCGAGACAACCTCGAACGCGGCAGCGGGCGTGGAAGAAATGACGGTTTCGATCAATGGTGTGGCAGAGCATGCAGCCAATACCGCCCAGACCGCCAACAGCACGGGAAACACGGCCAAGACCGGGGCAGATCTTTCGATCAAGGCCAAGAAGACCATTGAAACGCTCTCTGCAACCGTATCGCGCTCGGCTGAAACCGTCGAGCTACTCGGCGAACGCACCACGGAAATCGGCAAGATCGCAGCCGTGATCAAGGAAATTGCCGATCAGACCAACCTGCTCGCGCTAAATGCCGCAATCGAGGCTGCACGCGCTGGCGAACAGGGGCGCGGGTTCTCGGTAGTGGCCGACGAAGTTCGCAAGCTCGCCGAACGCACCGCAGGTGCCACGCGGGAGATCGAGCACATGATCCATCAGATCAACACCGATACGGATATCGCTGTGGCAAGCATGCGCGAGAGTGCCGGGCAGATGGAAATTAGCGTGACGCTCGTCAACAATGCCCATGAAACCCTGGTTACCATCAATACCGAGATGGAACACACCGTCCAGATGATGAACGATATTTCACACTCCTCCGCCGAGCAAGGGTCGGCCATGACGGCGATGTCGCAAGGCATCGAACGCCTCGCCCGCCTGACGGAAGACAATCTGGAAACCGCCCGGATCACCGAACAGTCCTCGGTCACCGTGCAGGCCAATGTGGAGCGCATGCGCAAGGCTGTGGCCCTCTACCGGACCTGATCAAAAAAACTGTTTCACCTCACCAAAGAGCATATTGACACTGGGCGGCAGGATTTGCCGCCCTTTTGCCTCTCTTTTTCGCCCCTCTCTTTGGGTCTTGCAGGCCTAAGCTTCACAGTGTTCCGTATCGCCACGGTCACACACTGTGAAACTCCCCTACCTGAAACTCCTGCCTCTGCTGATCCTGCTGCCTGCGCCTGCCCTGGCCCAGACATCGATGCCGTCTGCCGCTGGCAGCCTGCTGCAGATGCTCTTCGGCCTGGGTATCACCCTGGCCGTGCTCTTCGCTGCGCTGACGCTGCTCAAACGCCTGCAGGGCGCGCGGGCCAAACAACCCGGCGCTCTGCGGGTGATCAGCGCTACCTCTGTCGGGCCACGCGAGCGCGTGGTGCTGGTGGCTGTCGGCAAACAGGTGCTGGTGGTGGGGGTGGCGCCTGGGCGGGTCAGCGCCCTGCATACACTCTCGATCGATGATCTGCCGATTCCCCCGGACACCCCCTCCATGCCCATGCCGGGCGGAGACTTTGCACGCCGTCTCAAGCAGGTGGTGGAGCGCTACCGTGAAAAGTAAACATCTGCTGGCCGCTGCACTCCTGCTGTTGCCCACACTTGCGCTGGCCCAGACCCTGCCTATGGTCACCAGTACGCCGGGCTCCGCTGGCGGCACGGTCTACAGTCTGCCGGTGCAAACCCTCGTCACCCTCACTGCGCTGAGCTTCATTCCGGCCGCCGTGCTGATGATGACGAGCTTCACGCGCATCGTGATCGTACTCTCGCTGCTGCGGCAGGCGCTTGGCACCCAGACCTCGCCACCCAACCAGGTGATCGTGGGGCTCTCGCTGTTTCTCACCTTCTTCGTGATGTCACCCACGCTGGACAAGGTCTATCAGGATGCCTACCTGCCGCTCTCCACAGGCCAGATCCAGTTCGATGAAGCCATCACGCGCGCCAGCGTGCCGATGAAATCCTTCATGCTCAAGCAGGTGCGCGATACCGATCTCTCCCTGTTTGCCCAGCTGGCAAAAACACCAAAGGTCACCAAGGCTGCCGAGCTGCCCATGCGCGTGATCATCCCGGCCTTCGTCACCAGCGAGCTGAAAACGGCATTCCAGATCGGCTTCATCGTGTTTCTGCCCTTCCTCATCATCGACATGGTGGTGGCCTCAATTCTGATGTCGATGGGGATGATGATGATGTCGCCTGTGATCATTTCCCTGCCCTTCAAGATCATGCTGTTCGTGCTGGTCGATGGTTGGGCACTGCTGATCACATCCCTGGTGCAAAGCTTCGGGTAGCTGCGTCCCCACTCACTCACACACTTTTGTCACAGGAGCAAAACATGACACCATCAACCGTTATGGATCTTGGCCGCGGCGCACTTGAAGTCGGCCTGCTGGTTGCCGCCCCCGCATTTGCCGCCGCACTGGTCACCGGCCTGATCGTGAGCATCCTGCAGGCTGCCACGCAGATCAACGAAATGACTTTGTCTTTCGTGCCGAAACTCATCGTGATGTTTTTCACCCTGGTGGCTGCCGGCCCGTGGATGATCACCATCCTCACCGACTACATCCGGCGGCTGTTTACCGCCATTCCCACGATCATCAGTTAGCCCGCAAACAGTCGGAAACCAGACCCATATGCTCTCGATCAGCGCAGCACAGATGGATGCATTCCTGGTGGCCTGGTGTTACCCCTTGGCACGCATTCTTGCCATGGTGGGAACAAGCCCGCTGTTCGGCAATTCCACCATCCCCAAGCGCGTGCGGATCGCCATCGGGCTGGTGCTGGGCTTTGCCATCGTGCCAGTGCTTCCCCAGGCTCCGGCGATCCAGCCTGGCACCTGGAACGGGGTGGCCACCTTCATCATGCAGATTCTGATCGGGGTAAGCATGGGGCTCACCATGCGTCTGGTATTTACCGCCGTAGACATGGCGGGTGACATTATCGGGCTGCAGATGGGGCTGTCCTTCGCGGTCTTCTTCGACCCAAGCTCCTCGGGCCGTACGGCAGTTCTCTCGCAGATCCTCACTTTGCTGGCCTCGCTGGTGTTCCTGTCGCTCAACGGGCATCTGTTCCTGATCCGGGTGCTGGTCACCAGCTTCGATCTGGTACCCATCGGCAGTGGCTCAATCTCCGGCTCCGCATGGCTGGTGCTGATGCGCATCGGCACCATTGTGTTTGGCTCGGGTCTGTTGATGTCGCTACCCCTCGTGGCAGCCCTGCTGGTCACCAACATTGCGCTGGCCGTGCTCACCCGCTCCGCCCCCCAGCTGAACATCTTCGCCATCGGTTTTCCGATCACTTCGACCATTGGCATGCTGGTTCTGATCGTGACCCTGAATGCCTTCTCACCCCTGCTACAGAACCTGTTTGACCAGGGTTTCAATCTTGTTGGGCTGTTTTTGAAGACACTTCCCGTGCATTGACCCCCAAAAAGACCGGCTTTGGGCACTTTCGGCTTGCCCCGAGGCGCATCAAAAAGTAGACTCGGGCGATTCTTTACACGCGGATTTCAGCGTTTCCAATGGCAAAACCCATCGAATTCAAGGCCGGCAGCCTGACAGCCATGAGTGCTGTACTGCGCGAACTCAACAATGTGCATCTGGCAGATGCCTTGCAGGTGATGTTGGGAGGGATGGGTGAGTTTTTTGCTGGTGAGGCTACGATCATCGATGTCTCCCAGATCCAGCAGTTTCCTGATCGGCCGGATTGGTCTGGTACCCTGAGCCTGCTGCGCCGCTATGGGCTACAGCCCGTGGCGCTGCGCGGCGCCCCCGAACACCTGCATCAGGGTGCTCGCAAGGCCGGGCTGGCCATCCTCTCGGATCACGCCGCGACAATCAAGGCGGAAGAGGCGAGCGAGGCTACCAAGGCCACAAAGGTCACCAGGGCCGAACCGGAAGCTGCTGTCGCAAACTCACTCCCCCACCCCGAAGTCTCGGCGGCACCCTCCGCACTGATCGTGGAGCGTACCATCCGCTCTGGACAGCAGGTTTACGCCAGAGGTGGGGATCTGGTCGTACTGGGCGCCATCAGCAATGGCGCAGAAGTGATCGCGGATGGCAATATCTACTGCTACGGGCCACTACGTGGCCGTGCGCTCGCCGGGGCGAGCGGAAACAGGCAGGCAAGAATATTTAGTAGTAATTTTGGTCCGGAACTAATTTCCATAGCGGGAATCTATCGGACATTCGAGAAGGGGATTCCGCAGCAGATCGCCGGGCATCCGGTTCAGGCACTGCTGCGTGGTGAAGGTGAGAAACAATCGCTGGGGCTTGAACCGCTCCAGTTGGACTAAGAAGCTTTGAATATCATGGAAAACAGGGAGAATCCCGTGACCCGTATCATCGTCGTGACATCCGGTAAGGGGGGCGTCGGCAAGACGACCACCAGCGCCAGTTTTGCCACTGGACTCGCGCTGCGCGGCCACAAGACTGTGGTCATCGATTTCGACGTCGGCCTGCGTAATCTGGACTTGATCATGGGCTGCGAACGCCGCGTGGTTTATGACCTGATCAACGTGATCCAGGACGACGCAAAACTCAACCAGGCACTCATCAAGGACAAGCACTGCGAGAACCTTTTCGTGCTGCCCGCCTCGCAGACACGCGACAAGGATGCGCTGACCGAAGCCGGAGTGGAAAAGGTACTCAAGGAACTCAAGGAGATGAGCTTCGAGTTCATCATCTGCGATTCGCCTGCCGGCATCGAACACGGCGCGGTGATGGCACTGACCTTCGCTGACGAAGCGCTGATCGTGACCAACCCGGAAGTCTCCTCGATCCGTGACTCCGACCGCATTCTCGGCATCCTGCAGAGCAAGAGCCGGCGCGCACGCGATGGTCAGGACCCGGTAAAGGAACACCTGATTGTCACGCGTTACTCCCCGAAACGCGTGGAAGACGGGGAAATGCTCTCCTTCAAGGATGTGCAGGAGTTGCTGCGCGTGCCGATGCTCGGTGTGGTGCCAGAATCGGAAACCGTGCTGCAGGCATCCAACTCGGGGACACCGGTGATCCACGTCAAGGAATCGGAAGCCGCCGAGGCATATCAGGATATCGTGGCCCGCTTTCTGGGCGAAGAGCTTGAGCTGCGTTTCACCACGTATGAAAAGCCCGGGCTGCTCAAGCGCATCTTTGGAGGTGCCTGACCATGTCCTGGCTTGAACGCATTTTTGGCAGCAACCAACCCAAGTCGGCCCAGCTTGCGAAAGAACGCCTGACCCTGGTGATTGCCCACCAGCGTGCCGACAACGAGGCCACCCCAAACTTCCTTCCTGCCCTGCAACAGGAGCTGATCGACGTGATCTCCAAGTACGTCAAGGTCAACGCCGAGGACATCAAGGTTCAGCTTGAACGCAAGGACAATTACGAGGTTCTGGAAGTCAATATCGTCATGCCCGAGAACAATAAACCGCCTCGCTGAGCCTGATGATCATGCAATCCGCTGAAAACCGGCCACGTGCCGGTTTTCTTTTTTGGCTATTCAGACTTTCGTGTGGGGCAGGCATGCATTGTCGAGCTCTCCGCTGCGCGGAATACACCGCAAAGGGTGCAATGAACGCAGTGAATTGCACCGAACGAGTGAGCACTCGCAAATTCACGCGGAAGGTGCAATTCGCTAACGCTCATTGTTCGCTGCGCCACCCTTGAAACGCGTGTCGGCCTGCCTTGTAACCCGCACCAAAGTCTGAAGAACCTCTTTTTCCGGCCCCTCACATCTGCTTGAACAGGTGCGCAAACGCACGGCTCACCGTCAGTGTCTCGGCACGCCCGCGCAAGGTGAGCGTCGCCCTGCCGGTGAGTTCGCGGCGGGCGCTGGCAATCGCAGCGGTGGCTACAATCGTGTTGCGGTGAATCTGCCAGAAGGCCTGTGGATCGAGCTGTGGCAGCAGTTCCCGCAGCGGGGTGCGGATCAGGTACTCACGCGCGGCAGTCTGCACCACGGTATATTTGTCATCGGCCTGGAAGTAGATGACATCGGCAATGTTCACCAGATGGGTTTCCGTGCCAACACTGGCGCGAATCCATTGCAGGTGCGGCGGATGAGGTGTCTGGCGGGCCAGCAGTTCCTGTAACAGGCCGGAAAAATCCGTCTGCGCAGGCGGCGTGGTAAATCGCTGGCGAAGCCGCTCCACCGTCTGTTGCAGGCGTTCGTCACTGACCGGCTTGAGCAGGTAATCCGCCGCCGCCGCTTCAAATGCACTCACTGCGTACTGGTCGTAGGCAGTCACAAAAACCAGCTGCGGCACACGGGCCGCTTTTGCCACTTCAAGGCCGGAGAGGCCTGGCATGCGGATATCCAGAAAGGCAATATCCGGGGAGAGGCGCGCAATGGCTTCGACAGCAGCCGGCCCATGATGCACCACTGCCGCCAGATCCAGTTCCGGCCACAGGGTCTGCAGCCGCGAAGCGAGATCAGCCGCCAGCAAGGGCTCATCATCGGCAATCAGGGCGCGGGGGCTTCGAGGGGAATCCATAATTCGGCAATCACTCCACAAGGTACATTGTCGCGCAGCTCCAGCCGGGCGGAAGCGCCATACAGGCTGTGCAGACGCTCGCGCACATTCTCCAGCCCCACGCCACTGCCTTCGCCAGTGGTGACGATGCCCACGCCATCATCGCTGATCACACAGCGCAGGAAACTGCCGGTTGTCTCCACCTGCAGGCTGACGTGGCCACCATCAATCTTGGGCTCGATGCCGTGAATGATGGCATTTTCCACCAGAGGCTGCAGCAGCATTGGCGGGAAGGGCAAGGATGCCAGGGCTTCCGGCAGGCGGATTTCCCAGGCAAGCCGGTTCCCCATGCGCAGGGCATGAATGGTGAGATAGGCGCGCAACATTTCACACTCATTCCCGAGGCTTGCCTGCTCGGCACGGCTGTGTACCAGCGTGGCGCGCAGATATTCGTTGAGGCGTTCGAGCAGACTGCGCGCAGCCTGATCATCCCGCCCGATCAGGCTATGCAGATTGGCCAGGGTATTGAACAGGAAATGGGGCTCGATCTGCGCCTGCAATGCCCTCAGGCGTGCATGCAGCGCAGACTTCTGCACGGCCAGCTCGCGCATCTCTGCCTCACGGCGGACTTCCTCGAGTTTTTGCAGGCGGGCACGATTGGAGTAGTACGCGTGAAAGGCAAAAGAAACCAGTGAGCTGAGCAAAATGTAGCGCCAGATACTGCCCAGGGCCACATCCACCGCATTGCCCTGCGCCGGGAAGCCCAGCTGGAAGGCCACCCAGGCCCCCAGTGGAACACCGCACAAGGCCGCCAGAAACGCAATCGGGAAGCGCAGGTCGGCACGCCGCTGTGCCACCAGATTATGAGCAAATCTTGCCAGCAGGGCGCACGACAGACCGATGCACTGGCTGACCACCCAGACGGCCAGAAAATCCTGCGCATCCAACAGGGCCCAGATCGTCAGCGCGATAAGGGTATTCGCCAGCAGCAGCACGCCCAGATGGGCAAGCCCCTCTTTGTATTTCGCCATACAGCCCTTCACTGAGTCACTGCCGCTGCGCAACGCACACGACCACACGATTGATGTGCCAAATGCTAGGCGACTTCTGCGCCGACGCACAGGTGCCTGGCGACGAAACGCCGGAACAACAGCGCGAATCGACAAACCGCCGCCACGGGTTGCCTTCCGGCAGTGCCGGCTACCCAATGCATTCTGTCACGCCCCCGGGTCGGTCGCACCGCCCTCCTGGCATTTCGTCTCAAGCGGCTTCGGTCAGCCCGCCTGGATGCAGAAACTGCAGCTGTTTTCTGCAACGGAGATTGTCATGCCCTTGATCGAGACACACGAACTTTGCAAGACCTATCGCCTGGGAGAGATCGAAGTGCCCGCCCTGCGCAACATCTCGCTGCGCATTGAGCCTGGCGAATTCACCGCGCTGTGGGGCCCTTCAGGCAGCGGCAAGAGCACCCTCCTGAATCTGCTCGGGCTGATCGACACGCCCAGCGCCGGCAACATCATCCTGAATGGCCGGGATACCGCCAATATGACCGATGCGGCCAGGGCACGCCTGCGCAATGAAGGCATCGGCTTCATCTTTCAGGGATTCAACCTGATCCCGGTGCTCTCCGCCCTGGAGAATGTGATGCTGCCGCTCAGCATACGCGGCGTTTCCCGCACACGGGCGCACTGCGAGGCAGACCGGCGCCTCGCCGAAGTGGGGCTGGGCAAATATACCCACCACCGCCCCGATCAGCTCTCTGGCGGGCAACGCCAGCGCGTGGCGATTGCCCGTGCCCTGGTGACCAATCCGCTCCTCATCATCGCGGATGAACCCACGGCCAATCTCGATGCAGCCACCGGGCTCGCCGTGATCGAGCAGATGAAGGCGCTCAACCACACCCTGGGGGTGACCTTCCTGTTCTCCACCCACGACCCCCGCCTCCTCGGCCACTTGCAACGCATCGTGCGCCTCTCGGATGGGGAAATTCTTGAAGACAGCATGGACGCCCTCCCGAACCTGAGCACCACCCTGCCCCCCAGCCCGACCCACACGGAAGGAGCCGCAGCATGATCGCCCTCACCCTGGCCTTGCGCAATCTCTGGAAAAACCGCCGACGCAGCCTTGCCACGCTGCTTGCCATCGGCATTGGCTTTGCTGCCGTCAATCTGTTTGCCGGGTACATCGCCAACACCTACGCCGGACTGCGCGACAGCAGCATCTACGGCGAAGGCCTCGGGCACCTGACTATCGCCCGCAAGGGCTATTTTGCCAATGGCAGTCTGCAACCCGAGCGCTACATCCTCAGCCCTGACGATCTGACCCGGCTGACCCGCCTGCTGCGCGAAGACAACCGCATCGAGGTGGTCTCGCCGCGCCTCTCTGCATCAGGCCTGGTCTCGAACGGAAAGCTCTCGACGATCTTCATCGCCGAGGGGGAAGACCCGGCGCTGGCCAACCGCATCTGGCAGCACAGCAATGCGCGATTCCGCCTGGACCCCCAGAAACCCGCCGGAGGGCTGGTCAGCAAGGCGCTCGCGGAACGCCTGGGAGTCGGCCCGCACGGCAATCTGGTGACCATGGCTTCCACCCTTGAGGGGCAGATCAATGCCCTGGATCTGGATGTGCTGCAGGTGTGGGATACCGGCAACGCCGCGACCAATGACAAAACACTGCGCCTGCCGCTGGGCTATCTGCAGCAGTTGTTGGACACTGAAGGCGCCAGCCGCGTGGTAGTACTCCTCACACCCGGCAGCGATGCCGATACGCTGCGCTCGGCCCTGCAACCCCGCCTGCGGGCCGCCGGCTTCGATATGGAGATCAAGACCTGGGTTGAACTCTCCAGCTACTACCGGCAGGTCAAGCGCCTGTTCGACCTGATTTTCGCCTTTCTGTTCACGATTGTTTTCATCGTGGTGCTGATGAGCATCATCAACACCCTTTCAATGAGCGTGATGGAGCGTGTGCGCGAAATCGGCACCCTGCGCGCCCTGGGCATGCAGCGGCTCGCCGTGATCCGCATCTTTGCCACGGAAGGCGCACTTCTGGGCATTGCCGGCAGCCTCGCCGGGGCGGTGCTGACCTGCACCCTGATCGCGCTGATCCACTTCGGGCATGTCACCTACACCCCGCCGGCCTCCAGCACGCCGGTACCCCTTTCAATTGCATTTCTGCCCGGCATGCTCGGTATCACGCTGGTGATTCTCGCCGTGATCGCCACACTGGCAGCGTGCTGGCCGGCGCGCCGCGCTGCGCGCCTGGAAATCGTTGATGCACTCGGCCATATCTGAGGAGAAGCTCATGCACAAACCACTTCTGCTGATCATCGGCCTTGCCCTTCTCCTGGGGCACCCGGCATGGGCCGCCACGGCACCTGACGCGCAGGCATTGCTGCGCGAATCCGACCTGGCACGCGGCGGCAATCTGCCCGGCATCGCCTGGACAATCACCATCACCGCCCACGATCAGGACGGAGATTCGGAGAGAACCCTCGATGCCCTGGCGGACACGCAGAATTCCCGCGTTGAATTCACCGCACCAGCCCGCATGCGTGGCGAACGCATCATCATGCAAGGGCACAATATGTGGTTCGTGCGCCCCGGCCTGCAGCGCCCAGTGCCGCTCTCACCACGCCAGCGACTGCTCGGCGGCGCGGCAACCGGGGATATCGCCGCCACACGTTATGCCACTGATTACGCGGCACAGATCATGGGCGAGGAGGCCGTGGATGGCGAAGACTGCGTGCTGCTGAAGCTGACCGCAAAAACCCGCAACACCACCTACGATGTGATCCATTACTGGGTGTCGGAAAAACGCCGGCTCGCCGTGAAGGCCGAGTTTTACACGGTCTCCGGCAAGCTCTTCAAGAGCGCACGCTTCGACTATGCCAATTCGATTGAATACGCCGGGCATAAAACCCCGTTCATCAGCCGCATGGTGATTACCGATGCCATCAATTCCGCCCAGCTCACCACGCTGCGCTATACCGGCATTGCCATACGCCAGCCGGACCCTTCCGCCTTCGAGCTGAACCAATGAACATCACACCACTATGGGCCATCACAAGGTGGGGCGCTGCTGTTGTGCTGGCTGCCGGAAACCTGCTGCCCCTTGCCGCGCAGGCCGGGGATTTCAGTTCCCGCCTGGAAATACTCAGCTACCGCCAGGAAACGGATAGCTGGGGCAGCAGCCCATTCACCCGCGTTGCCACGCTGCCGGACCACTCGCTCGCCAGCGAGCTGCGGCCCGATCTGGCCTGGCGTGACGAACACCTTGCAGCCAGCCTCAAGCCGCGCCTGGCAGCAACGCAGACGCCCGGGGAAACCCACGTCAGCACCTGGCTCAACGAAGGCTGGCTGCGCTGGCAGCCGACCCCCGGCTGGAGCCTGCAGGGCGGCAGGGAAGCCCTGTTGTGGGGGCCGGCGATGTTCTGGAATCCGTCGAACCCGCTATTTCCGAACAGCAACAAGGCCAACCCCAAGCGCGAAGTCGTCGGCAAGGATATCTTGCGCGCCCGCTGGCAGATCGCCCCCGGCTGGGCAGTGACGAGCATCAACGCAGTCGGGCGGCGGGAATCGGACACCGGCCCGAAGCGGCTGTATGCCATGAAACTCGATTGGAGCAACCAGGATGCTGCAGCTGCGGTGATTGCCGCCAGCGAGCCGGGGCATGCGCCATCCTGGCAGGGCTACGCGCAATGGACTGCCAGCGAGGCCACCCTGCTCTACGGGGAACTGGCCTGGCGCGCAGGCCAGCCCTACGCCGTGGCAAACCCGGCAGCGACAGCAAGTGGCTGGGCAACCGCAAGCACACCAAGCCACCGCAGCGCATTGGCTTTGCTGGGCAGCAGCTACACCTTTGAGAACAACTGGACCCTGTACACAGAGCTCTGGCACAACGGCAACGGTTTGAACAAGGCCGATGCCGCCCGCCTGGGGAGCGCGGCAAGCCTTCTGGCAGGGCAAAACACGGCCATCGCCAGCGCGCAACTCGGTGCCCTGATCAATGAACCGGCACCGCTACGCCGCAACTACGCCGGCCTTCAGCTGGGCAACGACAGTAGTGGCAACACCAGCTGGAAAATCCGAGTCACGCGCAATCTCGACGACCAGAGCATGGAGTGGGTCGGCATGCTTGACCACAACTTCAGCGATCACCTGCAGGGCTGGATCAATCTCATGCACCGCAGCGGCGCCCGCGACAGCGAATATGGGCGCTGGGTACGCGGCAGCAGCATGCTTGGATTCACCTGGTTTGCGTGGTAAGCCGGAAACTGGCACCGAAGCGGCCGGCATGACAGCAATCGCAATCATTTACTTCGCGCCGCAGACGCCTAGAATCTTCTCCCGAAAGCTGGTTTCAACGCACCCGATTTTTCCAGTTAACATAAAAAGAGAGAGACATGAACGTTTGTAACGCCTTACGCATGGCACTGCCGCTGTTCCTGCTGGCAGCCTGTGCCACACAGCCTTCGGGCAAGACAGACTCCGTCCGCATCGCGCTGGTGGGGGATTCGACACAGACCGAGAAACAGGGCTATGGCATCGGCTTCTGTGCCAATCTCGACCGGGCACACGTGGACTGCATCAACCACGCCAAGGGCGGCGCCAGCACCAAGACCTATCGCCGCGACGGGCTGTGGGCAACGGCCTTCTCGCCCCGGCCAGACTGGATGCTGATCCAGTTTGGCCACAATGACGTGCAGAGCGCCTCGCATGGCGAGCGCGAAACCGATCTGGCCACCGAATACCCGGCAAACCTGCGGCGTTTTGTGGAGGAAGCGCGTGCCGCAGGGGTCAAACCCATCCTCGTGACACCCATTGCCCGCCAGTACTTTCAGGATGACGGCAAGATCCACGACGATCTGCCCGGCCATGTCGAAGCGATGAAAAAGGTGGCTGCCGAGATGAACGTGCCGCTCATCGACCTGCACCAGCTGAGCCAGGATTATCTGGAGAAGATCGGCCAGCCGGAAGGGCGCAAGCTCAGCGCCACGAAGAAGGATGCCAATGGCGAAACCGTGCAGGACAAGACCCACTTCAATCTTGCCGGATCGTATGTGTTTGGCCGCATGGTGGCAGAAGCCATGGGGCGTACCGTGCCGGAACTGGCGCACTACGTGACGCCGGAAGCGGCCAAGGCCCCCTGAGCGCTTGTCCGCCCCTGTAGCGATGAGCCGCTTTCTGTGCGACTCATCGCGCCTCAGGCACGATGTCGCATCAGGTTCCGGGCCATTCCGGCACACCGGCTTTTTCCCACAACTCAGCCACTCTTCCCGCCGCCTGGCAGGAGGCGGCAAGCCTTCGGCACCGCCACGGCATATGCCTGGGGCTCCCCGGATGCCGCCTGGCAGCCGGATAAAAGAAGTCTATCCGCCAATAGTCCGATTTCTCTGCGAGGCCCCTATAATCGGCGCATAAAACCTCTTGCTGCGTAATTTTCCACCGACGAAGAGCCTTCCTGCCGACGGGTTCCAGCAACATGATGCCAATGAGATTCCCTATCATCAACCGGCTCTGGTCGCATGACAAGATGCTGGACAGCCTGAAAGTGACCATCGCTTTCGCCGGTGTGCTTGCCTTCTGTTTTGGCACACAGCATGAGAAGTGGCTGTTCGGGGCACTCCTCGGGGTGATTGCAGCGGCCCTGGCGGAAGTGCCGGATCGCGCCATCGGGCGCATCAAGGCCATCATCGTCACCCAGTTCTGCTTCGCGCTGGCATCCTTCTCGGTGTGCCTGCTGTTTGCTTACCCGTGGGCTTTCGGTGTGGGGCTGGCGGTATCGACCTTCCTTTTCGTCATGCTCGGGGCATGGGGAGAGCGCTATGCGACGATCGCCACCGCATCGGTGATCCTGGCAATCTATACCATGCTGGGCCTGTCGCAAGGCGCCGGGCACAACGCGCCGTTCTGGCAGGCGCCTGCCGTTCTGCTCACCGGCGCAGGCGCGTATGGCCTGCTTTCCGTACTGGCAGCCATCCTTTTTCCCAATCGCCCGCTGCGCCATGGCATGCATAGCCTGTACATGGCGCTCTCGCATTATCTGACGCTCAAGGCCTCCCTGCTTGAACCCATCCGGGGGCGCGACGTAAAAGCCCTGCGCCTGGCACTGGCCACCCAGAATGGGCTGGTCGTCGGCCTCATGAACCGCATGCGCGAGCTGCTCCTGCTGTGGGTGCAGAATGGCCGGCCAGCGCGTGGCAGCAAGCCCTTTCTGCAGTGGTACTTTCTGGCGCAGGATATCCACGAACGTGCCAGTTCGGCCCACCACCCCTATGAAGCGCTCTCTGAGGCTTTTGCACGCAGCGATGTGCTGTTCCGCTGCCAGCGCCTCCTGAGCCAGCAGGCGCGTGCCTGCGCCCGCCTCGGCGAGGCCATCGGCACCCACCAGCCTTTCAATTACGGAACGGATGGCGCACTCGCTCTGGCCGAGCTTGAAGAAGCCAGTGCCTACGTCAACGCCAATCCGAAACAGGACAAGGTGCTCCTTGACGCCCTTGCCGACCTCGCCCGCAACATCAGCACCATCGAGCGCGGGCTGGCGCTGGCAAACACGCCCGAAGCACTTGATGCGATTGTCGACCCGACCCTGCGCGATTACCGCCCGCAGAGTCTGGGTGAGGCATGGAAACGTCTGCTCCAGGATCTCAACCCCGGCTCGCGCCGCTTCCGCCACGGCCTGCGCCTGTCCGTGGCGCTGACAGCGGGCTACATCCTGCTGCACCTGCTGAATCTGCCGCAGGGTTACTGGGTGATGCTCACCACGGTATTTGTCTGCCAGCCCAACTTCAGCACCACCTGGCGACGCATGGGGCAGCGCATCGTCGGCACGCTGATCGGGCTGCTTGCCGTGTCGCTGTTCATCTCGGCCTTTCCGCTTCCGCTGGCACAACTGGCCCTGCTGGTGGCGACTGGCGTGGCCTTCTTTGCCACACGCGCCGAAAAGTACACCATCGCCACGGCCTGCATCACAGTGATGGTGCTGGTGTGCTTCAACCAGTTTGGCAGCAGCTATGTGTGGGTGTGGCCCCGCATGATCGATACCATCCTGGGCAGCCTGCTCTCGGTGGCCGCCGTCACCTTCATCCTGCCCGAATGGCAGGGCAAGCGCCTGCACGATGTGATGGCGCGCACACTGACACTCTCGGATACCTATCTGGGAGAGATCCTCAACCAGTATCACCGTGGCAAGCGCGACGACCTGCCCTACCGGATTGCCCGGCGCGATGCGCACAACGCCGATGCGGAACTCTCCAGCACGCTCACGGGCATGCTCGGTGAGCCCGGCCGCTACTATATCTCGCCGGAAATCGCCTACCGCTTCCTGTGCGCAAGCCATACCCTGCTGGGCTACGTCTCGGCGCTTGGCGCGCATCGCGAGCAGATCGCCAGCTGGCAGAACGATGAAGCCATGCACAACTTTGAAGATCACGTGCACCGCAACCTGCTCAGCGTTGCCACGGCACTGGCTACACAGCGGGGAATTTCCCGCGATAATCTGCAGCCAGTGTGCACGGAAGAAGTCATGCGCGGCCTGAGTGGGGCGCAGACCCGCGTAGTGCGCCAGCTCGCGCTGATTGATGCACTGATCCCGGAATTTGTCGAACTCGCCAATAGTTTTGCCACAGTCGCGAAGGCTGCCCCATGACCCTGACAGCTTCCCCCCATACGCCACAGATGCGTGAAGACCTGCGTACCGCCCTGCCCCTGCCATTCGAAGCGCCCAGTGCTGCGGAACGCTGGGCGGCACTGATCAGCACGGAGGCCGACCGTGAGGCCTTCAGCACGATGTGCCGGGCTTTGCAGAAAACCTATTTTGGTTCGCTACCGGCACGCGTGGCAACCTGGCTGTTCTACCGCCTCGTCTACAGCCATGCCGGGCACTACGTGGAAGACAGCGATTATCTGGCGGATGCCACAGGCATCATGTCGCGCGCGCAGATGGCCCTCATGCAGCGCCAGTACACCTGGGCACACGTCGCCTACAATTTCATTCCGGGCTGCACCACGACCTGCATCCGGACCCAGGAGGGCTGGCGCATGATGCGCAGCCTGGACTGGGGCAACCTGCCCGTCATGGCGCCTGCGGTACGCGCCTACGATTACATCAGCGGCCAGCAACAGATCACGCATACCGCCGCCGTGCAGGGCATGGCAGGTGTGCTGACGTTTTCGCGCCCCGGCCTGTGTGGCGCCATCAATTTCGCACCCAAGCAGCGCAGCCTCGCCCCGGCACGTTTCCGCAGCGACCCGCTGTTTGTACTGCGCGACCTGATCGAACACACGCACATCAACACGCTGGAAGCGGCCCTCGAATTCATTGGCCAGCAGCGTTTCTCAAGCCCGGTTTTCATCAGCCTGTGCAGCAGCAATTCAGATTGCGCCGCCGTGGTCGAAGTGGCCCATGACAAGCGCCAGAATGTTCGCTACGCCAAAGATGGCCTGCTGGTGCAGACCAATCATTTTCATCAGGCAAGCCCGTTTGCCCACGAGAACTATCCGCAACTCGCCACCGAGCCCACTGCGGGCTGGGAACACAGCGATCTGCTGCGCAACTCGCAAAAGCGCTTCGATGACCTGATGGCCGCCCTGCGCCCGCTGGTGGATGCACCCGCCACACAGGTGGAAAGCGCCTGCCTCGAACGCTACTCGATTGCGCCGGTGTGGAACCACGAAACCACCTACTGGACACTCGCCAATCCGGCGACGGGCTCGCTGCGCCTGTGGCAGCGGCAGGTCTAGAGAAAATACCCCTACAGCTTTCCCTGCTGCAGACCAAGATTGCCGCCGGGCATTGATTCACGCCCCAACCCCTACTGCAGCATTCCTGCACATCATCCAACCGATTGAACAGATCGACCACGCCTAGACCATCGAGGGCTTGATGACGCTGCTTGCCCCTGCCAAAGACCCGAACAGGCGAGCGGTGGGGGTGGTGTTCGCGGTGGTGTGGGATGACAGAGCGACAGACTTCGGCCAGCTCGGCCAGATGCAGCGCAGCCGCAAGAACGCGTTTTTGGCGGCCCACCAGTTGGCGGATACGCTGCTTTGGGGCAAGGCCAAACGCTGGATGTCGGAATGTTGGAATATTGGACTTAACCCGGCGCTTCCCTGGTGTTGCCAGCCTGCCAATCTTGATCTATAACTACATTGTAGTTACAGTTTACGGACGCACACTCTTCACTTTGAATGGAATGAGGCCAAGGCAAAAGCCAACGTCAAGAAACACGGCGTCAGCTTTGAAGAAGCCAAATCGGTTTTTCTCGACGATCAGGCCAGGATGATTCCCGATCCGGATCATTCTGCCGAAGAAGAGCGCTTTATCCTGCTAGGCTTCAGCTCCAGCCTCAAGCTTCTCGTAGTGTGCCATTGCTTCCGGGCGGGAGAGAAGATCATCTGCATCATCTCCGCACGGAAGGCCACGCGGACAGAGACACAGATTTACGAAAGGTGAACACCGTGCGCGCCGAATACGATTTTTCCAAGGCAGTCAAAAACCCCTACGCCGCCCAGCTCAAGAAGCAGATCACGATCCGCCTGGATGAAGAGAGCATCAATTACTTCAAATCCATTTCCGCTGACGTGGGCATCCCCTACCAGAGCCTGATTAACCTGTACCTGCGAGATTGCGCGGCCTCCAACCGAAAGCTCGATCTCAAGTGGAAGTAACATTCCTCGCTGCATTCTGACCGGAAATGTTGGATTGTGGGGCTTGACCCCGCGCTTTTCTAAGATTGCGGTGCATGATATTGGCGTATTGTCACTGCCGGTGCGGGTTTGGCCGACTGGCCGTGGGCAGTCTGCAAACAAGGTGGAGACAATGAAATTTGTTGCAATTCTCAGGGACAAACAGCGTGAGCGCTTCACTCTGGAACTTCTGAAGGCGCATGTTGCTCATCTGCAGGTATTGCATGACCGGGGGCAGTTGCTGTCCTGCGGGCCGTTTTCTGATGGTGCCGGGGCAATCAAAATTCTGGATGCTGCCTCTGAAGAACAGGCGCATTTGCTGCTTCGGGCGGATCCGTTCACCGTAGCTGGCTATTATGCAGGCTATGAACTGCATGCTTGGGAGGAGGCCAGTCCACAGAATGGGTGGCTGATGAATCCCACTGATTGTTGACGCTTGCCCGCGTCACTGACGCCTCATTTTCGGGCAGGCGCAGACACGGATAGCAGACAAATGAGAAGGGGGCATTCAGCCCCCTACAAACCTCTCAGGAAAAGATGTGGCGGAGTCTTTCTGGATTCGCGCAGACCCCGCTTTCTGAATCAGCGTTCTTTGACCTAAACTTCGGTCACCTTGTTGTCCTTGCCGAAATCGACATACACGAGTTCCTGATCACCTCTGGAGCGGAAAAGCTCGTACACCATGGAATGTGGCTGCTCGAACCTACGGAGTCAGGTCCAACATTTCAACATCATCCCTTACAAACCACCCTCGCCTGCTTTTACAGTCCGACTGACTGTCATGGCGAGCACACCGAAGAACGCTGCAATTTCTGTCATTGAGTATGCTCCGCTCTCGTAGGCTTTGGCCATGGCGGTGTTTCTGTCCGGGTGTTGTGTTGCGTACTCCGCCAATGGACGTGCCATGGCGCGGCGGTGGGCACGAGAGATTTCGCTGAATTTATTGTCTGTGCCTTGCGGCAGATGTTTGGCGATGAAGTCATCATCGCCCAGAAAGAGCTGGTGGCGCGCCGCGAGCAATGCGAAGGAAGATTCCGCCCTGCGCTGACAAACTCCCGATAGGCTCTACGTGCAGCACTGCACCGGGAGCCAAACTGGGCAAGCAGC
>DBTS01000136.1 GCA_002307175.1 Rhodocyclaceae bacterium UBA1310
CCAAGCGACCGGAGCCAGCTCTGTAGGCACTAAACGTAGATAGCCTTTCATTCGGTCGTTGTCCCTCCGGGCTTTTTGATCTCCGCAAACTTCGCCGCCATCGTCGGATTTCCACGTGTCAGCCGCTTGATAGTTACGTCCTGCGCCTTATCGTTAGCAAGTCGCAAGTTGCGATCAGTACCAAGCAGAGCGTCCTTTGTTTTCTGTAGGTGATCAATGGATTTGTCGATCTCGTCGATGGCGGTCTGGAATCGGCGTGAAGCGAGTTCGTAGTTCTTACCAAAGGCGGTTTTGAAACTTTCGAGCTCATTCTCGAAGTCGGTAATGTCGATATTCTGTGCCTTGACAAGTGCAAGTTCAGTTTTGTACTGAAGTGCATTCATCGCCGCATTACGCAATAGAGTGATGATGGAAATGAAGAACTGCGGACGGATGACATACATTTTCGGGTGGCGGTGAAAAACATCGACAATCCCTGTGTTGTAGAGCTCACTATCGGGCTCAAGCAACGACACCAGAACAGCGTACTCGCAGCCCTTCTCGCTGCGGTCCTTGTCAAGCTCCTTGAGGAAGTCTTCGTTGCGGTGCTTGGTAGCGGTAAGGTCGCTCTCGTTTTTCATCTCGAACATAATCGAGACGATCTCGGTTCCCATCTCATCCGAATCACGGAAGATGTAGTCCCCCTTACTGCCCAAGCGGGCATCATTGTCTTTCTCAAAGTAGGCTCGTGGGAACGCCGTGGCGCGGATGCGGTTGAATTCGGTCTCACAATGCTGTTCGAGCGTTTCACCGACCATTTTGGTCGATAAACGTGCCTTCATGTCACGCAGACGCTCAATTGCTTCATCACGGTCTTTGATCTGGGTTTCGTATTTTTCCTTGAGTGATTTTTCAGCGAGCTGCTTTTCGAGCGCCGCACGCTCCAAGTTACTTTTGAGTTCGTCGCGTTCTTTCTCCACGCAACTCAGGGCTTCACTGATGGCAAGCTTATGGCTAAGCCCAATTGCATCTAGCTTGGCTTTGAGCCCGTGAATTTCCGCATCTTTTGAGGCCGTGCTCTTATGCAACTCAGCAACTAGCGTAGCATCGGCTAACTTCGCATCTGTTTCTTTCTGTTGTCTAACCTGGGCAAGCTCATTCTTCAGATCGTCGCGCTCTTTCTCAATGGCCTTCAGCGCTTCGGTTACAGCCATCTGACATACAATCTCACCAGTTTCGAGTTTGGCCTTCAAATCCTGAATTTCGGAATCCTTAGCGGCAGTAGCCTTCTGCAGTTCACCCGCATACTTGGCCTCGGCGAGTTCGATGGCCTTGAGCTTGTCTAGCTCGGCAAGCTCCATCCGCTCATGCAGCTGCTTCCCAAAGTCTGCGTCACGGACCTGTTTGAGGATGTCCGCGTACCCCGCTTCGTCGATCTTGAAGGCTTTCCCGCAATGCGGGCAGATAATCTCGTGCATGACAGCGCGTCCAAAATATGCAATACATTGGCTTTCGATTTTCAATCCAACATGCATGGCAAAATCATGCCGATCTCAACTCCATTCATTAACCTTGCCAGATCACTTTAAGGATTGTCGCTTCGATACATAACATTATTCTTTTATCTTACTCATTCGAACTGGCACACTCCTCACTAGAATGGCATTTCAGCTTAGATTGAATATTTAATATAAATTCCACAAAACCAACTAAGCTGAACTACTAAGCAGCCAACTCTCCACCCCTACCAGTGTCCTCCAGCATCACCTCGACAGCTCTCATCAGTTCTGGGCTCGCCACCCGAAGAACAGCCTCAAGCTGCTTCACCGAAATTCCACCTCTGGCGGCAGATTCCGCAAATCCACATTTCTCCACGTAGAACGCCCGGCAAGCTTCCAGCACGCTGCTACGGCTTCGGCCCACAACCAGGTTCGGTAGTCCCATCTTGTTGAGTAGCTGAGTCACGACAAATATACTCGCCTCGCATTGCTTGGCGACGCCAGCATGCGAGCCCTTTTGGGCAAGATAGGCCTGCAGCAGCGTGTCTGCCTCGGGATGGGGCTTTCTGGCACGGGCTCTGTGGGGTTTCGCCCCTTCGATGTCGATTGCCTTTGCAATGTCCTCTGTGGTGTCGAACAAGACCGCCAGTGCGAGGAAATAGGCTTCGACAGATGAGGGGCCATTGGCAAAGTAGAAGACGCCATCGAGCTGGTTGAAGAGTTTTCCGGGGCGGTTCTTCTTGGCAGGTGGAAACACGTCTTCGAGCCAGTCTGCCGGAAACGTCCGGGCAATCAGGTCGCTCAGAAGTGGTCGGCGAACATCGTCTGCGTTGCACTGCAGATTCATTTCACGCCCCCTCTGCGCCATAACACGTCGAATAATCCGGGTGCTGAGTGGAATTGAGCGTGAGCTGAGCATTGCAGCAATTGCGTAGAACTTGGCAACAAAAGGATGGGCAAGTCCTAAGCTGGGGATTTCGTGAGTCTTGGGATGATCGTACCAAAATGCCGGCGCCAACAGGAAAGCCCATTCATCCCGAACCATATAAAGTGGCGTCTGGTGTTTTTCGCAGAGGCACTTGCCCGGCAACTGATGCGAACGCCGCCAGTAGCTGAACCCTAAAGTTTCCTGATCGTCCTGAATGCAGTCTTTGCAAAAGACAGCGCCCGGCCGACTCACACGGAAACCGGTGTTGCTCAAAATGCTCTCTTCTGCGGCGCTACCGTGTTCGACATGAGTTTTATATGGGGTGATTGCACGCCGCCATGACAGCAGTGTATGGTCAGCCACGAACTGTTCAATTTCTACACCTGCAACGCGGCTCAACAGCTTGATAGTCGCCCCAGTTTCCCCCGGCGCGGGATTGATCTCTTCCCCCAACCAGTCACGCATCGTTTCCAGGGTTGCCTTTTTATCTTTGAGCCCCTCGTAGCCATTCCATTTCTCTACCCTCCCCAGATACCCACGATCCA
>DBTS01000129.1:0-7770 GCA_002307175.1 Rhodocyclaceae bacterium UBA1310
TACAGATCGTGAACAGCTTCTCAGGGTGATGGTGTCTGGGTGATGTTCCGGGGAGAGTACGAGTGACAGACAAACCGGCGCAGCAGAATACCCAGGAGGCTGACGATCCCCGCAGGCAGCCAGATCCACAGCAATTCGGATCTGGCGACCGCCAGGCCGCGCTCGCCCAGCAGAAGAGAGAGCTTCAGGGGAGAGACACGGATCACCTGCCAGGGTGCGAAGAAACGATGTGCCGACCATGGCCACAGTAGTTCCACCCCCTTGCCACCGGTCGTAAGCATGTCGAGTAGCCCGTGTGAGGCCATCGCGATGAAGAGAAACAGCAGGTGCCCGAGGTACTGGCGGAAGCCTTCCCGACCGGTAAAGCCCGCGAGCAGCCCGCCTGCCAGGCCGGCGGCAAGCAATGAATGGGAAACCCCCCGGTGCCCCAGCGTGCTGCCATACGGCACGCCCATGTGAAACCCGGTGACGTCGAGATCCGGCAGCATGGAGAGTGCTATTCCCGTCCACAGCAGACGCGGAGGCACCCAGCGGGTGCCGGCGGCAAGCCCCAGGGCGAGGGGCACTGCCGCATGGGAGATGATGGTGGGCATCTAGTGCAGTGCTGCGCTCTTCTTGTGACATAAAAACGCGTATTTTTCGTCAACTCTTCGTTGAAAATCCGCGCAATAGCTTGCTATTGCTGTGGTTTTCGCCTCGATTCGACGAAAAATCCATCGTTTTTTTAAGTCCCAATCTACGCGCAACACTACACTAGCTCACCACCCGGCGCAGCAGGGAAAATCGCCGCATCAGATGGACAGTGAGCGCCGACAGGGCGATGGTGAGCAGCGTCAGCAGGGGAATTCCCAGTGCCGGGTGCCAGCGCCATGCGGTCAGGCCAAGATTGGCCAGCCCGAGCAACCAGAGTGGGTGCAGCAGGTAGATTCCGAAACTCAATGGTGCCAGACGCTCCAGAGGCTGGCCGAGTGGCGCCGTGCCGGCACAGCGCAGCAGCAGGCTGAACACGGCGAGGCTCATGGCAATCACTAGCGGGTTTTCCCAGGCATACATCAGCCCACAGGCGCGCAGGCCCATGGAGGGCAGCAGCCATGCCGTTCCCAGTGCCACAAGCAGGATGCAGCCGGCAATCAGCACCAGCAGCCGGCGTGCGGACACTCCTGGCAGCTGATTCCGGGCAGTGACGAACAGGTAATGCCCGGCCAGGAAATACCCCAGCAGCGGCAGGCAACGCAGCAGAAAGAAACTCTCACCACGATGCAGCACCAGCACTTCCACGCTGCCGGCCACGAAGCTGGCCACGATCAGGTGGCGTAGCTGCCGATGGTCGCAGCGCTGCACGAGTGTGCGGAGTGCGGGGGTCACAAGGTAGAGGCCGAAAAGCATGTACAGGTACCACAGGTGATACCAGGGCGTGCCGTTGAAGAGATTGTGCCGCGTGTCATCCAGCGTCAGCGGGGTACTGTCACTGGCCGCCACGGCCAGATACAGCAGGGTCCAGAACAGGCCCGGTACGGCAAGCCGCAGGTAACGCCTGCGCAGAAAGGTGAGTGGCGGCAGCGCTGGCGCATCGCGGCCAAGCAGCAAGGCGCCGCTGATCATCATGAACACCGGCACACACCAGCGGCTGGCCGCATCAGAAAGATTCCCAAGCCACCACGCAAGGCTGTGCACGTCCGGGCTGCGCACCACCACGCTGGCCGCTACGTGCAGCCAGACGACAGCCAGTGCGGCGAGGCTGCGCAACTGGTCAAGAGCGGGATTGCGGTTCGAAAGCATGCTGACGACAGAGGCGTGGGTTTGCCCAGAAAAGCCTTTGAGTCTGCCACAGCTACTGACCACCTTCAAGCCGCGCCGACAAAGGTGGCATGGCAGGAGAAACCCAGCCGCTCAGGAACGAATGCTTGCATCCTCGCGTCAAAATCCACATGATGCTGCTACTTCTTGCGTGAGCCCTGCCTGTTGGCAGCTGGCTGCAAATCATGTCCCGGAATGCTCAGACCCCGGAGTTCGGCGGCAAACATCCGCTTGCCGCCTGCCGAACCCTGCGTGCAATAGCCGCCTTTGAGGCACTCAAAGGTGTGGCTGCGTTAGTGGTGGTGATCGGCGTGGTGGATCTGTTGCACCATGATGTGCGGCATCTGGTGGTGGCCCTGATCGGCCAGTTCCATCTTTCGCCAGAAGGACATTACGCTTCGCTGCTGCTGCACTACGCAGCACTGCTGCCGGGTGCCAATCTGCGTGCGCTGGTTCTGCTGGCATTTGGATACATCGCCTTGCGCTGGATCGAGGCCTGGGGCCTGTGGTTCGACAAGGCCTGGGCGGAATGGCTGGCGGCGCTTTCAGGCGGAATCTACGTTCCCTTTGAGCTGGTACACTGTGTGCACCATTGCACCCCGATCAGCACCGGGGTTCTCGTCATCAATCTGGGCATTGTGGCATTCATGGCATGTCGCCTCTGGCAGCGTAGGCAGGCCATGCCCCAATCACTGAAGGCGGGTGGGGGATAAAAGCCTGCAGCGTTGGTTTGGCGAAGGATCGCGCAGTTGCTTTTACTGCGAAGTGACGCCGATATCGTCGCGCGTGAAATTGATGGTGCGGACGAGGACAAGGATGTCGTAGCTCTTGCGAACATCTGGCGGGAACGGCGCATAAGGCGACCCCAGCTTGATGATGCGCAGCACGGCTTCGTTGAGGTGCTGGTCGGGTGAAGGGCGCGAAATTTCCGCGGACAACACGCTGCCATCGGGGCGCAACTCGACGGAAACCTGCACGCTGCCGTACAGCGAGCCTTTCGCGCCACGCGGGAAATTCAGTTCCCCGACGCGCTGTACCTTGATACGCCAGTCCTCGCCATACTGGGCGAGGCGGTATTCACGGGTGCTCGGAGAGATGACGCCGCGGCGCGGTCTCGCCGCGTAATCACGCAAGCCCCGGTCAACCACGGCTTCCTGGCGGGCAATCGCGGTGGCGGTGGCCATGTCCAGCCCCTGTTTGGGCTGCGGCGTGTCGTTGGGCTGCTCGGTCTGCTGCTTGGGCTGCTCACGCTTCACGCTGACATTCGGGTTCTTGCTCTGCGTGATCAGGTCGCGCTGCACGGATTCCAGCTGCTTCACCTTCTGTTGCGCGTCGACCAGAGCATCGCCATTGCGGATCGAGTCTTGTGGTGGCAGAGGAGAAGTCGGCATGTCGTCGCTCTTCTCGCTGTCCCCGCCACCTTCCAGATTGGCCTGGGCCAGTGCCTGGGCCTTCTTCGGAGCGTGCGGATGGCGCGCATTGACCAGCACGATATTCAGGCCCGGATCGCGCTCCTTGCGCAGTCCGCCAGGGGAGCTGACGAAGTGCATCACCAGCAGGAGGGCGTGGCAGGCGATCGAGAAGGCAATGCCGAGCCCAACCGCGTTGGTAACCAGCCACGAGCGCCCGGTGCCGGGTGTCTGCAACTTGTGCGGACGTGCCGACGGGCGGGCTGCCGCTTGGGCGGGCTTGGCCTGGGGGGCTTGGGGGCGTGGTGGTGTTGCGGGCGACATAACTGGGCGATTCTACGCGAGCGGAGTCTCTTCTTCGCCGCCGCCTGTCTCTTCATCGGCGGTGGTTAGCGGCGGCAAAGTGGCCAGATATTTGCCGCGCAGGTCGATATCGATCAGGTCGATGCGTTCGATACCGAACTCAACCCGGTCATTCGGCATCACGCCGGCAGGCTGGGAATGCAGCTTGAAGACAAAGGGCACGGCTTCCAGGCGCACGATGTTTTCGCGCAGCACCTTGGCAGTGGTTTCCTTGATGCCCTCCTGATGTAGCCAGCGCAGGCACCAGTAACGCTCCATGCCACGCTGGAAGTCGTTGTAGGCGGTGTAGGTGAGGTCAAAATCGCTCATCGCCGTGGCCAGTTCCGCTGATCCGGGGGCGAACACAGGCTCTTCGCCGCGCAAATGGGCAATCAGCTGCCACTGGTTGATGAGGTCAACATAGCGCCGCAGCGGGCTCGACGACCAAGCGTAGCTATCCACGCCAAGGCCTTCGTGCGGGCCGGAAGCCGTGCTCATGCGCACCTTGCCGCCCGCCTGGATGCGGTAGATCGCCGGAATGCCGGCTTCGTGCAGCAGCTTGCCCCAGCTTGAATTGGCCAGGATCATGAGTTCGGCAACCAGCTTGTCGAGTGGCGAACCACGCTTGCGCTGATCGATAGAGATGTAGCCGGGGCCATCCGGTGTGTCACGCGACCAATCAACGTAGTAGTTGAAGTCGAGCATGTTCTGATTTGCCGAGGGCTTGCCGCGCCCGGCTTCGAGCACCGTGGCGAATTCCCACAGCACGCGCAGCTCGTTCATCCACGGCGCATCGGGCAGGCCATCCATGAGACTGGCTTCATTGAAAAGCGGCTCGATATCGTGGTGGCGCAGATTCGCCGCCACCGGTACGCACTCGATGGTGCTGCGGCTGCCGGCGATGCTGTAGTCGCGGTTGACCTCGATGTACAGCGAGAGCGCCGCGCGGGCCTGCCCTTCGCCAAGCGTATAGGCGCTCACCACATCATCGGGCAGCATGGTGAGCTTGTTGCCCGGCATGTAGACGGTAGACAGGCGCTTGCGGGCCACCGCATCAATGCCGTCTCCCGGGCGGATCACCAGGCCGGGGGCTGCAATATGGATACCGATGATCCAGCCGCCTTCCGCACGCGGTGTCAGCGAGAACGCATCATCGATTTCGGTGGTGGTGGCGTCATCAATCGAGAAGGCACGGACATTTGCCACCGGCAGCTCGGAAGGCAATGCCGGTGCTGCCAGCGGGGGAAATTCCGTGCCTTCGGGGAAGTATTCGAAGAGGAAACGGCCCAGATGCAGTTCGTGGCTGGATTTGAGCGCGCCAGCCTTGAGCAGCAGGCGTGCCGTGCTCAGGCCGGATTCCTCCATGGCAGTTTCCAGCGCCTTGGTCTCCAGGCGGTTTCTATCCGGGCGGTAGAGCAGTTGCGGCACGATGCTGGCGAACTCTGCAGGCAGTCTGCCGGCCAGCAGTTCATCCTTCATGCGCGTGATCTGTTCCTGCTGCAAACGCTTTTTCTCGGCACCGGCAAGGGCCGCCTGCAGAATCTCAGGCGGAGCCTTGCGGAAGCGCCCACGCCCCTTGCGGTGGAAATGGATGGGCGAGCCAAACAGGGATAGCAGCACGGCGGTGGATTCCACGGCAGACGGGGCATGCCCGTAGTAATCCGCCGCAAAGTCGGTGAACGCGAACTCGTCGTCACCGCTCATTTCCCACAGAAACTCGGTTTCCATGGCTTTGGCTTCCGTCTCGGCGGCATGCATGAGCTCACCGGCCGTCGGGCTTGTGAAGCGCAGCAGCACGTTTGCGGCCTTGAGTTTGACGCGTTTGCCCGTGGCAGTTTCCACCTGCAGCGACGTGTCGTTGTCAGTCAGGACGCTGCCGGTTTTAAACGCACCGTCTTCTTCAAACAGGATAAACATGGGTCTGGTAAGGCCCGAATACGGAAGGATTGACGATTATAGCGGGCGCGGAGCGCGCATGGCATCCAGCGAGAAAATTGCGAGTGCAATCCAGATGCAGACAAAGCCGATCAGGGCGATGTGATCGAAGTTTTCGCGGAACACGAAGACGGCCAGAATGAACTCCAGCGATGGCGAAATGTATTGGGCAAAGCCAAGCGTGGCAAGGCTCAGGCGCCGTGCGCCATAGGCGAACATGAGGAGTGGCAGGGCCGTGAGGAGGCCGGTGCCGATCAGCGGCAGGAGGAGCGCCGGCGTGCCCATATGGTTGCTTCCCTGCCACGTCAGCCAGCCGATCCAGGCCACTGCGAAGGGCGCGGCAAACAGGGTTTCCACGAATAAGCCGTCGAGCGCACCGACAGGTGCCTGCTTGCGGATCAGGCCATAAATCGAGAATGTCAGGGCCAGACTCTGCGGAATCCACGGAAATGCCCCCAGATGCAGCATGCGCCACGCCACTCCGGCGGTGGCCAGCAGCACCGCTGCGCGCTGCCATGGGCGCAAGCGCTCACCCAGAAACAGGCGCCCGAGCAAAACGTTGAGCAGAGGCGCAATGAAATAGCCCAGGCTGGCTTCCAGAACGCGCCCCCTGAAGATGGCCCAGACGAAAAGCAGCCAGTTGATGGCCGTGAGAGTCGTGGTGGTGGCAAGGATCAGAACCAGCCGGGGTTCCGTGCGCAGCCGCCGGAGAACGCCAAATCCGCCTCCCAGCGCCATTACGATGGTGAGCATGAGCAGAGACCAGATGATGCGATGCGAAACGGCCTCAAGTGCTCCGATATCGGCCAGGAGTTTCCAGTACAGCGGCGAAAACCCCCAGATGGCGAATGCGGCGAAAGCCGCCAGGAATCCCTGGCGGGCGGGGGTACTCTGCATCAGGCCAGCCCGGCAAAGGCGATCACGGCGTCCAGATAGTCATCCCAGCGTGAAAATCCGTGCTCCCCACCGGGCAGTACGGTCTGCCGTGCGCCAGCGTAGCGGCTGACGGCGTGGCGATAATCAAGGGTTTCATCCCCCTCTTCCGCGAGCAGCCAGAAATTCTCGGGGTGCCGGAGCGCTGGCGCAAACATCGCGGCAACCTGCGCCACATGACGGGTGTCGAAAATGAACGTCTGCGGGGCATAGATCATCGTGTGCTCGCCCAGGAACAGGCTGGAGTCGAAGCCCGCATGCGGCACGAAGGGATTCACCACGACGGCACGCAGATTGTGCTTCTCGGCCAGATGGGTCGCATAGAAGCCGCCGAGCGAACTGCCCACCAGCGTGGGCGGCGTCGTACAGCGGGCAATCTGGGCCTCGGCCAGCGCAATTGCCTCGTCTGGCACCGGCGAGAGCTGCTCGCACCACATCTCCTGCTGCAGGCCGCGCTCCGCCATGCGGTGGGCGAGTGCCTGCACTTTCAGGGATTGGGGGCCGGAGCGAAAACCGTGCAGATAGATGATCATGATGAAAGAATTTCGGCTTCAGGTGCCAGACTCAACCGCCGGAATTAAGCATCGACCCACTGCACCCAGCCCATCTGCCATGTCAGCAGGATGATCAGACCGAAGGCGATGCGGTACCAGGCAAAGGCTGTGAACTTGTGCGTTGAGACGTAGCGGATCAGCCAGCGCACCACGACGAAGGCCGAGATGAAGGAGGCGATCATGCCTACCGTCCACATGCCCGCATCGTCCGCGGAGAGCAGCGCACGTTCCTTGTAGAGTTCATAGACCGACGCGATGACCAGAGTCGGAATCGCCAGGAAGAAGGTGAACTCTGTTGCCACCGTGCGCGAGAGGCCGAAAAGCATGCCGCCGATGATCGTGGCGCCGCTGCGCGAAGTGCCCGGAATCAGCGCAAAAGCCTGGGCGATGCCAACTTTCAGCGCATCCACAAAGCTCATGTCATCGGTACGTGTGACACGGGCTTGGCGATCGCCGCGCTCCACCCACAGAATGATCAGGCCGCCCAGAATGAAGGTGGTCGCCACCACAGGTGCATTGAACAGATGCGCTTTCAGCCACTTGTTGAAGACCAGTCCCAGGGCTGCCAGCGGCACGAAGGCAATCGCCACGTTGATGAGCAGGCGCCGGCTGGCGGCTTCATGCGTGGCACTGATCAGCGCATGGCCCAGACGCTGGCGGTATTCCCACGCCACGGCAAGGATCGCGGCTGACTGGATGACGATCTCGAAGAGCTTGGCCTTGTCGCCATCGAACTTGAGCAGGGCGCCTGCGAGGATAAGGTGGCCGGTGGAAGACACCGGCAGAAATTCGGTAAGCCC
>DBTS01000129.1:8013-8528 GCA_002307175.1 Rhodocyclaceae bacterium UBA1310
ACACCGGCAGAAATTCGGTAAGCCCCTCGACGATGCCGAGGATGGCTGCCTTGATAAGGAGCAGCAGGTCCATGTGTTCAGGAAGGGAGAGTGGGCAGGAAAGCCCGCATTATAGGCGCCTGGTACTACCGGCAGATGTAACTTCCGACACGGATGGCTGTATTTTTCTGACGCAGACCTGTCATGACAGGTGCTTCAGCGTGTCTGCTCTTCCAGATGCCCCAGCCAGTGCATGGCCTGTTCGCGCGATTTGCCGCACATCTCCTCCGAGGCCTGCAGGCTGCCGCATACCGCAGGGCGGCGCGGGTCCGTGAAAATCATGCAGCGATCTTCGGCATCCAGCTGGATGCAGCGCACCCCCGCCGGTTTTCCTGAAAGCATGCCGGGGATCGGGCTGGAGATGGAGGGAGCGATGCAGCAGGCGGCGCAATTGGAGCGACAGTTCATGGTGGCAGTCTAGCATCCGGGGCCAGGAACCGATTGGATTGAACAGGCTCCGAACGTGCTTGAAGTGG
>DBTS01000129.1:8771-9208 GCA_002307175.1 Rhodocyclaceae bacterium UBA1310
CAGGCTCCGAACGTGCTTGAAGTGGCGCACCCCCGCCCGCATACTGCACCTATCCCCTTCAGACAATGGCAGAAAATCATGGCAGGCAATTTTGTGGAGTACCTGAGCGCTGATCACCGGGCCTGTGATGTCCGGCTTGGCGAGTTGCGTAAGGCCGCCGTGGCAGGCGACTGGGGTGTGGCGCAGGAGGCCTTTGCGAGCCTGCAGCACGATGTGCTGGCGCATTTTGCGGCGGAGGAGGAAGTGCTCTTCCCTGCGTTTGAAGCGGCTACCGGCATGAGCAGCGGGCCGACCCAGGTCATGCGCGGTGAGCATGAGGAGGCACGTTTCCTCGTTGAGGATCTGGAGGCCGCCGTCGCTGAAAAGGATGCTGATGGCGTGCGTGGACAGGGCGAGGCACTGCTGATCCTGCTGCAGCAGCACAACATGAAGGAGGA
>DBTS01000129.1:9459-62151 GCA_002307175.1 Rhodocyclaceae bacterium UBA1310
ACATGAAGGAGGAGAACATCCTCTATCCCACGGCCTTCAAGGTTGTCGGGCCGAAAGCTGCCGAACTGGCGGCGCAGATCGTGATGCGCCGGGAGACGCCATGAGCCGCCTGCTTGATGTGCGTGGACTGCCACCCTGTGAGCCGCTGGAGCGCACGCTCGCGGCGCTCGATGAACTTGCTCCGGGCGATGAACTGGAAGTGCTGATCCACCGTGAACCCCATCCCCTGTATGCCATTCTGGCCGAGCGCGGCTATCTGTGGCGTGCGGCGACCGAGCCGGCGGCAGACGGTTCCACGCAATACCGCATCCTGATCAGTCTGGCGGAATGACACCATGCAGATGATCTCGACGGATGCGTCGCCTCCGCCGCTGCTGTCGTTTGCCTACATGCTCGCCGGGGTGGCGGGGATGGCCGTGGCGGCTGTTTTGGTGCTGTGGCAGCCCGAGGCGCTGCTCACGCGCTGGCATCCGGCGGCATTGGCGACCGTGCATGTGTTTGCGCTGGGCGGGCTGATGCCGGTGATGCTGGGGGCGCTATTCCAGTTTGTACCAGTGGCCTGCGGCCTGAGCCTGCCGCGCTGGGGGTGGGGAGATGTGGTTTTGCTGCTGCTTCTGGAGGGCGGTGCCGCCTCTCTGGCGACCGGACTCCTGACGGCGGCACCGGCTCTGTATGGCGCTGCAGGCCTGCTTTTGCTGGGCTCCCTGGGCGCAGCGGGTTGGCGCCTGCTGCGTGCTCTACGGACGCAGGCACAACAGGCCGACGTGGTGGTGGGGCTCTCGCGCAGTGCAGTGGCTCTGGGCGTCACGCTGCTGCTGGCCGCCGTGTTGCTGGGCATTCTGCTCTTTGGCTGGAATCTGCCGTTACTGACACTCGTTGACTGGCATGCGCTGTGGGCTATCGGCGGTTGGGTGGCCGGCCTGATCGCCGGGGTGGCGAGTGTCGTGGTGCCGATGTTCCACGTCAGCCCGGCCTATCCGAAATTCTGGCTGCGCGCCCTGCGTCTGCAGCATTGGCTGCTGGGCGGCGGCCTGCTCGCGGCCTTGCTGGGTTGGGCGGGGGTTGGCGGTGCTGTGAGTATGTTGCTGGTGGCTCTCCTGCTGGGATTTGGCGGCCTTACCGTGCAGCGTGTGGTGGTTTCGAAGCGCGGGGAGAAGGATGCGTTTTATTGGGGCTGGCTGATGGTTGGGGTGTTGGCGATCATCCTGGCGCTGGTCGCCGTGCCTGCCTGCTGCGCAGCAGACCCACGCTGGGGCGTGGTTTTCGGTGTACTGGCCCTGCCCGGCCTGGGTGGTTTCACCGTGAGCGTGATGCTCTATCGCATCGTTCCTTTCCTCATCTGGCTGCATTGGCAGCGTGCCAACAAGGCACGGGCGAGGCTGCCCCTGCTACACCGCATCGTGCCGGAACTGGGGCAGCGGATTCATCTGGGGATTGAGCTGGGTAGCATTGTGCTGCTGGCGCTTGGCGCATTCATGCCGCAGATGGTGAGTGTGGCGGCGGCCCTCCTGCTGGCAGCCAAGCTTCTGCAGTTCGGTTTGCTGGCGCGTGCGATGCGTGATTTCCGGCAACGTCTGGCCGTGCTGCGTACACTGCCGCCCAGGAGTCGGGCGGCAGCTTGAGCGAATACTTGCTTTAGCGGTATGCGCCAGCCCAGGAAAAACTGTGTCCGGGCATGCGTAGTTGTCGGTGGATACTGCATACGCATACGGATGCAGTTCGTTTGGCGCGATACGGTGATATTCACCACACTCGCGCCAGCGTGTACGCTGACGCCGGGTACGCACAGTTTCTAGGATTTGTGCAGGGCCGTGATCAGATTGGCGACTGGAACTGACCAGTCTCCGAGGCGTTCCTGCCGATACAGGCGCAATGATGGATACCAGGGAGATTGCGTGCCTGTAGCAAGCCAGCGCCATTCGCCGAAGCTGCGCAGCAGAAGGTGGCAGGGCTTGCCAATTGCACCCGCCAGATGGGCGATAGCCGTGTCTACGCTGACCACCAGATCAAGGCAGCTCATCAATGCTGCGGTATCTGCCAGATCATCGAGGCTGGGCCCGATGACGCGAACATTCGGCTGAATCGACAGGGTGGCATTGTCGGCATCCGAAATTTCTTTCTGTATCACGACGAATTCTGCATCCAGTGCCAGAAGCGGCTGCAGCGCGGTGAGTGGCATGTCGCGCGTCACGTTGCGTGTGCCCTGCTGGCGGCCATGCCAGCAGATGCCGATGCGTCGGCGGGATTGCGGCCCGAGGCGGTTTTTCCAGTGGGCGATGCGTTCGGCCGGTGCATGCAGATAGGCAGCTGGGGCATTGAGGTTTTCGAGCGTTTTGCCAAGTGCCAGCGGCAGACTCATCAGGGGGCAGTGCAGATCGTGCGCGGGCAGGGGGTCTTCTTCGGTGAGCAGTTTGACGAGTGGGTCCAGTTGCCGAAACAGGCCATGCAGACTGCGCGGGCAGCGCAGATAGGTACGCCTGGCATGCGCAGCGATTTCCGGCACGAAGCGTGAAAACTGAATGGCATCACCCAGCCCCTGCTCTGCCCAGAGCAGGATGGATTTCCCCTTGATGGCCTCGCCAGACCACTGCGGCGCATTGCTCGACAGGCGCAGCGGCGCCAGCTGGGCAGTCTGCCAGCGTGCTTCCAGGTAGGGCCAGCCCGCCGAATATTCGCCCGCCCGCAACAGGCAATGCGCCATTTCCATGCGGGCTTCAGCCAGATCCGGCTTCAGATGCATGGTGTGCGCAAAGCAATTCAGCGCTTCATGCAGCTGGTTGAGTTGTTGCAGGGCATTGCCACGGTTGAACCAGGCGTTGACGTCATCTGGATTGGAGGCAAGCACTCTGTCATAGCAGTTGAGCGCCTCTTCCGTGCGGTTCAGCGCCAGCAGGGCGTTCCCCAGGTTGTTGCGGGCTGCCCGGTGATTGGCGTCAATGGCCAGAACACGCTCGAAATCCAGCAGTGCATCAAGCAGTTTGCCGTCGCACAGTGCCAGATTGCCACGCTGGAACAGGGCATCGGCGTCCTGTGGATTTATCTGCAGGCGTTCCCGCAGTCTGCGTGCAGCTTCTCCCTGCAATTGTCTGCGCAGACTCACCAGGCGCGCCGAATGCGGGGCCAGGGCGAAGGCTGTGCTGACGCTGAACATCGCCTCATCATAGCGATCCTGGCGTGTGAGCAGGCCAACCTTGGACTGCAGCGCTGGCAGGAACAGTGGCTGCAGTGCCAGAGCCTGATCCAGCAGGGCGTGTGCTGCGTCGTCCTGACCATCCTTCTGCAGAGACAGGCTGCGGGTGGTTAGGTCCACAGCCTGTTCGATCAGGGCTGCAAGTTCCATGGGTGATTCAGACAAATATGACGTACGGTAGCATTATGCGGGATTTCGATGTAAAAGCGGTTTTCAACAGTCTAAATCCCGTTTCATTCCTGACATTCGTGGTATTCCTGCCTGCGACCGGTCTAACTCAGGCCGGCGCTTTCTCCGCACGCTGCGAAAGCCGCACGATCAGTGCCACGGCTGCGCTGGCGGCAGCCAGGAGCGTCACCCCGCGCCATCCGGCATGCGCCAGAGTGGTGCTGCCCAGCGCCGAGCCTACGGCCATGCCGATGAACATCACGGTCATGAACAGAGCGTTGATGCGCCCACGTGCAGCCGGCTCCAGCGCGTAGATGATGCTCTGGTGGGCAATCAGGCTCGATTGCACGCCTAGGTCGAAGACCAGTGTGCCGATCACCAGCACTGCGAAGTTGTGCGGAAACAGGGCAAAGGCGGCAAAGCTTATGGCCACCAACGCAGCACTCAGACGTGTGACGCTCTCCGGGCCTCGGCGGTCGGCAATGCTCCCGGTCACCGGTGCAGCCAGGGCGCCGAGGGCTCCGGCCAGACCGAAAGCGCCGGCAATCCCCGCGCCCATGCTGAACGGGGGCTGCTGCAGCATGATTGCCAGGGTGGACCAGAAGGCGGAGAAAGCCGCAGCAAGAAGGCCCTGGGCGTAGGCGGCCTGACGCAGGCGGGC
Organism: Rhodocyclaceae bacterium UBA1310; assembly: GCA_002307175.1. Taxonomy (GTDB): domain Bacteria; phylum Pseudomonadota; class Gammaproteobacteria; order Burkholderiales; family Rhodocyclaceae; genus Uliginosibacterium. The sequence continues at coordinate 13,479 of DBTS01000129.1, forward strand.
ATGGCGGACCCACAGATCACCCAGCGAGGCCAGCAAGGCGCGATACGACAGATTGGTGGAGGGCGCGAAGTGCGGCAGCTTGCGTGTTGCCACGATTCCCAGCAGGCCCACGGCGGCAGCGGCGATCACGAACATGGCGCGCCAGCCCAGGGCTTCGGCAACCAGGCCGCTGAACACGCGGGAGAGCAGGATGCCCAGCAGGAGCCCTGACATCACCTTGCCGACAATCTTGCCGCGTGAGCTGTCGGGTGCAAGGGCTGCAGCGGCTGGTACGCAATCCTGGGCCAGGGAGGCGGCAGCACCGATGGCGACACTGAGTGCGCCAAGCTGCAGCAGGGACTGGGCGGCGGCCATCCCAAGCAGCGCTGCAAACAGCAGGGCAATCTTGGCGAGGATCACGGTGCGGCGATCGAAACGGTCACCCAGCGGGTTGAGCAGTAGCAGGCCTGCGGCGTAGCCGATCTGGGTCAGCGTCGGGATGCGCCCGATGTCGCTTGGGGTGGCGTGCAGGCTGTTGGCGAGCATGCCGAGAATGGGCTGGTTGTAGTACAGCGCGGCCACGCTCAGGCCGGCTGCTCCGGCAAGCAGCAGGATCAGGGCCGAGGAAGGCCCGGATACAGGGAGCGTTTGTGCGGATTGACGGGCTGCAGGTGTTTCCATTTTGAGGTTCTCTGTTTGGGTGGGGGAGTGCCTGCAGTGTGGGCGAATACCGCTTTGTGCGGTAGGCGCATATCACGAAAAACTGTTATACACTCTACGCATGGCACAGATTCCTGACCGGCTCACCCTGATGCATACCTTCATCCGCATCGTCGAGGCGGGGAGCTTGTCTGCGGCTGCTGCGCAGCTGAGTCTGACCCAGCCAACGGTGAGCCGGCGCCTGCAGATGCTCGAGCAGTCATTGGGGCTGACCCTGCTGGTGCGCTCCACCCACGCGCTGCGGCTCACCGAGGCGGGCGCCCGTTATTACCGGCGTGCCCGCGAACTGGCGCTGACCTGGAGCGAATTCGAGTCTGAATTGCGTGGGGCCGTCGATGAGGCGCAGGGCAGCCTGCGCATCGTCGTGCCGCATGCCTTTGGTCAGCATCAGCTGGTTGGGCCGCTGGCACGCTTTCTGGCGGAGAATCCGAAGGTCAATGTGGAGTGGCTGCTGCATGATATCCAGCCGGATTTCATCAGTTCCGGGATTGATTGTGCGATCAATGTCGGGCATGTCACCGATCAGTCGGTGGTGGCGATCCGCATCGGCGATGTGCCGCGTATCGTGGTGGCGGCTCCCGCATTGTTTGCCGGGGTCAGCATCGAGACCCCGCAGGATCTGGCCGCCCTGCCCTGGCTGGCACTCTCGCCGTTTTACCGCAAGGAAGTGCAGCTGTTTGATCCGGCGGGCGAAGAGGCTGTGCTGGCGATTTCGCCACGGGTCATCACGGATAGCCTGTACGCACTCCGCAGTGCTGCCGTGCGTGGTGTGGGGGTCTGTATCGCCTCCGCCTGGGCGATTGAAGATGATCTGGCGTCGGGCCGTCTGGTGCAGTTGTTGCCCGATTGGCAGGGGGCGCCGATGCCGGTGACGCTGACGTATCCCTATGCGCCTTTTTACCCGGCCAAACTGCGCAATTTCGTCGCCGTCATCCGCAACGAGGCCGATCCACTGCCCTGGCGTTAAACCCAGGCAGAACTTCTGCCGCACAAGCTGTAATGCTGTACCACCCTGGGTGGCGCTATCATGTGCCGATGCAGATTGCCGGCAGCAGTGCTGACTGGCAATCAGATCCAAGCCCAACCCCAACCTCTTTCCAGGAGTATTCAGATGATTGTTCTGGTTACCGGCGCCACTGCCGGATTTGGTACTGCGATTGCCCGCCGTTATCTCAAGGAAGGGCACAAGGTGATTGCCGTGGGGCGGCGTGCCGAGCGGCTGGAGGCACTGCGCAGCGAATTTCCGGGCGCAGCGTTGCATATCGGCGTGCTCGATGTGCGCGACGCCAAAGAGGTGGAAGCTTTCGTGGCAGGTCTGCCGGCGGATTTCGCAGCCGTTGATGTGCTCGTCAACAATGCCGGGCTGGCGCTTGGTCTGGGGCCGGCGCAGCGTGCCTCGCTGGCGGACTGGGAACAGATGGTCGACACCAATGTGAAAGGCCTGATGTACATGACCCACGCCTTGCTGCCCGGGATGACGGAACGCAACCGTGGGCACATCGTGAATCTGGGCTCCGTGGCCGGGCATTACCCCTATCCGGGTGGCAATGTGTACGGCGCCACGAAAGCCTTCGTGCGTCAGTTCAGCCTGAATCTGCGTGCTGATCTGGCCGGTACCGGGGTACGCGTGACCGATATCGCCCCGGGCCTGTGTGGCGGTACAGAATTCTCCACCGTACGTTTTCACGGGGATGCAGAGAAGGCGGCAGGGGTTTATGCCAACACCGAGTCGCTGTCGGCAGAAGACATTGCCGAATCGGTGTTTTGGAGCACCACCCTGCCTGCGCATGTAAACATCAATTTCATCGAGCTGATGCCCACCTCGCAGGGGTCCGGGCCACTCAACGTTGTACGCAAGGCCTGAGAACCTGAACTACCGATTCTCACCGGTCTACTTCGCGGGGGATCCAGCATGGCGCTGTTCGTTACGGGAATGATTCTGTTTTTCGGGGTGCACCTGATGACGGTGACGCCTGTGTTGCGCAGGGCTGTCTGCGGGAGTGTGCCGGATCAGGCGCGGCGTGGTTTGGTGGCGCTTCTCTCGCTGGCCGGAGTGGTGCTGATCTGTCTGGGCTGGCATGCCGTGCCCGCCACGCCGCTGTTTATGCCTGTGGCGGCTGCGATTGCCGCCGCTCCGGTGCTGGTGCCCTGTGCGCTGATTCTCTTCCTGATTGGCGGGATCGGCTTCAAGGGCTACATCCGGCGCTATCTGCATCACCCCATGCTGATGGGCGCGGTGCTCTGGTCGGGCGTGCACCTCGTGGCGAACGGCGGTCTGCGCGAGACGATCCTGTTCGGATCATTTCTCGCGTTTTCGCTTTACGCACTCGGTGTGGTGTTCGGCTGCGGCAAGCGTGCCAGCTTCGTGCCCAGCCTCAAGTGGGACGTGATCGGCATCGTCGTCGGGCTGGTGGTGGCGATTGGCATCATGCATAGCCACCGCATCCTGTTCGGCGTGCCGGTCATCTGAGAAGCTGTGCATGCTCTTGCGGCGCAGGCGTGATCGGGCCGAATGCGCTGCGCTTCAGTCCGCTGATGCCTGCTTGCGACTGATCATGAACCGCTTCCAGACCACAGATCAGCCGTCGTTGGTTTCCGGGCTGGGCAGGCGCTCGACCTGCAGGGCATACAGGCGGCGGCTGTCCGCACGCAATACCTTGAAACTGAAGCCATCGATCTCGATGGCCTCGTCGCGTCCGGGCATGCGCCCGAAATGCTGGGTCACGAGTCCGCCGACGGTATCCACGTCATCGTGGGCGATCTGGCAATTGAAGGTGGCGTTGAAGTCCGTGATCGGAGTGAGTGCCTTCACACGCCAGCGGCCGTTTGGTGTGGGCAGGATGTTGTCGGCGTCCTCGTCGAAATCGTACTCGTCCTCGATTTCACCGACGATCTGTTCCAGCACGTCTTCGATGGTGACCAGCCCTGAAACACCGCCGTACTCGTCCACAACAATGGCCATGTGGTTGCGGCTGACGCGAAATTCGCGCAGCAGCTCGTTGAGCGGTTTGGTTTCCGGCACGAAGGCGGCTGGCCGCAGCAAGCCTCTGACCGACAGATCAGCATGGCGCAGGGCAGGCAACAGATCCTTGGCGAGCAGCACGCCGATCACGTCATCGCGATCTTCGCCAACCACAGGGAAACGCGAGTGGGCGGTGCGAATGGCGATCTCGATGATTTCGTCGACGCTCTGGTCTAGGCGCACGAAATCCATCTGGGCACGCTGCACCATGACTTCGCGCACCTGGATATCGGCGACCTGCAGGGCGCCTTCGATGATGCCCAGGGCGTCAGCGTCGAAGAGCTTGCGCTCGTGCGCAGCGTGAAGAATTTGAACAAACTCCTCGCGATCATCAGGTTCGCGAGTCAGGAGTGTGGAGAGGCGTTCCAGAATGCCGGGGCGACTACTGGCAGGGTCCATTTCGGTTCAGGCAGGGCGGGAAATCCGCCGGGAGCTCAGTCCTTTTCAAGTGCATATGGGTCGGGATATCCCAGTGTGGCGAGGATTTCGCGTTCTTCTGCTTCCATTTCCTCGGCCTCTTCGTCCGTTTCGTGATCCCAGCCCTGAAGGTGCAGCATGCCATGCACGATCAGATGGGCGCAATGCGCCTCCTGACTGATGCCCTGGGCGCTTGCCTCGTCAACAACAACAGGCCAGCACAACACCAGATCACCCTCCAGAATGGGGTCCGTTTCGTACGGGAAGGACAGCACATTGGTGGCGTAATCCTTTCCCCGGTACTGGGAGTTCAGACTCTGCCCTTCCTCACGTTCCACAAAGCGCACGGCCACATGTGCTGCACCTGGTTCGGCAGCGCGCACCCAAGTGCGGATCTGCTGCCGTGTGGGCAGGCCCTCACTGGACAGAGCGTACTGAACCGAAAGATCAAGGCGGCGGGGAATACTGGCAGGCGACATGCGTGAACGGCGAAAGTGATCAGAATCTCCGGCAATCTTCCGGTATTCACGCGGTTTCGTCAAATGACAGTCCAGTGACCTCGTGGTGACCGGACTGTCGCCCCTCTCTCATTTTGCCAAATACCACTGCTGCAGCAAGGCTGGGCCTGGGCTCGGGTAAGTCCAGCCCCAGGGCATCTTCTCGTAGAAATTGCCAAGGCGATTGCTGCGAATGCCCACTGCGCGGGTGGGCGTCACCACCCCCAGAACTTCAAGTTCATCTGCCGAGATGGCCAGAATCTGCCGGAACAGGCCATCGGCTTCCGCATCGGTCTTCGCATCTTTCCATTTATCATAGAGTTCAAGGCGTTTTTTCATGCTGGCAGGGGGTTCTTCCCCCTGTTTGCCGCTACTTTCGTACCAGCGCACCCAGGGCAGGCTTTGCCGTGATTCCTGCGGGTGTACCGCCAGGAATGCACGCGGGTTCTGCGTGGGATCATAACCACCGGCCAGGCTATCTACCGAGATGTCGTAATCATTGCGGTTGGCACGGTCATAGAAGAGAGAACGTTCCGAGGACAGGATGGTCAGTTCCAGCCCCGCCTTGGCCCACTCCTTGCGCAGCAGTTCCAGCGCCTCGATCTGGTATGGCACTGCGAGACTTACGATAACCCCCATCGATACGCGCCCGCCATCCGGGAAGATGCGGAAGCCATCTGTATCGCGTTTCGTCAGCCCCAGCCTGTCCAGCATGGCATTCGCTGTCTTCAGGTCGTAATTGGTGTACTGCGTGGCGAGTTTCTCGTTGTAGAACTTGTTGGCGCGTGCCGGGCCGATCTGCCAGGGAATGCCCTGGCCGAGGAACACGATATCGTTGATTTCCTGGCGGTTCATGGCCAGCGACAGGGCAACGCGGAAATCGTGGTTGCGGAACAGCGGGCGCAGCTTGGCGTTCTTTGTCGACTGGTTGATGAAGATTGCCAGCGCCGCAGCGTTAACGTCATTCAGGCCAATTGTCTTGTACTTGCCTTTGGCTTCGTTCTCCACCAGAACAGGCCGATTCTGGATGTTCTGGATGTGGCGGACCTGGAAATCGATCTGCCCGTTAATGGCCGAGAGCAAAATGGTTTCGGGTTCCGAGATGATAGGCAGATGCAGTTCATCGATATAGGGCAATTGATTGCCCGCTGTATCCACCTGCCAGAAATACGGATTGCGCTTCATGACCACACGCGTGGCAGACGTGCCATAGGCTGAAACCAGAATCCAGGGGTCCAGCGTCGGTTTCTCGGGGTTCGACCAGCGTGTCGGGGCTTCGGTATCCCCGCACTTCAGACGCATTAGGGCACCCCAGTCGCTTACGTGGGCAGCCTTGATGAGCTCATCAATCCTGGGGTTGTATTTCGGGTGGAACTGCTCGCAGTAGTGTTTCGGGTAAAGGGTGGGGTGCTGGCCCATCGGTGTTGCCAGCTGCTCGATAAAGGTGTGGTAGGCGCTGGCGAATTTCAGCTTGACCGTAAAGTCATCGAGCTTTTCCGCGGCTACAAGCTTGTTGGCAATGACGTACTGCGAGGGCGGGTTGGCGAAGAACTGTTTGTTGCCGAGCAGATCATTGACGGCAAACAGCACGTCGTCTGCGGTGAAGGGCTGGCCATCGGACCACTTCATGCCAGGGCGCAGTTTGAAGGTGAATTCACGGGCGTCAGCACTCTGCACCCAGCTTTCGGCAACATTTGGAACAACTGCCGAAAAATCGGGATTCCAGCGCGTGAGTCCCTGTGAGCTGATCAGACGCGTAATCCCGTTGACATCCCCGTTGGCACGCAGAGCGGAGCGCAAAGCGCCACCATAGGTGCCGATACGGTCAAAGGGTTTGATGACTTCAGGTTTGTCCGGCAGGCGCTTGTCGACATTTGGCAGCTTGCCCTCCCTGACCTGGCTTGCCAATGTCGGGGCTTCGTTGAAAGCCACCGCACCGTTCGAAAGACCGCCTGCGAGTAATGCCAGACCAAACAGGCGTGCTGCTTGCTTCGTGTTCATTACGTCTCCTGTGTTGTGATGCCTCGGGCCGGGTGAGTCTGATGGCTCACGCGCCATGCAATTGGCAAATGGATTGTCCATTCCCTATGTGCCAGAAGCGGAGACGCGCAGACATCGGGGCAAACCCTTGTGGACAGCCTGGCAGTTCAGGAGCGAAGTTGAAAAAGGAGGGGAATGTGAAGATTTTTTCAGGGAGCCCGGCAGTTTTTAGGCCGCCGGGCCTGACAAACCGGGCTGTCAGTTCGTGAGGTACCACTGCTGGGTCAGCCCCGGACCGGGGGTGGGGTAAGTCCAACCCCAGGGCATCTTGTCATAGAAATTTCCCAGACGGTTGCTGCGGATGCCAATGGCCTGGGTGGGCGTGACAGTGCCCAGCACCTCCAGCTCATCTGCCGAGATTGCCAGAATCTGGCGGAACAGGGCATCTGCCTCGGCATCGGTTTTCGCGTCTTTCCATTTGTCGTACAGATCAAGACGCTTCTTCATGCTTGCGGGTGGCTCTTCGCCCTGCTTGCCGTGGCTTTCGTACCAGCGCACCCAGAGCAGGCTCTGACGCGATTCCTGCGGGTGGATGGCCAGGAAGGCGCGCGGATTCTGTGTCGGGTCATATCCGCCGGCGAGTCCGTCTACGGAAATGTCGTAGTCGTTGTTGTTGGCCCGGTCATAGAACAGCGAACGTTCGGAAGACTGGATGACCAGCTCAATCCCGGCCTTGGCCCACTGGTTGCGGAGCAGTTCAAGCACCTGGATCTGGTAGGGCATTGAAATGCTCACAATGGCCCCCATCGAGATGCGGCTGCCATCAGGATTGAGGCGGTAGCCATTGGAGTCACGTTTCGTCAGGCCCAGTTTGTCGAGCATTTCATTGGCTTTCTTCAGCTCGAAACCGGTGTACTGCGTGGCAAGTTTTTCGTTATAGAACCTGTTGGCGCGTGCCGGGCCGATCTGCCAGGGAATGCTTTGGCCGAGAAAGACGATGTCGTTGATTTCCTTGCGGTTGGTGGCAAGTGACAAGGCCGCGCGGAAGTCATGCTCGCGGAAGAGTGGCCGCAATCTGGCGTTCTTCGTCGATTGATTGAAGAAGATTGCCATGGCCGAAGCGTTAACATCATTCAGACCAATGACCTTGTACTTGCCTTTGGCGGCATTTTCAGCGAGTACGGGTTTGTTCTGAATGTTCTGGATATGGCGGACCTGAAAGTCGATCTGTCCGTTCATGGCCGAGAGCAGGATGGTTTCCGGTTCTGAAATGATAGGCAGGCGTAGTTCGTCGATATAGGGCAACTGGTTACCGGCGCTGTCGACCTGCCAGAAATAAGGGTTGCGCTTCATGCGCACCTGCATGGCGGAGCCGCCATAGGCGGTCGTCAGAATCCACGGGTCGAGTGTCGGCTTGTCAAGGTTTGACCAGCGCGTGGGGGCTTCCGTATCGCCGCATTTCAGGCGCATCAGCGCCGCCCAGTCGGCTACCTTGGCAGCCTTGGCGAGTTCATCGACCTTAGGATTGTATTTCGGGTGAAATTGCTGGCAGTAATGCTTCGGATACAGTGTCGGATGCTGCCCCATGGGGGTTGCCAGCTGTTCGATGAAGGTGTGATAGGCACCGGCAAACTTGAGCTTGACGGTGTAGTCATCGATTTTTTCGGCCACGACAACCTTGTCGGCAACCACATACTGTGGCGGCGTGCTGGCAAAGAACTGTTTGTTGGCAACGATGTCATTGATGGCGAAAATAACGTCATCTGCGTTGAACGGGACACCATCTGACCACTTCATGCCACGCCGCAGCTTGAAAGTGAATTCGTGGGCGTCGCTGCTTTGCTCCCAGCTTTCCGCCACATTGGGCACCACACTGGAGAAATCCGGGCTCCAGCGTGTGAGCCCCTGGGAACCGATCAGGCGGGTGATGCCGTTGACGTCACCGTTGGCGCGCAGCGCGGAGTGGAAGGTTCCTCCGTAGCTGCCGATCCGCTCGAAGGGTTTGATGTTCTCTGGTTTGTCCGGCAGGCGTCTGTCGACCGGGGGAAGTTTGCCGTCCTTGACCAGTGAGGCCAATGACGGTGCTTCGTTGAATGCGAATACGCCACTCGTCATGCACGTTGCAACAATCGCCACGCCAATGCGTAAGACTGCCCTTGATGCGTTCATCTTTCCTCCTGATATGGATAGTGCGTCTTTTAGAGACGCGCTATCCAGTGAGACAAGTTATCATGCACTTGTCACACTATATCAGGATATTTGAATTGAATTATGACGAGGGGCAATCACGCGCCGAGTGATGCAGCCTCACGATAGTGGCGATTGGCGTCTTCTGTCTGTTCAAGTTTTTCGGAGAGGCGTGCAAGCTCCAGGTGTGCCGCGCGTGAGGGGGCCTGTGACAGCGAGGCTTCGAAGTAGCTGCGGGCCTTGCCCCACAATTGCCCGCGGATGCACAGGCGACCGAGTGCCAGCAGCAGGCCGGCGTCTTCCGGGTGATCCTTGAGCCAGCGTTCGCCGGTCGCCAGCTGGGTGCGCAGATCCGGGCTCTGGCAGCGGCCATACAGCACGGCAAGCTCGGATTCCCATTCGAGTTCAAGTGCCTCCTCGACTGCCGCCACCGCGATCTTCTCGTCACCGGCACCGATCAGGTGGGGAATGGCACGCAGCAGAAAACCCGTATCATGACGCTCAGCTTCGGGGATGGACTGCCACACGCTGGTCAGAGAGGTCAGGTCGTCTGCCGTATCGCGCAGCTGTTCGAGCAGGGCACGACGCAACAAGGGTGCCGCCTGATCCGGCGTCAGTGCATTGTGTTTGCGCAGGGTACGTGCCAGCCGCGCCACTTCGGCCCAGCGTCCCCGCCCCTGTTCAGTCTGCAAGGATAGGCGCAGGGCTGCCAGATGGCGGTGACCGGATTCACGCAATGCTTCCAGATGGCGTGCCGCATCGTCAAAGCGGCGGTCGGTGATGGCCATTTCGGCTTCGGTCATGAGGCGTGCAATTCGGATGTCGCCATCATACATGGCAGCATTGCTGAGCCATTGCTGGCGCTTTTCGATATCGTGCAGGGCGTTCGCGGCGCGGGCGGCAAGCAGGGCTGCCAGCCCCGGACGGGTAATCCCGTCGTAGGCCTGCACGGCGCTGCGGAAAGCCTGACCATAGCGGCCTTCGTGAAAGAAGCGTTCGGCCTCGTGCATGGCGCGCTGAGCCGCCTCGCGACGCCGCCGCAGACGGTAGGCGCTGACTTCTCCCGGCAGATCCATGCCGCGCACGGCCAGCCGCATCAGCCGGTAAAAGACGGCAAACACCAGGATCAGCAGCAGCAACAGCAGGATCATGGAGACCTGGATGCGGTAAGGCCACCACACGATCAGGGCATACGCTTCATTCTGACGCGCAAAGACGGTCAGGCCGACAGCCAGTGCAAACAAACCCAGCAACCACAGAAGTGCTTTCATCCCGATACCTCAGCGTTTGCCGCCGAGCTTGAGGGCACGCACGGCAGTCTGCGTGTCCTCCAGGCTGGGCAGGGTCAGGGTCAGGCGTGCCTGTTCGATCTGGGCCAGATCGTCCAGCGTAGAGGCAACCGGGCGGGATTCGGTATCGAAGTAGCGCTGCAACCACAGGCGGGACTGGCTGACATCTTCGCTAAACAGGCGGCCATCGCGCTGCATCAGTGCCAGGCGCGCAGAAAGCAGGCGCAGGCGCAGGTTTTCACGCAGGAAGCCGGCCTGGCTCGGTGACAGCAGGGCCTGGTCGGGGCGATCCATGCGCTCGATGCGGATGAGCTGGCGGAAATCGGCCCAGAATTCCTGCAGAACTTTCAGCGAGGTTTCTGCAAACCCATCGTGCGGAGCGGACGCTGCAGGTTCCGGCGTGGTCGCGGCCTTGTCCCTGCTGGCGCGCTTCGCCGTCGTTCTGCTGCCTGCCGCTGCGGGCTTTGCAGCCGGGGCGGAAGCCTGTGGCAGCGCCGTCTGGGGGGAATGTTCAAAGCCCAGTGGCAGGGAGTCGATACGGCCAATGATGGTTTCAAGCTGCAGGGCAACACTGCTCGCATCTGTCAGCGGCAGTGCCTGCAGACGTTCGATGTCGCGGGTAACGAGCTTGCGCAGGCCCAGGACCCTGGCTTGATCCAGGCCGGCAAGCCGGCTGTCGGCACTCTGCAGGGCGGCCAGGGCCGCCTGTACATTGCCGGCGAGCTGCAGTTGCTGGGCGGCGATATCAATAGCTTGCTGCACTTCGGAGATAGCGCGGTCGTCACGTGCCTGCGAGAATTCGGCATACATGTCGGTGAGCGCGGCGAATTGCCCCTGGGACTGCTGAAGCGTGGCATCCAGGGCACCAATCTTGCCCTGCATGGCTTCGATGGCTTCCCGATTCTGTTTCGCCAGGGTATGGGCTTCGGTTGAATTGTTGTTGGCGTCGTTCAGGCGTCGTGCCACCTCGGTGTGCAGTTCGCGCAGACGCTGCGAGGTGTCGTAGCTTTGCCACGACAGCACGGCCAGGATCGCCACGGCGACAGCGGTCACGACGCGATTCCAGCGGGCAGTGCTGCGCGAAACCGCATCGACTGGGGCTGCCGGAGCAGCAGGAGGTGGGGAGAGCTCTGGATTTTCCATAGAGAAGATTTTAACTGAAGCAGGCCATTGCGAGGGTTCGATCAAGTGGGCAGGCAGACTGGCGGTAGCCGACATCCTGCCTAGTTTTTGAGTGTCTGGACAACGCCTTCTGCGATGCCTGCGTCGCCGCCCGGTGTGAGGACCACCCTGACCGCACCGGCACTGCGCAGTGCCTCGCAGATGCGCGGATGTGGCGCAAATGTTGGCAATTCGCGGAGCATCCGGAGCCCTTTTTCTCCCATGATTTCCAGGAAGAATGTGAGCCCCTGGCTGGCGGAGAACACCAGTGCGGAAAGTTTTCCGGCATGAAAATCCGCCGCTAACGGCAGCGGGTCGAGTGTGGCGCAGATGCGACGGTAACAGCTCACCGTGAGTACTTTCGCCCCCCGATCAGCCAGTGTGTCGGTAAGGAGCTCGCGGCCACCATCGCCGCGCACGATGAGTATGCGCTTGCCGGCGACAGCCTGTTGTGAGAATTCTGGCAAGGCCAGCACGCCTTCACTGTCGAATCTGTCGTGCGGACATAGAACCTCATTAAAACCATGCGCCCCAAGCGCATGGGCACTGGCCGGGCCGACCGCAGCCACCCGCAGGCTGGCAGGCCAGTCGGCTCGCGGGCGGATCTGCAGCGCGCGGTCGACGGCGTTGGGGGACACGAAAAAAGCCAGCGTGCAGGTCTCGAGGGGGATTTCGCGCAGCGGCGCAGGGTCTGCCGGCGCAATGGTCATGACCGGAAAGTTGAGCACGGTGGCGCCCAAATCCTGGAGAATGCTTGCCAGTCCGTCGGCTTGGGCGGCCGGGCGGGTGGTGACGATGCAGCGTCCGGCCAGGGGCTTCTCGGTCATGCCCGCAATCCGGCCAGCAATGCCTTGGCACCCTGAGCGAGGAGGTCTTCCGCCACGCGGCGTCCGAGTGCCCGTGCTTCGTCAATGGGGCCCTGTCCCTGGCTGCGAATGATGTGCGATCCGTCAGGTTGTGCCACGAAGGCACGCAGATTCAGTGTGCCCTCTCCGGCAGCTTCGCAGAAGGCCCCGATGGGTACATCACAGCCCCCGTCGAGTGCTTCGGTAAGCGCCCGTTCGGCCTGCACGCAGACCGTGGTCACGGGGTCAATGAGTGGCGCGAGCCACGCGGCCACCTCGGCGCGGTCGGCGCGGGCCTCGATTCCCAGTGCGCCCTGCCCTGCAGCGGGCAGGCTCTCCTCGGCGGGCAGCACACAGCGGATGCGCTCGCCCAGGCCAAGGCGTCTGAGCCCGGCGGCGGCAAGGATGATCGCATCGTACTGGCCTTCATCAAGCTTTTTCAGGCGGGTATCCAGATTGCCACGCAGCGGGCTGACACCCAGGTAGGGGTGCTGGGCGTGCAATTGGGCTTCGCGGCGCAGGCTGGAGGTACCGACAATGGTGCCCGGCGGCATGTCGGCAAGGCTGGGGTAACGGTTCGAGACGAAGGCATCGAAGGGGGTTTCACGCGTCAGGGTGGCGATGAGGGCAAACCCTTCGGGCATTTGCGCGGGGACATCCTTCATGGAGTGGACCGCGATGTCGGCACGGCCATCGGCGAGTGCCTGCTCCAGCTCCTTGACGAAAAGGCCCTTGCCGCCAACCTTGGAGAGGCTGCGGTCGAGGATCTGATCGCCACGGGTGGTCATGCCCAGCAGCTCTACCGTACAGCCGGGCCAGACTGCCTGCAGACGGCTGCGAACGTGCTCGGCCTGCCACAGGGCAAGGCGGCTTTCACGGGTGGCAATGACGATGCGGGTAGGGGAAACGGCGGTATTCATGAGAGGTGCAGGGTCTTTTCTCGATAGCGAAAAACGATGGTAGCACGCTCGCCGGGGCTGCCTGTGGGCTGCTATGATCATGCAGGGTCCAAGCCTGTTTTTATAAATAATTTTTACGAAAGCCCCAACGATGAGCCCCCAACATTCCGGAGAGACGGATAAGGATACGCCGCTGCGCGACGACGTCCGCATGCTTGGTCGCGTGCTCGGCAACACCGTGCGCAACCAGGAAGGTAACGAAGCTTTTGAACTGATCGAGAAGATCCGCCAGACCTCGATCCGTTTCCACCGTGACGATGACCTTGAGGCTCGTCAGGCGCTTGAAACAATGTTGCAGGCGTTGGAGCACGACGAGTCACTGAACGTTGTGCGGGCCTTCAGCTTCTTTTCGCTGCTGGCAAATATCGCCGAAGACCAGCATCACATTCGCCGCACCCGGGCCCACCTGTGTGCCGGCTCTGCGCCACGCGAAGGCAGCATGGCGCATGCGTTGAATCTGGCCACGCAGGCCGGGATCAGTGAAGAGCAGTTGCGCCAGTTCTTTGATGATGCACAGATCCGCCCTGTACTCACAGCCCATCCGACCGAGGTGCAGCGTCGCAGTATCCTCAAATGCCAGCTGCGCATTGCCCAGCTTCTCGATGCCCGCGACCGTATCCAGCTGACGCCGGAAGAACTCGCCGAGAACGACGAGGCACTGCAGCGCAATGTGCTGCTGCTGTGGGAAACGCGCATGCTGCGGCTCACCAAGCTGTCGGTGGCGGATGAAATCGCCAATGGCCTGTCGTATTACAACTACACCTTCCTGCGCGAATTGCCGCGCCTGTATGCGCGCATCGAAGACATGCTGGCGGATCGTTTCGATACGCGTGAAGTCTCGCTGCAGGCTTTCCTGCGCATGGGCAGCTGGATCGGTGGTGACCGCGACGGCAACCCCTTCGTGACGGCCGATGTGTTGCGCCAGGCACTGAAGATGCAGGCCCAGGTGGTTTTCAGCTACTACCTTGAGGAACTCAACCGGCAGGCTTCGGGCCTGTCGCTGTCGACGAGTCTGGTCGATGTCAGCCCGGCACTCCTGGAGCTGGCCAACCGTTCGGTCTATCGTAGCGCGCATACCGAGGACGAACCTTACCGCCGTGCCATGCGTGGCATCTATGCGCGGGTCTGGGCTACTGCCCAGCGCCTTGGCCTGCAGCCTTCGGGCCGTCTGCCAGCCGGCGAAGCCGAAGCCTATCCGGATGCCGAAGCCTTCGTGGCCGATCTGGAGATCATCCGCGAATCCATCCTCAACCACTGTTCCCTGGCATTGGCACACGGTGCCCTGCGCAATCTGCAGCGCGCCGTGCAGGTTTTCGGATTCTTCCTGGCCGCCATCGATGTGCGCCAGAACTCCGATGTGCATGAGCGTACGGTCGCCGAGCTGCTGGAAGCGGCCCATCCGGGAACACAATACCTTTCGCTGGATGAAGACGGGCGTATCGAGCTGCTCCTGCGCGAGCTTGCCACCCCCCGCCCGCTGGCTTCGCCGGCCCTGCGCTATTCCGATGAGACAGAGAGTGAACTGGCAATCTTCCGGGCTGTCGCGGAGGCTCACCGTACCTATGGCAGCTGCTGCGTGCAGAACGCGATCATCTCGAAGACTGATGGCGTCTCCGACATGCTCGAACTCGCGGTGCTGCTCAAGGAGGTCGGCCTGCTGCGTCCGCACGAGCAGAAGCTTGATGTCAATATCATTCCGCTGTTCGAAACCATCGGCGATCTGCAGAACGCCGCTGCCGCGATGGACCGCATCTTTTCGCTGCCGCAGTACCGGCACCTGCTGGCCTCGCGTAGCGAAGCCCAGGAAGTCATGCTTGGCTATTCGGATTCCAATAAGGATGGCGGCTTCCTGACCTCTGGCTGGGAACTCTACAAGGCCGAAATCCAGCTTATCGAAGTCTTCCGCAAGCACGGTGTGCGCCTGCGTCTGTTCCACGGCCGTGGCGGTTCTGTCGGGCGTGGTGGCGGCCCGAGCTATCAGGCCATCCTGGCGCAGCCGGGAGGCGCGGTGCAGGCGCAGATCCGCCTTACTGAACAGGGCGAAGTGATCGCCTCGAAATACTCGAATCCGGAAGTGGGTCGGCGTAATCTGGAAGTGCTCGCCGCGGCCACCATGGAAGCCACGCTGCTTGCGCACCCGCATGCCGCGCCCCGGCCCGAATATCTTGCCGCCATGGATGAGCTTTCGGATCTGGCCTTCAAGGCCTACCGCAACCTGGTCTATGAAACACCCGGCTTCGAGAAGTATTTCTGGGAATCCACTGTCATTTCCGAGATTGCCAACCTGAATATTGGCTCACGCCCGGCTTCGCGCAAGAAGAGCACCTCAATCGAGGATCTGCGTGCGATTCCCTGGGTGTTCTCGTGGGCCCAGTCACGCGTCATGCTGCCCGGCTGGTTCGGTTTCGGTTCGGCGGTGAAGGGCTATCTCGCCAAGAATGGCGAGGCGGGCATGAAGCTGCTGCAGGATATGTGCCAGGAATGGAGTTTCTTTGCCTCACAACTGGGAAATATGGACATGGTGCTGGCCAAGAGCGATCTTGCCATTGCTTCGCGCTATGCCGAGCTGGTGCAGGATGTGGCGCTGCGTGAAACCATCTTCCCGCGCATCAAGTCAGAATGGGAGAGTACCGTAGAAGTGCTCCTGGCAATCACTGGCCAGCGTGAGCTTGGCGACGGCAATCCTCTGTTGCAACGTTCCATCCGTAACCGTCTGCCCTATCTGAACCCGCTCAATCATGTGCAGGTTGAGCTGCTGCAGCGCTATCGCCAGGGAAGTGTCGATGATCGCGTGCGGCGCGGCATCCTGCTCTCCATCAACGGTGTGGCGGCGGGTTTGCGCAATAGCGGCTAGCATCGGCTCACGATCTTGCGGTGCAGGGTCGTGACTGATTCGTGAAAAGGGATTCCATGCGAAGACTGATCTGGGTGGCAGTATGTGCGGGTTTGAGTTTTTCGGCGTGTGCTGCAGAGAATGCGGCGGACAGCTACGACGACGCCACGCGCTACGATGCCATCCATTTCAGCCCGGACTGGCGTGCAGCCTGCGAGTTGTCCGGCAAGAAATTCGGTTTCAGTTTCCAGTCCCCTTCAGGCGACGCATCGGAAGACGACATGCGCGTGAGCATGACCACGCTGGCTGGCAAGACAGTGGCCCTGCCCCTCAAGCCGGCGCTGTATGTCAGGCGCGGCGCGCTCAGTTCGGCGCGGGATCTGTGCCAGTTGAACAATACCCCCCCGCCAGACGGATTGACCGCCGCCAGTGTGGCGACTTTCGATGCCGGGCAGGGGCGGGTTCTGATGTGGCTGTCGCGGGATAATCGTCCGCAATTCGATACGCTGGTACTGGCGCTGGTGGATGCAGGCAGCGGGCGCTTGCTCGATTCTCTCGACACCGGTCTGCAGATCAAGGATTCAACCGGTTTTCAGCAGCTTACGATCCGGCCCTTGCGTGGTCTGGCATGGCAGATCCGTCTGGTGACGGAGGTTCTGCCGTATTCCGACTCGGCAGAATCCTATATCGAAGGCTGGGTGGGCGTAAGTCTTGACCACAACCGGATCAGGCTCGACAAAAAGCACTGAGCATCGGCCTGCGTCTCGCTGCTTTTTCCACGGACTGCAGAGCCATCCTCCCGTTCAGCGCTTGAGCGGGTAGTCTTCCTCGATATTGTCTTCGTAGTAGCCGGCAGGAGAGCTGCTGGCCATGAAGCGTCGGGCAATTTCATCCCCCACATTGGTGTGCTGGACGATACGGCCGGTGGAAAACTCGATTTCAAGGATGCGGGCATTGCGGTCATACCCTGCAGACTTGATGCCCCCGCGCTGAATGGGTTTGCGTTCGATCGGCATTTCGGCACCTTTCATACGGAACGGTGGCAGGGATTATGTCCCCGTCACCGTTTCACCGCCAGAGGCCTTCCGTTCAGTGTGCGCAGCCGCAGCCGCCACCATGGCCACCGTGGGCGCCATGCTCACCACCGCCACAACAGCCCTGCTTGTCTTCCTTATCACCGCAACCACAACCTTCGCCTTCACCGTGACCGCCGCAACAGCCACCTTCGGCCTGTTCGCCGTGGTTGTGGCCACAGCCGCAACCGCCCTGCATCTCGGGGGGCAGCGAGAAAGCCGGAGCAGCTTCAAGTTCGCCAGCGAGGAACTGATCCAGCGCGGCTGATGCCGTGGGGGCTTCGCAGCCATAGATCTGGATTCCATTCTGCTGCAGTTCATACAGCAGACGCGGATGGATTTCGCCGCACAGAATGCCCTCAATGCCGGCGACGGCTTCTTCCTTGATCAGTTCTGGGTGGGCACGGTCCACCGCGTGGATGGTCTTGCCATCGTCTTCGATGATCAGCAGATGCTGGGCGGCACCGAAGTCAGGTTCCAGGGCGGCGGCAAGCCCTTCGGGGGCAGCGACGGGGATACACAGTTTCATGGGGTTTCCTTGGTCGTGGAGGTTTCGGCGGGGGCATCAATGCGCAGCGCCTTGCCATGGATGAGCGCGTCGGCGACCTTGCGGTGGGCGCGTTCGAGGATGTTGCCAACAGTCTGTCGTGAAACCCCCATCTGCAGGGCCACGTCGGCCTGGTACAGACCATCGAGATCGGCCAGCCGGAGTGCTTCAAGTTCGTCCGGGGCAAGAGCCACCTCATCAAGCGCATGCAGGGGCACACCAATCGGCTTGAAATAGACCGATACCGGCTTGCAGTGGACGCAACGCTGTTTGGGAGGGCGGGCCATGAATCGGAGATTATTGGCAAAAGCCAATTATGCCGGAAAGCCAAAACCATGGAAAGGTGGAAAACCCCTGCAAGGCGGGGAATGCGCCAGAATGCCTGCATCGACAAGATGGAGCTTGCAGGCATGAAAAAATTCCTCATGGCGGCAGTCTTGATGCTGCTGATCCCGGTCTCTTGGGGCAAGACTTTTCTGATTGACGTGCGCACGCCTGAGGAGTTTTCGGCAGGGCATATTGAAGGCGCCATCAATATTGAGTATCAGGGGATAGAGCAGAAAATTACCCAAAGCGGCGCGGACAGGAATGATGAGGTCATCCTGTATTGCCACTCCGGCAGGCGTGCCGGGATTGCGCGCGATACCCTGCTGAAGGCGGGTTTCGTGAATGTGCAGAACTATGGCGGGATGGAAGAGGCGCGCAAGCGCCTTATCACCCGGCCT
Source organism: Rhodocyclaceae bacterium UBA1310 (assembly GCA_002307175.1). Classification (GTDB taxonomy): domain Bacteria; phylum Pseudomonadota; class Gammaproteobacteria; order Burkholderiales; family Rhodocyclaceae; genus Uliginosibacterium. Next base: position 31,713 of record DBTS01000129.1, read on the forward strand.
CACACTCGCCCATAAGCGCGTTCAGGCGATTTCGGCCATGACTTCGCCCATGCGGATGGCACGTGCGGGTGCCCAGTCCGGATTGAAGCGCAGGTCGCCCGCCGGGAATACGGCGACAACGGTCGAGCCCAGCAGGAAACGCCCCATCTCCTGACCCTGTGCCAGGCGGATCTCCTGCTCGCCATACCGCCATTCCCGCAGTTGGCCGCAGCGTGGCGGATTGACACGGCCGTGCCAGACCGTCGCCATGCTGCCGACAATCGTGGCTCCAACCAGCACCAGGGCGAAGAGGCCGTGGGCTGATTCAAACACGCAGACAACCCGCTCATTGCGAGCAAACAGTCCGGGAACCCCGCGAGCGGTGGTCGGATTGACTGAAAACAGGCTGCCCGGCACGTGAATCATGCGCAGCAGCCGCCCATCGCAGGGCATGTGGATGCGGTGATAGTCGCGTGGCGAGAGATATAGTGTGGCGAAGTGGCCGTCGCGGAATTCGGCGGCAAGGGCGGCATCACCACCCAGCAATGCCGTGGTGGTGTAAGCGTGGCCCTTGGCCTGGAATATCTGCTCGCCCTCGATACGCCCGAACTGGCTGATGGCCCCGTCGACGGGTGAAATCAGGCTGGCCGAAGCCAAGGGTCTGGCTCCGGAGCGCAGCTCGCGTGTGAAGAAATCGTTGAACGTCGCATATTGAGTCAGATCCGCCTGGGCGGCCTCGCTCATGTTTACGGCATAACGGGCGGCAAAACGCTGGATGGCGGAGCGGGTCAGCCAGCCACATTGTGCATCGGCAAAGCGGCCGGCAAGTCGCGTCAGCATGTGCTTGGGGAGCAGATACTGCGGCAGTACGGCAAAACGATCTGAACAGGGCATGCGGCAGCGGGATAGGTGGATCAATCGCCTTGCTGTTTGCGGCGGATTTCGTGGCGTTCCTGGGCTTCTAGGCTGAAAGTGGCCGTAGGCCGGGCCATCAGGCGTTTGATGCCGATCGGCTCGCCACTTTCCTCGCACCAGCCGTAGGAGCCATTGTCAATGCGCGCGATGGCTTCGTCGATCTTGTGCAGCAGCTTGCGTTCACGGTCACGTACGCGCAATTCCAGGGCGTGGTCTTCTTCCTGCGTGGCACGGTCAGCAGGATCGGCCATGTTCGAGTTGTCCTGCAGGTGCTCAGTCGTGCTGCGTGCAGAATTGAGCAAGCCATCGCGTTCGGCGGTAAGGCGGGCGCGGAAGAAGGCCAGCTGATCCGGCGACATGTATTCATCTTCCGGGGCGGCCAGAATCTCTTCCTCAGTGAGCAGCTTCTTTTCGGTATTCATGGTATCGGGGTATCTGCGCCAGGTGAGTGATTGTTGGGTCGCGAAACGGTGCATGAACCTGTCGGGATATCGTTTCGGGACCCTCTTGCAAGTCCAATCCTCATTTATACACATAAACCGCGGGTTTTGTACAAGCTTTTTTAGTGACGCGACTCCGCGTGTCGGCGTGGCACACCGCTGTTCGATTTATGGCGCGCAGCGTCGCAGCCGTGCCGCATCCTTCTTCCACCATACACCGCGTTTGTGACGTTCTCAAGCGTAAGGACGGGCATTGGCGAGGTTTCCGCCGCTTGTCGGCTCAGTTCTCTGCCGCACGTACCGCTGGCAGCGTGATGCGTACCAGAAGACCACCTTCTGCCCGGTTCCGGGCCTCTATCCTGCCGCCGTGGGCTTCGATGGCACGCCGCGCAATTGCCAGGCCCAGCCCGTAACCGGTGGAGGTAGAGCCTTCACTACGGAAGAACGGATCAAAAATGTAGGCCAGATCCTCTGCGGGTACTCCCGGTCCAGAATCCGCCACCGCAATAAGCAGCCTGTCCAGGTCGGCATCCTGCTGCAGGGTGACTTCGACAGTGCTTTGGTCGGGCGTATGCTGCAGCGCATTACGCACAATGTTTTCAATAGCCCGGTGCAGCAGTTTGCCGCGTGCGCGCATGACGAATTCCTCATCCAGGCGATTGGTGAAGCTAATGCGCTGCCCGGTGCCTTCCGCTTCGAAGCGTGCGTCATCCACCACGCTGGCAATCAGTTCGATGATGTCGACATAGTCATCATCACTGTTGGCCGAGCGCGCCTCCAGGCGGGAGAGTGTCAGTACCTCGCCGACGAGGGTGTCGAGGCGCTCTGCCTCCCGCTCGATGCGTGTCAGGGCGGTGTCTATCTGCGCCGGATTCTGGCGCGCCAGCCCTACTGCCACCTGCAGGCGCGCCAGTGGCGAGCGCAACTCATGGGAAACGTCGTGCAGCAGGCGGTTTTGGGAGCCGACAAGCTGCTGCAGGTGTTGTGCCATGCCGTCAAATTCTCTTCCCAACTCACCGATCTCATCGCTGCGGGTGCCCATGGCCTGCGCCACGCGGATATCGAGTTTGCCGGCAGATGCTGCCTTGAAGGCATTCTGCAGTCTGCCGATGGGCTGCGAAAAATGCCGTGCGAGCAAAGCGGAAACCACGATACTGGCCAGGATGGCTGCCAGCGCCACCAGGATCGGGGTTTCAACGCGGTACGGAGGCAGCAGATGCTGGTCGCGCTGCGGATGGCTGGGGTCGTTGAGCTGAAAGATGATATAGGTCTGCCCGGCCGCCGTCGTGAGCGTCCGGATTCCACGTGCATCCTTGTCCTGAGTCAGCCGCTGACGGGCTTCGCGCAGGGCATCCGCCGGTACCTTACGGCCAAACATGTCCTGGTCATTGGCACCAACCACCAGTGGCATGTTTCCCTTATGCTTGTTCCAGTCTGCCTCCAGCGAGCGTAGCGCCGCTTCTCCGCCGTGGCGGAAAACCGACCACGTCACGCGCGTGGAAAAATCACTGCGAGGTCCGTCGGCGAGTTCTGTTTCGGCACTGCGCAAGGCTTCATTGCGGATTGTCAGCGCGGTGGCGACGACGAGCACTGTCAGCAGCAGGGTGATCCAGAACCCGGCGAAAATCTTCCAGAACAGGCGCCCCATGCCAATCAGCCTACGATGTACTGGTAGCCGATGCCGCGTACGGTCTGGATCGGCGAGCGGCCGTCGGCGAGCAGGCCAAGTTTGTGACGCAGATTGCTGACATGCACATCAATGCTTCTGTCGTATCGTGCAAGTGGCCGTCCCAAACCGTTCTCCGAAAGCTCCTGTTTGCTCACCGGTGTGCCTGCATGCTGGGCCAGTACCTCCAGCAGATTGAATTCGGTGCTTGTAAGATCAAGCATCTGCCCATCCCACTCGGCGCGGCGCTGCTCGGAGCGCAGACACAGCTTGCCCACCATGATCGGGCCTGAGGGCTCGTGGCCGCTGGTCTCGGTGCTCGCGCGGCGCAGGATGGCGCGGATGCGTGCCACCAGCTCGCGCGGCGTGCAGGGCTTGGGAACGTAGTCGTCGGCTCCCAGCTCCAGGCCAAGCACGCGGTCGATGTCATCACCCCGTGCGGTCAGCATGATGACCGGGATACGGCTTTGAGCGCGTATCCGGCGCAGGGCGTCGACACCGCCCAGGCGAGGCATCATGACATCAAGAACGATAATGGAATATTTTCCGCTGAGTGCCTCAACTACGCCGGCCTCACCGTCATATACCGCGGATACAGTGAAGCCTTCAGCAGAAAGATATTCTTTCTGCATTGCGCACAATTCAGTGTCGTCGTCTACGAGCAGGACATTGGTTGCCAATTTGTCGAATTCCTTTGCAATCAGCGAGATATGTATCGTAACGGGGCTTACATACCTGATAACAGCTCTTTACCGAGCTTTACACAGGTCCAACCACTCTTCACATGGTCGGCATGCACACTGCACATGTCGTTTAACCCCACCCCGATACGAGGAGTTCTCTTATGAACCGCGTTTCTCCCGCCATTCTCCGTTTTTTGGCCACCAGCGCAATTGCCCTGGCGGTTCCATTGACCGCGCTGGCGCAAACAGCCTCTGCCCCCGCTTCATCTCCCGAGCATCGTGGTCATCCCGGGGAGCCAGCAGTGATGCACATGCTGCGTGGTCTGGACCTGACCGAAAGCCAGCGCGGCCAGATCAAGGCACTTGCCGATTTCCAGCGCGAAGCGGTGCGCACCGGCATGCAGAAGGTGCGTGAGTTGCGTCGTTCCCTTCACGAACAGGCATTTGCGGACAAATACGATGCCGCCGCCGCTTCTGCCAAGGCGGATCAACTGGCGCGTGCCGAAGCCGATCTGGCGCGCCTGACAACAGAGAACATGCAGAAAATCTATGCCCTGCTGACCCCAGACCAGCAGGCCAAGCTCAAGGAGCGTCTGTCCCGGCATGAAGAGCATGAGCAGCGTCAGCTTGGCGGCCCACGCTACGATCATCGCAGTAAATAATCGGCTTGCCCGCCCCGCAGGCGAGAGTCTGTGGGGTGTTGCAGCTTCCTGACATGCCCCTGAGTCTGGGGTGATATGGGCTTTGGTCGTGAAACAGCGTGTGTTCTGGAACGCTCCGGGAAGGTTTTTCAATTGCGTCGCGCGGTGTCAGGCCTTGAATTACGCGCCACGGCAAGCGAGAGACAGTAACCCGTGGGCATGTCTGATGCTGTGAGGCATTCGATAGTCTCTGCATACAGTTGCGAATCTCGTGCCGGTGAGTATTCCCGCAAGCCCTGCCCCAGGCTTTTCCCGCGTGCCTCAAGGCCGCTCCATAGCTTTGCAAATTCAGATTCCTGTATCGGTGCAGGCAGCGCCTGCAGGTGCTTGACCATTGCCGGGGCCAGGAATACGCCAGCCACATCGCTCCAGTCGGGGGCATCTCCGATTCTTACCAGATCGATGCCGTGGGAGACGTCTTTGCCGCAGCCCAGTACAAGCAGATTGTCGGCATAACTGAGACTCAGCGAGAATTTGTCATGCCCATCCAGCCGAGGTGCGCATCCGGCTTCGCAGCGTAGCGGAAGCGCTTCTGGCAGGCAATCCAGATAGCCGGAGAGGATATTGCGCAGCAGGGCGTGTGCATGTTCATGGTCGCGGGTCTTGGGCAACTCATGCAGCCATAGTCGAACCTGACCGGGCCGCAGTGGCGGGCGCTCGTCAATGGCGAGAAAACTCAGCGCTTCCATGGCTGAACGGGTGAGCCTATCCAGGCGCTGCCCGGCGGGAGTTGTTCGCCCTTCATAACCAGACTCAGCGGGCCAAGCAGAACATCATCGGCAATGCGTGAGCCATACAGCACTGTTCCGCGGATGCCTATCGTGACGTGACTGCCAATGTCCACGCGCCCCACCTTCATGACGCGATCCTCGAAAAGATGCGTCTGCGGCCCCGACCATGCATTGAGTTCGCTGTAGTTCCCGATCGAGACACAGTCGAACTCGGTCAGATCCGTGGTATCCAGATACACGCCGTGACCGATGCGCGCACCGAGCAGGCGCAAGGCAAAGGGCAGGAGTGGCGTGCCGCGCAGATATTCCAGGAAGTTCGGCACGGCGATGGATTCGTAGAGACTGGTGAGCGCCTCGCTGGTCCATACAAACGGGGTCCACATCGGGCTGGAGCGTGGGCGATAGCGCCCGATCAAAAGCCATTTGAGCAATGCCACCAGAGCGAAGCAGCCAACGCCATATTCCACACCGGCAAAGCTCAGGCGGATCAGCAAACGCCACCATTCCTCGCGGCCCGCATAGGGCATGGCATCCAGCACGATCACATAGCCGACGCCGATCACCAGGGCCATGGGCAGGATCACCCGCATCGCCTCGATCGTGCCGCGGCCAATCCAGCGCCATATATTTGGGCGGAACGTGAGTTCGTCGGGGAAGCCTGTGGTGATTTCGCGCGAAGGCAGCAGTACCGGAGGCGCGCCGACCCAGGTCTGGCCGGGCCGGATGATCTGGTCCGACGGCACTCGCGATTGCACCCCGATAAGAACGTCTTCAGGCAGAACGGTGCCGTCCGGGACGTAGGCCCCATTGCCAACGAAGCTGCGGCGCCCGATGACCGTGCGGTCAAGTGTCATCCAGCCGCCCTCGACCTGTTCGTCGCCCAGCATCACGGCATCGGCGATGAAGGTTTCGTCACCGAGTGTGAGCATGTCCGGCACGATTCCCATGGCGGTGGAAATCTCTGCATGCTTGCCGATGCGCGCACCGAGCATGCGATACCAGCTGGGCGCATAAATCGTCGCATAAATACCGTGGACCACCTGCAGGCTGGCGATCTGGATCAGATTCGCCAGCCACTTGCGGCAGTACATCTGGCTATGCACCGGCCAGCTGCCGGGCTTCATGCGGGGCAGCACAATCCAGCGGATGGCTGCTGCGACAAAGATGGTTCCCAGGGCCAGCAAGGCACTTGCCGGGATGGCCAGGACTGTGTATTCCAGCGCGGAAAGCACATACCCTTCGGTTTCCAGCGAAGGGTTGAGGAGACGCCCCTCCAGCGAATCGATCAGCGCAAAGCCGGGAAACAGCGGCAAGAAGAACAGAATTGCCACGAGCGCGCCACCAGCCATGTAAAAAAGGTGTTCCATGCATTGGCGCAGCAGAGAAGCTTTCGGCGGCGCGGGGCGTGGTGCCATGCTGCTGGCGATGCGGCGGGCCGGTGAGCCGTCCCAGGTCTCGTCGGAGCCGATGCGCATGCCGCGTGTAAGCGCCGAAAGCCCCTCAAGGCGCCCATGCCCGGCAATCGCCGTGTCGCCTTCGAGCACGGCATAAGAGCCGACATAACTGTGGTGGTCCAGATCGATACGCCCGACGACAAGTTCGCCACGCTCAACTCGCACGTTTTCCATGTGCACCGTGGAGCCGATGCTGACATCATTGCCAATATGCAACAGGTGAGGCTGACGAATCGTCACCGAGCCAATCACCACGTTCTTGCCAATGTGTGCACCAAGGGCACGCAGATACGTGTTGTAGAGCGATGAACCCGACAGCAGGTAAGCCGGAGTGGCTTGCTGCAGGCGGTCGGCGAGCCACCAACGGAAATAGGTGAAGCCCCACAGACGATAGCGCCCTGGAGCCATCCCGAGCATCAGCAGGCGGTTCGCGGCGATGGCCAGCAGCATGCTGAACAGATTGGCGCCAAGGAATACCAGAACCGAGGCGGCCACGGCAAACGCAATGCTGTCACCCGGGTCCCCGGTGTAGTAGTGATAGGTGAAAAACGGTGCCAGCCAGTTCATGATGTGCAGACCGATCACAAACGGCAGGCTCAGTGTTTGTGCTGCCCCACACAGGTAGCGGCGCCAGGCAGGGGCGTATGTCCAGGCCGGCAGGGGCACGGTCTGCGGGTGATCGTTACGGCCCATGACGGCACAGATTGCGGTGACAGTGCGTTCCCGATAGACGTCACTGACCGTCAGGTGCATATAGTGCGAATCGCGGCGTAGTTGTGAAACGAGGCGCGCAGCGAGCAGGGAATGGCCACCCAGATCATCGAAGAAATCTGCCTCCCGCTGGATGGATGCCCCTGGAAACAGCCCTCGCAATATCCCAAACAGGGCTTCTTCCTCGGGTGTCTGCGGCTCTTCGCCGGCGTCTTCCGCAGCCGTGACGGCAAGGGGCATGGCGCGCAGGCCGTTGCGGTCGATCTTGCCGGAAGTCAGGCGCGGCAGCGTCTGCATGACAATGAAATGAGCAGGCACCATGTAGGGCGGCAGGCAATCGCGCAATGCCTTACGCAGGCCTGCCGTAACCACGGGGCCTGCCTCGTCGGCAACGAGATAGGCGACGAGCTGTTCGATTTCCTGCACCGGGCGCAACACCACTGCAACAGCGCCGACGCCTGGCTGGGCTGCGAGCACAGCCTCGATTTCGCCGAGCTCCACGCGAAAGCCCCGCACCTTGACCTGATCATCCACCCGACCCAGGCAGTGTACCTGTCCGTCGGCGTCGATGCGGGCGAGATCGCCGGTGCGGTAGAGGCGCTGCTCATGCTCTCCTGCCGCCCAGGGGTTGGGCAGAAACTTGCTTGCCGTCAGCTCTGGTCGGCCCAAATAAGCCTCTGCCACACCCGGGCCGGTGATGCACAATTCCCCTGTCTCACCCGTGGGTACCAGCTGCATGGCCTCATCCACCACCAGCAGTCCGTAGTTTGGCAGCGGTGTGCCGATGTTCAGCGGTCTGCCCGCCTGCAAAGTGGCGAGGCTGGCAGAAACCGTCGCCTCGGTCGGCCCGTAGGTGTTGAAGACTTGTCGCCCGGGGGTTGCCCACTGATCGGCGATGCGTTGCGGGCACATCTCGCCGCCAAGATTGATGAGACGCAGACCGGGAACATCTTCGCTGAAGAGTCCCAGCAGGGTTGGCACAGCGTGCAGCACGCTGATGTGGTTGGCATTCAGTGCGCGTGGCAGGGCGTCCGGATCGGTGGTGATTTCCGGTGGTGAGAGCCAGAGGGTGGCGCCTGCCAGATAGCTGATCCAGATCTCCTCGAACGACATGTCGAATGCCACCGAGAAGCCCTGATAGACGATATCCTTATCGCATACGCCGAGGATGCTGTTTTCGCTGCGCAGAAAATGACAGATTGCCCCCTGGCTGATCGGAACCCCTTTGGGTTTGCCGGTAGAGCCGGAGGTATAGATCACATAGGCGGGCTGGGTGGGAGCGACTTCACCGCGCCGCATTGCAGGCCCGGCAATCTCCGCCAGCAATTCTTCCAGATGCCAGACCTGGATGCCTGCTGTGCCCGCAGACTCTGTGATCAGGCCGACAGCCCGGGCATCCTCCAGGCATATTGTGACGCGGTCGGCCGGTGTGTCGGCATCAAAAGGCAGCCATGCCGCACCCGTTTTGGCAATGGCCAGCTGTGCGGTGAGCAGCCCGATTCCGCGTGGCAGCCACAAACCGACGATATGCCCCGGGCGCACGCCTTGCACGATCAGGTGATGGGCGATCCGCTCCGCGTCAGCGTTGAGTTCGGCGTAGGTGAGCCTGCGCTTGCCCCAGACCAGCGCAATGTGATCGGGCTGGATTGCCACCGTGGCTTCAAAGATATCCGCTAGGATTTCCTTGCGTAACAGATCGGGACGAGAAGGACCGCGCAGAATCATGAACAACCCAGCCGGCTCAGTGGCCGGCGTCGAAAGTACCTTTGGCCAGCATCAGCGGCAGTGTGCCGCCGAGATCCCGGATGTAACCATTGCTGTCGGTCCCCGGCAAACTGGCCATGAGGCTGTCCTCGGGAACCCGTGTCCGGTAGATCAGCATCCAGGCCCGATCACGCTCGGCCGGAATGATCTGAGGAGAAGCACCCGCAGCCTTATCGAACCATGTCGGGTCCTGCAGACCGGTGGCAACCCGATCGACGAGCAGCGACAGGCGTGAGTCGCGCAATGCAAACCAGTTTTGCCCTGTCTTGCGGGCCATTTCCGCGATCATCACCAGCGGCATGGCGGCAAAGTTGTGATAGTGCAGAGCGCGTACCTCGCGCTCCATTTCAAGCTTGAGTGTGCCGTCATTCCGAATGTCGGCCAGGCCGGCCTCGTATATGTGGCGCGCTTCCCTGAGCAGATCGGCGTCGCTGGCGGCGACTGCCGTGGCCATTACGCCAACTCCGGTCCAGTAATAATGATTGTTGCGTTTGGCCGTCGGCTTGTTGCGCCAGTATTCAAGCGTGGCGACTGACACCGCTTTCAGCCATGCGTCGACGCGAGCACGCTGCGCGGTATCAGCCTGTGATCGGACCTTGTTCCAGGCAATCGCGGCAGATGCATTGGTCCACGTGCGAGTGTACTCGGCCTGATCGTTGTTGATGCGGATCATCGTGCCGAGCATTGCTTTGTCCTGCGCCCAGCGATCCAGCCAAGCAATTGTGCAGGTTGCGGCAGCAGGATCGTCTTTGGCCAGAAAACGATCCGAGGATTTTGCGACCTGGGTGGCGAAATCCTCGAAAGGCCTGGTCTGGGCGTGGCTTTCCTGGTACTTCCGTGGGTCGCGCACGGATTTGGCCGCGTCGCTGTAGTAGCCGGTTGCCTTGATGTCCTGCAGGCCGGGCGCAGGAGGCGGGCAGTCGGAGGCGACAGCATTGGCGCACGCCACCGTGAGCGTACCGGAGGCCAGCAGAGCGAAGAGCCGGGCGGAGTGCATCATGCCATGCCTGCCATTGCGGGCGCCGCCTCTAGCGGAACACCACCGTGCGGTTGCCATGCACCAGCACGCGGTCTTCCAGGTGGTAGCGCAGGCCGCGCGCAAGTACAGCCTTCTCGATATCCTTGCCGTAGCGCACCATGTCTTCGACCGAGTCCGAGTGATCCACGCGGATCACGTCCTGATCGATGATCGGGCCCTGATCAAGCTCCGCGGTAACGTAGTGACAGGTTGCGCCGATCAGCTTCACCCCGCGTGCATGCGCCTGGTGGTAAGGGCGGGCCCCCACAAAACTTGGCAGGAAGCTGTGGTGGATGTTCAGGATACGGCCCGGGTAGGCCTGGCACAGCTCGGGCGGAATGATCTGCATGTAGCGCGCCAGCACCATCGTGTCGCCGCGTACTTCTTCGAAAATGCGGCTGATTTCCGCATAGGCGGCCGGCTTGTTGTCGGCGTTCATCGGTACGTGGTGGAACGGGATGCCGTGCCATTCGACGAAGCCGCGAAAAGTCTCGTGATTGGAGATCACGCACGGAATCTCGATATCGAGCTCCTTGCTCTGCCAGCGGCCGATCAGGTCATACAGGCAGTGCTCCTGCTTGGAGACCATCAGTACCACGCGTTTCTTCACGGAGCTGTCGGTAATCTTCCAGTCCATGTTGAGTTCGGCGGCGATTGGCGCGAAGCGCTCGCGCAGCTCGGCGAGCATGAAAGGCAGTGAATCCGCGCGCACTTCGATGCGCATGAAATAGCGCTGTTCCTCGTGATCTGTGTGCATTGAGGATTCGAAGATCCAGCCGCCCAGCTGGGCAAAGAACCCGCTGACGCGGGCAACGATGCCGGCGCGGTCCGGGCAGGATGCGGTAAGCGTGTAAAAACGCTGCTGGTGCATGGTTCAGCTCCCGACAATGGCTTTTGAATAGGTGGTGCGGTCCATGTCCAGGGCTTCAGCAGTGATCTGGACAGGCTGCGAAATTTCCGGAGTGACGCAAGAGCGCATGGCAGCCACCAGTCCTTCGGTGAGGGCCTGCTTGGTGCGGTCATTGCGGCCGGAAAGCAGGTGCAGGCGGGCGTGCAGGAAACCGCCGGGCACTTCATCGCCGACGAGAAACTCGTCAAGACGGATGGCACGGCTCTTGATATGGTCCGGCACAAACTCGCCCGAGGCAAGCAGTACTGTATTCATACGGTGCAGAGCCTGCCGCGCGTCAAATTCGGGCAGCAGGTTGGCGGTGTATTCGAGGACCAGGTGTGGCATGACTAAAATCCTTAGTTGGCTTCTCCGATGCGCGCAGCGGCACGATCGATTTCGGCGCGCAGGTCGTTGTACGACCGCACCACCGGGTATTGCGGGAATTCACGCACAACGTTCTCCGGCGGATGCATGAGGATGCCGGCATGTGCCGCACCCAGCATGGCGGTGTCGTTGTAGGAGTCGCCCGCGGCGATGACTTTGAAGTTCAGTGCGCGGAAGGCTTCCACGGCGGCTTTCTTCTGATTGGGCATGCGCAGGTGGTAGTTCACCAGCGTGCCGTTCGCGTCGGCTTCGAGGCGATGGCAGAACAGCGTGGGTTGCCCCATCTGGGCCATCAGCGGCTTGGCGAATTCGTAGAAAGTGTCCGACAGGATCACGACCTGATAGTCCAGGCGTAGTGCGTCGAGGAACTCCTTGCAACCTTCCATGGGGCCCATGGCGCCGATCACGGCCTGGATATCCGGCAGGCCGAGCTTGTGCTCGCGCAGGATGGCCAGACGGTACTGCATCAGCTTGTCGTAATCGGGTTCGTCGCGCGTGGTACGGCGCAGTTCCGGGATGCCGGTACGTTCGGCAAAGGCGATCCAGATTTCCGGGACCAGTACGCCTTCCATGTCAAGACAGACGATCTGCAAGATTGCACCTTGAAGCGTTGAACGAAAACCCGTCATTGTACAGGGAGTTGCACCTGACTATGTGCTTGTGAGGGGTTTGCTGCGGAATATCATGCGAGGCCTGCTAAAATTGCCGGCATGAGCACGAATGATTCCGCCCCCGATCCCCAGCCCCAGGCACCGGATGAGCCTGATGCCTTCTCCTGCTGCGGCAATGGCTGCGGGGAAGCCTGTGTGTGGACGATCTATGCCCGCGCCCGCAAGCGTTATGAAGCGCAGCTGCTTGAATGGCAGGCGCGCCAGCCCCCAGCCTGATCAGATCAGGGCAGGTTCGATTTCGAGCTTGACGCCGAAATGCTCCGCCACGTCGCGTTGCACGGCAGAGGAAAGATTGCGCACATCCTGGCCCGTGGCGCCGCCAAGATTGATCATCACCAGCGCCTGATTCTCGAACATGCCGACCGGGCCCAGCGCCCGCCCCTTCCAGCCAGCTTTTTCGATGAGCCACCCGGCGGCGAGCTTGATACGCCCATCGAGCTGGCGAAAACCCGGCAGATCCGGGTGCGCCGCCAGTAACCTGTCGAAGTGTTCCGAACTGATCACCGGGTTTTTGAAGAAACTGCCGACATTGCCGATTTCCGCCGGGTCAGGCAGCTTCTTCTGGCGAATCGCAATAATCGCATCCGAGACATCAATTGGCTTCGGGTCGATGATCCCGCGCACCGCTAGCTCGCGTGACACATCCGCGTAGCGGGTCAGCGCCGTCCAGCGCTTGGGCAGGCGGAAGGTCACCGAGGTGATGACAAAACGTCCGGCCGCCTCCTGCTTGAAGATACTGTCGCGGTAATCGAAATGGCAGTCCTTGAAGTCGAAGCTCATGAGCGAGCCACTCTTCAGATCCACGGCTTCAAGCACCATGAAGCGTTCGCACACTTCCATGCCATAGGCCCCGATGTTCTGAACCGGCGCAGCACCCACCGTGCCGGGGATCAGGGTAAGGTTCTCAAGCCCTGGCAGGCCCATTTCCAGTGTCCAGCGCACGAAATCGTGCCATTTCTCACCAGCACCCGCGCGCACGAAATTGTAGTCATCGTCGCTGCCGATCAGCTCGCGTCCCGGAATGCGGATGTGCAGGACGGTGGCCTCGACATCGCCAGTCAGCAGCACATTGCTGCCGCCGCCGAGCACCAGGGTACGCTGGCCAGCCAGTTCGCCATTGCGTACGAGCATGACCAGTTGCCCGGCCGAGAGGATCTCTCCGTAGCGGGCCGCTGTGGCGGGCAGGCCGAAAGTGTTGAAAGACGCCAGCGAAACCTGGGTCTGAAACGTGAAAGCCATGTGTATATCGCGTGAAACGGGTTTTTCTCAGCGCACCGAACTGATGCGTTGGGAAAAACCCCCTTCATCCTTGAGGCGGCGCAGCTCGCGCTTGGCTGCCTGGCGCAATGCCTTGCCTGATTTCTCGTGTACGCCGCCGCCACTGCGTTGGCGCATCAACTGGACCAGCGGGTTCCGCGGTCGGGATGCCTTGAGTTTCATTTTTAAACCTTTCTAACTTATTGAGTTGCAGACTCGGCAGCTTCGCGTTGAGCGTCAGCCTGTTTGTTGGCGGCGTCCAGCTGTTTCTGGAACTGATCCATCTGCTTCTTGGCCTGTTCCGCCTGCTGGGCCTGTCCCTTGGCGACAGCGGCGGCCGTCACGGCGGTTTCGGAGACGCCACAGGCGCCCAGTAACAGGCAGATTACACCAAAAGCCAGGGTTTTCACTTGGGTCATTGTAAAACTCCTTTGTTTTCAAACTACTTTGCTCGAGCCGACGAAAGCAGGTACGCCAGACTGGCTGGCAGGAAGTATCATCACAACCTTTTCGCAGCTAACGACCAAACTATATATGTGGTTTCGCAACATTCAACTCTATCGCCTGCCTGAACAGTGGGACATGACCGCCGAGCGGCTGAGCGAACAACTTGCCCGCCTGTCTTTTCAACCTTGCGGCAGCCAGGATATGCAAACCCAGGGCTGGGCGCCACCACTGCAGGGCGAACTGGTACATAACGTTGGCGGCCAATGGCTGCTCGCCCTTGGCGTGGAGCAGCGCCTGCTGCCTGGTTCCGTGGTCAAGCAGGTCTGTGAGGATCGTGCTGTCGAGATCGAAGAGCAGCAGGGTTTCAAACCCGGGCGCAAGCAGATGAAGGAACTCAAGGAGGCTGTGACGCAGGAGTTGCTGCCGCGCGCCTTCACGCGCCGTCGCCGCGTGTACGCCTGGATTGATCCGAAAGCCGGTTATCTGGCCATTGATACCGCCAGTCGTTCTTCCGCCGAGCCGGTGATTGAAGCGCTGCACAAGGCGCTCGACGAATTGCCGCTGAAACTCGTCAACACCGAGCTGAGCCCGGGTGCCGCGATGACTGACTGGCTCTCCGGCAGCGAAGCGCCGGGCGCCTTCTCCATCGACGAAGACTGCGAACTGCGCGCCATTGATGACGAATCAAGCGCAGTGCGCTACGTGCACCATAGCCTGGAAGGCAAGGAAATCCGCGAACACATCGCTTCCGGCAAACAGGTCAGCAAGCTCGGCATCAGCTTTGACGACCGTGTCGCACTGCTGCTCACCGACAAGTTCGAGATCAAGCGCATCCAGCCGCTCGACGTGCTCACCGACAAGGGCGACAACGAAGGCGATGCCAAGAGCCGTGAAGAGCAGTTCGATGCCGATTTTGCGCTCATGACTGGCGAGATGAGCAAGCTTATCCCGGCCCTGCTCGAAGCCCTGGGCGGCGAGGTCAAGACCATCTGATGAAAGCCTATCTGGCCGGCCCTGACGTGTTTCGCCCGGATGCCGGTCAGTGGGCTGAAGAAGCTCGCGCCTTGTGCCTTGAATACGCTATCGAGGCACTCATCCCGCTGGATGGAGATGCCACCGACGCTGCTGGCATCTACGTTCAGAATGTGGCGATGATAGAGGCGGCAGATGTCGTGCTGGCTAATCTGCGGCCTTTTCGTGGGGTTGAGCCGGATTCCGGCACAAGTTTCGAGGTGGGTTATGCCGCCGCGCTGGGCAAACCCGTCGTGGCCTACATACCGTCGTTGGAATCCCAGATTCAACGCCTGGCGGCAACCCAGCCGCTGCAGTTCGTGCAGGGGCGCTGGGTTGATGCCGAGGGGCAGACCGTGGAAGAGTTCGGCCTGCCCGTGAATCTGATGCTCGCCGTGCCGGCCTGTCTCGTTGAAGGCGGGCTGCGTGAGGCGCTGGAAGCGCTGCACAGCCTCGCCGGATCGGATTAGCTGCGGCCGAGGATGCGGTCGATCACCGCATCGGTACGAGCCGCTGTCTCGCCCGTGCTGGGGCACACACCGTAGCCCAGCAGTGTATTGACCACGCTCTGGATCAGTGGCTGCTGCACATGGGCCGGGTTCGGGATGTGGAACTGTTCTTCGCCGCTGCCGGTGATCAGGCTCACAGGCGTGTCGTCGAAGGTCGAAAAGACGACTCTTCCCTTCGAGCCAACGATTTCGCAACGATCCAGCTTGTCCCCTGCCGCAAAACTCCAGGTGCCTGCACCGAGTACTCCGGACGCAAAGCGGAAGCTGGCGCACACCGTATCCTCGACTTCCAGCGCGCCACTCAGGCAGGCCTTGTTGCCTGCCACATCCCGGATGGGGCCAAACAGGTAGTCGAGAAAATCGAGCTGGTGTGAGGCCATGTCCACAAAACGGCCACCGCCGGCAATGCTCGGGTCGATGCGCCAGGAGCGTTTGCCCGGGTCAGTGTCTTCCGGGTTCATGGGCTGGTGCAGGGCGATATTGGCGTAGCGCACGGCACCGACAGCCCCTTCCTCAATCAGGCTGCGGATCTTCTGGAAGCGTGGCATGGCACGCCGGTAATACGCTGCAAACAGCGGCACCCTGGCGGCTGCGAAGGCAGCCACGATCTCCAGACTTTGCGTATGGCTCATCGCCATCGGTTTTTCCACATAGCACGGCTTGCCGGCAGCAGCGCACAGCAACGCGAGCTCGTGATGGGCCGCTGGCGGCGTGGCGATGTAGACGGCATCCACATCCTTGTCCCTGATCAGATCTTCCGCCTTGTCGTACCAGCGTGGCACGTTGTGGCGTTTGGCGTAGTCGGCGGCCAGATCGCCATTGCGGCGCATCACGGCGAGCAGGCTGGAGCCGGTGGCCTTCTGAAAACCGGGCCCGCTTTTGATTTCGGTCACTTCTCCGCAACCGAGGATGCCCCAACGGATCTCCTGCCTTGCGTGCTTCAGTTCATCCAGTCCAGAGGAGGGTTTGCTTCTTTTTTCCATGAGTGTCACAGGTTCAGCATCAATTCGTGTTCATCGGGCAGATCCAGGAATCCGCGTTGTTCATAATGGCGGAAGATCGCCGCAACGATTTCCGCCGGATCATCGATCACCTGGATCAGATCCAGGTCTTCGGGGTTGATCATGCCGGAACTGACCAGCGTGCCACGGAACCAGTCGAGCAGCCCCTTCCAGAAATCCTGACCAACCAGAATCACCGGAATCTTGCGGCTCTTGCCAGTCTGGATCAGTGTCAGCGCTTCCATCATTTCATCCATCGTGCCAAAGCCGCCGGGCATCACGACATAGGCCGAGGCAAACTTCACGAACATGACTTTGCGTGGAAAGAAATGGCGGAAGGTCTGCGAGATATCCTGATAGGGGTTGCCGACCTGCTCATGCGGCAATTGGATATTTAGGCCAACCGAAGGGCTTTTGCCGTTGAAAGCGCCCTTGTTGGCAGCCTCCATGATGCCCGGGCCACCCCCCGAAATCACCGAAAAGCCGGCATCCGAAAGCATCCGGGCAATCTTTTCGGTGAGTTGATAGACCGGATCTTCCGGTTTCGTGCGTGCCGACCCAAAGATGCTCACCGCAGGGCGAATGGGCTTGAGGCGTTCGGTGGCTTCGACAAACTCTGACATAATGCCAAAGATTCGCCAGGCTTCGCGTGCCAGATCGGATGATTGTCCGGCGGTGGGGCTGCTGAAAGGTGGTAGTTTGTTTCTTGCGCTCATGTCCGATTTCCGGTCTGAACAAGGAACCCTGATACTGCGTTCTTCGCAGCGACAAGGCAAGCCCCTTGCTCCCGGTGGTCGACGAATCCGGCAAACCCGCACTGCTTGTGGGTTTTTGCAATCCTCATTCAATGTTTTCCTGCCATGCCCAAACTGCTCCTCGTTGATGGTTCCAGCTACCTGTTTCGCGCCTTTCACGCCATGCCCGACCTGCGCAACCGCGCTGGCGAGCCCACCGGCGCACTGCGCGGGGTGCTCAACATGCTTGCTCCCCTGCGTCATTCGGCAGGTGCCACGCATGCTGTCTGTGTATTTGATGCCAAGGGCAAAACCTTCCGTAACGACTGGTACCCCGAGTACAAGGCCAACCGTCCGCCGGCACCCGAGGATCTGGTGGCACAGATCGCCCCGATTCACACCTGCGTGCGCGCCATGGGCTGGCCCGTGATCGTGCAGGAAGGCGTCGAAGCGGATGATGTGATCGGCACGCTGACGCGGCTGGCCGTCGAGCAGGGCTTTGAGGTGATCATCTCGACCGGCGACAAGGATATGGCCCAGCTCGTGCGTCCCGGTGTCACGCTGATCAACACCATGACCAATGAAACGCTCGATGAGGCCGGCGTGCAGGAGAAGTTCGGTGTGCCGCCCAATCGCATCATCGACTATCTGACGCTCATGGGAGACACCGTCGATAACGTGCCCGGGGTGCCTAAGTGCGGCCCCAAGACTGCCGTGAAGTGGCTTGCCGAATATGGTTCGCTCGACAATGTCATCGCCAATGCCGCCTCAATAAAAGGCGTGGTGGGTGAGAACCTGCGCGATACGCTGGGTTTTCTGCCACTGGGGCGGCGCCTCGTGACAATTGCCACCGATGTGCAGTTGCCCGAGCCTCTCGATTCCCTGACCTGGCGCGAGCAGGATACGGCCGCGCTGGTCGAGCAATTCACGCGCTGGGAATTCAAGAATCTGCTGCGTGCCGTGCAGGGCGACGGCTCTGCCGCAGAAGCCGCACCGGCAAAGCCGGTACGTGCGCAGGAGGATCTCTTTGGCGGGGCTGCGGAGCTGCCGGTGACCGAGCGTAGTGCTACACATCGTGAAAAGTATGAATGCATACTCACGCGCGAAGCCTTGCAAACCTGGCTGGACAGGATCAATGCTGCCGCGCTGACGGCCTTTGATACCGAAACCGACAGCCTCGACGGGATGCAGGCGAAGCTGGTGGGCATGAGTTTTTGTGTGCGTGAGGGCGAGGCAGCCTATCTGCCGCTGACGCATCGCTATCCTGGTGTGCCGGATCAGTTGCCGCTGGACGAAGTGCTGGCCGTGCTCAAACCATGGTTCGAGGATGCCACCAAGCCAAAACTCGGACAGAATCTCAAGTATGACATGCACGTTATGGCGAATCACGGCATCCGCCTGCGCGGCATCGTTGATGACACCCTGCTTGAATCCGCCGCTTGGGAAAGTGACAAAGGCCACGATCTGGATGCGCTGGCAAGCCGCTATACCGATCTGGCGACGCTGTCCTATTCGGATGTCTGCGGCAAGGGAGCCAAGGCCATCGGCTTCTATGATCTGGACCTGGAAAAGGCCACTGCGTATGGTGCAGAAGATGCCGATGTCACGCTGCGCGTGCACCGCAAGCTGTCGCCGAAAATCGCTGCTGAACCTGGGCTGACGCGTGTCTATCGCGAGATCGAACTGCCGGTGCAGGAAGTGCTGTGGGCCATGGAACGTCAGGGTGTGATGATTGATGCATTCCTGCTCGCGCAGCAAAGCGAGGAACTTGGTCGCAAGATGCTGGAGCTGGAACAGGAAGCCCACAAGGTGGCCGGGCAGCCCTTCAATCTGAACAGCCCGAAGCAGATCCAGGAACTGCTCTTCGAACGCGACAAGTTGCCGGTGCTCAAGAAGACCCCGAGCGGTACGCCGAGTACCGATGAAGAGGTGCTCGCACAGCTTGCACTTGATTACCCCTTGCCCAAACTGATTCTCGAATATCGCGGTCTGGCCAAGCTCAAAAATACCTATACCGACAAGCTGCCGCGCATGGTCAACCCACAGACCGGGCGTGTGCACACGAGTTTTTCGCAGACTGGCGCGATCACCGGCCGTCTGGCCAGTTCCGACCCCAATCTGCAAAACATTCCGGTGCGCACGCCGGAAGGCCGGCGCATCCGCGCAGCCTTCATTGCGCCCAGAGGCTGGCATATCGTCTCCGCCGACTATTCGCAGATCGAACTGCGCATCATGGCGCATCTCTCCGGCGATGAGCGTCTGCTTGATGCCTTTGCGCATGGTGAAGACGTACACCGCGCCACTGCCGCAGAAGTGTTTGGCGTTGAGACTGCAGATGTCACGAGCGAGCAGCGCCGCTATGCCAAGACCATCAATTTCGGGCTGATCTACGGAATGAGTGCCCACGGCCTGGCACGCTCCCTGGAAATCGAGCGGTCTGCCGCACAGAGCTGGATCGACCGCTACTTTGCACGCTATCCCGGCGTGGCGGCCTACATGGAAGAAACCCGGCAGGCCGCCCGCACGCAGGGCTATGTGGAAACCGTGTTCGGCCGGCGGCTGTGGCTGCCCGAGATCAGGAACAGCAATGCTGGTCGTCGCCAGGGGGCTGAGCGTGCTGCAATCAATGCACCGATGCAGGGAACGGCCGCCGATCTGGTCAAGCTGGCGATGCGCCGTGTGTATGGCTGGCTCAATGCCGAAAGCTTGCAGAGCAAGATGCTGCTACAGGTTCACGATGAACTGATTCTCGAAGTGCCGCCGCAGGAGCTGGATCTGGTCAAGGAAATGCTGCCGCGCCTGATGGCTGAGGTGGCGCAATTGCGTGTGCCGCTGCTGGCCGAGGTGGGTGTTGGTGCAAACTGGGATGAAGCTCACTGATTGGTGAGGCCTGTGGCGCAGCCGGGGGCGGCCAGCACATGCGCCAGCCCCGTGCAGACAACGTTGTGTGCGCCAAGCCAATTGAGCACCTGGGAGACTTCGCTGAAGTCCATGACGGGGACAGTGGAAGCGTCGAGAACACCCTGGCGATCCACCATGCGGGGCAGGAAGGCGCCATGATGCAGGCGGATCACGGCACTCACGCCATGGCTGAAGGTCCACTCTGCCATGTCCCTGCCGGCGGAAAAACTTTTCGGCGTGCCACCTTCCCAGGCGCGCAGGTCGACGAGATGAACCCAGGATGTCGGTGCTCCGGTGCGTTCCCAGGATTCTACCAGTGACGAATGCAGGGCTCGCGCGCCTGCTTGGTTGAAGGTGCCTGCGAGACAGACAACGCAAACCTGGCCGTGCCAGTGGATCGAAAAATGGCCGTGCGGTTTTTCAAGCATGGTGCTGTTTCCAAGTCTGGAGTTTCCAGTATAAGCTGCATCAGGAGCAGAAGATCCCGCGAGTTTACCCATGCCAGGAGAGCGTGATGTGGCGTTTGCTTTGTCTGTGTGTGGCGCTGTGCGCCTGTGTAGAAGCCTCTGCCGGGCCGCTGCTGGATCGCCTGCGTGAGCGTCGTGAAGCGCAGGCTTGGGGCGAGGAGGCGGATGCCTCGGCGGCATCCAATCTGCCGTTGGGAGCCCATGCGCTCAAGGATCTCGCCTATGGCAGCAACAGGGCCCAACGCATCGACGTGTACATTCCCGCAGGGGCACAGCACGCCCCCGTGATTTTCATGGTGCACGGGGGAGCCTGGCGTGTTGGCGACAAAGCGATGGCACGCGTGGTTGACAACAAGCTGCAGCACTGGCTGCCCAGAGGGGTGGTGCTCGTCTCGATCAATTACCCCATGTTACCTGCCGCCAATCCGCTGCAACAATCCGAAGACGTGTTGCGGGCGCTGGCCTTTGCGCAGCGCAAGGCGCCAGAATGGGGCGCTGATCCCGCGAGCTTCGTGCTCATGGGGCATTCCGCTGGCGCACATCTGATTGCTCTGATCAACAGTGCTCCGCAAAAGGCCGCCGGGTTTGGCGTGCGTCCCTGGCTGGGGGCTGTGTCGCTGGATAGCGCTGCGATGGATATCGTGGCGACGATGCAGGCCAAGCATTACGGGTTTTACGACAAGGCGTTTGGAGCCGACCCGGCATTTTGGCAACTGACTTCGCCTCTGCAGCAGCTCAACGTTGGTGCTCCACCCCTGCTTGCCGTGTGCTCCAGTGTTCGCCCGGATCACCCCTGTGCGCAGACCCATGCGTTCGCTGCCCAGGCACGCCAGATGGGCTTGCGGGTGGAAGTCCTGGAGCAGGCACTGAAGCACGCGGAAATCAATGGTGAGCTGGGCAAACCGGGGGCGTATACGGCGTCCGTGGATGCTTTTCTGGCTTCGCTGGCGCCCGCATTTGCGCGACAATAGCTGGATATGGAAACGAACCCCCAGCGTGAGCGCTTCCGTCTCGATGAGCAGACCAAGGAAGCCCGTGCAGAGAATCTGCGGCGGCGCTTTCAGGCCGCTACACCGCCAACCCGCAAGGCGCAGTTTCAACTGCCCAGGCTATCCGCTGATTGGCGGCGAGCGTCTTTTGCCGCTGTTTTGGCGGTAATTCTTTTGCTTGTCTGGTTGCGCTGAGTTCAAGACCGGGGAATGCTGAGTCATCCTGCCACGTAGTGGCGGGTGTTTGAGCCTCGGCAATTGGCGATATTCGGCCACCACCGGCGGCCTGCCAGAAGGGCGCCTTATTGCAAGACGCGATCTGGTGATTCATGGTTACCCGTGAACAAGGCGGAAAACTATGCTTTCGCCGACCCATCAGGAGATAAATAAAAATGAGCATTACCGTACACCACCTCAACAAAAGCCGTTCGCTGCGCATCGTCTGGCTGCTCGAAGAATTGGGCTTGCCCTACCACCTCGAATGCTATCAGCGAGACCCCATTACCAATTTTGCGCCTCCTGAGCTCAAGAAGATCCATCCGTTGGGGAAGGCCCCACTGCTCGAAGATGATGGGGTCCTGCTCCAGGAGTCTGGCGCAATCGTGCAATATCTCTGTGAGCGCTATGGAGAAGGCCGTTTTTTGCCTGCAGCCGGCACGGATGACGCACTGCGTCACCTGCAGCTCATGCATCTTGCCGAGGGGTCTGTGATGACGCCGGTATTACTCAGGATCTATGTTGCGAGGCTCGGCGAAGCAGGCAAACCGCTCCATCCGCGGATCAACGAGCAGTTGATTGCACATTTTGATTACCTGGAAAATGAGTTGCGGCCATCAGGGCATTTCGTTGGCGACGACTGGAGTGGTGCCGACGTGATGCTGAGTTTTCCTGCCGAGCTCGCTGCCTTGCAGCCAGAATCTGCGCGCTGGCCAAAACTGCAGAATTTCATAGAGCGTATCCATGCCCGCGATGCATGGAAAAAAGCAGCCCAGGTAACAGGAGAACATTTGGCGTGAAGTCACACTCGCCTCAACGAGGCAGGTAGGTGCAATTCGCTGCGCGCATTGACGCAAAAAACGCGGCGAGAATGAATGCCAATGGCATAGGTTGGGAAAGCCGAAGGCGTCTCCCGGCTTTTTTCCAGGCTCGTATCGTGCCCTTTCGTGCGAAGCGCAATTACGCCGATAGCGAGATTTCACCCGCAAGGGTGAAATCATGACTTTGTCATTTTGAATGTGCTTGGGCATTGAACGAAAACCTGCGAATTGCCCGCACTCATAAAGTCTGACGAGCGCTCAATTCGTGCTGCTGAACTCCACGATCACCGGCGTGTGATCGGAGGGGCGTTCGAGTTTGCGCGGCGCTTTGTCTACCCAGCAACGCTGTGCCGTCGGCACCAGCGGGGCAGAAATCAGCAGATGGTCAATGCGCAGACCGAAATTGCGGCGGAAGGCCATCATGCGATAGTCCCACCATGAGAAGCTTTTCTCGGCCTGCTCAAAAAGCCGGAACGCATCATGCAGCCCGAGCCCCAGCAGTGCCTGGAAAGCCTCGCGCTCAGGCACGGAGACATGGATCTCGTCCTTCCAGTCGGGGTGTGCATCGCGGTTTTCCGGAGCAATGTTGAAGTCCCCGGCGAGCACAAGTTTCGGGTGCTGCGTGAGTTCCTCGCGGAGCCATGCGGTGAGTGCCTTGAGCCATTCCAGCTTGTAGGCAAACTTTTCTGAGCCGACGGCCTGACCATTCGGAAAATACGCGCTGATCACCCGGACATCGCCGATGGTGGCGGCAACGATGCGGCGCTGTGCATCTTTGAAGCCCGGAATATTCTTCTGCACCGCTTCCGAAGGAAGGCGCGAGAGAATCGCCACGCCGTTATAGGTTTTCTGCCCGGTGAAGGCGGCCTGATAGCCTGCCGCGTTGATCGCCTCAAGCGGAAACGCCTGATCCTCGCATTTGAGCTCCTGCAGGCACAGCGCATCGGGCTGCTCGCTGGCCAGCCAGTCGAGCAGGTGTGGCAGACGGACTTTGAGGGAGTTGACGTTCCAGGTGGCTATTTTCAAGGCAGTGTTCCGGCAGGTGGGGTTCCTGCCGGATTCTAGCAGCCATTTGCTTGCTGCGCGGCTGGCCAGTCACGCCCTTTGTGGCAGGCGAAACCCTGTCTGCAACAGGGTTTCAACGAGGTGCCGAGGCCGTTGCGGCGGCGCCCTGCTTGGGATAACCGGCATTGTCCAGTGCTGCGCCCCAGGCACCGGCTTCGAAGGCTTCGATAGTCTGGC
This sequence comes from Rhodocyclaceae bacterium UBA1310, assembly GCA_002307175.1. GTDB lineage: Bacteria > Pseudomonadota > Gammaproteobacteria > Burkholderiales > Rhodocyclaceae > Uliginosibacterium. The sequence goes on from DBTS01000129.1 coordinate 55,317, forward strand.
TACCGATGGTTAGTGTAGGCAGGGTGGTGGTGTTTTTTCCGGTGAGTTTCTGCACGGCGTTGATGTCATCCTGGGTTTTCACGTTCTTTTCCGAGAATGGCACGCCCCGCTGTTTCAGCCAGTTTTTGCCCTGGGTGCAGGGTGAGCCGCAGGATTCGCTGGTGTAGAGCGTCAGCGGAAATGCCGCGGTGGCCTTGCGCATGTCGTAAGACATCTTCTCCACATCGATGCTGTTTTTGTACAGCCGGGTGGGCTGGGCACCCGCATCGGGCGGGGGATTGTCCGAGTAATGCACGCGGCCATCCTTGTCCGTCCAACGATAGATCTCTGCGTTGGCTGACTGAGCCGCCAGCAGTAGCGCCAGCACTGTAAGCAGAAATACCGGTTTCATATCATCTCCTGTTCATTGCAGTGACATACCCCGCGCCGGTTGCTCCGGTCAGGCCTCGACCATGCCGCTATGCCGCAACAGCGCATCCACCGTGGGGGCACGGCCGCGGAAGGCCTTGAAGGATTCCAGGGCCGGGCGCGATCCCCCCACCGACAGGATCTCGTCCAGGAAGCGTTTGCCCGTTGCGGCATCGAACACGCTGCCGTCCCCCTGGCGTGCTTCTTCGAAGGCGGCGAAGGCATCAGCGGAAAGTACCTCTGCCCATTTGTAACTGTAATACCCGGCGGCGTAGCCACCCGCGAAGATATGGCTGAAGCTGTTGGGGAAGCGATGCCAGGCGGGAGGGAACAGAACCGCCACCTCGCGTCGGACTTCCTCGATCAGTGCCAGCACGTCATGCTGCGGCGACAGCCGCCAGTCATGGTGCAGGCGCAGATCGAAGAGTGCAAATTCAAGCTGCCGGACGGTCTGCATCCCACTCTGGAAGTTCTTCGCGGCGAGCATCTTGTCAAACAGCGCGCGGGGCAGCGGTTCTCCGCTGTCAATATGGGAAGTCATGTTCTGCAGGACGTCCCATTCCCAGCAGAAGTTCTCCATGAACTGGCTGGGGAGTTCCACCGCATCCCATTCCACCCCGTCGATGCCTGCCACCCAGAGTTCTTCGATGCGCGTGAGCAGATGGTGCAGGCCGTGGCCGCATTCGTGGAACAGGGTCTGCACGTCGTCGTGGCTGAAGGTGGCTGGTTTGCCATCAACCGGGCCGGGGAAGTTGCAGACGAGATACGCCACTGGTGTCTGGATGCCCTGGGCAGTGCGGCGGCGCGAGATGGCGCTATCCATCCATGCGCCACCACGCTTGGTGTCACGCGAATACAGATCCAGATAGAACTGGCCGACGAGTTGGCCAGCCCGTTCGATGCGGAAAAAGCGTACATCGGGATGCCACACCGGCGCCTGATCCTCGCGGATCTGCAGGCCGTACAGGCGTTCGATGACATGGAACAGCCCGCTCAGCACCTTGGCTTCCGGGAAGTACTGCTTCACTTCCTGGTCCGAGTAGCTGTAGCGTGCCTGCCGCAGTTTTTCAGAGGCCCAGGCCATATCCCAGGGTTCGAGCTCGGCAAGCCCCAGACATGCAGCGGCAAACTCGCGCAGTTCGCGCATGTCGCGCTCGGCAAAGGGCTTGGCGCGGCGCGCCAGATCGTGCAGGAAGTCGAGTACCTGCTGTGGGGACTCGGCCATTTTCGGCACCAGCGAGACTTCGGAGAAGTCTGCGTAGCCGAGTATTTCGGCTTCTTCCTTGCGTAGCCCGACGATGCTTGCAATGAGCGGGGCATTGTCCCATTTCGGGTGGCCCAGTTCGGAGGAGAATTCCGAGGCGCGGGTGCTGTAGGCGCGATACAGGCGGGCGCGCAGCTCGCGATTGTCTGCGTACTGCATCACCGGCAGGTATGAAGGGATCTGCAGGGAGAACAGCCAGCCTTCCTTGCCAGCCTGCTCTGCGCGGGCGCGGGCAGCGCCGATGGCATCCGGGGGCAGCCCGGCGAGATCCGCCTCTGCCGTGATGTGTTCGCTAAATGCGTTGGTGGCATCCAGCAGGTTTTCCGAGAACTTCGCGCCCAGTTGCGCCAGTTCTTCCTGAATGGCCTGGAAACGCGGTTTCTGATCTTCGGGGAGTTCTGCACCAGAGAGGCGGAAATCGCGTACGGCATTTTCGACGATGCGCTGCTGGGTGGCAGTGAGTTGCGCAAATGCCGGGCTATCGCGCAGGGTGCGGTATTTCGCAAACAACGCGAGGTTTTGTCCCAGCTCAGCGTAATAACGGGTGACCTCCGGCAACATGGCGTTGTATGCCTCGCGCCATTCCGGGGTATCCATCACGCCATGCAGGTGCGCAACCACGCCCCAGGCCCGGCCAAGGCGCTCGCCAGCGTCTACCATGGGGGTGACGAAGTCCTTCCAGGTGGCAGGAAGGTCTGGCGCCGTGCAGCGGAGGATGGTCTGGCGACCCTCTTCGAGCAATTGTCGGACGGCAGGTGCCACTTGATCGGGCAGGATAGTGTCGAAGCGGGGCAGGCTGGAAAAATCGAGTAGTGCTGAATCCATGGGCAGTTCCCTTGCAACGTGGATGGCGGGAAATAAAACTGAAGTTTAGGCGACATTGTGCCGAGATTAAGGCGTGGCGGCAAAAAAACGAGGAAGGGGCAACGATGAACGAAATCAAGGACCGGCGTGCGGCATTCAATGCTGTCATCGAACAGGAACTGAAATCCGGCGAACTGGTTTTCCCCACCAGCATGCAGGCTGCCGTGAAGATCCGGCGTGCGCTGGAAGCCCCCGATGCCGGCCTGTCCTCCGTCGCCAAGGTGATCAATCTGGAGCCCCTGCTCTCGGTCAAGCTGCTGCGCATGGCCAATTCCGTGTTCTTCAACAGCAGCGGCGTTGATGTCACCGATGTACAGCGGGCGCTGATGCGCGTCGGTGTCAATAACGCACGGACGCTGGCATTTGCGGTGATTGGTGACCAGCTTGCCAGCGCCGCTGAATTCGCGCCGGTGTGGCGTCTCGCCGACCAGCTCTGGCGGCACTCGCTGGATGTGGCCTCGCTGGCCTACTCGATTGCCGTACAGGTGGATTATTCGGTGCCGGACACCGTGCTGCTGGCCGGCATGGTGCACGATATCGGGCAGTTCTATCTGCTCTCGCGGGTGCATGATTTCCCCGAGCTGCTCAACGAGGAAAGTGAACTGGCCGAGTTCATTCTGGACTGGAACTGGCGTGTCAGCCAGGCTGTTCTGACTGCGCTTGGCACTCCCGAGCAGATCATGGAAGCGCTGGAGGAGCAGAACGAATGCTCCGGGATATGGCCGCCCCACAAGCTCTCTGACATCCTCTTCCTGGCCAATTCGGCGGCAGGTACGCCGAATCCTTTCAGTACCGTGTCACTTGAGGAACTGATTGCGCACCGGCAGCAGGCGTTTGAAGGCGTTGATCACGAAACCGTGAACCATCTGCTCGACGAGGCGCGGATACGCCGGGCTGCAGCGATGGCGATGCTCACTGCGTAAGTTGAGGCGGGGAATGAGGTAAATGAGGCAAATGTGAGGCAACTCCGGAAGCCGCAAGGGCTTCCGGATGAGACAAAGGCTTAAACGGCCAGCTTGGTGCCGGTCAGGCGTTCAAACGCTTCGGTGTACTTCGCACTGGTCTTGGCGATGACTTCTGCCGGTAGTTTGGGGCCGGGAGCCGTTTTGTTCCAATCCAGGGTTTCCAGATAGTCACGCACATACTGCTTGTCGAAAGACGCCGGCGAGGTGCCTTCGGCGTACGTGTCGGCAGGCCAGAAGCGCGAGGAATCCGGTGTCAGGGCTTCGTCGATGAGGTGCAGGGTACCGGCTTCATCCAGACCGAACTCGAACTTCGTGTCGGCAATAATGATGCCGCGTGCGGCGGCGTAATCACGGGCTTCCGAGTACAGCTGGATGGCAGCGTCGCGCACCTTGGTGGCGAGGGGCTCGCCGAGCAGCTTGGCGCATTCGGCGAAGTCGATGTTCTCGTCGTGGGTGCCCAGTTCGGCCTTGGTGGAAGGCGTAAACAGCGGCTGTTCGAGCTTGGCGGCCTGCTTCAGGCCGGCGGGCAACTGAATGCCGCAGACCTTGCCGGTAGCCTGATAATCCTTCCAGCCACTGCCGATGATGTAGCCACGCACAATCGCCTCGATCGGCAAGGGCTTGAGGCGCTTGACCACCAGGGCACGGCCCTTGACCTGATCGCGCTCGGCAGCGCTGACCACGTCTTCCGGGGCGATTCCGGTCAGTTGGCTGGGCAGCACATGGCCAAGCCTGTCAAACCAGAACAGGGCAGTCTGGGTCAGCACGGCGCCCTTGTTGGGGATGGGATCAGGCAGAACAACGTCAAACGCTGAAAGCCGATCAGATGTGACGATCAGCAGTTTGTCTTCACCGACGGCATAGATGTCGCGCACCTTGCCACGCCCAAGCAGGGGCAGGCTGGTGATGGAAGACTCGAAAAGAGGCTGGCTCATGACGAACTCCGGAAAAATGGAAAACGAGACGGCCGCCCGACTCGCCGCCGGGCAGCCGGTATTGCAAGCGGGGCTTATTGCGAAGGCGGAACGTAACCTGAGGCGGCATCTGCACCAGTGCCGAAGAAATGGCGCTCCATCTGTTCGGTGAGGTACTTGCGTGCGGACGGATCCATCATGTTCAGGCGATTCTCGTTGATCAGCATGGTCTGATGGCGGATCCACTGCTGCCATGCTTCCTTGGAGACGTTTTCCCAGACTTTCTTGCCCAGTTCGCCTGGGACGGGGGGAAAGTCGAGGCCTTCAGCCTCGATGCCGAGCTTGATGCATTTGACCATTCTGGCCATGGCTGGTGTCCTGTGTAAATTGCGGCGGGGATTGCAATTGTAGAGGAAGCCGGGCCGGCCTGCGCGTCTGATGTGATTTTTGCTGCCTAAAGCCTTGGTGTAAGTATGTGATTAGCTTGATTTTTACATGAGTGCCAGAACAGTCTCCAGGCACTGCAACAGGTCTCGGGCAACTCACTGGGCAGTCCACCCGCCATCAACGGAAATGCTGGTGCCGGTGATCGAGCGGGCTGCATCCGAGCACAGGAAGACCACTGTATCGGCCACCTCCTCAACGGTCACAAAGCGTTTGGTGGGTTGGGCAGCCAGCAAGACGTCGCGCACCACCGCCTCACGCGAGAGATTGCGTGCCTGCATCGTATCCGGGATCTGTTTTTCCACGAGCGGGGTGAGCACATAGCCCGGGCACACCGTATTGGCTGTGACTCCGTGCTGTGCCAGTTCTAGAGCCACGGTCTTGGTCAGCCCCGCAATGCCGTGCTTAGCTGCCACATAGGCGCTCTTGAATGGTGAGGCAATCAGGGCATGGGCCGAACCGATATTCACGATGCGCCCCCAACCCCGCTCCTTCATGCCCGGCACCGCAAGGCGGATGGTGTGGAAGGCGGCGGAGAGGTTCAGGGCGAGGATATCATTCCATTTGTCGATCGGGAAATCCTCGATGGGGGCAACGTACTGGATGCCGGCATTGTTGACGAGGATGTCCAGGCTGCCAAGGCTGGCACGGGCTTCGGTGATCATGGCCGCGATCTGCAGCGGGTCGCGCAGATCCGCCTCGTTGAGCAGAACCTTCACGCCATGCCGGTTGGCAATGCCGCGCACCAGTGCATGATTGGCAGCGTGATCTCCCAGACCGTTGATCATGAGGCTGGCACCGCTGCGTGCGAGCGCCTCGGCAATGGCCAGACCAATGCCGCTGGTAGCTCCTGTCACCAGCGCACACTTGTTTGTGAGCATGACAAACCCCTATTCTTTTGGAATAGACGTCACCATAGCACCGGCAGGTATTGCCACCGCCGGGCTTTCCCAAAGGAGCAGGTGGAAGGCTACAGAAACAGTTCGCGTGCCGTGCGCTCGGCTTCCGTCAGCCAGGCGCTGCGTTGTTCGGGCGTGCTTACGATCACCGGGCTGAAACTGCAGCGCCTGAAGTTCTGGATGCCGAAAAAGCCGAACACACAGGTCTTCCAGAAATTTTCCAGGGGATCACCATAAACGGTGCGATCCACCTCATCCGGTGTGTTTGCGGTAGTGACGACCATCGCTGCTTTGGCGCTGATCAGGCTCTGCACATAGCCTTTGCCATCCGGGCCGGTCTGGAAGCGGTAGGTCTTGCCGGCGCGCAGCACACGGTCGAGCCAGCCCTTGAGGATCGCCGGGGGCGCGCTCCAGTAGTTGGGATGGATCACGATGATGCCCTCGGCCTGCATGAATTCTTCGGTCGCAAGTTCGATGGCGGGAGGAACCCTGGCGTCGCGCGGCAGTTCGTCGGCGGTATAGACCGGGTCGAAACCCTCGGCCTGGAGATCATGGAAGATGACAGTCTTGCCACTCTGGCGCAGGGTGCTGCAGAGCTTGTCGGCAATAGCGTGATTGAAACTGCCCGTCTTCGGATGGGCGAGGATGACGAGGATACTCATGGTTGCTGGCCTAAGGGGGAATCAGAAGATCTCCACCTTACTGCAAACAACATGCCGGACTTTGATGGCAGACAGGAAGCGCCATCTGGTCCGGCATTGGCGTGCATCCGGGGCAGGCATCGGCTGTCGTATCCGAACCAATGCGCCCCGGATTGTCGGGATTACTTCACCTGCTGGGCAAATTGGCCCGACTTGTAGGCGGCGGCGATCTTGTCGAGTGCGATAGCCTTGATCTTGCTGGCCTGACCGGCACTGCCGAAGGCTTCGAAGCGGGCGCGGCAGATCTGTTTGGCAGCTTCGCGGGCAGGCTTGAGGAAATCGCGCGGGTCGAACTTCGAGGGGTTTTCGAAGAGGAATTTGCGGACGGCTGCCGTCATGGCCAGACGGATATCGGTGTCGATATTCACCTTGCGCA
>DBTS01000129.1:62418-66875 GCA_002307175.1 Rhodocyclaceae bacterium UBA1310
CGTGCTTGATGCCTTCGACGATTTCTTCGACCGGTACGCCATAGGTTTCCTTCATGTCGCCACCGAACTCGCGGATGATAGCGAGCAGTTCCTGCGGAACGCTGGAAGATCCGTGCATCACGAGGTGGGTGTTGGGGATGCGGGCGTGAATGGCCTTGATGCGGTCGATCGCCAGAATGTCGCCGGTGGGCTTGCGCGTAAACTTGTAGGCGCCGTGGCTGGTGCCGATGGCAATGGCGAGCGCGTCGCATTGGGTCTGCTTGACGAAGTCCGCAGCCTGTTCCGGGTCGGTCAGCAGAGCGCTGTGGTCGAGCTTGCCTTCCGCACCGATGCCGTCTTCCTCGCCGGCGGTGCCGGTCTCCAGAGAGCCCAGACAACCCAGCTCGGCTTCCACGGTGACGCCGATGGCATGCGAGAACTTCACAACTTCGCGGCTGACTTCGACGTTGTATTCGTAGGAAGACGGCGTCTTGCCATCTTCACGCAGGGAACCGTCCATCATCACGGAGGAGAAACCGGAGCGGATCGCAGCCATGCAGACAGCCGGGCTCTGGCCGTGATCCTGGTGCATCACGACCGGGATGTGCGGGTAGGCTTCGACCGCGGCATCGATGAGGTGGCGCAGGAAGGCTTCCCCCGCATATTTGCGGGCACCTGCCGAGGCCTGCATGATCACGGGGCTGTCCAGTTCGCTGGCGGCTTCCATGATGGCCTGAACCTGTTCCAGGTTGTTGACGTTGAAAGCGGGCAGGCCATAGCCGAATTCTGCCGCGTGATCAAGCAGTTGGCGCATGGAGACGAGTGCCATGAGTAGTCCTCCGGAGGATGAGCGGGGTGGTTAAACGAAGTGAACTTCGCTTGAAAGGCCCGGATTTTACCCTTAGTGCACGTTTGCCGCATCCGAGGATTTCACAGAGCATGCAAAACGGCCTGCCGTTTTGCAACGGCAGGCCGCTTAAAGGTCAGCTGCGGGGCGAAATTACACCTTGTCGCCGCCGATTTTGACGATCTTCAGGCTATTCGTACCGCCGCTCTGACCGAGCGGTTCGCCAACCGTGATCACCACGACGTCACCGGGCTGCACGATCTTGTGCTTGAGCAGGGTCAGTTCAGCTTCCTGCAGCAGGCGGTCACGCGATTCGGTGATGCGCGGGATTTCGATCGGGTAGACTTCGCGATACAGCGCGCACTTGGCAACCGTTTCTGCACGCGAGGTGAGCGCATAGGTCGGGATGCCCGAGCGCATGCGGCTGATCCACAGGGCGGTGGAGCCCGATTCGGTCAGCGTCACGATGGCCTTGGCCTTCAGGTGATGGGCCGAGAACAGCGCGGCCATGGCGATGGACTGGTCGATGCGGGTGAAATCGCGCGTCAGGAATTCCTGATCCAGAGTTACCGGATAGGACTTCTCGGCTTCTTCGCAGACACGGGCCATGGTTTCGACAACTTCCACCGGATACTTGCCGGCAGCGGTTTCGGCAGACAGCATCACGGCGTCGGTGCCGTCGAGCACGGCATTGGCAACGTCGGAAACTTCGGCACGGGTCGGCACCGGGCTGGTGATCATCGATTCCATCATCTGCGTGGCCGTGATCGCGAGCTTGTTCATTTCGCGGGCCAAACGGATCATCTTCTTCTGCAGGGCTGGCACAGCGGCTTCGCCAACTTCCACAGCCAGGTCACCACGGGCAACCATCACACCGTCGGAGGCTTCGAGGATTTCACGCAGATTTTTCGGTTCGACAGCTTCGGTACGTTCGATCTTGGCGATCGTCAGTGCGTTGGAGCCGGCGGCGCGCAACAGCGTACGGGCCATGTACATGTCCGCAGCGGTCTTCGGGAAAGACACGGCGACGTATTCGATGCCAATGGCGGCAGCCGTCTTGATGTCTTCCATGTCCTTGGTGGTCAGGGCCGGAGCCGTCAGGCCGCCACCCTTCTGGTTGATGCCCTTGTTGTTGGAGAGCTCACCACCGAACTTCACGCGGGTGTGAATTTCCGTGCCGACAACCTTTTCGACGATCAGCACGATGGCGCCGTCGTTGAGCAGCAGAACCGTGTCGGGCTTCACATCGTTCGGCAGTTCCTTGTAGTCCAGGCCGACGCGTTCGTCGTCGCCCAGTTCGCAGGCTGCGTCGAGAATGAAGGTCTGACCCTTTTCGAGGAAGGTCTTGCCGTTGGCAAACTTGCCCACGCGGATCTTCGGCCCTTGCAGGTCGGCCAGGATGGCCACAGGCTTGCCAACGCGGCGGGCAGCTTCGCGCACCAGGTTGGCGCGGTTCTGATGGTCTTCAGCCTTACCGTGCGAGAAGTTCAGGCGCACAACGTCCACGCCGGCGCGAATCATGCGCTCAAGGGTTTCAGCATCGTTGGAGGACGGGCCCAGCGTGGCGACAATCTTGGTATTACGTTGCATCAGGAAAACTCCTTTGGAGGCAGTATTGTGTTGAATAGGGGAATTGCTGGCAGCACTCCCGGCAGGCTTGCTGCGGGGGGGCGGTGCGGCTTTTTTCGGGGCCTTGGTGGCCGGTGCAGCGGGTTTGCTCATGACTTCCTGGGCTGGGTTAATGGTGAACGCGCTGACAAAGTGCATCCACGGCAGGCAGGGTACGGCCTTCGAGGAACTCAAGAAAGGCACCGCCTGCGGTTGAGATATAGCTGATCCTGTCTGCAACGCCGAACTTTCCGATGGCTGCAATGGTGTCTCCGCCGCCTGCCAGTGACAGTGCCGGGGATTCGGCAATGGCACGGGCCATGCTGGCAGTACCGTGGGCGAATGCATCGAATTCGAATACACCCAGCGGGCCATTCCAGACGATGGTATTGGCTCCGGCGATCAATCCGATCAGTGCAGCCGAAGAATCCGGACCGATGTCCAGGATCATTTCATCGTCAGCCACTTCGGTGGCAGGCTTGGTAATGGCTTCTGCCGAAGCGGAAAATTCGCGTGCCACCACCACATCGGTGGGTAAGGGCACGGAAGCCCCGCGTGCAGCCATCTTGGCCATGATGCGGCGTGCCTCGGGCACCAGATCGGCTTCCACGAGGGATTTGCCGACCTTGTAGCCTGCCGCAAGCAGGAAGGTGTTGGCGATTCCACCACCGACGATGAGCTGGTCGACCTTGTCGGCCAGATTGTCGAGAATTGTGAGTTTGGTGGATACCTTGGAACCGCCGACGATGGCGATCAAGGGTTTTGCCGGTGCCTCCAGCGCCTTGCCAAGCGCTTCGAGTTCCGCCGCCATCAGGGGGCCAGCGCAGGCAAGCTGTGCCGTCAGGGCCAGGGCATGCGTGGTGGTCTCGGCGCGGTGGGCGGTGGCGAAAGCGTCGTTGACGTAGACATCGCACAGTGTGGCGATGCGCACGGCAAGCTCGCCGTCATTGGCCTTTTCGCCGCGGTTGAGGCGACAGTTTTCGAGCAGGACCACTTCTCCGGGCTGTATGCGAAACAGGCCGGCAGTCCAGTCGTGGATCAGACGCACGGGTTTGTTGAGCAGTTCAGCCAGCCGGGCTGCGATCGGCGCCAAGGAATCCTCCGGCTTGGGTTCCCCTTCAATGGGGCGTCCCAGGTGCGAAGTCACCATCACTGCAGCGCCCTTGTCCAGCGCCATACGGATACAGCCCAGCGATGCACGGATACGCGTATCGTCGGAGATGGTGCCGACATCGTCGAGCGGGACATTCAGATCAGCACGAATGAACACGCGCTTGCCAGCCACATCGAGATCGGAGAGTTTCTTGAAGAGCATATCGAGCCCTGGTTGAACCAGGGTGGCTCTGCCACGGAAACCATTCAGCGGCGAGTGCCAAACCCTGGTGCTACAACTACGCTTACTTGGAAGCAGCGACGCGGACCATTTCCAGAACCTTGTTGGAATAGCCCCATTCGTTGTCGTACCAGGCGACCAGCTTCACGAAGGTCGAGTCGAGCTGGATGCCAGCGTCGGCGTCGAACACGGACGTGCAGGCTTCACCACGGAAATCGGTCGAGACGACCTTTTCTTCGGTATAGCCGATCACGCCCTTGAAAGCACCTTCGGAGGCAGCCTTCATGGCAGCGCAGATCTGTTCGTAGGAAGCTTCCTTGACCAGTTCAACCGTCAGGTCGACCACGGACACGTCGGAGGTCGGGACGCGGAAAGACATACCCGTCAGCTTCTTGTTCAGCGCCGGGATGACCTTGCCGACAGCCTTGGCAGCGCCGGTCGAGGACGGGATGATGTTTTCCAGAATGCCGCGACCACCACGCCAATCCTTGTTGGACGGGCCGTCAACGGTCTTCTGGGTGGCGGTGGCAGCGTGCACCGTGGTCATCAGGCCGCGCTTGATGCCGAAGGTGTCGTTGATGACCTTGGCCAGAGGAGCCAGACAGTTGGTGGTGCACGAAGCGTTCGAGATGATGGCTTCGCCAGCGTAGGTGGTGTGGTTCACACCGTACACGAACATCGGGGTGTCGT
>DBTS01000129.1:67128-68220 GCA_002307175.1 Rhodocyclaceae bacterium UBA1310
ACGAACATCGGGGTGTCGTCCTTCGAGGGAGCCGACAGAATAACCTTCTTGGCACCTGCTGCCAGATGCTTTTCAGCCGTTTCCTTGGTCAGGAACAGGCCGGTGGATTCGATGACGACTTCAGCGCCGATTTCGCCCCACTTCAGTTCAGCCGGGTCCTTGACCGCGGTCAGGCGGATCTTCTTGCCATTGACGATCAGGGTGTTGCCTTCAACAGACACTTCACCCTTGAAGTGGCCGTGCACGGAGTCGTGCTTGAGCATATAAGCCAGATAGTCCGGATCCAGCAGATCGTTGATTCCCACGATTTCAATTTCGGGGAAGTTCTGCACAGCGGCGCGAAACACCATACGGCCGATGCGGCCGAAGCCATTGATGCCGACTTTGATTGCCATCTTTTTTTACTCCTGAGCAAAAAACATCGTTAAAACGTTCCACCACTGCGTGCCGCTCTAACGTGCGGCATGGCCCGGCCGGGGGAAAAGCCGGGTACGCGCAAAAAGAAAGTCTATACCAGCTTTCTTACTACTTCCGACACTCGCTCGGCCGTGAATCCGAATTGCTTGAAAAGCTTGCCACCAGGGCCGGATTCACCGAAACGATCGAGGCCGATCACTGCCCCGTCGAGACCGACATACTTGTACCAGCCATCCGATACGCCTGCTTCGATGGCTACCCGTGGCAAGTCCTTGCCCAGTACCGACGCACGGTATTCCGCACTCTGCAGGTCGAACAGCCGGGTGCAGGGGATGGAAACAACCCGCACTGGCAAACCGGATTCGGCAAGCATTTTCTGTGCCTCGAGGGCAACACCAATTTCTGAACCTGTGGAGATCAGCACTGCACGGGCACCTTCGGCATCCTTGAGGACGTAGCCACCCTTGCGGATATCGGCGATCTGCTGCTCGGTGCGCGGCGAGAACGGCAGATTCTGGCGCGTCAGCGCGAGCACTGTCGGGCCGTCAGCACGTTCGATTCCGTGCACCCAGGCCACAGCGGTTTCGGTTGTGTCGCAAGGCCGCCAAACATTAAGGTTGGGAATCAGACGCAGCGAGGCCGTGTGTTCCACCGGCTGATGGGTCGGGCCGTCCT
>DBTS01000099.1:0-3652 GCA_002307175.1 Rhodocyclaceae bacterium UBA1310
TTTCGGGATCGTCAAGGAATTCTGATCTCCTGACGTTTGAAAAGATTCTCACAGTAAGAATTGAGGCCCGCACATGTGCGGGCCTTTTTTTGCTTCATTTTTGCGCACAATTGCTGAAAATATTGACGCCAGCGTCTCCTGTATTCCACGCGTCGGCTTCTTCCGGATGAGGGGCTGGTTCACGTGGCATAAAATCCGGATTTATGCGAGTGTAAGTGCCAGTTCCAGAAAACAGGCAAATAGCATGGTTATTGCTTGTCATAAAAAAGCAAAGCAGCTATTTCAAAAAGAATCCGGGTGGCATGATGAATTCATTGATTGGCAAGGCGCATCCCCTGCGTCTGTTGCTGGTTTCAGAGGATCTGGCTTTGCATCATGCAGTGCAGGGTGCTCTGGTGACTGCAACACAGGCAGGCAATTTTCAGAACCATGTGCTGAGTGTGGAAGATGGTTCCGAAAGCGTGGTTTATCAGCTGACTGAAGCTCAGGATTGTATTCTGCTGGATGCAGCCTTTTTACGTGATGCGCCCGCCGACTGGCAGGATGACATCTTTGTCGATGCCTGCCGGAATGCTCCGATCATCGTTTTGACCGATGCAGAGGAAGATCTTGGCCTGGTACGTGCCCATCGCGTTCGCATGCGCGAGCAGTGGCGCAAGGATGGAAGTTCCGGCGCGCCGCTGGTCAAGCTGATCCGCTCCGTGCTGCCCAGGCCATCTGCGGAGGCCGTGCCCCTTCCGCAACCGACGCCGAACCGTCTGCAGGTGCCTGACCGCTTGCTGTTCATCCAGCGCCTGGAAGAAGCGGTGGTGCAGTCACAACGCCTGCATCGCAGTTTCTGCGTGCTGCTCATCCAGTTGGCGGTACGCCAGGATTCGCCGGTTTCCCAGGAGGAAGCACTGCAGGAGGTGTTCGCACAGGTCTCCGGTGTGGTGCGCCAATCCGATACGGTGGCCCGGCTGGGCGATAACGAGCTGGCGGCGCTGGTGACCGTGGCCAATATTGATGGGGCACAGCGATTAGCCCGCAAGATGACTGACGTGATTCATGCCCACCCGGCATTTGGTGGCGCTGAGGATGGTGTTGGCGTGGCGGCCGGCGTGGCGCTCTATCCGCAACATGGGAATACTCGTGAGGAGTTGCTGCGTGCTGCGGATGGTGCCGTCTATGCGGCGCGGCGTGATCATGTGGCTTATGTCGTGGCGCCTGAGCATGACAAACGCTGGCATGACGCGCATCAATCGCTTGGCGGAACGATCGGTTCAGCGCTGGCGCAAAATGAATTCGTGCTCAAATACCAGCCGCAGATCAATCTTGCGACAGGCCAGGTGGAAGCCGTGGAGGCGCTGGTGCGCTGGCATCACCCGGAACTGGGGTTGCTGCCTCCTGCCGAATTTCTGCCGCTGGCGGCACAGGATCAAAGCATCGACCAGCTCTCCCTGAAGATCATGGAGAGTGCCCTGGATCAGGTACGCCAGTGGCGTGATCAGGGCCTGCGTATACCGCTTTCGGTGAATCTGCCGCAAAGTGCATTGCTGCAGGAGGGCCTGTGCGAGCGGATTCAGACCAAGTTGCGACAACATGATCTGGCGTCTGGTGCACTGACGCTGGAGCTGCGTGACGAAAACCTGGCCAATCTTTCGATCATTGCGCGTGCCGTTTTGCAACGCTTGGCGAATCTGGGCGTGCGTGTGGCGATAGATGATTTTGGGCGTGGACAGGCATCCCTGCTGGTATTGCGCGACATGCCCGTGCAGGAACTCAAGCTGGATAGCGGTTTTTGTGTGGGCTTGCGGGGAGAGCGCAATGATGCCGTGATCCTGAGTGTTTTGCTTGAAATGGGTCGGCAGACCGGGCGCCGGATCGTGGCAAAGGGAGTGGAGAGCGAGGCAGTCTGGCAGGAACTGGTGCAGCTTGGGTGTGAATATGGGCAGGGCTTCTGCTTCGCTCCACCTCTGGATCCTGCGGAATTGCCAACGTGGATTGAAGATTGGCAACGTCAAACACCTCCAGGGCAGGCCGTGCAGCAGTCCTGATCTCCGATTACTCGTAGTAATAAAAAGGTCCTTCAGACTTTCGTGTGGGTAAGTAGTACGCTCTCGCGTATCACACTGCAGCGAATGAAGTGGTCAACCACCCAGGAAAGGGCGCAATGCTGCGTAACAAAGCGTTGGGTGACGCCTGCGGCTTACCCAACCCACGCCATTGGCCTACCGTGCCAGTTTTCGTAGGGCGCCGACAGGGAACAATGGAGCGTAGCGGAATTGCGCCGGTCAAGCCTCCGCCCGGAGGGCGCAAACCAGGATCGGCATGCCAAACATTAACCCACACGAAAGTCTGAAGAACCCATAAAAAAGCCCCCGAATCCGGGGGCTTTGCATTGGGTCTGTGTGAGATCAGCCCAGGCGTTGCAGCTGATCCTGGAGCTTTTCGAGCGTGCTGACAAAGTCGGCCAAGCGTTTTTTCTCCTGCTCAACCACCGCGGCCGGCGCGCGTGCCACAAAGCTCTCGTTACCGAGTTTGGCCTGGGCTTTGCCAATTTCACCCTGCAGGCGCGTGATTTCCTTGCCAATGCGCTCGCGTTCGGCAGCCACATCGATCTCAATCTTGAGCATGCAGCGGAAATTGCCTACCACCTGCACCGGGGCCGGTGACTGTGGCAGCTCGGCACCCACGGCAGTAACTTCGGAGAGCTTGGCGAGTGCAGCCAGATATGGGCCAAAGGCCTTCACCGTGGCTTCATCGCCGGCCACCAGTAGTGGCACCTTCTGTGCTGGCGAGAGATTCATCTCGGCGCGCAGGCTGCGGCAAGCGTTGATCAGGTCTTTGAGTTGGGCCACGCGGGCTTCTGAGCGCTCGTCGATGCGCGTCGGCTCGCAGGTCGGATAGTTCGCTGTGCCGATGTAATCAGTCTTCTTGCGCTGCGAGACTTCGGCTACCGTCTGCCAGAGTTCTTCTGTGATGAAGGGTATCAGCGGATGGGCCAGACGCAGGATGGTTTCCAGCGTGCGCACCAGAGTGCGGCGGGTGCCGCGCTGCTGGGCTTCGGTGCCGTTTTGTAGCTGCACCTTGGCGAGTTCAAGATACCAGTCGCAGTACTCATCCCATACCAGTTCATAGATCGTGCGTGACACCAGATCGAGACGGTAGTCCTTGAAGGCCTGCGCGATTTCGGCTTCGGCACGCTGCAGACGGCTGGTCATCCAGCGATCGGCAAACGAAAAGGCGAGATAGCCGTCTTCGTGCGTATGTGGCGCCATGCCGCAGTCGTGGCCCTCACAGTTCATCAGCACGTAGCGGGTGGCGTTCCACAGCTTGTTGCAGAAGTTGCGATAGCCTTCACAGCGGTGCATGTCGAACTTGATGTCGCGGCCGGGTGAGGCCAACGAGGCAAACGTGAAGCGCAGTGCATCGGTGCCAAAAGACGGAATGCCTTCCGGGAACTCCTTGCGCGTGCGTTTCTCGATCTTCGCTGCATCCTTCGGGTTCATCAGCCCGGTGGTGCGCTTGGCAATCAGGGCTTCAAGGTCGATACCGTCGATGAGGTCGATGGGGTCGAGCACGTTGCCCTTTGACTTGCTCATCTTCTGGCCTTCCGCATCGCGGATCAGGCCGTGCACGTACACATGCTTGAACGGAATCTTGCCGGTGA
>DBTS01000099.1:3958-4234 GCA_002307175.1 Rhodocyclaceae bacterium UBA1310
AGATGATGTCGAAGCCGGTGACGAGTACCGAGGAGGGCAGGTACAGATCCAGCGCAGGATTGCTCTTGGCCGGCCACTCCGGCGTCCAGTCCAGCGTGGAGAATGGCCACAGACCCGAGGAGTACCATGTGTCGAGCACATCATTGTCGCGGCGCAGCTCACCTGTATAGCCATCCTTGGCGGCCAGGGCGCGGGCTTCGTCCTCGTCGTGGGCAACCCACACGCGACCATCGGTGCTGTGCCAGGCGGGAATGCGGTGGCCCCACCAGAGCTGGC
>DBTS01000099.1:4485-15991 GCA_002307175.1 Rhodocyclaceae bacterium UBA1310
CTGGCGCGAGATGCACCAGTCCTGCAGGTTGCGCATCCAGGAATAATAGGTATTGACCCAGTTTTCCGGCACAAACTTGATTTCGCCGGATTCCACCACTTCAATGGCTTTCTGCCCGATGCTCTTGCCATCGGGGCCGGGCTTGTTGACGGCAACGAACCACTGGTCCGTGAGCATGGGTTCGAGCACCACACCCGTGCGGTCGCCGCGCGGCACCTTGAGGCGGTGTTTTTCGACCTTGTCGAGCAGGCCCAGGGTTTCGAAATCGGCCACGATCTGTTTGCGGGCTTCGAAACGGTCCAGTCCATGGTACCGGGCCGGGGCGTTTTCGCTGATCCTGGCTTCCAGTGTGAGCACCGAGATCATCGGCAGGTGGTGGCGCAGCCCCACCGCGTAGTCGTTGAAGTCGTGCGCAGGTGTCACCTTGACGCAGCCGGTACCGAACTCCTTGTCGACGTAGGTGTCGGCAATGATCGGAATCTCGCGCCACTGGGTGGCATCCAGGGCATCGCCGGAAGCACTGGAGAGCGGCAGGCGGATCGTTTTGCCGATCAGATGGGTGTAGCGCTCATCTTCCGGGTGCACCATCACGGCAGTATCGCCGAGCATGGTTTCGGGGCGCGTTGTGGCCACTGTCAGATAACCCGAACCGTCGGTGAGCGGATACTTCAGGTGCCACAGGAAACCGTCTTCCTCTTCGCTTTCGACTTCGAGGTCGGAGACTGCCGTGCCCAGCTTCGGGTCCCAGTTCACCAGACGCTTGCCGCGATAGATGAGGCCTTCGCGGTGCATACGCACGAAGGTTTCAGTGACGATCTTGGAGAGACCTGCATCCATCGTGAAGCGCTCGCGGCTCCAGTCTGGCGAGGTGCCGAGTCGGCGCATCTGGCGTGTGATGGTGCTGCCGGAGTATTCCTTCCACTCCCACACCTTCTCGATGAACTTTTCGCGGCCCAGATCATGGCGGCTGATGCCCTTGGCGTCGAGCTGGCGCTCCACCACGATCTGCGTGGCGATCCCGGCGTGGTCGGTGCCTGGCTGCCAGAGGGTGTTGACGCCACTCATGCGGTGGTAGCGCGTCAGCGCATCCATGATGGTCTGGTTGAAACCATGCCCCATGTGCAGTGTGCCGGTGACGTTCGGCGGCGGCAGCAGGATGCAGAAGGACTGATCGGCAGGTTTGCTGGTATCCAGGCCGGCACCGAAGTAGCCGGACTCTTCCCATTTGGGGTACCAGCGACGTTCGATGTCTGCCGGTTCAAAACTTTTTGCGAGTTCCATTGGCAAGCGCAAGACGGAATAGAGGTAAACCGCCAATTATACCTGCGTGTGGCGCGGAGTCATTACGCTGTTCTGGTACAGGATCTGCCGGATTTTTCCGTCCCGAGGCGAAAAGCCCTCTGCGAGGAGCAGGGATATCTCAAAACTGCTCGGGAAAGGGCTGCTTACTGGCGCTCGGATTCGCCGCGCAAGGCGCTCTCCAGAACCTTGGAAATCTGGTCCGAGAGTTCAGGCAGCAGGGTGGCGCGCATGTGGGCGGTGGTTTGCGTGCGCAGCCGTTCCGAAAGCCCCAGCAATTCAGTGGCAATGAGCGGCGGCAATTCCTTGGCAAGCCATTGGTTGATCCCTTGTGAAATCTGCGCATCCAGCTCGATCAGGCGTTCGCTCATGGCGCCTGCGGCACTCTGCACGGCTTCCCGCCGGGCTTCCTGGATGGTGGCCCACTGGTTGATCTCGGCTTCCTCGCGGCCCTGAGCGAGTGCAGCCTGCACGGCATGCTGATGCATCACGCGCGCTTCGGCCAGAACATCGGCACGCGTGCGTGCACAGGCTTCCTGGATTACCCGTTGCTGTTCAGCCTGCAGTTCCCTGCGGGTGCGTGCCACGGCCTCATCGACAGCCTTCTGGATGGCTTCCTGCGAGGCTTGCGGGTTGAATGGCTTGAATTGCCCAGTCGGCAGATGTTCTTCGCCTTCGAGATCGAGTGACAAAGAGAACGCCTGCTGGAGGCGCTCGGGAACTGCCTGGATCAGCGGAATGGCGGCGGGCTCCGGGATGGCCGCGACCATTTCTGTCAGTTCGGGAAGATCTTCTTCAACTGCCTCGGTCAGCAGTGGCAATTCGTCGCCATCGCTGCCAACACCGTCCGGACGATTGCGCCGAATCAGCGCATCCGCTTTGTGGAGCAGCAGTCTGTCGATGTCTGGATCGTCACCTGAAGGGGTCATGGTTGCATTTTTGCCAGATCGTAGGCTTGAACAGAATGTGAGTTTTCCTTGTAGAACCGCCAGCGATTACGGGCGGCCAGCCGTCCGTTTTCGTCTTGCCCCACGATTTCGACAAGCAGCTTGAAGCTATCGTAGCCGGCAGGCAGTTCTTCTGCCAAGTTGATCAACAGGTCATCATAAGGCAAATTGTTAAGTGTCTGCGTTATCACCACCGGCGTGCACGCCGCCAACGGTGAGCTGGCGCTGACATGCGGCACGAAGGATAGCGGGCTCGCCGTCCACAGCAGGCGGTCGTACTGGTGTGCCAGTGCGCTGTCCTGCGTGAAGACGACGATCCTGCGACCCTGCCGGACTGCCTTGGCGGTGATGCTGCACGCCGCATACAGACGGTCCGGCACGTTATGGTAGAACTTGACTTCCATTATCCGGCGCAGCGCGCAAGCAGGAACTCTGTCAACAAGGGAACCGGGCGGCCGGTGGCACCCTTTTCAGCGCCGCTCTTCCAGGCGGTGCCGGCGATGTCGAGGTGAGCCCACTTGTAGCTCTTCGCAAAGCGCGACAGGAAGCAGGCTGCCGTGATCGTGCCAGCCGGGCGTCCGCCAATATTCGCCATATCCGCGAAGTTGCTCTTGAGCTGTTCCTGGTATTCGTCGAACAGCGGCAATTGCCAGGCACGGTCTCCGCTGCGCTGGCCGGCGCCAAGCAGCTCACCTGCCAGCTCGTCGTTGTTGGAAAGCAGACCGCTGGTGTGGTGCCCCAGAGCAATCACGCAGGCACCCGTCAGCGTGGCGATATCGACAACTGCGGCGGGCTTGAAGCGCTCCGCATAGGTCAGGGCATCACACAGGATCAGGCGGCCTTCGGCGTCCGTGTTGAGAATTTCGATGGTCTGGCCGGAGAGGGAGGTCACCACGTCACCAGGCTTCACGGCGACGCCGCTGGGCAGGTTTTCGGTAGCCGGAATCAGGCCAACCAGATTGATTGGCAGCTTCATCTTGGCGACAGCGCGGAATGTGCCCAGTACCGAGGCGGCGCCGCACATGTCGAACTTCATCTCATCCATGCCTTCGCCTGGCTTCAGCGAGATGCCGCCCGAATCAAAAGTGATGCCTTTGCCGACGAGCACGACGGGCGCTGCCTTGGCAGAGCCGCCCTTGTATTCGAGCACGATGAAGCGGGGTTCTTCCTGGCTGCCCTGAGCCACAGAGAGGAAGCTGCCCATGCCGATCTTTTCGATGCCTTCGCGGTCGAAAACCTGGATCTTGAGCTTGTACTCGTGGGCCAGGCTCTTGGCGGTTTCGGCCAACAGAGAGGGGGTGCAATAGTTGGCCGGCAGGTTGCCCAGGTCACGTGCCAGGGTCTGCCCGGCGGCAATTGCTGCGCCTTGTTCGCAGGCATTGCGGGTAGCTGCATCACTCTTGCTCTGCAGCAGGAATTCAAGGGTGCGCGGGCCGGAGGGCTTGTCATCGGGTGTAGACCGGATGGCGTCGAAACGGTAACACGCGTCGGAGAGCAGGGTACTTGCGCTGCGCAATGCTGCGGGAAGTTCAAAGCCGGCAGCGACCAGATCCGTAGCGGCGAAGCTGGCGGTCTTGAGCTTTTGGCCAGAGAGCCACTTGCCGATGGCGGCAAGCGTGGTGCGCAGTGCCTTGGCGTCTATTGCGCCGGTCTTGCCCAGGCTGGCGACAAGGACCCGTTCGGCACTAATGCCGGGAAGCGTGGGCAAGGCCAGCAGACTGCCTGCTTTTTCTTCGAGGTCGCGGTCGATGAGCCGACGCAACTGCCCCTTGCTGGCGGCATCAATGGCGGCCAGTTGTGGGGCGGCTTCACTACCCGCGCAGTGGACCAGGATGAGACAATCTGTCTTGTGTTTCTCGGGGGATGCTGCTTTTATGCTAAATTCCATGACCTCTTCCAGAATGGGCTTTGTGCCTTTTACATTGAAGGATACTCTGGCGGAAGCTTAGCTCCGCAGTAGCCATTCAGTCAAAGCAGGCCGGAAAACGAAATGATCTTCAGACGCGCAGCCGTGCGCGAATTCGCAGGAACTGCCGCTGCGATCTTCGTCGCACTGTTCTTCATCATGACCACCGTGATTCTGGTGCGTCTGCTCTCGCAGGCGGCCGGTGGGCGTGTGCCCGCAGATGCGGTGCTGGCCCTGATTGGTTTTTCGGCGTTGAATCACCTGCCTGTGCTGTTGTCCCTGTCGGTTTTTGTGGCAGTCCTGTTGTCGATGTCGCGCAGCTATCGCGATTCCGAAATGGTGGTGTGGTTTTCCGCCGGACTGCCTCTGACTTCCTGGATCTGGCCAGTGCTGCAGTTTGTGTTGCCGCTGGTGCTGGTGATTGCTGTGATGTCCCTGTTCCTCTCTCCCTGGGCACAGGGCAAAGCCAACGAATACCGCAAGCGTCTGGAAAATCGTGATGAAGTGACACGCGTGGCGCCGGGTTCTTTTCGCGAGTCGGCCGGTTCCCAGCGTGTGTTTTTTGTTGAGTCTGTGGACCGCGAGGCAAACCGTGTGCGCAATGTTTTCATCAATGGTGTGCAACCGGGCAAGCAATCCATTACGGTAGCCTCCGAAGGTCTGGTTGAAACCGCCAAGAATGGCGACAGGTTTGTGGTGCTGCTCAACGGGGCGCGCTACGACGGGGAGCCAGGCTCTGCGAATTTCCGGGTCATGCATTTTGGCCGCTACGCGCTGCGGATTGAGCCCAAGGAACTGGGCGTGATCGAGCAGACTTCCAAAACCATGCCGACGGTGGCACTGCTGGCTATGCCCACCAAGCAGAACAAGGCGGAGATCGCCTGGCGCCTGGGGATTCCATTGTCTGCCCTGATCCTGGCTTTGCTGGCCGTGCCGCTGTCGTTTGTGAACCCACGTGGCGGACGTGCCAACAATATGGTCTTCGCGATTCTGATCTTTACGGTTTACGTCAACCTGATGGGGATCAGTCAGGCCTGGATATCCAAGGGGCGGGTGGGGGTTGTCACTGGCTCCGTTGCCATTCATGGCATCATGGTTCTGCTGCTGCTGGGGTTGTTTGTCTGGCGGATGTTGCCCGATCTGCGTCGCTCACGATGAAGACTGCACAAAAATACCTGCGCCGGGAAATCCTGGCTTCCACCCTGCTGGTGCTGGGTGCCTTCCTGTGCCTGTTCACTTTTTTTGATTTCCTCGCGGAACTCGAAGATCTGGGCAAAGGGGGGTATGAACTCAAGCATGCAATCATTTTTGTGGCCTTGTCGATCCCGAGTCGCGCGTATGAGGTCATGCCGATTGCCGTGCTGATCGGCACCCTGTATGCACTGACCCAGTTCGCCCGCAATTCGGAACTGACGGTGTTGCGTGCCTCGGGCGTGTCCTCGATGCGCCTGCTCGGGTGCATCCTGCGGATCGGCCTGATCTTCGTGATTGCCACCTTTGTGCTGGGTGAGTATGTGTCCCCTCCGCTGGAGAGGGTGGCCCAGAAATGGCGTCTGCGCAGCACCAATGCCAGTGTGCCGCAATCGCTGCGCACGGGGATGTGGGTGCGTGACGGCAAGCTTTTCGTGAATATGAGCCGGGTATTGCCGGATACGACGCTGGAGACTGTCAAGATTCTGGAATTCGATGATTCTCATCATCTTGTTTCGATCAATCTGGCCGAACGTGGCACTTACTCACGTAATCAGGGCTGGTTGCTGACGAATATCCAGCAAACCCGTTTTTACCCGGACAAAATTGTCTCGACCAAGCTGCCCGAATTGCGCTGGGCCTCGGAATTGACACCGGAAATGGTCAGTGTGGTGATGGTGACACCGGAGCGCATGTCCATCTCCACCCTGTACCAGTACATCCATCACCTGGAAACAAATGCGCAGAACAGTGGGCGCTATGAAATTGCCTTCTGGAAGAAGCTCGTATATCCCCTGGCGGCTTTGGTCATGATGGGGCTGGCCTTGCCGTTTTCACTGGGCAACCAGCGTTCGATCAACGTTGGTGCGCGTGTCATGATGGGAGTGATGCTGGGGATTGGTTTCTACCTGCTCAACGGCTTGTTCTCGAATCTGGGGGTGATTAACAACTGGCCCCCAATGTTGAGCGCTACGGCACCCAGCCTGGGCTTCTTTGTGCTGGCGGTGGTTTTGATGTGGACGGTCGACAGGCGTTAAGAAGCTGTTCATGATCTTGCTGCAAAGGCGTGATCGTGCCCCAACGCCGCTCTTGCCCACGGTTTGCTTTGCCCGGCAAACAGTCATGGCTTGGCAAGCAAGTGCTTCACGAAATTCCTGCCTTGTCCCCGCTGACGGTTTCTCGCGACAGATCGTGACCCCCTACTGAGGATGAGCGCCCCGGCATTCAAGGGGGCTTACCTTACTCGCTGGCAGAAGGGCGGTGCTGGTTGTGTACGATGCAGGTGCCGGCCAGCCTGTCATGCAGGAAAAGCCTGTCGCGATCTACAAAGACCGTCCATAGCAGCCCTGGCCCACAGAGTGTCAGCAAGGTCGATGGCCAGGCCAGTGCATAACGCAGCAGGCAGCGCCGAAGCGTCGGAGGGGTGCCGCTGCGGCTATCGACGAGCTGCAATTGCCAGGTCTGCATGGCAAGTGTCTGGCCGTTGCGGCGCCACAGCCAGATGAAATAGACCCCGAGCAGCACGAACAGATGCAGCACTTCCACCCCGCCGGGTGGTGTGGTGTGCCAGATCATGCCGATGATGATGAGTGGCAGCATGAAACCCGCAGCAATAATGCCGAGTAGCAGCAGGCTTTCATAGAGCATACTGGCCAGACGCCGGCGGACGGTGGCGAGATAGACGGCCGGGCGTTCGGGCGTGGGGTCCATGGCCGGCTCTGTGTCTCAGCGCGGCTGCGCCGAGGCCAGGGGCCGTGATTTGCCGCCCGGCGGTGTCTGGCTGAGAACCTTGGGTGCGGCGGTTGTATAGGGTGTCAGTGACAGCGGCAGGGTATTTCCGGCTGTCGCGGGAATCGCAGTCACGCGTGGGCGTGGCGCAGTATCCGCGAGACGCTTCTTTTCCTCGGTTGGCAGTGCGGCATACTCCTGCCACTTGCGGCCCAGCTCATTCTTGGCCTCAACAGGGGCCGAACGCAGCACCTTGAACTGGTTGCGCACGATCTCGCGCTGCGAAGGTGTCAGATCGACCCATTCGCGCATGCGATCCTGCATGCGGGCCTGTTCCACAGGCCCCAGTTTGGAGTAGCGTTTGGCGATACCCAGCCATTTCTGCTTGCGAAAGTCAGAGAGGTCGTCCCAGTCGTGAGACAGAGGAGCCAGGGCGGTGCGCTGCTGGGAACTCAGATTGCTCCAGGCGTACGGACCCTCCGCAGCTTCATGCGTTTGCGCACTGGCGGCACCTGAAGCCAGTGCCAGCAGCAGAATCAGCGCCGCGAAGACGTGTCTTCCAGCCATGAGTGGAAACCACTGTCCAGATAGGCATCCAGGGGGAGGTCGTCGGAGAGGACGGCCGAGTCGATATCTTCCTGGTCACTGATACGTTGCATCGACACCAGATAATTGCCGCACACAACCGCCACAACAAGGCTTGCCGCAACGAGGAAGGGGCGCAAGTTGCTCTCGCACCAGTCCCAGGCCATATGACCGGCGCCAGCCAGCGACAGCTGCCCTGCAACCATCTTGTGATGGCTCATGGCGAGCTGACGTGCGGCGAACAGGCGGTCAGCCACGGGTTTGTTCAGTTCGTTCACTCCAGTGTTCAGCTGGTGGCGGATGAACTGGACAAGCGCACGTTCGTCAAAGTCGGGTGTGGTGTTCATGGTTCGATTCCTTTTGCACGCAGGGCAGCCGCCAGGGCGTGTGTGGCGCGTGAGCAATGCGTTTTGACACTGCCTTCCGAACATCCCATGGCGGATGCTGTTTCAGCAATGTCCATCTCCTCCCAATAACGCATGAGAAAGGCCTCGCGTTGACGTGTAGGCAGCTTTTCGATCTCCCTTTCTATCAATTCCAGCGTGCGGGCTTGTTCAAGCTGCCCGTGAGGGGTTGTCGGGATGCTGCCTGTTTCTTCTATTTCCAGGTTTTCCAGAGGATCGAAATCCTCTTCGCCTTCAATCCCTAGTGTAGACAATAAACTGACCCAGAGGTTTCTTACCTTGGATCGGCGCATGTAATCGCGGATGGCATTCTGCAGGATCCGCTGAAACAGCATGGGTAGCTCCTCGCAGGGCTTGTGCCCGTACTTTTCGGAGAGCCGCAGCATGGCGTCCTGAACCACGTCGAGCGCAGCCTCCTCGTCGTGCAGTGCAAACTGCGCCTGTCGGAAGGCCCGCCGCTCAACCGAGGCGAGGAAGTCTGAGAGTTCGATGCGTGAAGCCAGAATCTGACCTGTTCTAAGGGAGTCTTACAACTTACCTACCTTGACCAATCCTTGTTGCGCCGGTAAGGTATCGAGTTCTCTATAAGAGGTTCTGGGTGCTGGAATGGTCTTGACCGGTGCGGAAATTGTAGTGAGGTGTCTGCAGGAAGAAAAGGTCGAATACGTATTCGGCTATCCTGGCGGGTCTGTCCTCTTCCTTTACGACGAGCTGTTCAAGCAGGATAAGATCCGTCACGTCCTGGTTCGCCACGAGCAGGCAGCGGTCCACGCGGCCGATGGTTACGCCCGCACCACCAACAATGTTGGCGTCGCGATGGTGACCTCTGGCCCGGGGGCGACGAATGCTGTCACGGGTATTGCCACCGCCAATATGGATTCCATTCCGCTGGTGGTGATCAGTGGACAGGTGCCCACCGGAGCGATTGGCCTGGACGCGTTCCAGGAAGTCGACATGGTTGGCATCACGCGGCCGTGTGTAAAGCACAACTTCCTCGTGAAGGATGTGCGCGATATCGCCGCCACCCTCAAAAAAGCCTTTTATATCGCACGTACCGGCCGGCCCGGTCCGGTGGTGGTGGATATTCCCAAGGATGTCACCGCGCAGCGCTGCGAATACGAATATCCCAAGTCCATCCACATGCGCTCCTACAACCCCGTTACCAAGGGGCACACGGGGCAGATCCGCAAAGCCGTGCAACTGCTGCTCGAAGCGCAGCGGCCGATGATCTATGCCGGTGGTGGAGTGGTGCTTGGCAATGCGGCCGAAAAACTGACCAAACTGGCCCGTCTGCTGGGCTATCCATGCACGAATACGCTGATGGGGCTAGGCGGTTTCCCGGCGTCCGACAAACAGTTTGTCGGCATGGTCGGCATGCATGGCACCTATGAAGCCAACATGGGCATGCACTACAGCGACGTGCTGCTGGCAGTTGGTGCCCGTTTTGATGACCGGGTGGTCGGTAACACCGAGCACTTCATGCAGGAGTCCCGCAAGATCATCCATGTGGATATCGATCCTTCGTCGATTTCCAAGCGCGTGCGTGTCGATGTGCCGATTGTTGGCGATCTGGGCGAGGTGCTCGACGAGATGATTTCCCAGCTCGAAGCCAGCAAGGAACGCCCGAATGCCGAAGGTCTGGCCGCATGGTGGCGCCAGATTGATGAATGGCGTCGGCGCGATAGTCTGGGCTACAAGAACTCGGATGAAGTCATCAAGCCGCAATACGTGGTGCAGAAACTCTGGGAAGTCACTGGTGGTGATGCTTTTGTGGCCACCGATGTCGGTCAGCACCAGATGTGGTCGGCACAGTACTACCGCTTTGACAAGCCGCGTCGCTGGGTCACCTCGGGTGGTCTGGGCACCATGGGGTTTGGCCTGCCTGCCGCCATGGGCGTGCAGCTTGCCCACCCGGGCTCGCCGGTGGCCTGTATCACAGGTGAAGGCTCGATCCAGATGTGTATCCAGGAACTCTCGACGTGCAAGCAGTATCGTCTGCCGATCAAGATCCTGAGTCTGAACAACCGCTATCTGGGCATGGTGCGCCAGTGGCAGGAGCTGTTCCACGGCAACCGCTATTCCGAGTCCTACATGGATTCGCTGCCCGATTTTGCCAAGCTGGCCGATGCCTATGGCCACGTTGGCCTGCAGATCACGAAGCCCAGTGATGTCGAGGGCGCCATTCGTGAAGCGTTCAAGCGGAAGAATGATTTGGTCTTCCTCGATTTCAGGGTTGAGCAGACCGAAAACGTCTACCCCATGATCCAGGGGGGCAAGGGTCTCAATGAGATGATCCTGTCCGCCGAGGGTCTGTGATCGAGTCGGAACGGAAACGGATATATCTCCATGCGACACGTACTGTCTCTATTGCTGGAAAACGAAGCTGGCGCCTTGTCCCGTGTATCGGGCCTGTTCTCTGCGCGCGGCTACAACATTGAATCCCTGACGGTGGCAGCCACCGAAGATGCATCCATGTCACGGATGACCATCCTGACGACCGGTTCGGATGAGGTCATCGAGCAGATCACCAAGCAGCTTAACAAGCTCATCGACGTCGTGAAGGTGATTGACGTGTCTGAAGCGCCGCATATCGAGCGCGAACTCATGTTGATCAAGGTACACGCAGTCGGCAAGGATCGCGAGGAAGTCAAGCGCCTGTCGGATATCTTCCGCGGGCGCATCATCGACGTGACGGATTCCAGCTATGTCATTGAATTGACAGGTACTCAAGAGAAACTGGACTCTTTTATCGGAGCTATCGATGCCGGCCTGATCCTGGAAACGGTACGCTCTGGTGTGTGTGGACTGGGCCGCGGGGATCGCGTACTCAAAATCTGATGGGGCCCGCACAGGCACCGCCTTTGGCCCCTGCCTGTTGTACGACACCCCCCTAATCAACTTGAAAGGAAAACCCATGAAGGTTTATTACGACAAGGATGCTGATCTTTCCCTCATCAAGGGTCGCAAAGTCACCATCGTCGGTTACGGCTCCCAGGGCCATGCCCATGCCCAGAATCTGCGTGATTCCGGCGTGAATGTCACGGTTGGTCTGCGCAAGGGCGGTGCTTCCTGGGCCAAGGCCGAAGCTGCTGGCCTGCAGGTTGCTGAAATTGCTGACGCCGTCAAGGGCGCAGATGTGGTGATGATTTTGCTGCCGGATGAAAACATCCCTGCCGTCTACCACAAGGACGTTGAACCGAACCTGAAGGCTGGCGCTGCGCTGGCTTTTGCGCACGGCTTCAATGTGCATTACAACCAGGTGGTGCCGCGTGGCGACGTTGACGTCATCATGATTGCCCCGAAGGGCCCGGGACACACTGTGCGTTCCGAATACCTCAAGGGTGGCGGCGTGCCGTCCCTGATCGCCATTTACCAGGATAAATCCGGCAAAGCCCGTGACGTCGCCCTGTCCTATGCTGCGGCCAACGGCGGCACCAAGGGTGGCG
>DBTS01000133.1 GCA_002307175.1 Rhodocyclaceae bacterium UBA1310
TTTGGAAAGCCCGACAGACTCCTAGTGCAAAACGCGGGTTGACAGTTGTGCGCCATCTTTGGATACTGTGTTTATGTACAGTATCCATTGACTGCCATGACTGATCAACTTGCGCTTCCCTTTGTGAACATTGTGGGTGCCTCGCCTTCCGCGCCACCGGAAGCCTTTGCGGAGGTTCGCCGGCCCAGGCTCAGCGGCATGCGCAAGCGTCTGCCGCCCGTGGCAGACCGCAGCGCCGAAGTGCCCCCGCTCTCCGCCAACGATGATGAAAGCACGCGCCTGGATGTGCATGAATACCTCGTGCACAACGGCGAATCGAGCTTTTTCTTCGAAGTGCGCGACGATTCCATGGCCGAGGCGGAAATCTTCCGGGGCGACATGCTGGTGGTCGACAAAAGCCTCTCGCCCGCCCACGGCAATATCGTGGTGGCCTACATCAACGGCGAGCGGCTGGTGCGCAGGCTGTATTCGCGGGGCAAGAAAACCGCGTTGCAGACAGACAACCCCGACACCCCCGAAATCGTGCCCGAATACGGCTCGGAACTCACGATCTGGGGCGTGGTGGTGGGGATGTTCAAACGCTTTGTGGGTTAAGTGCCTGTTTGGGCGATGCGGGTTTGGGGGGGTGGTTAGCGCCCTCCGGGCGGAGGCTGGACCGGCGCAATTCCGCTGTGCTCCATTGTTCCGGCTTCGCCGCGCCCTACGCAAACCGGCGCGGCATGTGGATGGTGTATGGTGGGTTTTCGAAGCAAACCGCCTGTGCTCGCGTGAAACCGGCCCGGTGTTGATGATGGATGATGGTGGGTCGTCGCTGCGCTCCAGACACCACCCTACGTAAACCGGTATGGTATGCCAATGATGTAGGGTGACAATGAGCGGTGAGCGAATTGCACCGAACGCGCATTCCTCATTAGAGAATGGTGACGTGGGTTCTGTAGGCGCGGAAGGTGCAATTCGCTGCGCTCATTGTTCGCTTCGCCACCCTACGCAAGCCGGAGCGGCATGTGGATGGTGCATGGTGGGTTTGTGCAGCAACCTACCCGTGCTCGTGTGAAACCGGCCCGGTGTTGATGATGGTGGGTCGTCGCTGCGCTCCAGACCCCACCCTACAAAACCGGGCGTGGGCTTACGGGGTCATGGGTGCGAGGGGGAATCTCAGCCCAGGCTGGTGTATGACGCGACCAGTTGGTCCATTACCTGGAAGATGTTTTCCGAGGCGACGGCGACGTTGTTGCGCTGGTTGGCGAGATCCTGGCTGTTTTTGGCGCTCTGCAGGCCCATGTCGAAGAACAGCCACTGGGTTTCTGCCAGACCGAGTGCCGACTGAATGGCCTTGGTGTTCTCGGGGCTTTTCTTGAGGATCTGCATGTTCGCGACGAATTCCTTGCGCTCAGCTTCGATCTCGGCGGTGATCTGTGCTGACTGCAGGCCTGCTGCCTGCAGGAAGTAGAACTTCGAGATGCGCTGCGAGAGCATGCGGTCGCGCCCGGCCAGTGCCACGAGCTTGCCAGACTGGGTGCCGCTGAGGGTGGCAAACTGCGTGGTGCCCAACTGGGCGAGATCAAGCAGCTGTTCGCTCATGGTGGCGATCTGCTTGAGCCCGTCGAGATTCACCGGTCCGGTTGCCACGCTCTTGTAGCTATCCCAGATGCGGCCCATCTTTGCGTAGGTATCCAGAATGTCCTTGGCATTCCTGCGCGTGGCGAAATCAGTCAGCGCACGGTACTGCTGTTCAAACAGTTCGACAGCCTTGAGCTTGAGTGGCCCTGCTTCGTCTGCTTTCACACCGCATAGCTGCTGCGCGTAGAATTTGGCGATGCGCTGCGGAAAGGTGCGCTGCCGGCCCGCCTGATTCACGGCCTCAAGCATGGGCATTTCAGCTTCCTTGGCATGTGCGGCAAGAGAAACGAAAGGCAAAGCGCCGAGTGCGAGCATCAGGCGTCGGCGGGTGGAACTGACTGGTAAAGCGTCTGTATTCATCAACAACCTCTGTGGAGAAATATTTTTGACCATCGGGAACATGTGCTCTTGCTGCTGAAAGAAAACCACTGATGCTTTCCGCCTCGCAGATGCCATATTGCCGTTATAAGCCTTGATTTTCCGGCTTTTTGTGTCGCAAGTCACTCCTTTGTGGTGACTTTTCAGAGCAAGTATTTCTTATTCGCCGATTATTTTTTTACATGTCTGGCATCTAAACTAAAGGCATAAAACCACTACTTGCAGAGTGGGCTTGTACTGGGGCTTCATCCAGGTTGTCGCAGCCTGGATCTGGTGTCTGTTTGTTCGTGTGTGTGTTTTGCCACTATGGGCCGTGTGTTGCTGAAGTGGGAATGTACAGAGTGGAAAACCTGCGCTGTGCAAAGGGCTGTCGGCTATTTTCGTAGCCATGTGGCGAGTGATGTTTATTAGCGCCTGAATGGGCATGTGGCAGGCAATAACCTGGCCGGCTGTCGGGCCTTTCTGTTCTTGCCCTGGGACTGTGATAGTGTTTCTTGCCGGGTTTGGCAGGCGGCCTTCCCCGGCCGTTGCGACACATCGTACTGTGAAGTCAGGACTGCATCTTGCGGCAACAGCAAATGGCGAACAGCATTGCGGGATATGCCCTTGTTTGCCTGGTCAAAACATCATTATCAAGGCTGAATAATGAAGCGTTATTTCGAATTCTCTGATTCCAAATCCTACAAGTTCTGGCAGATCGAAGTTGAGGATGCCACGTGTACCGTGGCATACGGCAAGATTGGAACTGCCGGACAGGAAAAAGTCAGCACCTTCGATTCGGCTGAAAAGGCGCAAAAGGAAGCAGACAAGCTGATTGCCGAAAAAACCAAAAAAGGTTACACGGAAAAAGAAAACGCCAGCGAGAAGAAAAACGCCAGACGCATTGCTGTGGGCTACGATGAGGCCGAGGAAGGCAAAACGCTGCTGGAGAAGGTGACGGCTTTTCTTGATGGTGCCCAGGCCACCGAGCTTGATTCGCTGGTGATTGGGGGCTGGGAAGAGGCTTACGAGAATTCGCCGCAGGAAGCGCTGGATTATCTGTTTGCCAACAGTGCCAGACTGCCCGCGCTGAAAGAAATTTTTGTTGGCGACATAGATTACGAGGAATGTGAAATCTCGTGGATCATCCAGGCCAACTATACCCGCCTGTTTGCCGCCTTCCCCCAGCTTGAACGCCTGCACATCAAGGGCTCCAACAGCCTGGTGCTGAGTGACGAGCCCTTGCGCCACGAGAATCTGAAAGCGCTCACGATAGAATGTGGCGGCTTGCCCAAAAGCATTATCGAAACCATTGCCGGGGCGCATCTACCCAATCTTGAATATCTGAATCTGTACATTGGTGTTGATGAGTACGGCTTCGATGGCACACTCGATGATCTGCGCCCCTTCATGACCAAAGAGCTTTTCCCCAAGCTGAAATATCTGGCGCTGGCCGATAGCGAGATTGCCGACGAGATCGCCATTGCGATTGCTGAAGCACCTGTGCTGGATATTCTGGAAACACTGGATCTCTCCAAGGGCACGCTGTCTGACAAGGGTGGAGAAGCACTGATTGCCAGCAGCAAGATCCGCCACCTCAAGCGCCTTGATCTGCATTACCACTTTCTCTCCAATGAAACGATTGCCACGCTCAAGGGGCTCGATCTCGTTCTGGATGTGAGCGAACAGCAGAATCTGGAAGATGATTGGCGTTACCCCTCTGTGACTGAATGAGCGGACGTGTTCCCGCCTGCTGGGTGATCGGTAACCCCGAGAACCGCCGCATCGCCCTGTTTCAGGACGCCTTGCAGCAGGCTGGTTTGCAGCCGGCCCAGGTGATCCCCTATCGGGCGCTGTTTGATGAGGGGCTTGCGCTGCTCGACAGGATTGCGCCGGGCAGCATGCTACGGATCGAGTCGCCGGGCGAGAATTTCGAGGTGGAAAAGCGCATCCTGGCGCTGGGGGGCGTGGCAGGTGCCATGCAGCTTGAGGCTGAGCTTGGCCGCATCTACCACCCCGGGGCGTGGTACGCCGGTTTCTCGCGCCTGATGGAAGCGGTGCTGCAGCGCGTGCGCGATGTGGTGTGGTTCAATCACCCGACGGACATCCTCACGATGTTCGACAAGCCCCGCTGCAAAGCCCTGCTTGCTCCGCATACGCTTGCCCCCTGCCCGGACTTTGCCACGTATGCGGAATTTTTCGCTTATGCGACGCAACAGGTGCGGCCGCGTTTTTTTATCAAGCTCAATTACAGTTCCTCGGCTTCCGGCATTGTGGCCTATGAATACAACCGTGCGCGGCGTGAGGCGCTGGCGTATTCCACGGTGGAAGTGACTGAATCCGCCCAGGGCAGGCAGTATTTCAATAGCCTGAAGATCCGCAAATACCGTGATCATCAGACCATCCGTGGCATTCTGGATTTTCTGTTTGCGCAGGGCGCTCTGGTTGAGCCATGGATTCCGAAGGCCACACACGATGATGCAAGCTACGATCTGCGTGTGCTGGCGATTGCCGGCAGGCGCCAGCACACCATTGCGCGGCTGAGTCATGGGCCGATGACCAACCTGCACCTGGGCAACCGGCGCTGCGCCGTGGAGGAGCTGGCGCTTCCTGACAGCATCTGGGGGCAGATCGACATTCTGGTGGCAGAGAGCATGCAGCGCTTCCCGCGTTCGCTGTATGCCGGGCTTGATGTGCTGCTGCCGCGCAGCGGTGGCGCGCCGGTGCTGCTCGAAGCCAATGCCTTTGGCGATCTGCTGCCGAATCTGCAGCATGAGGGCCGCAGCACCTACCTTGCGGAGATCGTGGCACTCTGCGAACGCGAGGGGATTGCACATGCTGCATGATGCCCCGGTGCTGCTGCTGGATCTGGACAACACCCTGATCGACAGGGATGCTGCCTTCCGTCGCTACATGGCTGATTTTCTGGACCGACACGCGGCCGCATTCGCCTGGCAGGATAGGCCGAGTAGGCAGGATAAAAACGACAGGCAGGCGGTGATGCAGGAAGTGATGCAGGACATCATCGCCCTGGATGCCTACGGGCGCACGCCCCGCGCACAGTTCTGCAGCGCACTGCTGCAGCGCTACCCGGCCCTGCCCTTTACGCCTGACAGCCTCTGGCACGATCACCAGCGCATTCTCGATCATTTTGAATACAACGCGGCGATACCCGCGATGCTGCTGCGCCTTGCCACGCGCTACCGCCTTGGCCTGATCTCCAACGGCAGCGGCCCGATGCAGCGGCGCAAGCTGCGCGACGCGGGCATCGAATCCCTGTTCGCGCTGGTGCTGATTTCCGGCGAGGCCGGTGTGGCCAAGCCACAGGCGGAGATCTTCCAGCGTGCGCTATCCTTCTTCCATGCGGACACCGCCACAATGGTGGGCGATGATCCGCACAACGATATCCGGCCTGCGCATTTACTGGGGCTTGCCACCATTCACATCGCTCTGCCCGGCGATGCGCCGGAAGCGCTTGCTGACCATGTGCTCACGGATATCCTGCAACTCGAGGAGACCTTGTCTTGCTCAACATGAATGAACTCGTCGGCAAGGCGAATTTTCTGTTCATCACCTTCGATACGCTGCGTTACGACGTCGCCTGTGCCGAGCTGGCTGCCGGCCGCACGCCCTGCCTTGCCAGCGTGTTACCTGCCTCGGGCTGGGAACTGCGCCACGCGCCGGGCAGCTTTACCTACGCTTCGCATTGCGCTTTCTTCGCGGGGTTTCTGCCCACACCGGCAGTTCCGGGCAACCACGAACGCCTGTTTGCCTTGGGCTTTGCCGGTAGCACGAGCACCGGTCGCAATACCCATGTATTCGAAACCGGCGATATCGTTTCCGGTTTTGCCGCTGCCGGATATCACACGCTATGCATTGGCGGCGTCGGCTTCTTCAAGAAGGAGAATCCGCTCTCCTGTGTGCTGCCCGAAATGTTCCAGGAGAGCTATTGGGAGCCGGATTTCGGTGTCACCGATCCGCAGTCCACACAGCATCAGGTGGCGTTTGCCGTGCAGCGCATGCGCGATCTGGGTGATGAAAAACTCTTCCTCTTCATGAACATCTCGGCCCTGCATCAGCCCAACTGCTTTTATCTGCCGGGTGCCACGGCTGACAGTATCGAAACCCACGCCGCAGCCCTGCGCTACGCGGATAGCCAGCTCGCGCCACTGTTCGAAGCCTTTCGCGAGCGGGGGGATACTTTCGTGATCCTCTGCTCGGATCACGGCACCACCTATGGTGAGGATGGTTATACCGGGCACCGGCTGGCGCATGAGCAGGTGTGGAACGTGCCTTATGCTGAATTCCTCATGCCGGGGCGTGCGCATGGCCAATGATTTTTCACGCTATCTGGCAGAGAACAGCCGCTTTCAGAGCTACCTGTATTCCTACCCGCACAAAACAGCTTACCGACACTTCGCCGAGAAGATCGATCTTGCAACCCTATGGCAGGCCGAGCGCCGCAACGCGCTGTTCCTCTACACGCATATCCCGTTCTGCGAGCTGAAATGCGCGTACTGCAACCTCTTTACCATTTCGAAGCCACAGGCCGAACTGGTGGAGCGATATCTTGTGCAGTTGAGCAACGAGGCCGAAGTGCTGCGCGAGGTGCTGGGCACCTTCCACTTTGCCAACTATGCGGTAGGTGGCGGCACGCCGAGCATTCTGAGCCTGCCCCAGCTCGACTCCCTGTTTGATATCTACACCAATGTGATGGGCGTGGATCTGCAGGCCGTGCCGGGTTCGTTCGAAGTCTCTCCCGATACGCTGGATGCGGAGAAAATCCGCTATCTTGCCGGGCGTGGCATCCAGCGCCTCTCCATCGGCATCCAGAGTTTCATCGAGGCCGAGGCGCGCGCCATGGGGCGCGTGCAGCCACAGGCGGAAACCGATGCCCTGCTTGATGGCATCGCCAATGCAGGTTTTCCGGTTTTCAATCTCGATCTCATTTACGGAATTGCCGGGCAGACCGAGGAGAGCTGGCTGGCCTCGCTGCGCCGCGCCGTGAGCTTTGCGCCGGACGAACTGTTCCTCTACCCGCTCTACGTGCGCCCGCTCACCGCCCTGCACCGCAAGACCGTGGCACTTGCCACGCACGCCGATATCCGCCGGCGCCTGTATGCGCTGGCCTGCGATTTTCTGCAGGCCAGGGGCTATGTGCAGGATTCCATGCGCCTGTTCCGTCGCGTGGCTTCAGCGCCGGCGCGCAGCACGGAATACAGCTGCCAGGAAGATGGCATGATAGGCCTAGGCGTGAATGCCCGCTCATACACACGCGATGTTCACTATTCCACCGAATACGCTGTGGCGAAAGCCAATGTGGCCGCCATCGTGCAGCAGTATGTGGACAAGCCACGTGCGGCGTTCGCCCAGGCTGACTATGGCATCCGCCTCAGCGAGGATGATCGGCGCCGGCGCTACCTCATCAAATCCATCCTCAAGGCGCAGGGATTGGAGCGCACACATTACCGCGAGGTGTTCGGCACCGATGCGGGGAGCGACTTTCCCGATCTCGATACCCTGCTGCAGCTTGGGCTGGCACAGCAGGAAGGCAACTTCCTGCGCCTCACCGCCGAGGGCATGGCGCATTCGGATCTGATCGGGCACTGGTTCATCAGCCCCGAAGTGGGCCACAAGATGCAGGAATACGTGCCGCGATGAGCCTCAGAATCCTCTATCGCGGGCATCTGTCGGATTGCAACTACACCTGCGCCTACTGCCCTTTCTCCATGACGCGCAACACGCCTGCCCAGCAGGCGGAGGATGCCCGCGATCTGGCGCGCTTCGTGGCCTGGGTGCAGACCCACGCCAGCGCCGTGCGACCCATCGAGATTCTCATCACGCCCTACGGCGAGGCGCTCGCCCGCAAATGGTATCGCGAGGCAGTGCGTGAGCTCTCGCATACCGCGCATGTGCGGCGCATTGCCGTGCAGACCAACCTCTCCTGCCCCGTGCAGTGGCTGGCCGATTGCAATCTGCAGACCACGGCCCTGTGGCTCACCTATCATCCTGAGCAGATCGCAGCAGAGAAATTTCTTGCCAAATGCCACGCCCTCTCTGCAATGAGCATTCGCTACAGCGTGGGTGTGGTGGGCACGCGTGAGCATTTCCCGGCGATTGCCGCCATGCGTGCCGCGCTGCCGGAGAGTGTCTACCTCTGGGTGAATGCCTACAAGGATCAGCCAGATTACTATCGGCCCGGCGAGATCGCCTGGCTCACCGGCATCGACCCGCGCTTTCCCGACAACCTGCCGGATTACCCCAGCCTCGGCCAGCCCTGCCGGGCGGGGCATGAGGTGATCTCCGTGGATGGTACGGGCAACGTCTATCGCTGCCACTTCATCAAGGCGCGGCTCGGCAATCTCTTTGAAGACGATCTCGATGCCTTGCTCAAGCCGCGCCTGTGCAGCAATGCGGTGTGT
Source organism: Rhodocyclaceae bacterium UBA1310 (assembly GCA_002307175.1). Lineage (GTDB taxonomy): Bacteria > Pseudomonadota > Gammaproteobacteria > Burkholderiales > Rhodocyclaceae > Uliginosibacterium. The sequence goes on from DBTS01000133.1 coordinate 8,400, forward strand.
AACTGCCATATCGGCTACGTGCACATGAACGGTCTGAAACTGCATGAGGTTTACGGAGAGGGGCTGCTGGAGCGGATTCCGGCAGTAGTGCCGGAATTCCGGATCGAACCTTTGCCATCCAGCCTGAAGGCATGAGCCGCGGGATAGCATCCCGAATCTCCGGCGTATCTTGCACATTGCGCCAAACCCTTCAGAATGGCGAATTCGACGCATCCAGCAGCAAAACCAGAATGACCAATGCATCCACGCGGGAATCCTCTCGCAACGACGGTATCGATCTCCTGCGTGGCTTCGCCATCCTGATGGTGGTGATCCATCACTGCGCACTGAAGTTTCGCCTGCCGCTGGCGCCTTCCTGGCTGGGACAGATTCTCGACAGGCGCTGGACGGATGCACTCAGTTTTAATGGCTACGAATCTGTTTTCATTTTCTTCGTCGTTTCTGGCTTCGTGATCACCCGCAGTGTCATCGAACGTGACGGTGCACTGGCGGCTCTGGACTGGAAAGCCTTCTACTTGCGCCGCTTTGCACGCATAGTGCCCTTGTTGGGAATACTGCTCTGTGTCTTGTCGATCCTGCATCTCATGGCAGTCCCAACGTTTGTGATTCATGGCAAGGATCAGTCTCTCCCCGGCGCATTGCTGTCGGCACTCAGCATGTCGCTGAACTGGTATGAAGGGCGCACGGACTGGCTGCCCGGTGGATGGGATGTGCTGTGGTCCCTTTCCATCGAAGAGGCGTTCTATCTCGTGTTTCCCCTGCTCTGCCTGACACTGCGCGGAAAGGTCGGCGGGCATGTGCGGCTGCTTCTCCTGCTGGCGCTGGCCGTTTCACTTCCCTGGACGCATGCCGCTCTGGAGGGGAATGAAATCTGGCAGGAAAAAGCCTATCTGCCCGGCATGGCTGCGATCTCGATTGGAGTTCTCACCGCCTTGATGACACGTCATGTCAATCCGTCTGTCCGCACTGCACGAGCCCTCAAGGCTGGCGGCGTGTTGGGAATATTTGCCGTATTCTGCTATGGCGACTTTCTCTGGCAGGCGATCCAGCACCACACGCTGCTGTTGCTCTGCGTAGCGGCAGCCTGCGTGCTGGCTGGCTGCCACGCCAGTCCGCTCCCGGCGCCGCAATGCCTGCACTGGCTAACCCATCCGGGGCGCTGGAGCTATGAAATCTACCTCTCGCACATGTTCATCGTGCTGCCTGCCAACGGCCTGTATCACTGGTTTCTGGGCGATGATCTGCGCTGGACCTGCCTGATGTACATACCGGTGCTGATTCTCAGCGTGCTGCTCGGGCGGCTGCTCCACCAGCATTTCACCCGGCCCGCCGCGCATTTCATCCTGCAATCCGGCCTCGTTCTGCGCCCCCAGCAGGGCTGACTTCCGGCGCGTCAAAATTATACTTTTTGCATTTACGGGCAGGTAGCGATGGTTCAGAATGTTGCCGAATAATCCTGCGCCGGCCCATCATGCTCACCACCCTTGCCATTGCCAACTACCGCTCGCTGTGCGATCTCGTGTTGCCCCTCGGGCAACTCAATATCATCACGGGGGCCAACGGCAGCGGTAAATCCAGTGTATATCGCGCCTTGCGCCTGCTGGCAGAGACGGCACAGGGGCGCATCATCACGGCGCTGGCGCATGAGGGTGGCCTGCCTTCCACCTTATGGGCCGGGCCTACCCACAGAACAAAACCGAATGGCCCGGTTAGACTGCAACTCGGGTTTGCCAGCGATACTCTCGGGTATCTGATCCATCTGGGGATGCCAAATCGTGATCCGGCTGCCGGCAGTGCCTTTCTTCTGGATCCCGAAATCAAACACGAAAGCATCTGGGCCGGCCCGTTTCTGCGGCGCGCTTCGCAACTCATCGACCGCTCCAACGCTGTCGTGAAGGCCAAGCAGGGCAAGAGCTGGAATGTGCTGGCCTCACATCTTGCCGGATTCGACAGCATGCTCACGCAACTGGCTAATCCCCACAACGCGCCCGAAATGCTGCAGTTGCGCGAGCAGGTGCGTTCCTGGCGTTTCTACGACCACTTTCGTACCGATGCCGATGCTCCGGCGCGTCGGCCCCAGATCGGCACACTGACCACCTGCATCAGCGATGACGGCCACGATCTGGCTGCCGCGCTGCAGACCATCATCGAGATTGGTGATGCCGAGGGGGTGGCTGACGCGGTGGACGATGCCTTTCCCGGCGCCACGCTGGAAATCGACACCCGCGATGGCCGCTTCGAAGTGCAGATGCGCCAGCCCGGCCTGCTGCGCCCGCTCAATGTCACGGAACTCTCCGATGGCACGCTGCGCTACCTGCTGCTGATTGCCGCGCTGTATTCGCCCCGGCCGGCGGAACTGCTGGTGCTCAACGAACCGGAAACCAGCCTGCACCCGGATCTGCTACCTGCACTGGGACGGCTCATCCGCAAGGCTGCTGCCCACTCGCAGGTGATTGTTGTTTCCCACGCCAACCGGCTGATTGCCACGCTGCGCGAGCATGAGGACAGCCAGGAGTTCTGTCTGGAGAAGGCATTTGGCCAGACCCAGGTGATGGGCCTGCGGGAGCTGGATCGCCCGGCATGGCATTGGGATATCTGAATAATGCGTTTTGCCCATTGACAGAGCAGGCAAAAAGATGGCTTCGGCATGGCCTCTGCCGTGTCAATCAGGATAGTCCGAAAGACTGCCTCAGGAGCGATGGGAAGCGGGCGTCGTTACGCCATTTTGAGTAAAACGGGGGAATACGCCGGATTTCTGTGGTCAAAAAAAACCATGCCGCGCTATGCTTCGAGGAACCGCGGCATGGCAAAAACTCGCGCTCAAAAAACAACAGACAAATCACCTGCGAGAAATTTATGGGATAAAAAAACCATGCCGCGCTATGGCCAGGGGAATCGCGGCATGGTAAGGACGCGCTCTCAAAAAACAACTGACAAGCCTGAAAACAAACTGGCTTACTTTCCCATCCAGACCAGACAGACTGACACCGTCAGCACCGACACCACCGTGGTGATCAGGATCACCCGCGAGACAATGGCGGCCTCGCGCCGATAGAAGCTGGCGAGCATGAATGGCCCGGTGCCGGTGGGAAGTGCCGACAACAAGAGTGCGGAGTTGGCGAGCATGGTGGGCAACTGGAATACGCGGTAGGCCAGGAAGGCTGTCACCAATGGCTGCAGGACCAGCTTGGCAAGCACCATGCTGCCGGCTCCCTGATGGCGCCCGGCGTGCTTGTGCGCAAGGAAGGCGCCGAGCGAGACGAGCGCACAGGGGGTGGCCGCCGTGCCGAGTACCGACATGAATTCGCCCACCGGCGCTGGTAGTGCGATGCCGGTAGCCGCCCAGCAGGCGCCGAGAATGGGGGCTACTATGAGCGGATTCTTCGCCAGTGCCACGCAGACTTTGCCCGCCGCGTGGTGTGGGCGCTTTGATTCCTGCAGGCTGATTTCGACGAGGATCACACCTACGGCAAACAGCGCGCAGGCCACGATCAGCGTGGCGACAATTGCCGGCAGCACCCCGGCGTCGCCAAACACCAGCTTGCAGAGCGGGATGCCGATGTACCCGGTGTTGGCGTAGGCGGCACTGAGGCCGTCGATACTGGCATCTGCCAGTGGCCGGCGCCGGCGCAGACTGAGGATGACGGTGGCGACGAACACCAGAAGGCAACCGATGGTGACCGAGATGACAAAGCCCGGTTGCCAGATCTGCGCCCAGCTGGAAGTGGCCGTAACGTTGAAAAGCAGCGCCGGCAGCGCAAGCCAGACGACGAATTTATTGAGTTCGGAGGAAGCTGTTTCGCCAAGACAACCAACGCGGCGACAGAAGAACCCCACCAGGATCAGCGCAAAGATGGGCAGTACGACATTGATGATGGATGCCATGGGAACCTGCAGAAGGTTATTAATGCGGGTGTCAGCTTAGGGATTCCAATCATTACCGTCCAATGCTATATAGAGTGGGTATCAATACTCTGCCCGTATCAATCATGATCGATCTGCGCCAACTGCGGTATTTTGTGACCCTGGCTGATACCCTTCATTTCGGCCGTGCGGCTGCCCAGCTGCATATCTCGCAGCCGCCACTTTCGCGTCAGATCGCGGCACTGGAGGAGGCACTGGGTGTTGAGCTGGTGGCGCGCAATTCGCGGCATGTGGCACTGACGCCGGCCGGGCGCCACTTCCATGAGCAGGCCGTGCGCCTGTTTCAGTCTCTCGAGGCTGCTGTGAACAGTACCCGCGCCGTGGCACGCGGCGAGCGTGGTGTGCTGCATGTGGGTTTCACGATGAGTGCCGCATGGAATGTGATGCCACCGCTGACACGCATTTTTGGTGAAAGCCATGCGGATGTGCGTCTACAGCTCACCGAGGTGTTACCGAGTGAACTGGGAGAATCCCTGCTCTCCGGCGTGATGGATGTTGGAATCGCGTTCTCATGGCAACGTGCCGACGGCCTGGAATACCTGCCGATTCATACGGAGCCGTTGTGCGCAGTGCTGCCAAAAAACCACAGGCTGGCAAGACAGGCAGTGATTGATGTGGCTGAACTTGCGGGCGAGCCTTTTGTCACCGTACCGGTGGCCGCAGCCCCTGCACTTTACGAATTGGTGATCGGTTGCTGTCGCGATCATGGCTTCGAGCCGCATATCCGCCTGCAGACCCAACTGCAGCAGACCATCGTCAATCTCGTTGCGGAAGGACTGGGTGTGTCGCTGGTGCCGCAATCAATAAGCAGGATCCGGCTGGAAGGTGCGGTATTCCGCCCGATAAGCCGCCCGAGAATCGTTGAGCAGGGGGTGATCTGGGCGGCGACGAACAGCAACCCCTGCCTGGCCCCTTTTCTGAACTGTGCGAAGGTGTTTGGCGCTGTGTAATGCGGCAACTCGTGTAGGATGGCTTCAGTCTTCTTTCTGCATTCCTTCGGACACTTTATTTCGTGCGAGACGCCACCATGTTGAAAATCCTCGGTAGACCGAATTCAATCAATGTACGCAAGGTGCTGTGGACCTGCGTGGAATTGCAGTTGCCCCATGAGCTGGAGCCATGGGGCACGGGTGTCAGGGATCCGCACGATCCGGCATTTCTGGCGCTCAATCCCAATGCGATGGTGCCGGTGATTGTCGATGAGGGCTTTGTGCTGTGGGAATCCAACACCATCTGCCGCTACCTCGCCACACGGCATCAGGCTGCGGCCCTGCTCCCGGCAGAAGCGCAGGCACGCGCACGGGTCGAGCAATGGATGGACTGGCAGGCCACCGAACTGAACACGGCATGGCGTTATCCGTTCATGTCCCTGGTGCGCAAGAGCCCTGCACACCAGGACCCGGTGCAGCTTGCCGAAGGCATTGCGGCATGGGGTCGGCAGATGCAGATTCTTGAGGATCAGTTGCAGCGAACCCAGGCCTACGTGGCCGGCGGGCAGTTCACGCTGGCGGATGTGGTGATCGGGCTTTCCGTGCAACGCTGGTTCATGACGCCGATTGAACGCCCCACATTGCCGGCGGTGGCTGCCTATTATGACCGCCTCAATGACAGGGAAGGCTTTCGTCAGCATGGCAGGAATGGCATGCCCTGAATTGACGGGTTTTGCAATCTGCCCCGGCATTCCGGCGAAGGTGCTATTAAACCGCAGTTGTCACGTCTTTGAAATATTTCAAAGGGATATTGAAGAGGTTTCACTCTGAGCCCTTCATCATGCAACTGCTGTCTTCCGCCCTGCCCAGGCTGGCGTGCATCTCCTCCCTTGGATTTCTTGCTGCGTGTGCAAGCCAGTCCGTGCCCTACGATGCGCCACTCGGCAAGGTGTTCACACGCATCGACACGCAGAATCCTGCAGTCACGCAAATCGAGCAATACGAGGTGCAGCTGCCGACCCGCGAGCGCCTGCCCTATCGCGGCGCTTTTACGCAGGCGTTCGGCACCACCCTTCCCTATGCGCCGGGTTCCGGCCTGAATTATCGCGGCATGGCGGCAGATGGCGCCTTGCTGTTCTGGGGGATTGGAGACCGTGGCCCGAACGGGGATTCGCCCGATGCCGAAGTGGCAGGCAAGCGCCAGCCCAGCAAGGTTTTTCTGACGCCGGATTTTGTGCCGGCGTTTGCCGAGATTCGCGTAATGCCGGGCAAGGATGCGCGTGTTAGCCGCGTGATTCCGTTGAGCTTCGACGGCCAGCCGGCTTCCGGGCTGCCGATTGCGCCGGGTGGTACAGGCGCCACCGGCGAGATCGGCCTCAGCGATACGCTCCAGCCCCTGCCCTACAACCCGCGCGGGCTGGACACCGAAGCCATCGCGGCTGACCGCGACGGCAATCTGTGGATCTCGGACGAATACGGTCCCTTCATCCTCAAGGTGGACCCGCAGGGGCATGTGCTCAAGCGCTATGCGCCGGGCACCGGCCTGCCGGAGATCCTCGCCGCACGCCAGCCCAACCGTGGCATGGAGGGGCTCACTGTGGCGCCCTCGGGCAAGGTGTACGGCATGATCCAGTCCACCCTCGATGTGGACGGCAAAACACGCAACAGTGCACGTTTCCTGCGCCTCGTGGAGCTTGATCCCGCCACTGGCGTCACCCGCCAGTTCGCCTATCCGCTGGATGTGGAGGCCTACCCCAAGCTGGGAGATACCAAGATTGGCGACATCGTGGCCATTGACGACACCCACTTCGCGCTGATTGATCAGGGCAAGACCCGGGCCGGCGTGATGCGCCACATTGTCTATGTAATCGACATTTCCGGGGCGGACGACATTTCCAGCCGCACTGCCAGAGATGGGCGGGCCCTTGAATACGCCACAGCCGAAGAGCTGGGTACGCTGAAGATGCTGCGCAAGCAGCGCGTGCTTGATCTACATGAACTGGGCTGGGAACCCGAAAAGGCCGAGGGGCTGGCATTGATTCCGGGGGGCTTCGCAGTCATCAACGACAACGATTTCTCGGTGGAGACAAAGCTCTCCGGCACCAAGGGCGACAAGGCTGCCAGCTACGTGATCGAGGACGGCAGGCTCAATCCCGAAGGCAGGCTGGAGTTCGCGCCGAATGGCGAAGCCACCCAGTTGTGGCTGGTGCGCCTCGCCCAGCCCTGGCAGGCATGGTTCCCGAAGTAGGCTGAGGGCATCGGTGTCGGTGCGTGGAATCGGTGTGGCGTGGATGGCCGGTGGTGATAGGTTGTCTCTGCGCGGCAAATGCCACCCTGGCTCTGGTTTGGGGTGTGTGGTGGGGTGTGGGCTATCGGGTTGAAGGTTTGCGCCTTCCGGGCGGAGGATGGATCGGCGCAATTCCGCGCTGCTCCATTGTTCCGCTGCGCGCGCCCTACGCAAACCTGCGGGTGACGAGGCTATGGGCGCAGTGGCGGGGCATTCGGGTTCGGGAGGAAGGCTTGCTGGCAGGCGCCAATCCTCTGCTGGCAGGGTTTGGGGC
>DBTS01000096.1:0-432 GCA_002307175.1 Rhodocyclaceae bacterium UBA1310
TGAGCTATCGAGGAATTGCTGAGGGGCGCAATATTATCGGGATCCTCGCGGCCTGTCTATTCCTTCGGTGAATTTTGTGATGTGCGGCAGAACGTCTCGCATGGAAAACCGCGAGCGATGGACTGCAATAGAAAGTTTGCCGGGCGAGCGTAGCTATTTTTCCGGATCAATGCCAAGCGAAGAGAGTGTTTTGTCACCGGGCCGAACAGGCCGGATAGGCCAGAGGGGGAGGTTCCGCGTTGCGGTAAGTATGGTGCGCCGAGCGGGGCCGGTGCTTTTGAAGCGCCTCGGTAGAATGCGCTCATCGCATTCAGGACTTCGCAAAGTGGTTGATATTCAGCAGTTTGGCTTGCTCGGGGCGCTAGCGACAGACAAAGAAAAAGCCCGCATCGCTGCGGGCTCTTTCAGAATCTGGCTCCTCGACCTGGGCTC
>DBTS01000096.1:711-24151 GCA_002307175.1 Rhodocyclaceae bacterium UBA1310
CGGATTAACAGTCCGGCGCTCTACCGACTGAGCTATCGAGGAATTGCTGAGGGCCGAATATTATAGGCCACCACGTGCGCTGTCAAGGGTTTTGTTTAATAATGTTGGGGCAGGATGATTTCGGCATTTCCTGCGCCACGGAAAATTTTCGGGAGAACACCGTGAAAGTTCGTTTCTTCTCTACCATGCTTGCTACCGTTGCGGTGTCGGCATCTCTTGTGTTGCCGCTGGCAAAGGCTGCTGCTCTCGAGAAGGAAACCTGGCTGGGTTTGCCTGTTGAGGCAGCCAGTCAGGAATATACCTGGCACAGTGGTGTGGCGCTGGAACTCAGCAAGGTGAAGGTGCAGACGACCACACCAATGACGGCGGACAAAGTCTGGCTGACGCCGGATTGGGCTGACTGGCTGACGAAGTTTCGCACGTCCCATGTGCGCGCCTCGACGGGTGAAATCGTTGCCCGTCCCAGTTCCCTCGTGCGCCTTGGGCGCATGGATGGCCCTTCTTCGCGCATCATTACGCGGCTTGAATTCACTGGGCTCAAACTTTTGTTCGGTACGTCGCAGCTGGACCTGCCTGGCGGAGAAATGCGTTTTTCAAAGAGTGGTGAGCTGAGCGTCATCCGGGTAGTTGCTGACAAAATGACGATTGAATTGACGCCACATCCGGATGGAAAGCTTGGCGTACTGGTGCAGACCGGCAACTTCAAGTGGCCACTGCTGCCGGCTTTCGAATTCGATGATGTGGCTGCCCAGGGCGAGATTTCTGATGATGTGATCACGCTCGACAAGATTGGCGCCAGCGGGCCTGATGGCGCCATCTCTGCCGCCCTGCGGTTGGTGGCGGCCGGGCAGTTCCAGCTCGAAGGTACTGCGCGTATGGAGGGCATGCACGCCGAATCCGTGATCGAACGCCTGTATCGTCGTGGTGTGGTAACGGGGCTGCTGACCGGAGATTTCAAGTTCTCTGCGCAGGGAGATTCGCTGGAAAGCCTGCCCCAATCGCTGCAGGTTGAAGGTGACTACAAGGTGACCAATGGTGTGCTCGACAAGTTTGGTCTGCTCGAAGGCATGCGGCGCCGTGAAGCTGGAGTGGTCGGTGGTGGCCAGATCCGGTTCGACAGCATCAATGGAAAATTCAAGGGAGTTGCCGGGCAGCCGGCACAGGTGGATTTCCAGGGACTCAAATCTGGTGCGCTGCATGGCTCCAGCAATTTCACCGTGACGCCTGATGGCAAACTGAATGGTGCTGCACTGGGTTTCCTGCAACTGCCGGGGGGGGAATCTGTATCACGGACTTTCCAGCTTTCCGGCACAGTGAGTGCTCCGGTGCTCACCACGCGGTAATATCCATGCTTGGGCCTGCCGATCCGGGAGTGCCCGGATTAGCAGGAGATGGTGGCAAAGTGTCTGGCACAGTTGGTGAAGCGGAATTTCTGGTGTCCTGTCTGTGCGCGCAGTGGTGTGGAACCTGTCGCGAGTATCGTGACGGGTTCGATGCCCTCGTGCAGCGTTTCCCGGATGTTGCATTCGTCTGGGTGGATGTGGAAGACGAGCCAGAGGTGGTTGATGATCTCGATGTCGAGAATTTCCCCACCGTGGTCATCCAGCGCGGTAATGCAGTGCTCTTCTGTGGCCCGATGCTGCCACAGCACCACTTGCTGGAGCGCATGATCGCCACCTATCTGGCGCAGACTCCTGAGGAGTCTGCTGCGTATGCGGTGGGCACACCGGAACGGAGCGCCTGGCAAGGTCTGGCAGATATCCGTTCGCGTCTTCCCGGCTGAGTTTGGCGGGCTGCTGGCACTGCCGCTTCTGCGTGGAGTTTCTTTCATGTCTGCCGTGTCTTTCCTCCCGCCCCAACTGACCTTGCAGTGGCATCTCTCGGATGCCTGCAATCTGCGCTGCACCCATTGTTATCAGGAAGACTTTGAGCCGGAAGAGTTTGGCCTCGCTGAGTGGCTGCGTTTTCTGGATGACTATCTGGCCTTCCTGGCAGGCGCTGGTGGCAAATCCCGCATCGGTGGGCACATCAACGTCACCGGTGGTGAGCCGTTTGCCCTGCGTGATTTTCCGGCTTTGCTGGATGTATTTGCCAAACATCGCGCCCAGTTCGGCTTTGCCATCCTCTCCAACGGCACCCTGATCGATAGAGCCATGGCTCACCGCCTGCGCAAATGGCGGCCACGTTTTGTGCAGGTAAGCCTGGATGGTATGCCAGTCACGCATGACCGCATTCGCGGTGCGGGCAGCCATGCCCGTGCGATAGCCGGGATTCAGGCCCTGTTGGCGGAAAGCATTCCTGTCTTGATCGCCTTTACCGCCCAACCCGACAATTACCGTGAGTTTGGTGAGGTTGCCCGCCTGGGGCGTGAGTTGGGGGTGATGCGGGTGTGGTCAGATCGCGTCATTCCATCTGCCGGCCCCGATGTGCCAGCCCAGACGCTTTCGCGGGAGCAGACTGCGGAATACCTGCAGATCATGGCACGGGCGCAGGCCGAAAATCAAAAGGGTGGCAAGACCGAGCTGCCTTTGCAGCGGGCCCTGCAGTTTCTTGAGGGAGGCAGTTCCATCTATCAATGTACGGCAGGTGAATCGCTGATCACGGTGATGCCGGATGGCACACTGTATCCTTGCCGACGCTTGCCGATAGTGGCAGGAAACGTTTACCAGCAGTCACTCTCGCAGCTGTATTCAGGCGATGTGATGCAGGATGTCCGTCGTCCCCGCAGCTTTGCCGGTTGTGAAGATTGTGGCTTTGCCCAGGTTTGCCAGGGCGGTTTGCGCTGTCTGGCCTGGGCCGTGCACGGCAGCCTTGATCAGGCCGATCCAGGTTGTCCGCTGGCGCGGGAGGTGGTACGGAAAGAGGCGCCGGCAGCCGCGCGGCGCGTTATCCCGATCCGTGTCGCGTAAGCAAGAAGTTAGTCCCCACCACCGCCGCAGCCTCCGCAGCCACCACCACATCCCCCGCTGCAACTGCTACTGCTGCTCGAATCCCCACCGCTGCAGCCACTACTGCTACTACCGCTGTTGCTTGATGTGGGGACCGGGCGTGGGAAGAGCCTGTCCCGGAAATCAAAAGTGCTCAGTGGCAGCAGCTCCAGCCCGAAGATTGAGGCAAACAGTACGGCATCCGTGTTTGCACCGCCCGCGCTGAACTGGTTAACCCGGCTCTGCACCGAGCCCAGCATGCCCCTGAGGCGATCGAGAGCGGCCTCACCGTGTGCAGTCAGGCGTTCCTGGAGAGGTTTGCGCAGCCAGATGAAGGCAAAAACACCCTCAATGATAAGGAACGTCAGGTTGAAGTGTCCGTGCGTCAGGGCATACAGGATGCGATAAACAACGATCAGCCCCATGATCCAGAGCACGGGCTGCACCACCCCGGCCCGGCGTTTCCTGACGGCACCGACATTGAGCATGCCCAGCTCGCCGAGTTCGGCCTCATATTTTTTGCAGATATCCTGCAGCTCGGTGACAGAACACAGGCCGGGGACGGTCAGCGGAGTCTTTGCACACAAGCGCAGGATGGTCTGCTCAATGGGGCGGCGGGCATGCTCGGCCTTCTCTGCGACGGTTTGAATCTGACCATTGGTTTCGCTGAGCAGACCACGATCCAGCAGCGAGAACACCGCAACCCGAATGGCTTCGGTGCCTCCCGCACGCAGCGTGGCGACACGATAGGGGTCTTCGGCGAAGCGCACCGAGACGACGGTGCGCTTCTCGCCACTGGCGATCCAGGTGCGCAGCAGGAAATACACTGCGACGCCGAGGACGAAATAAAACACCAGAAACGCTTCACCGCTCATAGCGCACCCTCTGCCTCAGTCAGGCAGCGCAGCAGATGCCCTGCCAGTGCGGAGAGTGCCAGCAGCGCAGTGCCGGCATGGCCATCGGGCAGGATCTGCTGCTCTCTGGCGAGTGAGAGTGCCTGCACGGCCTCCGCAAAATCCTCCCGCCCCGTGCCCTGAACGACCTGCAGGAGTGCGTCACGGGGATTAAGTCCGGTGGCTTTGCCCTGCAGTTCCAGCAACGCCAGCGCAGCGGAGCGCAAGGGTGCAGCAGCGTCGGCAATCACGGGGAGCAGTTGTTCCTGGCGCAGCGATAGCAGCGCATAACGTTCGCGCAGGCGGATGCCCAGATTCAGCAGCACCTCACGGGTGCGGCGATGCAGGGCGGCCTGATCGATTTCAAGCGTCGGGAAGGGATCTGTTCCGCACAGCAGACGGTGGCGGTTCTTGATGTCGTTGAACTTCACGGCGAAAAGTGTTGCGGCCTCCTGCAACTCCTCCTTCAGCAGAAACATCACCGAGGCACGGATCGAGCTGTGGCAGACGCGCAAGGTGGCACGGAAGGCGTCCAGGCAGGTGGCATCGAGCTCGTCCAGATAGACGAGCAGATTGACATCGGAACTCTGGCGCAGGCGACCTTCGGCACCGGAGCCAAACAGAATGACGGCAAGCAGATCATTGCTGAAGGCCTGGCGAGCCTCCTGCACGAATTCATCAAGCACTTCGTCCAGTGTGTCCTGGCTGACTGCGGGCATGGCATCTCCCTCTCGCGAGTATGTGTATCGATCCCATCATACCGTGGGATATGCCTGCAGGTTTGCGTGGATCGGGAAATGGGCGCCGCTGGGGAACTTGTGTTGGCAGAAAAGCAAAAGGGCCTTGCGGCCCTTTTTGACGGAAGTTGTTCCCTCTTTACTTCAATACTGCGGCAATGGCCTGCGCCACGTAGTCGATGTTGTGCGTGTTCAGCGCAGCAATACAGATACGGCCTGTGGAGACGGCATAGATGCCGAACTCGGTTTTCAGCCGTTCCACCTGCGCGGCACTCAGCCCGGTATAGGAGAACATGCCACGCTGCTTGGCAATGAAGGAGAAATCCTGGGCTGTGCCCAATGCAGCCAGCTTCTCAACCAGTGAAGCGCGCATTGTGCGGATACGCAGGCGCATGCCGGCCAGCTCGTCTTCCCAGGTTTTGCGCAATTCAGGCGAGGAGAGCACTGCGGCGACGATGGCACCGCCATGAATCGGCGGGTTCGAATAGTTGGTGCGCACCACGCGCTTAATCTGCGAGAGCACGCGTGCAGATTCATCCTTGCTGCCGGTGACTACCGTCAGTGCGCCAACACGTTCGCCGTAAAGCGAGAAAGATTTCGAGAACGAGCTGGAGATCAGGAATTGCAGGCCGGATGCGGAAAACGCACGCACGGCTACGGCATCCGCATCAATCCCTTCAGCAAAGCCCTGGTAGGCCATGTCGAGGAAAGGCACGAGGCCACGTTGCTGGCAGACTTCCACAACTTCCTGCCACTGGCTGTCCGACAGATCGGCGCCCGTGGGATTGTGGCAGCAGGCATGCAGTACGATGATCGAGCCGGCTGGCAGATTGGCCAGGTAGCTCTTCATGGCGACGAAGTTAACGCCACGTGTGGCAGCATCGTAATACGGATAGTTTTCCACCGTGAAACCGGCGAATTCAAACAAGGCACGATGGTTTTCCCAGCTCGGGTCGGAAATATAGACCTTGGCTTCAGGGCTCAGGCGGTGCAGATAGTCTGCGCCAACCTTCAGGGCACCGGTGCCACCGAGAGCTTCGAGAGTGATCGTGCGGCCTTCGGTGATCAATGGAGAATCCGCGCCGAAAAGCAGGGCGGCCACGGCCTTGTTGTAGGTGACCAGCCCATCGATGGGTTGATAGCCACGCGCAGGAGCAGCTTCTAGGCGGGTTTTTTCGGCGGTTTTCACGGCGCTCAGCAGGGGGATCTTGCCTTCATCAGTGAAATACACGCCCACGCCCAGATTAACCTTGGTACTGCGGGTATCGGCTCCGAATGCTTCATTCAGGCCCAGGATCGGGTCGCGAGGTGCCATCTCTACCGCGGCAAAAATCGACGAACTCATGAATACTCCCTGTTGTTGGTGAAAAGCCCCCGCGTACGCTTGCACCGGGGCGTAGAATCCGTAATGATCAACGGTCGGCCATCCTCTCAAGTTGACTGGAATGGCTTGTCGCAAAACGATATTTTATATCATGCCAGATTCCGCAGCGCTCCCTCCGGTTGTCACCTTTGAAGGCAGCCCCTTTCGTCTGCACCAGCCGTTTCCACCGGCCGGTGATCAGCCCAATGCAATTGAGAAACTGGTTGAGGGGCTTGAAGATGGCCTGATGTTTCAGACCCTTCTGGGCGTAACAGGTTCCGGCAAAACCTACACGATGGCCAACGTGATTGCGCGGATGGGGCGTCCGGCGCTTGTGCTGGCCCCCAATAAAACGCTGGCGGCACAACTTTACGCCGAATTTCGCGAGTTTTTCCCCGAGAATGCAGTCGAGTACTTTGTTTCGTACTACGACTATTATCAGCCTGAGGCCTACGTGCCCTCGCGTGACCTGTTCATCGAGAAGGATTCGGCCATCAACGACCACATCGAGCAGATGCGCCTTTCTGCGACCAAAAGTCTGCTCGAACGACGCGATGTGGTGATCGTGGCGACGGTTTCGTGCATTTATGGTATCGGTGATCCGGTTGACTACCACAGCATGATCCTGCACTTGCGCGAGGGCGAAAAACTCCAGCAGCGGGATATCCTGGCGCGCCTGATAGGGATGCAGTACGACCGCAACGATACGGATTTTCAGCGCGGCTGCTTCCGTGTGCGCGGCGATGTGATCGACGTGTTCCCGGCCGAAAGTGCCGAACTCGCCCTGCGCATCGAATTGTTTGACGATGAGGTCGAGCATCTCACCCTGTTTGATCCGCTTACCGGGCATCTCAAGCAGAAAGTCGGGCGTTTCACGATATTCCCCTCAAGTCACTACGTTACCCCGCGTACCACGGTGGTGCGGGCGATCGAGACGATCAAGGAAGAGCTGCGCGAGCGCATCGAGTTCTATCAGCGCAGTGGCAAACTGGTGGAAGCCCAGCGTATCGAGCAGCGTACCCGCTTCGATCTCGAAATGCTCACCGAACTGGGTTTCTGCAAGGGGATCGAAAACTATTCTCGGCACCTCTCGGGGCGTGCCACAGGCGAAGCGCCGCCAACACTGATTGATTACCTGCCGCCGGGCTCACTGATGCTCGTCGATGAATCCCATGTTGCCATTCCGCAGGTGGGCGGGATGTACAAGGGCGACCGTGCGCGCAAACTCAACCTTATCGAGTACGGCTTCCGCCTGCCTTCGGCAGCGGACAATCGCCCTCTGAAATTCGACGAATTCGAGCAGTTGCTGCCGCAGACCATTTTTGTGTCTGCTACTCCCTCCACCTATGAGGAGCAGCATCAGGGGCAGGTCGTCGAACAGGTGGTGCGGCCGACAGGGCTGGTCGATCCGATTGTCGAAGTGCGTCCGGCTATCACCCAGGTGGACGATGTGCTCACGGAAATCCGCAAACGTGTGGCTGTCGAGGAACGGGTGTTGATCACCGTTCTGACCAAGCGCATGGCAGAGGATCTGACGGACTACCTCGGCGAGAACGGTGTACGCGTGCGCTACCTGCATAGCGATATTGATACCGTCGAGCGTGTCGAGATCATCCGCGATCTGCGCCTGGGCGAATTCGATGTGCTCATCGGCATCAACCTGCTGCGTGAAGGTCTGGATATCCCGGAAGTCTCTCTGGTGGCGATTCTCGATGCCGACAAGGAAGGTTTCCTGCGCTCCGTACGCTCACTGATCCAGACGATTGGCCGGGCTGCGCGGCACCTTCACGGCACTGCGATTCTTTATGCTGACCGCATTACAGATTCAATGCGTGCGGCCATGGATGAAACCGAACGCCGGCGCAACAAGCAGATTGCCTTTAACGAAGCCAATGGCATCGTGCCGAAGTCGGTGCGCAAGCGCATCAAAGACATCATCGATGGTGTGTATCAGAACGATGAGCCTTCGCACCATGGGCATGTCGTCGCCGAGACGGGCAAGGACTACGCACTGCTCGACGAAAAAGGGCTGGCCAAGGCGATCAAGCAGCTCGAAAAGGAGATGCAGGAATTTGCCCGCAATCTCGAGTTTGAAAAGGCCGCCGCAGCGCGCGACGAGCTGTACCGCCTGCGCGCCCGGGCTTTCGGTGCGGATCACCACTGAAAAAGCGGACTACATCACTGTTGGTGTAGCCCGTTTGTCTGCGTAAATCAGTCGATACGCTTCACTTCGATGGTCTTGAGCCACTTTACATGGCGCGGGCCGGTCTTGATGTCTTTTGTCGAGACCATCGCGATGCGCCCCTCGTCATTGCCGATGGGCTGCCCATTCTTTTCGTAGTACACGATCATGCCGTCGGCCTGGCTGCTGTTGAAAACTTCTGCCCAGCTGAAGACCACTTTGTAGCCGTCGCTTGCAGTGGCAACGATAATCATGCGTTTGACATCGTTGTGGCCTGGTGCATCAAGTTCCGCCTTGGTGAGAATGTCGCGCAGCAGGGCGCCGCGCAACATCGGCATGCGGCCCTTGCTGGCGCCATCCAGACAGGTCATCTGCAGACCCTTGGTGGTTTTGACGGGAAATTTCTTCAGATCATCCACACGCAATACCAGTGGATGCTTGACGACGCCAGTGACTGTGATGACTTCTGTGACGAGCTGGGCGAACTGTTTGTCCGCTTCAGCATTCGGTATAGGCGTCATGGCAGGCGGGGCAGAATTGGTCTCCCCCGGGATGCAGTGATCTGCTGTCTGTGCCCCATGTTTCGTGTGTGACAGCGCGGCCTGTTTGGGCTGTTCCGCTGCGGAGAGCCCGGAAACCCCCAACAGGATGGCTGTGAGGATGACAAATGATGCGATTCGCATGGTTTTTCCTTTCGGTGTAGGGGTCAAAATTTGTAGCGGGTCGATAGCAGATAGTTACGCCCTTCCAGCGGTGAGCCATCGGCGACCTGGTAGTCGGTATCCAGCAGGTTGTTGCCACTCAGGGAAACTTCCCATTCTGTTGTGACGCGATACTGGAGCTTGAGGCCGATCAGCGCGTAGTCCTTGGTCTGCATGTACCCCGCAGAATTGTTGGCCATCGCGGACCAGCGTGAGCTGGCGTACTGGAAAGAAGGGATCACTGAGAGTTTTTCCACGGGTGTCCACTTGGCATAGGCGAAGATCTTGTGCTGTGGAACGCCGGTCAGCCGGGTCGTTGAATCGTTCGGGTTGTGGATGTGGGTGGAGATATAGGAGTAATTCCCACTGATCTCCAGATGGCTGCCGATGGTGCTGCTCAGGGCGAGTTCGAAGCCATCATGGGTGGCTTTCCCGACGTTCTGGTTCTGCGTATAGGTCTTGCCGCTGTAGAGGATGTTGACCGATTCAATCGCGTCGTCCACGTCGCTGTGGAACACATTGAACTCCCCGTGCAGGGCGGGCTGGATCTGACCAGAAATCCCCGCTTCTATATTGCGTGCACGTTCCGGGCTGAGCCAGGGGTTTGAAAGATTGCCACCAAAGCGCGAACTGAAGCGTTCGAAAATGGTCGGAAAGCGTGTGCGCTCGGAAAGTGACAGGTGGACCTTCCCGGATTCGCTGAATCGATAGATCGCTGCCCCCTGATAGTTGGTGGCGAAACTGTTGGCTGTGGGTTGATTGAAGAACGTGCCGGTGGTGGTGTCGTATTCCTGGGATTCATGACTGCGCCGTGCGTCGCGTGAAATGCCACCCACCAGATCAAGCATTCTGGCTGCGTGCCAGGTATCTTCCAGCGCGATTGAGTAGGTGTCTTCCGAGGTTCTCTGCTTGGGTTCCGAGAAGCCGGTGGTGTCAGTCACCTGCCACTCGGTGTGATGGTCGCGGCGGAAGTGCAGGGCGGCTTTGAGTGATTGGGCCTGAAAGGCATCAGTCCCGAATTCCGTACTCATCCCTGCCGCGTAATCGTCGTAATGGCTGGTCCATGATGGCGTGGTCAGGCTTGTATTGGTGTAGCCCACCAGATCGTTATCGAATTTGTTGTAGTAGGCTTTGGTGTTTACATAGCTCTGGTTTCCGATCTGCGAGTGTGAAAGCCAGTAGGTGCTCCAGGTATCCCATTTCGGCCAATCCCAGACACTGACACTTGACGTGGTGTTGGTTTGGCTGAGACCGTGTTTTTCACCTTCCTGTTTGACGAAATTCAGAGAATATTCATCGGTGGTATTCGGGGTCAGGCCCAGCTTGAGGTTGATCCGCTTGTCTTCATTGTCGGTATGGTTGCGATCTCCGCCATCTTCAGCCGCTGTGGGAGTGAAATCCTCCGACACTCGCCAGCGGTTGACCTCACGGTGTTCGGCACTGACCTGGAAGTAGTACTTTTCCGCCCGGCCGCCGACGTTGGCATAGGAAGTGTTGCCATTAAGCTGGCCATTGTTGGCAAAGGCAAAAGATGTCATGACCTCGCCTTCGATGGGCTTTACCGGTTTGCGGGTCACCAGGTTGATGGCCCCACCCATCCCGTCTGGCCCGTTGAGAACTGAGACATAGCCCTTGGCGACCTGAATCTGTGAAAGATCCGGTGTGAGGAAGCGGTCGAAGTCAATGCGGTTGTCGGCAGGCAGATACAGGCGGATACCATCCAGCAGCAGGGGCACCTGATAGCGATCAAAACTGCGCACACTGATGACGCTTTCATTGCGTTTGTCAGATCCAGTCGTGCTGGCTACTCCGGGAACCATATTCAGGGCATCCGGCAAGCCGGTTTTGTCCAGATCCTGCATTTGCTCACTATCGATTTTCGATGTGCCCAGCGGGCTCATGGAATCCTTGTGCTGACCATAAACAGTGATCTGCCCAAGCGTGAAAATATCCCCGGTATCCACGGAGGCGGATTCAGTATCCGCTGCCTGGGCCATTGTTTGCAGACACAATGAAATGGCGAGAGCCAGCGTGCATCGCGAGGGAAACGGTTTTCTTGTGTTCATGGGTCGTCTCGGATTGATTGTGATGAGGACAGTTGTCATGCGTGCAAAACATCGTCACTACATATTTCGCAATATACGTGCCAATACATCGAATGGCGTAGCGTAGCGTCCGTAATTTTCTAGATAAAAATTTAAGCTGATGAATGTAAAGAAATAAACTTTTGACTTGAGAGTTTTGTTTGTGATTTTATTTAATTATATGTAAATGATGGCGTCAGTGTTTGTGTGTTGTTGTGTTTACAACGCTACATGGGTACGAACGCTGGTGTGAGGCCTGGTCGGCAGGTGGAAAGGAGAACTTTCCTGCAGGGCTTGAATTTCTGTTTTTTACTGGCTATAATGCCGGCTCTACTTCAGGCACGGATGTGTTGGAAGTCGAAAAGGGGGTGTAGCTCAGTTGGTAGAGCAGTTGACTCTTAATCAATTGGTCCTGGGTTCGAATCCCTGCGCCCCCACCAGTTTCTGAAAAGCCCGGCTTATGCCGGGCTTTTTTTGTGTCCGGGTTTTTCTCAAAAACCTGCAGATCGAAGCCGACTTCCTGCGCGGAGTCTTCCTCTACATTGATAGATTCTTTGTCTTCCTGATTGCGGCAATCTGTCGAGGGCTACGCCGCCTGTCTATGGTCGGTCTCTGGTTGTTGCGCAAGCTAACTACCGCAGTGATAAGGCGCACCATTTGCTGCGCCCTTGTTTCCCTGTGTATTGAAATTACGATGGGAGAGCGTTCTGTGCGCTCGGAAAGAAGATAGGGATAATCTTTAATTTTCGGTAATTATTGATTTTTTGGCGGCATGTTACCGTTAAACCTCAGTTTTCAGCTGACTTTGTGAAAGTGGGAAGTCGGAACGTATACCAAAGAGACATGAGGGTTTGGAAACATGAAATCGGAAGGAAGGTATTGGTCGATTGCCGGGAGTCTTGTTGTGTTGGCGGCACTAGCCGCCTGTGGGGGAGGTGGTTCGTCTTCTTCTGCCGATAGTGGAGGGGCGGCAAGTTCCGGTGCCACCTCATCCGCAGCTTCTTCGGCAGGATCGAGTGCATCGTCATCGGCCTCTTCTGCTTCTTCTGTCTCTGCCACTTCCTCTACTGCGTCTGCGACTAGCAGTGCCAGTTCATCGGTGGCCAGTTCTCTGGCTGCGAAAATTGCTTTGCTGGATGCCACCTTGCCTAGCGAACCGAGTCTGCCTGCGTCTGTGTGTGCGATCTTGCCCGCCACCAATGATCAGTCGTCGTTTTCTGGTACCAACGCACAGGATCCATCGATTGACAATGCCGCGGCGGTAGCAGCAAGTGCTACCGCTTCCAACCCCGATACCGTCAACATTCAGGCTGCTTTGAACGCTTGTGCCAGTGGCAGCGCAGTGAAACTGACCACCAGCAGTTCCGGGCATAATGCTTTCCTGACCGGTCCACTGACGTTGCCATCCGGCGTCACCCTGTGGGTTGACTCCGGGGTGACCGTGTATGCATCACGTTACCCGGCGGATTATGAGGCCGGCACATCAGGCTATTGCGGTGGAGCATTTACATCGACACCGAGTGGTTCGGGGTGCAAGGCACTGATTACGGTTCCCCAGGGCGCGAGCGGCAGCGGCATTGTGGGTGCCGGAACAATTGACGGGCGTGGTGGCAGCGTATTGACCGGTGGACCCAAGAAGGGATTGACCTGGTGGGATGTGGCCTGGACCAGCAAAGTCAGTGGCTACTCCAGCTATTCGCAGAACTGCCCGACCATGCTGGACATGAGCGCGGGGGGCAAAAATTTCACGCTCTACAAGATTGCGCTGGTCAACTCGCCGCATTTCCATGTCAAGATCGATTCCTACAATGGTGTGACTGCCTGGAACGTCAAGCTTCTGACGCCTACCCTGGCTTATGCGACCAGCGGGTATTCGTCGAGTGCGAGTTTGAGCACGACCAGCCTGCCCACGGCACCCAGCCAGTATTACACACCGGATCAGGTCAAGAATACCGACGGGATTGATCCGGGTGGCAGCAGCAATGTGACAATTGCATATTCGTACATCAGCAACGGGGATGACAACATTGCGGTGACGGCTTCCAACAGTAACAGCTGTGTCAGTACCGCAGTCAATGGATATTGCCCGAGTACCACGACAAAGATTGCACACAATTATCTGTATTATGGTCATGGCATGTCGGTAGGGAGTGGCACTGCCGGTGGCGTGAGCGGCATGAATGTGTGGGATCTTTCGATTGACGGCAAGGGCAGCTCCAATGGTGCCGGTTTGCGCATCAAGTCTTACGCAGGTTCTGGTGGTACCGTGTCGGCGAGCTATACCAAGGTGTGCATGCAGAACGAGAAGCAACCGATCTGGGTGGATCCGTACTACAGCTCGTCGTCTTCCACCACGCTCTACCCGAGTTTCGGTACGATCAGCTATGACACCATTCACGTCGTGACGTCATCGAGTTCCGCTACCTACACGGGCGGCAGCGTGTCCATGAACGGTTACAGCGCAAGCTATCCGGCCACTTTCACGCTCGACAACATCTACTTCGATACGGCACCAACCTGGGCGGCTCCGACCAAGGCGTCGGGCTGGACGGGTACGACCGATTACGCAAATTTCACGATCGGTTCGCAATCGACGTACAACTTCAATCCGCCAGTTTCGTCTGGCACGGGAGACTCCCTGAGCGGTATCCCCAACAGCTATAGCGGGACAGTGCTGGATTGCAGTGCGGCATTTCCAACGTTCTCGGCTGCAACCGGGCGGACAGATTCGCCTATCTGAGAGCCTTGAGAACGGATAGTCCTGAAAGCCACGGTCTGTTGAGTCCGTGGCTTTTTTTGCACCTGCTCAGAAGGTGTTGGTACAAGTACTGTTTCTATGCGTGTTCCCGATTTTCTCACATGCCCCGCAAGAAGCTGCTCAACCTGTTGCGCGACGGCTCCGCGAGCCGAGAAGCCGCGCTTGAGGCCAGGTCACGCCTTCGCAATAAGATCATGAACAGCTTAAGGCCGTACTACCCACTGCGTTCAGTGCGTACACGCCAGCCGGAAGCCCTGGGAGGTGATCAGCACCATGCGGCTGGGCGACATGTCTTCAACCTGGACACTGATATTGCCCAGAGTGAGGACTTTGCCACGCAAGGCGTAATAGCCGGAGAAAGGGCGGTGGTTGATGGAGCCACTGAAGATGCTGTTGTCGGCGAAAGTCAGCTCCATGCCTGTTCCCCCGATAGGATCGAAGCAGTGCCAGCTGCCCAGCAAGGCGCTGGTGTTGTCCGGGCTTGCCGGAGAGTCGCCCCGTCCGATGGCGTCAGAAGGGCGCCCATCCTGTGCCGAGCTGGGGCTCATGGTATTGATCCACTCTGCCGGAATCGCAAAATTGAGATTCTGCCCCTGGGAGGACTGGAAGGTGATCACGCCTACCAGTGTGCCGTTCTCATCGAAGAGTCCGCCTCCGGAAGACCCTGGCGAAACCGGTGCTGTGGTCTGGATGACGGAACCATCCGGGGTTTCGCGCAGTGAGGAGATCATGCCATCGCTGATGGTAAGATCAAGCCCCATCGGCGAGCCGATGGCGTAGACTTTCTGCCCGACCCGCAGGCCCGAAGAGCGGCCAACACTGACTGCTGGTGCGCCCAGGCCGGATACGGAGAGTTGGCACAGGTCGTGTTTTTCGTCGGCGATGCTGACGCTGGCGTCCAGTTGCGAATTGCCTATCTTCACGCGGATGCCGGCGCCGCCATTGGTAACGTGGCAGTTGGTGATGACTCTGCCCGGGCCGATGACGATGCCGCTGCCTATCTTCAGCGGTGTGCCGCCTGCAGCCAGCACGTTGACGCGCACAATGCTGTTGGAAGCCTGCGCAAAGAGGGCTTCTGCGCTCATGGGGCCACTGTGTGAGGCGGGGCTTGTGCTGGTCTGGCCGGGCTGGTTCTGGCCAGCGTTGCCCGGATCGGCGGTGAGTGCGGCATCGGCCTGGGTTATCTGGGCAGCCTGGGCGGGTTTCTTCGACTTGTGGGTGATAAACCAGCCGCCACCGGCAATAACCGCCACGACCAGAAGATAGAGTGGCCAGCGATTGCTGGCAGGGACTTCCTCGTAGACCACTGCATTGGCGGCCGCCCGCGTATTTCGCAAGGAGGCGTCATAACGTTGGCGCCGCTCCGGATTGCCCAGGATATTCCAGGCTTCCCTGAGTGCCGTGGCGACCATCTCATCACCGGGCTGCAGCGCCGCGAGTTTTTCCTCATAGGCACGCTGGATGTCTGCCGGGCTTGCATTGTCTGCAACGCCAAGGATGGCATAGAGGGTCTTGTTCATGATGAAGGCGAGTAAGTCCGATGGCGAAAGCGTAGCACGATTGAATGTGACAGACGGTCCGATTGGATTAAACCATGTGTTCGGGTGTCGCCGGTGTTGCGTGCGGACTTACTGTTTGGCGGCAAGGTGCTGTCTGTCCAGTGCCCACATGACATGTTCACGCACCAGTGCCGAGGGATGCTCGATCCGGCTGCCCAGTGCCGCGATGTTCTGTGTTGAGCTAGGGGCATTGCCCAGACCGACGGCCAGATTGCGTAACCAGCGTTCGTAGCCGATCCGATAGATGGCGGAGCCAGCCATTCTTTCCATAAACTGCGCCTCACTCCAGGCGAACAGTTCGATCAGTGTGGCGTGATCCAGGCCATGCCGTATGGCGAAGTCAGGCTCCCGGGTGGGTTGCGCAAATCGGTTCCAGGGGCAGGCGAGCTGACAGTCGTCGCACCCATATACGCGATTGCCGATGAGTGGCCGGAACTCCTCAGGAATGCTGCCGGCGTGTTCGATGGTGAGATAGGAGATGCAGCGGCGCGCGTCGAGCTGATAAGGGGCAATGATGGCGCGTGTCGGGCAGGCATCGATGCAGGCGGTGCAGCGGCCACAATGGCCGGATTCCGGTGTATCGGCAGGGAGCGCCAGATCCGTGAAGATTTCGCCGAGAAAAAACAGTGAGCCCTGCGTACGATTGAGCAGCAGCGTGTGTTTGCCCCGCCAGCCCAGTCCCGCACGGCTGGCCAGTTCCACTTCCATGACCGGGGCGGAATCGACGAATACACGATGGCCGAAAGGGCCGACAGCTTCGGCGATGCGATCAGCGAGTTTTTGCAGACGAGCCCGCAGCAGTTTGTGATAATCACGGCCAAGGGCGTAACGCGAGATGGCGGCTGCCTGTGGGTCTGTCTGAATGGCCTGGGCCCGCGCAAGATCGGCTTCGGGCCAGTAGTTCATGCGGACGCAGATGATGCTGGCGGTTCCTGGAAAAAGTTCTTCCGGGCGGGCGCGTTTGAGGCCGTGGCGGGCCATATAATCCATGCTGCCGTGAAAACCGGCGGCGAGCCAGTCGAGCAGCCCCTGTTCGGCAGATTCAAGTTTGGTGTTGCTGATCCCCGTGGCGGCAAACCCACAGGATTCGGCCCAGGCGCGAATCTGCGTCACCAGGGCCTGTGGGTCGAGGGGGGCGCCTGTTTCACTTAGAGGAGTTGAATGTCCAGTCTGCATGCTGATGATGATACCTATCTCGCGGATACGCAGGCTACCGAAGCGTTCGGTGCCGCACTGGTTCCGGGCCTGACGCCGGGGCTATCGATCTGGCTGAGCGGTGATCTCGGTGCCGGGAAAACCACCCTGACCCGAGGCTTGTTGCGCGCGCTTGGGCACACAGGAAGTGTCAAAAGCCCCACATACACCTTGATGGAATCTTATGTAATTTCTAGAATTACACTGTATCACTTTGATTTTTATCGTTTTGCGTCGCCAGATGAATTTCTCGAAGCTGGACTTGATGAATTTTTCGGCGCGGCCGGGGTCTGTCTCGTGGAATGGGCTGACAAGGCCCGTCCATATGTACCGGAACCCGATCTGGAGATTTCGCTGCGGGTGGAGGGGGAGGGGCGTGTTGCCCGCCTCGTGTCGTGCAGCCAAAGAGGCATTGAATGTTTGAAACTGATCCAAGCCAACCCTTGAACCCCTCGCGTCGCCATGCCCTGCAGGCAGGCGTGGCCCTGCTGACCCTGCTGGTGATTCCGGTGGGGCACGCCCAGGGCGGCTCAAAGGTGCTTGCCGTGCGCGTGTGGCCCGCCAATGATTACACACGCATCACGCTGGAAGGTGCGGGAGAGCTGAAATATACCCATCAGATCGTCAAGAACCCCGAGCGTCTCGTGGTTGATCTGGAAGGGGTGGAATTTGATAGTGTTCTGCAGAGTCTGCCGGGCAAGATTTCCGAGAGCGATCCCTATATAAAGCTGATTCGTGCGGGGCGCAACCGGCCTGGCGTTGTGCGCATCGTTGTTGAGCTCAAAACCGAAGTGGCGCCGCAGGTGTTTGCTCTGCCACCAGCGGGTAACTATGGGAATCGGCTGGTGCTCGACCTTTATCCGGTGCAGCCTGTTGATCCTCTGCTGGCACTGATCGACAAGAAACCTGGCGATGATGTCGCGCCGGCCCGGCCCTTGCCCAGTGACAATGCCAAGCCGCAGGAGGCTTCGTCGCCTGTTGCGACCAAGGATGCGCCTGTGGCGCGCGAATCTGCGCCGCGGGAGACTTCTTCCAGAGAACCCCAGGCACCTGTCGCGGAACGCGAAAAGCGCCCGTCACGTGGCAGCTCGCGTGATCTGCGCCTGATCACCGTTGCGCTGGACCCCGGTCATGGGGGTGAAGATCCGGGCGCCATCGGTTCGCGAGGGACTTTCGAGAAGACCGTGACCATGGAGATTGGCAAACGCCTGAAAGCCAAGATCGATGCGGAACCGAGCATGCGCGCCATGCTCACGCGGGATGCCGACTTTTTTGTGCCGCTCGGCCAGCGTGTGGACAAGGCTCGGCGCGTTCAGGCTGACCTGTTCGTGTCGATCCACGCGGATGCATTCATCAAGTCCAGTGCCCGTGGCAGTTCGGTGTTCATTCTCTCTGACCGGGGGGCTTCAAGCGCTGCGGCACGCTGGCTGGCAACCAAGGAAAACGCCGCCGATCTGATCGGGGGGGTGAACGTCGGCGTCAAGGATTCACATCTGGCGCAGACGCTGCTGGATCTTTCACAGACCGCCACCCTGAACGATTCCACCAAGGCAGCCAAGGCTGTGCTGGCGGAAATCGGCGGGGTCAATCAGCTTCACAAGGGCGAAGTGGAACAGGCCGCGTTTGCCGTGCTCAAGGCGCCCGATATTCCTTCGATGCTGGTTGAGACGGCCTTCATCTCCAATCCGGATGAAGAAAAGCGCCTGCTTGACGACGACTATCAGGACAAACTGGCCGAAGCCATGCTGCGCGGTATCAAGCGCTATTTTGCCAAGAATCCGCCGCTGAACCGCAATAACAAGACTGCCTGATAGCAAAACTGTACTCCGCATGTATCCGGCACGGGCGCAGTCAGGGGAATTCCCTCTTCTGCGTTTCCCTGCCGGCAAGTTCCAAGCCCGCGGATGTCGCAAGGCAATTTCGAGGCTAACGTTAACTATTTGATTTCAGGGTAGGCAAACGCTTTCCTTGTGATATATCGGCTCCTGACGAATTGCGGCAGTTTACGGTCTGAGAGTGTCAATTTTTAACCATTAAAATTGTTAAAAATGTGAAAATCTCTAGGTGTGGTCGGGGTATCCATGCGTGGCATGGGGTTTGCTGAAGCTCCAGGTAAAATAGCCTTCATTGCTTCTTATGCGCGTAGAGAAACTCGATCGGTTGGTGGCGCGCCTCGAAAAAGAGTGTGCAGCATCTCCACAAGCCTATCGCCTCAAAGTCATCCTGCTGGCGTCGGTCAGCTATCTGTACGTTGTTCTGATCAGCGCTCTGGCCGTTGGCGGAGTGGTGTGGTCAGTGCTGCAGCTGGTGCAGGGTGAGATTGCCGATGCCATCCAGGTTGGATTGCTGTCGGGTCTGCTTGCGCTGTTTCTGGTGCCTGCACTGTGGGTGAAGATTCCGCGGCCGCAAGGAAAGGTGCTGCAGGAGTCTGATGCGCCGCGTCTGTTTGCAATGATTGATACGGTGCGCCGCAAATCCGGTGGCGGGCGCATCGATGAGGTGATTCTCAACGATGTCTTCAACACTGCCATTGTGCAGATCCCGCGCCTTGGCATTCTGGGCTGGCACCGCAATGTGCTGGTAATTGGTCTGCCTGTGCTGCAGACGCTTTCGCGCAAGGAATTTGCCGCGATCCTGGCACATGAGTTCGGGCACCTGACACGCCGCCATGGCAAGCTCAGCACCTGGATCTATCGTATCCGCGCGATCTGGAGCGAGATTCACGAATCTTTTGGTGGCGCCAGGAGTTTTGGCTGGCTGCTGATCACCTGGCCCCTGCGGTGGTATATTCCGTACTTCAGCGCATACAGCTTTGTGCTTGCCCGCCGTGATGAGTACGAAGCTGATCGTCTGGCGGCCGCCATTATCGGGCCGCGCACCCTGGCCGATGCGCTGGTGGCAATCGCAGTGCGCCGGCGCTTTGTGGAAGAACGTTTCTGGCCGGATCTGTGGGGGCGCGCCGGCAAGCAGCCCGGCCCTCCCTATCTGCCGCA
This sequence comes from Rhodocyclaceae bacterium UBA1310, assembly GCA_002307175.1. Taxonomy (GTDB): domain Bacteria; phylum Pseudomonadota; class Gammaproteobacteria; order Burkholderiales; family Rhodocyclaceae; genus Uliginosibacterium. The sequence goes on from DBTS01000096.1 coordinate 20,103, forward strand.
TGGGTCGATGCGCACGGCCCTGCACCTTGGGCTGACACAGGCCTGCGCAGAGCAATGGCTGCGCGAAGAATTGCAGCGCAATACTGCGTTTGATGATACACACCCCTGTTTGCGGGATCGTATTCGCGCCTTGGATACCCCGTGTGAGCTGCCGCCGGAGGCCGCGCTAAGTGCCGCCCAATCGCTCCTTGGGGAGAAGTTGCCGGCCTTGCAGCGTTATTTCGATGATCTGTGGCTGGGGTTCAATGCGCCACGCTGGCGTGAGCAGTATCACAAGGTCTCCTCCGCACATGAAACGGTGGCACGCTGGCAGAGCCGGACGCCGGACTCCCTGGGGCCCGCCGAATTGTGTCATCTGGCCATGGCGCTCGAAACCCTGGGCCGCAACAACGATGCCCTGCCTCTGCTGCGACGTGCGGCAGATCATCCGCATGGCCCCGCCACGGCGGCCCTGGCCGTAGCCCGTATCCTGCACGGGCGCAATGATGAAGCCACGATAGATTATCTTGAGCTGGCCATGCAACGTGATCAGGATCTGGTTGAAGAGGCTGTCCTGCAGGCGGCTGCATTTTATGAGGCGCGTGGCGACGTGGCGCGCGCCGGCAACTACTGGCATCGTCTGGAAGCGCTTGCCTGACTAGCCGGTTGTGCTCAGCTGCAAAGGTGCGGTTGTGGGTCTTGTGTGTGGTCGACCTGGTTTCTCGCAAGCACTCGGCTTCGGAGCACGTTTGCGAACGGGTCTATTTGCTTTCAAAAAGCTGACAGAGCCGATGCATGCGCTTCATGAGAGGGCTCCCGGAGGGATAATGTGCCGGTTAGTTTGGCACCACCTGTTACCACCGGAGAGCTGTCCTGATGAGCACAAAACCAGAATTCGTTGTTCCCGTCCCCGATGTGGTTTCACTGCCTGTCGCAGGCACTGACGCCCGTTTCCCGGTACGCCGCATCTACTGCGTGGGGCGTAATTATCTTGCCCACATTCGCGAGTTGGGCAATGACGAGAAGCAACCGCCGCTGTTCTTCACCAAACCCCGTGATGCCATCGTGCAGGATGGCGCAACAATCCCGTACGCCATTGCCACGCAGGACTATCACTTCGAGTTGGAACTGGCTGTGGCACTTCAATCCGGGGGCTACAACATAGTCCCGGAAGCTGCGCAGTCGCATATCTATGGCTATGCGGTGGCGCTCGACATGACGCGACGTGATCTGCAACGGCAGCTCACCGCCAAGTCTGCCCCCTGGGATGTGGCCAAGGGCTTTGACCACTCCTGCCCCTGTGGCCCGGTATTTCCGGCGAGCGTTGTAGGGCATCCGGACGCCGGAAGCATTCGCCTGGAAGTCAATGGCGAGGCCCGCCAGGATGCCGATTTGGCGCAGATGATCTGGGATGTGCCACACATTATTGCGTATCTCTCCCAGGTATTCGAGCTGGCTGCTGGCGACCTGATCCTCACCGGTACGCCGGCAGGGGTAGGGCCGATCAAGTCAGGCGACACACTGGTGGGCAGCATTGCCGGGCTGGGGACGTTAACAACACATATCGGCGCAGCAATCTGAGTGAATTGGCTTGAACCATAAAAAACGCAGCTGCGGGCTGCGTTTTTTATGCCTGCCCGGTGTTTCCAGAAGCGGAAATCTGTTCCAGCAAGGCGTGTCCTTCCGGCGTGGCGAGGCATACGAACGAAAACTGATGATCCGGCAATTCGAAATCCAGCGGCAGAATGCCGTAGGCTTCCGGAAGTGCTTCCGTTTCGGTGGCGGGTACGATAGCAAGGCTGTCGGGGATCTGTGGCAAAAGGTCCAGAAGTATCGCCACATCGGAACTGTATAGCGCTACTTCGGCAGGCAGGCCGGCGTTACGCAAATGATGCATGAGGCGTTCGTAACTGCCGATTCCGACCGAGCGGCGTAGCAACAGCAGAGGATGATGACTCAGCTCCTCCAGCGTCAGTTTGTCGATTCCAGGCTTGAACAGATCCCGGGGGGCAACTGCCACCGTCGGGCAACGGAACTGCTCGCGGATGGTGAAGTTCTCGGGGTGCAGAGGCGGCTGCATGAGTGCGATATCCAGTTGCCCGGTTTGCAGCAGATATTCCAGATAACTGGAGTCACCTACCACCAGACCGATCTGCCTATCTTTCAGCCGGCCCTGGTACGCCGCGAAATGGCGTAGCCAGTGATTGCGGCAGGTGGGTGAGAGCCCCACCCGGATGGCCGGCCCGCTGGGGAGCGAGAGTCTTACGACATCGTCGCGTGCAGCTTCCACCGCGCGCAGAATTTCACGCGCACGCTTGTGGAAGAGCTCACCGGCAGGCGTCAGGCTGAGGCTGCGCGCCCCGCGTACGAACAGAGTGCAGCCAAGTTCCTCTTCCAGCTCGTACATGCGCTGACTCAGCGGAGGCTGGGCGATGTTCAGCACGCGTGCGGCACGGCTGATCTGCCCCTGCTCGGCCACCGTGCAGAAATAGTGCATGCGCTTGAGATCCAGAATTGCCTCCTGCCATATCGAGTTTATAAATTCTAGACTAAAATAGTATTTTTATTGGTGTTTAAGGCTTTATATACTGTCAAACTCATATCAAAAAAGTATGTTTTGGCCGTACCCCGAGTAAGTGGGGGAAACTGTAGCGGAATAGAAGCGTCAGGGCCGAACCATGTTGAAAGGAATTCCATGCTCGGCCCCCTGGTCAATAGTGCCGCACTACTGTTTGGTGGTGGTGCTGGTGCTGCCCTTGGTTCATATGTTCCCAAACGCGTTACAGAGGCCCTGCCGCTGACCTGTGGTGTGCTGTCTGCCTGTATCGGCACGGTGATGGTCAGCAAGGTTCACGCCTTGCCGCCTGTGGCACTCGCTATGCTGGGGGGCTCTTTCATCGGTGAATTGCTGTCGCTGGAGAAGCGTCTGGAAGCCCTGATCCGCTGGTGTCAGAAACTTGTCGAACGTTTTTTGCCTCCCCGTGAGGATGATCCAAAGATCCAGTCCTTTATCCTGAAATATGTCAGCGTGCTGGTATTGTTTTCGGTGAGTGGCATGGGTGTGTTTGGCTCCATGCGCGAAGGGATGAGCGGAGATCCCACCATCCTGTTAGCCAAATCTGTGCTGGATCTGTTCACTGCATTGATTTTTGGTGCCGAAATGGGTTTTTCGATAATGCTTATTGCATTGCCTCAGATAGCCATTCAGGGGTCTCTGTACTTCGGTGCGACCTTTCTGGCACCACTGGTCAGCATGCCGATGCAGCTGGATTTTTCCGCATGCGGGGGCATCATCATGTTTGCCACCGGGCTGCGTATCTGCGGCATCAAGCTCTTCCCTATCGTCAACATGCTGCCCGCACTGATTCTGGCGATGCCGGCGTCTGCGCTTTGGTCGCACTTCTTCTGAGCATATCCCGTGTGTTGACTCCGTTGCAGCGAATTTCTTTGCGGGCGCGTTCATGCACGCCGATGATCTGGCCCCGTAAGCCGGGTTCGTGCCCTTGCCGGAGAAGACCCAGGCACGTGCCGTCAAACCCCTGGGGAGCATGACTGAAGCCAGCGGTCAGCCGCTGACTTTTGATGTGATGTGGCGTAAATCCGGGCGCTGAGGGCAGAGGTGTGAAAGCCGGCTTCTGCTTTCACACCTGCCAATGCCGAAAGGATTACAGCTTGTAGCTGGAGACGATTGTCTGCATCTCTGCGGCCAGCTTGTCGAGATCCTGTGCTGCGGAAGAGCTTTCGCTGGCGGCGGCGTTACTTTCTTCCGCCATCTGCGCGATGGTTTCAACCTGCTTGGCAATGCTGGTGCTCGCCGAACTTTGTTCGCGGATGGCGTGGGAAATTTCGCCCACCATTTCCACCGCCTGGCCGCTGGTGGTGCTGATCTTCTGGATGGCCTGGCTGGCGTTGCCGGCACGATCCACGCCGGCATTCACACGCTCCACAACCAGTTCCATCGAGGCAGAGGCGTCTTTGGCGCTGCCGCGCACGGCTTCGATCATCGAAGATATTTCGTGTGTCGAGCTGGATGTGCGTTCGGCAAGTTTGCGCACTTCATCGGCCACCAC
>DBTS01000096.1:24431-33451 GCA_002307175.1 Rhodocyclaceae bacterium UBA1310
GCGCGGGCGGCTTCGATGGCGGCATTCAGGGCGAGGAGGTTGGTCTGGTCTGCCACTTCGCGGATGACGGCCACCACTGAGGAAATCCGGTCGCTTTGCGTTTCCACCGTGCGAATGCGCTCACTGGCGCTGGTTACCGTGCTGGCGATCTCGTTGATATCTTGCACCGTCTGTTCGATGACCGTGCCGCCTTCCTTGGCGAGCCTGCCAGAATCTTGCGAAAGCTGGTCAGCTTCTGCCGCGCGGTCACCCACATGGGTGATGGAGACTGTCAATTCCTCAATCGCCGCGGCCATTGCAGAAGCGGATTCGCTTTGCTGACCAGATGCCAGGGCCACCTGATGCGACGTTTCCGCCAGGTGTTCGCTGGAGGTGGCCACCTTGCTGGCGCTGCTGTAAATCTGCTGGAGATTGCTCTGTAACAATGTGATCAGACGGTTCAGGGTTTCCGCCATGGTGGCCAATTCATCCTTGCCGCGCACCGGAACACGTACCCTGAAGTCCTGCTCATGCTGGATCTGGGCGATGGCCTGCTGCATGCCGTTAATCGAGCTGCGCACGCCACGCTGGGTCAGCAGACCGACTGTGGCGATAAGCGCAATGCCCAGGATGATTACCGTCCAGCTCAGGGTCCTGGCGCTCTGCCCGGCCGCTTCCGCGCTGGCACGCTCATCCGCTGAGGCCTGATCGAGATACTTGATGTGCTCGTCGAGCTTTGAACTGAGTTTTGCAGTAGAAGGAATGACTTTTGAAGCCACCATTTTCTGGGCTTCTTCATTCTGATTCTGGCGTGATAGCTCAAGCGCAGGCTGGATCGTTGCAACCATGTCTGCAATGGCGGTCTTGTCCGCATCGACGAGGTCTTTGTCCTTGCTGTCACCGGAAGCCAGCTTTTCATAGTTGGCCATTTCATCCTGCAGAACGCCGATGCTCTTGGTCAGGGCCTTTTCGATCTTGTCGAAATCTTCCTTTTCCTTGGCCAGAATGTGATTGAGCATGTGCACGCGGATGCGCAGGGCCTGTGCCTGGATTTTGTACAGAGACTGCTCGCGGGGAAGGGTCTGGTTCTGAACCTTGTCGAGGGCGCCTGCGGTGGTGCTGGTTGCATTCATGCCGGCCAGACCGACGATCAATGCGACGATGGCAGCAAGGCCAACCATGAGCAGCAGGCGCGCAGAGATGGTGATTTTCATTTGCGAAGTCCTCAGAGGTATCTTCCGTTTTTCTGGATGCTCGCTTGTTATCGGGCCTCTTTGTGCATTCTTGAACAGCACTTTGCAAACAATACAAATATTTAATCCGTAAGGATTTTTAGTTGCGGAGAAATCACTATCCGAGCCGCCAAGCCTGAATCCTGAGAAGTGACATGCCCATAAGGATAATGATGCTGTATCGGTGGTTCTGTCCGGTATTCTTGCCCTTTCTGTCTTGTAAACAGCGAGGGTCAGACTGTGCCGCGGTGATGCCGAAACAGTGATTTGGAACGGCCTGCCCAGAAGGGTAGTGACAAGCCGGAGCTGAAAACAGCAACGGCTCCGCGAGGGAGCCGTTGCTTTGCTTACGCAGGAAGTGTGCGTCGGATCAGACCACAGCTTCTTCCTTCTTGGTGGTCACCTTCACAAACTGTTCACGCGAGACACGCATCCACATCACCAGCGGGCTGGCCACGAGCACCGAGGAGTAGATCCCGAAGCAGATACCGATGGTCAGCGCCACCGCGAAGTAGTGCAGCGAGGGGCCGCCGAAGAACAGCATCGACAACACCATCATCTGGGTACAACCGTGGGTGATGATGGTACGTGAGATTGTCCGCGTGATGGCGTGGTCGAGCACCTGAGGCACCGTCAGCCCGCGCATGCGGCTATTGCGGAAGGTTTCACGAACGCGGTCGAAGACGATCACGGATTCGTTCACCGAGTATCCCAGCACGGCAAGCACTGCCGCCAGCACTGGCAGGGAGAATTCCCAGCGGAAGAAGGCGAAGCAGCCCAGGATGATCACCACGTCATGCAGGTTGGCGATGATGCCGGAAACGGCAAAACGCCATTCAAAGCGGATCGACAGGTAGATCATGATGCCGATGATCACCACCAGCATGGCCATTGCACCGTCGGTGGCGAGTTCGGAACCCACCTGCGGGCCAACGAACTCCACGCTGCGGACGTGGAACAGATCCTTGTCGCCTGCCAGGGAACACGTCTGGCGCGTCTTGGTTTCGCCCTGATCGGTCTTGAACGCAAGATCCTTGACGCTGCCTGCATTGGCCTGACAGAGGTTGCCGAAGGCTTCATTGGCAAGCCTGGAGGAGTTTTCCTTGGCGCGCGGCGGGATCAGGATGCGGATGTTGCTGGCGCTACCGAAGCTTTGTGCCTGGGCATCCGGAAAACCAGCCTTCGCCAGGGTGTCGCGAATGCTGTCCACCTGAGGCGGCGCGGCGTAGGTGATTTCGATCACCGTTCCCCCCGTGAACTCCACAGACAGGTTCAGGCCCCGGTGTACCAGGAAGAAGACTGCGATGATGAAGGTGACAAGAGAAATCACGTTAAACACCAACGCGTGGCGCATGAACGGGATGTCTTTGTGAATGCGGAACAATTCCATTGTTTTTTCTCCCGGCAGTTTTTACTTGGTCTCGGGTTTCCAGATCTGGCCGATAGCCAGCGAGACGAGCTTACGACGGCTGCCGTAGACAAAGTTGGTGAGCATGCGCGATACGAATATGGCGCTGAACAGCGAGGTGACGATCCCCATGCAATGCACCACGGCAAAGCCCTTGATCGGGCCCGAGCCAAAGAGCAGCAGGGCGAAGCCCACGATGAAGGTGGTCACGTTCGAGTCCAGAATCGTATCGAAAGCGTGGTGATAACCGGCGGTGATGGCGGCCTGTGGGGTCGCACCGTCACGCAGTTCTTCACGGATACGCTCATTGATCAGCACGTTCGAGTCGATGGCCATCCCCAGAGCCAGCGCGATGGCGGCAATGCCCGGCAGGGTCAGCGTGGCCTGCAGGGTTGAGAGGCCAGCAATCAGGAACAGCATGTTGGCGCCCAGTGCCGCCGTGGAGATCAACCCGAACATCACGTAGTAAATGCACATGAAGATGGTGATCGCCACAAAGCCCCACAGCACGGAGTGATAGCCCATGCGGATGTTGTCCGCACCCATGCTCGGGCCGATTGTGCGTTCCTCGATGATGTCCATCGGCGCTGCCAGCGAGCCGGAGCGGATCAGCAGAGCCAGATTGTTGGTTTCTTCCGTGGAGAAGTTACCGGAAATCTGGAACTGGTTGCCAAATTCACCCTGGATGGTTGCCACCGAGATGGCTTCGCCCTTGCCCTTTTCGAACAGGATGATGGCCATTGGCTTGTGCAGGTTCTCACGTGTGATCTTGCGCATCACAGAGCCACCGGCAGAATCCAGCGTGATTGATACCAGCGGACGCTGAGTTTGCCCATCAAAGCCCGGAGACGCCTTCACGAAGTGGTCACCCGTGAGCAGCACTTCCTTCTTCACAGCAACCTGACCACCCTGGCCACGGCTGTTGTCGGCGAAGATATCGGCGCCCAGCGCACTGCCTTCAGCCGCCATGCGCACCTGCAGGGTGGCGGTACGGCCGATGATGTCCTTGGCGCGTGCAACGTCCTGCACCCCAGGCAGCTCGACGACGATGCGGTCGGTCCCTTGCTGCTGGATCACCGGTTCAGCCACCCCCAGCTCGTTCACACGATTGTGCAGGGTGACGATGTTCTGCCGCAGTGCATCCTCCTGAAGAGTTGCCCGGGCGGCCGGGGTTAGCGAGGCCACCAGCACGAAATCGCCCGCACTGTCCCGTTCCACGTACTGCAGGTCATTGCGCATGTCGCGGATGACAGAGCGTGCCTTGTCGCGTGAAGCGGCGTCGCGCAGGTGGACCACCACCTGTTCGCCATCGCGGGCCACGCTGGAGTATTCGATCTTCTTTTCACGCAGCAGGTTGCGTGCATCACCCGCGATCACATCGATCTGCTTGGTGATGGCGCCATCCATATCCACCTGCAACAGGAAGTGCACACCACCACGCAGATCAAGGCCGAGGTACATCGGCAGCGCATGGATGGAGCGTAGCCATTGCGGGCTGGCGGAGAGAAGGTTCAGTGCAACCAGATAGTCGGTTGCCTTGGGGTCCGGATTCAGGGTGTGCTCGATGAGATCACGCGCCTTCATCTGCGTGTCTTCATTGGCAAAACGCACCCGCAGGCTTGTCTCGTCAAGGATGGCACCCGTCTGCGCAATGCCGGCGGATTTCAGTGCGTCAGTGACACGTTGCAACAGGGCTGCATCCACCTTGATGGTGGAACGTGCGGAAGATACCTGCACGGCCGGTACTTCGCCATAGAAATTCGGCAAGGTATAGAGCAACCCGAGGATCAGCACGAGGCAGATCAGCAGGTTTTTCCAGAGCGGGTAACGATTCATGGTTAGATGGAAAAAAAGTGAATGAATGGTAGGGCCGTTGCCGACCCTTCCTGCCTTAGAAGCTGTTCATGATCTTACTGCGATGCCGTGATTGGGGGGTATGTGTTGCTCTTCACCCCGCTGACGGCCTCTCGCTGTCGATCGTGAGCAGGTTCTTGCATCGGCGGTGCAATCCATGACTGGGGAATGTGTCAGGTGAATAAACCTGACATAAACACAGCCGGCCCGGATCGTAACCGGTTTTCCCGATTTAGGCGTTGTCGAGGGAGCCCTTCGGTAGCACCGAAGCGATAGCCGACTTCTGCATCGAGATTTCCACGCCGCGAGCCACTTCAACCTTCACGAAGTTGTCGCCAACGCTGCTGATCGTGCCGGCGATGCCACCCTGGGTGATGACTTCGTCACCCTTGGCCAGTGCGGACAGCAGGGCCTGGTGTTCCTTGGCCTTCTTTTGTTGCGGACGCATGACGAGGAAATACATGGCGACAATCATCAGTACAATCATGATGATAGGCGATGCTTCCATGCCGCCTGGGGCAGCTCCGGCGGTTTGCGCTTGGGCATCGGAAATGATGGAAAACATGTGTGGACTCCAGCTTTAAAGTTCAAAATTCAAGCGGACAAGTATAGCAGGCTCAGGCTTTGCCTACCTGACTCCTTTCGTGCACTGTGACAAACTGCAAGCTGTTGATCCAAAGAAGTTTTTTTGTAACTGAAATCAAGATGTAATTCTTTCCGGCTAGAGTTCTGCCTTTTTTGCAACAAACAGGGGGCAGAATGCGTGTACAGCTTGTTTTTGGCGTGTTGTCGGTACTGACAGTGGGCTTGACAGCCTGCGGCGGAGATGGGGAAAGCGCGGCTTCGCAGGAAGCCACTGCATCCCAGGCCAGCTCATCGCAGCAGAGCAGTTCGAGTGTCTCTTCGTCCTCATCCGCATCTTCGCGGGCAGGGTATTACGCCACCAAGACCAATTATCAGCCGCAGCAGGACTCTGCCAGCTACGAAGCCGCACCAGCCGGGTATGTTCCCGTCTACACCGAGCTGGTGGCGCGCCATGGCACGCGCGGACTCTCCAGCATGAAGTACGATGATGCAGTGCTCAACATGTGGACCCAGGCCAAGGCCGACGGTGCCCTGACCACCCTGGGGGCCTCGCTGGGCGCCGATGTGGAAGCCATCATGAAGGCCAACTTCCTCATGGGCTATGGCGTCTCCGGTATCAGTACACCAGGCTACGGCAATCTCACCCAGGTCGGCATCACCGAGCACAAGCAGCTTGCGGTACGTCTTGCCAGCCGGCAGGCTGCACTGTTTGCCTCGGCGGGTACCCGCCAGATCCAGATCATGAATTCCGGCCAGGATCGTGCTGTCGACAGCTCACAGTTCTTTGCCAACTCCCTGGCAGCCACCCTGCAGGCGCTGGCGTCGAACATCAGCTCCCCGGTCATCGACCGCTACCAGCTGTACTTCCACAAACTCAAGGCAAGCGATGCCGTGACCGATACGAGCAGCACGAATTATGCTGTCTATCAGGCTAGTCTCGCCTATCAGTCATTTGCGGCGGCCACCGATAGCAACGGTTACGGTACCGAGGTTGCTGCCAAGATAGCTGCCGTGCGAGCCTCCACGCCGCTCAAAACTGCCGCACGTACTGTGCTGGAGCGTTTGTTTACAAAGGAATTTGTAGACAAGATCGATGCTGGCACCTACACCTTCTCGAACAACAGCAAGCGCAGTTACACGAGCGCCGATGGCGCCTTCACCAACACCCTCACGGGCGACGGCAAGACCAAGATTGCCGGCATCGTTGACGCCGCAGAGCTGATCTACGAGCTCTATATCATCGCGCCGGGGATGCGTAACGAGGTCTCGGTCGATTTCTCCCAATACATGCCGCTGGAACAGGCCCAGGTCTTCGCCTACCTGCAGGATATTGACGACTTCTACAACAAGGGTCCATCTGCCACCGAGTATGGCGACATTACCTACAAGATGGCACTGGGTCTGGAAAAGGATTTCTTCAGTGAGGTCGACAACATCGCCAGTGGCACCACCACCCGTGTTGCCCGCCTGCGTTTCACGCACGCTGAGGACATGATCCCGTTCGCCGCCATCATGGGAATCGATGGCGCCGCCACCCAGCTTGCCCGGGCCCAGACCTTCACCTACGACAACAACCCCTGGCGCGGCGAAGCCGTCTCACCCATGGCAACCAACGTGCAGTGGGATGTATACAAGAGCAGCAGTGATGGCAGCCTGATCGTGAAGATGTATTTCAACGAGAAGGAAGTTGATTTCAAGCCTGCCTGTGCCAGTGCCCGCTACGCGACGGGCTCGCATTTCTACAATTACACCAAGCTGCGTGCCTGCTATCTGGGCGCTTGAGTGTCAGGCACAAAGCTGAAGCCAGCCACTGGCTCCGGCTTTGTGGTTCAGGCCACGCCGCGGGCGCGTTCTGCCGCGAAACGGGCCTGGAAGCCGGCATAATCGCCGGCTTCGATGGCTGCGCGGATCTCGCGCATCAGGTGCTGGTAGTAGAACAGATTGTGGATCGTCATCAAGCGCGGCCCGAGCATTTCCTGGGCACGGTCCAGATGATGCAGGTAGGCGCGCGAGAAGTGCCGGCAGGTGTAGCACTCACAGGTCTCGTCGATCGGCCGAGTGTCAGTCTTGTGGCAGGCATTGCGGATCTTCAGGTTGCCCCAGCGTGTAAACAGCCAGCCGTTACGCGCATTGCGCGTCGGCATCACGCAGTCGAACATGTCGATGCCCTGTGCCACGCCGTACACCAGATCTTCCGGCGTTCCTACACCCATCAGGTAGTGCGGCTTCTCCGCCGGCAGTTTTGGGCCAGTATAGGCCAGCACTTTGTAGAACTCTTCCTTCGGCTCTCCCACCGAGAGACCACCGATGGCGTAACCATCAAACCCGATGTCCTGCAGCCCCCCCAGCGATTCATCGCGCAGTGCCTCATGCATGCCACCCTGCACGATGCCGAAGAGGGCGTTGCGGTTTTCCAGGCGGTCATGCGCGTCGCGTGAGCGGCGCGCCCAGCGGGCCGACATGCGCATGGATTGGGCGGCTTCGTCAAAGGTCGCAGGATAGGGCGTGCACTCGTCGAAAATCATCACGATGTCGCTGTTCAGCCCGTGCTGGATGCGCATTGACTCCTCAGGGGTGAGAAAAAGCTTCTCACCATTGATCGGTGAAGAGAATTTCACGCCTTCTTCGGTGATCTTGCGCAGTTTTCCGAGCGAAAACACCTGAAAACCACCCGAATCGGTGAGAATCGGCTTATCCCAGCCCATGAAGTCATGCAGGCCGCCAAAGCGCGAGAACACTTCCAGCCCCGGGCGCAGCCACAGGTGGAAGGTATTGCCGAGGATGATCTGCGCGCCGATGTCCTTGAGCTCATGCGGGCTCATGGCTTTTACCGTGCCATAGGTGCCAACAGGCATGAAGACGGGGGTTTCGATAACGCCGTGGGCGAGATGCAGACGGCCACGCCGGGCCTGTCCGCAGGTGGAAAGCAGTTCGTATTTCATGATCTGGCGGGATACAGGCGAGACAGGCCTGCCCCTTGAATAAGGAAAAGCGCAGGTTATACGGAAGGATGCCGGATTAGGCAAGCGCCTGCAGCTACCCCGGTGGGCGAGTGGCTCAGCGTCCGACCTGGGTCTGGCCGACCTGAGCCTGGATATGGCGGCAACCTACCGACATCACCAGCCGGTCTGAACCATTGACCTGCGGCAGAGTGTTGTCGCAGGCCTGCTTCACGATAGGGGCAAAGTAGCCGGACAAGATCGCCGGATGGTTGATGAAGTTCTGGAACTTCATGCCTGCCGGGGATTCGACAAAGGTCTGGATCTGCTGCAACTCTTCGGAGGTGAAATCTGCGCTCAGGGATGCGGCAATCGCCTGCGCGAGTGCTTCCCGCGTGGCAGCCCGCTGCATTTCCGAGCCGAACAGATGCGCCGCATCCGGCGTAACGCCGACATTGCGCAATTTTTCCTCCAGGCCTGATTCCATTGCCTGGATGGGCTTCTGCATCGCCTCCCAGTTGCCATTGACCAGGGTATGGGCGAGTTGCAGTGTGTCGTCCGATACCGGCTGGGCCGCTGCGAGCAGTGGCACGGAACAGAGAAAAACAGAGACAAAAAGGGCGTGGGCAAAACGTTGCATGGTGGATGATCAGGCGCTGGCCTGATGGTCTGTGTTACAGATTTCAATGAGGGAATTGTATGCCCACCTGCGCCGGGGCAGGATTTTCTACTGTAACGAATTGTGTAAGTGAATGTTCCTGCTATATGTGATGCCGGGATGGTTATGTGTATGGTATTTTTGTGGCGCCCGGAATCGCGATTTGTCAGGCGCTCGAATTCCGAGGTTTAAAAGGTAGGCTCATCCGACTTTGGAGTGGGTGAATGTTTGGCATGTCGATCCTGGTTTGCGCCCTCCGGGCGGAGGCTAGACCGGCGCAATTGCGCTACGCTCCATTGTTCCCTGTCGGCGCCCTACGCAAACCGGTACGTTAGGTCAATGGCGTAGGTTGGGAAAGCCGCAGG
>DBTS01000096.1:33723-38689 GCA_002307175.1 Rhodocyclaceae bacterium UBA1310
GTCTCCCAACGCTTTGTTACGCCGCGTTGCACCCTTTCACTCTTCTTCGTTCGCTGCGGTGTGATACGCGATAGCGTACTACTTACCCACACTAAAATCCGAAGAACCAATAGGTATTGGCCGTGGAATTCCGGCTCCATCCGCATTGTCTGCGGAATGAAGCCGGTCATGGTGATCAGCGTACTGCGATTCCCGATGGATTTGTTCCTGCCGCCACGGTTGCTGTCGATAGCGCACTCAGCGCGCCGCCCGCCTGGATGGCGAATTGCGAGATCGAGTCACTGCCGTAGTTGCTCACATACAGGTAGGAGCCATCTGGCGTGATGGCAATTTCACGCGGATAGGTACCTGCTGCATAAGAGCCGATCGTGCTCAGATATCCAGATGCGATTCCGTAGGCCGTTACGGTGTTGCTGCCGAAATTGGCGACGTACGCATATTTGCCGGAAGGGCTGACAGCAATGCCGCGCGGCGTATCTCCGCTTGTCGTGATAGACGGCGTGGCGCGGGCAGTCAGCAGACCAGTGCTGCCAATGCTGAACAGCGCAATTTTCCCGCTATCTGAGAGGGTGACGTACAGATAGTTCGAGTCGGGGGTGACTGCAATCCCATACGGCGTAGTTCCAATGCTGCTCAGCGAAACTGAACCCAGACTGGTGAGCGCGCCTGTGGTACCCACCTTGTATTCCGAAATGGTGTTTGCACTGGAGTTTATGGCGTAGACATAGCTTCCATTCGGAGTGGCTACGATCCCGGCCGGATTGGTGTCCGCTGCTACGGTCGCGGTTGCCATTGTGGTCAGCGTGCCATTGCTCACGGTGAATTGCGAAAGCGTAGCGCTGCCGTAGTTTGCCGAGTACAGGTAGCTGCCGCTGGCACTCGGGGTGAGTGCGTAGCCGGAACTGGCCGCCTTGGTGGTGCTGCTGTAGCTCAGCTTTCCGGAGCTTGCCACAGAGAAAGTACTGATGCCGGAGTTGTCGCCATGGGCTACGTAGGCGTATTGACCATCCGGGCTCAGGGCAATGGCAGTGGGTTCTGCGTAGTTGTATGTGCTGACCGAGGATGGTGTCAGTGCAGCAAGCAGACCGGTTCCGGAACCTACGCTGTACTGTCCGATGGTCAGATCTGCCTGGTTGGTGACATAAAGCATATACCCACGGCATGTTACCTGGATGTTGCTTATGTCTGACGAGAGTGTCCCGCTGCCATTGGAAACCGAACATGTCTGTCCGTCAGGCTGGCTGCCGATGCTTACCGCATACGATCCTGATGTGGAGCCGAAGGTGAAACTGGTTGCTCCGGACGCTACCGATATCGTCGTGCTGCCGTTTTGCAGGATGAGCCCCGAGCTGGTCAGGTTCGTGATGGCTCCACCCAGAAGATGTGTCGAGCTTGTTGATGAAGATGATGAAGATGATGAATCCGAACTGCCTCCGCCTCCGCAGGCTGTAAGCAATACCATCAGGGCGAATGAGCTGCTGGTTTGAAACAGGGTTTTGCTTTTCATGATAAAAATTAACTGCAGATTACAAGTTTTAGGGTTTGATAGCCTTTTAGGCATCGGAGTCAATGATTCCGATCACTTCGTGTGTCATGGTCTGCTGAGCAAGACTGAATGGGTAAGCTGATAAGAGGCAGATAAGCCGTCCTATTTGGGAATAGGCTGTAGGGGCTGATCTGATATATAGATGCGCTGACGCTGACGCTGGGGCGCGGCGTCAGGCAAGGTGGGCATTGATTTGGAGATTGTAGCGGCGACTGAATTGCATTGTCATTTTAATTTTCGCCGCGTTTGGAAAAATGATGATGCTGAAATCAATGCAGAGATTTTTGCTCCGAAGGGCTAAATGCTTTTTCTCGTCAGCAGCATTGCATCGCCGTAACTGAAAAAGCGGTAACGGTTTTTGATGGCATGCGCATAAGCCTGGCGCATTGTCTGCATTCCCGCAAGCGCCGAAACCAGCATCAGCAGGGTGGATTTCGGAAGGTGGAAATTCGTTACCAGCATGTCGGCCACGCGGAATTCGTAACCCGGAGTGATGAAGATCCCCGTTTCGTCGCTGCCGGCTTGCAATTCACCTTTCTGTGCAGCAGATTCAAGTGTGCGCAGTGAAGTGGTGCCCACGCAGATCACCCGGCCACCCTCAGCCTTGGTGCGCGCGATGGCATCCACCGTGCTCTGGGGGATGGTGTAACACTCGCGGTGCATCTGGTGCTGCGAGATATCGTTTTCGCGTACCGGCTGAAATGTGCCGGCCCCCACATGCAAGGTCACGAAGGCACGCCCAATGCCACGCTCTGCAAGCCTGGCGAGCAGTGCATCATCAAAATGCAGCCCTGCCGTGGGCGCTGCCACGCTGCCCAATTCGCGGGCGTACACCGTCTGGTAACGCGTTTCGTCAGATTCTGTGGCCGTGTGTTCAATATAAGGGGGCAGGGGCAGCCTGCCGTAACGCTCGATATACGCCACCGCCGTGTCGTCTGCCGGAAAGCGCAAATGGAAGAACTCCCCGCCAGCCCCGGCGCGGCCGACCACCTCAACATCGAAAGCGTCCATCAGGCGCAGCCGGGTGCCGGGCTTGGGGGATTTGGAGGCGCGCACCATCGCCAGCACGTCGTGGTCTCCCACCGGGCGCTCCACCATCACCTCCACCTGGCCGCCCGTATCCTTCTGGCCGAAGAGCCGGGCATGCATCACACGGCTATCGTTGAACACCAGCAGGTCGCCCGCCCGCAGCAGCTCCGGGAGATCCCGCACATGCCGGTCGTCCTGGCTATCCTCATGTACCACCATCAGGCGCGAAGCGGAGCGATCCGGCAGCGCGGCCTGGGCAATCAGTTCGGGGGGCAGGTCAAAATCGAAATCGGCAAGGGTCAGCATGGTCTAACGCACACAACGGGCAGGGGCAGAAGTGTACCCGTTGCGGCCTTCCCTTGCGAGTATCAGGCAGCAGTGGCTGCCTGATGGCAGCTAAATCAGGCGTCCATCCGTGGAAATCATGGCGATTTCGATGCGCGTGGAAGCCCGGTTTGCCGCCAGATTCACCTTCCAGCCACCCAGATCCAGCATGCCGATGCGGCGTTGCGCGGTGGATACCAGATTGCGCGGATTCTCCCCCTTGCGCAGAATGGAAAGCAGCGCCTGGGCCGCGATAAAGCCTTCCAGCCCCGCTGGCGAAAGAGTTTCGTCGAGATACTTCTTTTGTGCCCGCTTGAAGTCCTGCACCACCGGAATGATTCCGTTATCCGGGTCTGGCACCACGCGCGACACCATCAGCCCCTGCGCCAGGCGTGGGCTCAGCATCTGCCGCACCAGCACCGCATCCACCGTAGAGCTCAGGCAGATGAACAGCACCGGCATGCGGGCCCGGATCTGCTTGATCGCCTGTGCGGTGGTGATCGAATCCCCCAGGAAAATTGCCGCCTGGGTCTGTGCCTTGCCCATCCTGTCGATCAGGCTGGCAATGTTGGCCGCGCCGTTTTGCAGCGCCAGGGGCAGGATGGCGTCCGCCGTCAGGCGTCCCTGTAGGCCACCGAGAATCGCGTTGCGCGCCGCCACGACCGAATCCGAGCTGGTATGAATCAGCGCAAAGCGCGTCAGCGAAAGGTCGGTCAGCCGCCCGATGATCGTGTTCATCTCATCCACGTAATTGGGGCGCAGATACACCACCCGCCCCTTGCCGCCGGCATGGTCAATCCCTGTCACCGGGGCGAACAGGCACACATCCGAGGCCCGGAATGCCGGGCTCACTGTCACCGCCTCCACGCAGGCTTCCGAAGTCAGCCCGAAGAGCAGGTCGGCGCGCTCCTCCTCCAGCAGTTGCCGGGTATTCGCCACTGCGGCGGCGGGGCTTCCCCCGTCGTCGATCTGCACAAAGCGGATGTGCCCGAAAGATGGTCCACTGCCCGCATTGGCCTGGTCAAAAACGAGCTTGGCACCCGTAAAATAGTCGCGGCCTATGTTCTGCATGGAGCCAGAAAGGTCTGCCGTCTGTCCGATCACGATGCGCCGCGAGCCATCCTGGGCCCTTGCTGGCAGGCTCGGAAGCGTCAAGAGTGCGGCAGAATAGATCGCACTCGTCAGGAAGTTTCGTCTGTTCATACCGATTGCCCCAAAATTGTCATCATTCAAGAGTATCGGCCCCCAAGGTTGTAAGCATGTGACAGCCGAAATCAGGGCCGGTCTGCCGAAAAAACGGCGATTTGGCATGAGGTGCTTGAGTTACGCGCCTGCTTCGGCGATAATCGCGGCCTTCCCATGCCGGGATGGCGGAATCGGTAGACGCAGCGGATTCAAAATCCGCCGCCGCAAGGTGTGTGGGTTCGAGTCCCACTCTCGGTACCAACTGGCTGTTTCAGCTAGTCTCAGGAAGTCCCACAAAGCCCGCAACTGCGGGCTTTTTTGTTTTCTCGTGCCGCAGTAGCTCCAACTGGCGCCACCCAATCCCGCATCTTGGGGACTTTTTGGGGTATCTGCATGGCAATGCCCGCGCCGCGAGACCCTGCATAGAAGCCTTTCAGGCTAGGTTTCACGGCAATGCCGCCCTGTGATTCCCTTCGGCTGGGCACCTCGAACACACCTGAAGGCCGTCTCGGGCTTTTACCCGCATTTCCCGATGCAGGCCGAGAAGGATAGGGGCAAATTCAGGCTGCCCGAATCCATGCAGGCCACTCTGGCGTTTCAGGCGCTCTCCGGTCAGATGCTCAAGACTGACCGCCGCAGAAGAGCCAGCGTTTCGTACACGAGGCACCCGGTGGGCTGAGGTGAATCCTCCAGGCTCCCGAAAGCGACCTTCTCCGATATCGATGGGCTCTTGCAATCGACCTGCCGTTTCGAGTTCACGAGAGTCGGCGCCACGCTGACCAGAGCCGGTGCCGGAATCCTCGACAGTCCGATAAGTGCACGCTTGACCCTTGAATGCACCAGAATTGGCGCTTGAAATGGAGCAAGAAGAAGCGTCGCCGG
>DBTS01000091.1 GCA_002307175.1 Rhodocyclaceae bacterium UBA1310
TCCAGGATTCCGGCACCGGCTCTCGGAAAGCAAAAGCAAGCTGACGCTCCAACAGGTGCGTCAGACAAACAGAAGACTGCAGCGCCAAATCAAAATGCGACGAAGGGTAATGGGACGAATAACGTTACAACAGAAACAGCTAGTGATGCGAGGCAGTCAATCTTAGCTGGGGCAGCAAATTGGGCGGTAAATTCGTTCGTAAAACAGCCAATTGAAGGCACACTCAATGCTCTTGCCTCAGCCTTCAATTCTGATGGTCCGTATCCGAATATAAATTTGGGTAACTGGCGTATTATGGAGCCGAGGAGTCCGTTTTATAGTGATAGCGGAGCCTCTTTCGGTGAGGCAGTGCTCGTTGCAGCAACTGCTGGTTTGGGCCGGGTGGCAGGAGGAGTGGGCGGTGTCGCAGCGGCAGATAGTGAAGCTTTAGTTTTGCCGAAGTCGCTAAGTGCTGCGGCAGCTGACATTAGAGTTACGAGCCGCATAAATGACAATCCTTATGCTGTTCGGTTGGCGAAAGGATTAAGCGAAGGCGCGCAAAAGGACGTCGATAAATTGTTATCTCAATTGCGCTCTGGCAATCCTAATCCTGGCATTGGTACAAGGTCTTTGGGTGAGAGCTATTTCGAGTTGCGAGGAGCAAACGCAGGCCGCGTGATTGTGAAGCAAACGAGCGGGGGAGAATTCGATATCGTTGGTAAGTTTCAAGGGCACGTACGCGGCGATGCCGCCAACTCGGAAACGATTAAAAGGCTAATTTCTGATTACAAAAAACCGCGAGGATGATTTGGAAAATCGAACAGTACGTGAGCTAGGCGGAGAAGTTTGGGCAGAAATAAATATGCACTATATCCGTGAAAAGAAGCAGTTAGAGATTGATGATTTGCAGACATTCATCGATTTGACAATGCAAGTACTTGCGCGGCACGTCGGCAAGAAAATATTAAACGATAAAGACTTCCCGGTAACCCCCCTAAAAGTTGAATGAATCAGAAGCAAAGTCTGCGAACACGAGTCTGTCAGAAATGTAATTGCTATTGAATGCGATTGCAGTAAGTGGTGTTCCTTGCATTTTTTGGCATAGCTAGGGATGCCCTGAACAATTCAAAATTCTGAGCAGACGGCATTTTTCGGTCCGGCAGCGGCCAGTTTTTTGCCGATCTGCTCGCCTTATTTGGGCGAATTTCTTCACCCCGGTGCCTTTCAGACCCCCTCGCCGGGCAACACGAAGCCTATCTGCTCAAACAGCTACGGGATTTCAAAGGGCAGCCGGGCAAGCAACCCACGCGTGCCGCCTCATCCATGCTTGCCCCGTTAGGAATTCTGACCGATGCGGATTTCAGGGCGCTGGCGGTGTACTACTCGCAAAAGTAGCTGATTCCCAAAAAAAACAAGCACCCGGAAACCCTCGCGCTCGGCCAGCGCGTTTGGCGCACAGGCAATCCAAGCAAGGGTCTACCAGCCTGCGCAGGCTGCCACGGCCCCTCCGGCCAGGGAATCCCTCCACGCTACCCGCGCCTGCAGGGCCAGTTCGCCGACTACCTCAAGAACACCCTGATCGCCTATCAGGCCGGCACCCTCAGGAATGATCTTGCCGGTGCCATGCCGGATGTTGCCCAGCGCATGAACATAGCTGAAATTGAGGCCGTGAGCGATTACGCGGCGGGCCTGCGTTGAGTTGAACCGATCTGGAAGAATCGGTCTTCATTCGTGCGGGAAATGGAGTGCGAGATGCCGAATAGATTGATTTATCTATTGGTTTTGTGATGTGGTGACACGAAACATGCGCCCGGTAAGCTTTGCCGGGTATAGTTTGCGACTTTATTTGTCTCGCCTCTATATCGAGAGCCTCGGGAAGCCGCATCAGTACTGAGACCCAGTTCGCGACTATAATTGCTGCGAACAGCATTTTATGCCTTTGGCATAATAATAAACCCCGTGAAACTCTGCTGAGTTTGCGGGGTTTTTCTTGTGGATTACGGATGTGGTGGTTAGTGGTTTTGTCGGTGCGGCTTTGCTGGGGTGGAGGAAAGTGAGTAAAGAAGACTGGCCTGCGATGTGTGGCTTGTGCAAGTAGTGAGAATTGAATCTGATGAAACTTCGAAAGCCACGAAAGCCACGAAAGCCACGAAAGCCAAGGGGGCTAACATTCCAACATTTCTATAAGAATTGACATCCTTATTGCATGAATGGACTGCTGCGGATAGAGTCATCCTGAATTCTGTGTTCAGCCGGCTCCCGTAATTGTTGGCGCGAGGAGATTCGTCAGGAAAACAGTGATGTGTCAATTTTGTTATGTGGATGAGATTGCTATTTTTCCTTTAAAGGGTCAGGCGGAATGTTGGAATGTTGGACATGACCCTGGGATTCCGTTAGCGGTAGCGGCAGAGGGAAGGATCGCACAAGCAAGGGGTCAGGTCTGACATTCCAACATTTCTATAAGAATTGACATCCTTATTGCATGAATTGACTGCTGCGGATAGAGTCATCCTGAATTCTGTGTTCAGTCGGCTCCCGTAATTGTTGGCGCGAGGAGATTCGTCAGGAAAACAGAGACGTGCCAATTTTGTTATGTGGATGAGATTGCTATTTTTCCTTTAAAGGGTCAGGCAGAATGTTGGAATGTGAGACCTGACCCTTAGATTTGATCACATCCAACGTCAAGAGTGCAGATGGCAACAACGCTGGATTGGCAATGGAGCTGGATGCCATCCTTGCTGTCGCGCTTGGAGGGACTTCACTCGACGGAGGCCGCTTCAGCCTGATCGGTACGCTGATTGGTGCCCTGATCATCCAAACCCTGACGTATGCCATTTACTCACTGGGTGTACCGCCTGAAATCAACCTGGTGGTTAAGGCGCTTGTCTTTTTTAGCGTCTGCCTGATTCAGTCCGAAAGGCTGCGCAGCATGCTGTTTACACCCGCCATCCACGTTGAGGAGAAATCATGAGCCTCATGCGTTATATCAATCCGCGCAGCCTTCCGCTGATCGTGACCACCGCGCTTTTCGTGGCATTGTTCGGCTTTGGGGCAATTTCTTACGATGCCTTCCTTTCGCCACAGGTCTTCGTGAACCTGCTCATCGACAATGGCTTTCTGCTGGTAGTCGCCATCGGCATGACCTTTGTGATTGTCTCAGGAGGCATCGATCTCTCCGTCGGCTCAATCGTGGCGCTTGCCACCATGGTCTCGGCGTCGCTCGTGCAACACCATCACTGGAGCATCTGGGCGATCATTCCCCTCGTCTTGCTGATGGGCTGCGCCTTCGGATTGTTGCACGGTGTGCTCATTCAGGTTTTCCGGATGCAGCCTTTTATCGTCACTTTGGGTGGGATGTTTCTGGCGCGCGGCCTGTGCTACGTCATCAGTATCGATTCGATCTCCATTACCGACCCAACTTACACTGCATTATCCGAGTACCGCCTGACGCTTGGGTCGGAAACCTTTATCTCTCTGAGCGGTATCGTTGCACTGGGTATCCTGATGGCCGCCATCTTTCTCGCGCACTACACCCGCTTTGGTCGTACGGTATATGCGATTGGTGGCAATGAGCGCTCTGCTCTGCTCATGGGGTTGCCTGTTGCCCGCACCAAGATCCTGGTTTACACGTTCAGTGGATTCTGTTCGGCTCTTGGTGGCATCCTCGTTACATTTTACATGCTCTCAGGCTATGGTCTGCACGCCCTGGGAATGGAGTTGGATGCCATCGCAGCCGCCGTGATCGGGGGCACCTTGCTCACCGGCGGCGTGGGCAATGTAGTTGGCACGCTGATCGGGGTGTTGATCCTGGGCGTCATCCAGTCTTTGATCGCCTTCGATGGCAGTCTGAGTTCCTGGTGGACCCGTATTGCCATCGGCCTACTGCTGTTCCTCTTCTGCCTGCTCCAACGTATTATCGAGCGTAGTGGCATTGGCCGAAAAGGGAATGCCGTTTCCCCCTGATATTGCCGGCGCCATGCCGCTTGCCTTGCAGGCAACGCAATAGCGCCCAGCACATGAGCGCAGTAGAAATCGATACTGTGAGTGAGCTGTGGCGGGGCTACGCTGGGTCAAACTGATCTGAATGGAGACTTTCTTACGCAAGGACAGTAGTGTTTTAGATATGCTATTCGACTATTTTGGAAGGATTGGAATCGCGCTGCATAAATAATGGTGGCCCCGTGTTACGCCTGCCTGGATAGCCCGTGCTGCATCCACAAAAGCGCTTCGTCCGGATGGAGAGAATGCCCGTGTTAATACCCTCGACCCGGATCATACAGATGCGGCGCTTCGCGCCCCTGCTCAATGGCGTGAATGACGCTTGCAGCGTGGATGGCTTTCTCCCGCCGAGACGGCGACGCGGCGCTGTGTGGCGTGATGATGATGGCAGAGTGATGCCAGAGTGGCGAGTTGCGGGGAAGTGGTTCTTCATCGACGACATCCAGCCAGGCGCTGGCAATGTGGCCGGAATCCAGAGCGGCAAGCAGGTCTCCGGCGATGAGGTGGCTGCCGCGTGCAAGGTTGATCACACTGGCACCTCCTGGAAGTTGCTGCAGCAGCGTGCGGTTGATGATGCCACGTGTTTCCGCTGTTTCGGGGAGAAGACAGATGAGAATGTTGGTGCTGCCGAGAAAAGCGGAGAGTTCTTGCGGGCCGGCGTAGCAACGCACGTCTGGAATAGATTTGCGGCTCTGTGACCAGCCCTGTGTCTGGAAGCCAAGGCGCTGTACGTAGCTGGCAGTGACTGCGCCGAGCGATCCCAGGCCCATGATGCCGACGCGTGTATCGCCCACGTTATTCTGCGGCAGGCATTCCTCCCAATGCTGTGCGCGTTGTTGCGCGATGATCCGGTGCATCGATTTCTGCGTCATGAGGCATGCCATGGCGGCGAATTCGGCCATGCGCTGCCGGGTTTCCTGCGTCACCATGCGGACGATGGGGATGCCTGCCGGGAGGTGAGGATCGGCAAGGATGTGATCAACACCCGCCGCCGAACTCAGGATGGCGCGCAGGTTCGGGTAGCCACGAAGGCGCCCGGCCTGGGGCTGCCATACCAGCACATATTCGACGCGTTCCGGCGGAATGTCTTTGTCATTCCAGTGATGCACGTCAAGTTGCGGTGAGTACTGGTGAAACAATTCCTGCCACTCTGGCAGTGCTGCAGGTCCGCCGGATTTGATCAGCAAAATGGGGCGCTCTTTGGCGAGGGCGGGGCAGATCATGCTATGGCCTATTTCAGGTTGGAGGCTGCGGCATATTGGCTGCTCATGGCATGCATGGGGCGGCGCAGGGTGCCACTTTCCCCATTGCCGCAGCCACCATTCTCACCGGAAATATCTGCGGAGTCTCCTCAAAGCTTGTGGGAGGCTCGCTCAACCGCAGCTTTGCTCTTCTGCTGGGCGGCGTTGCAGCACTGTTCATCTTGGTGCTGTACCTGTTCGGTTACTGAATGCGAACCTGTTATCGGCAATCTGTGCGATTCAGTATCAGAGACCCGGTGCGTGTGCTGTGAAGGTTCGGTGCCAGATGGGCTGCGGTTCTGCCTAAGGCGCCTGACAAGCCTGCGAGCGGAATACTCCCGAATGGTGCTCCTATTATAGAGAGAAGGGGAACAGAGTACCCATCTTCTGGGCGCGCCATGGTTTGCGGGCGCAAGCATGAATCTGCATCGGGCTGCGTGAAAGGTTGCTCCACCCAAGCGTCGGATGGCATGCGGGCTATATGGTTTGCCCACATCTTTAGCCTCGGACGACACGCGAAAGCTCACTGTGTACGACTTGCCTGAAGGATCTACATATAGACGCAGGTGACAACGGCTTCTTTCAGGGGGCACCAGGAGGCTGAATATTTCAAGGCAGTGCATCAGAATGATCCCGTGGCGACGAATTGCTGCAATTAAGTTTTATGCACTGCTTTTGGCAGTGCATTGTTTTAAAGGAATTGTTTTGCGAACACGCGGTGACGTAGTGCTTTAGCGCTAATTTCTTTGGTCAAAAGTCTTGACGCATTGTGCTGAATTGCCCATAATCTCGTTTCTCTGCTGCAGCGACGGAAACGAAGCGGTGGCGGGGATCTGGAAGCGGTTAAGGTCAGTAATGGAGTCAGCGATGACTGCCAGAAATGAGCCGGTTTCAGGTGCGAATTAAGAAGTCTTGCAGGGTTTGAAATGATTTCAAAAACTGCTTGACGAGAAATCAGGGTCGTGTAGAATGCGCCCCTCTCGTGAAGACGAGACGCTCTT
>DBTS01000158.1 GCA_002307175.1 Rhodocyclaceae bacterium UBA1310
TTTGGAAAGCCCGACAGACTCCTAGAGCGTTGAGGATGCGGGCGTTGGCTAATGTTTTGCCACAGCCAGTGGAGGCCATGTTGATGATGAAGGCTCCGTCGGTCGAGGCAGCATCGCGCATGCTGGCGGCCATGTCCGCGGCCTTGTCCTGCCATGCAAAGCGCTGATTTCCGCTGCGTTTGCTCAGGCCGCGATGGCGGGTGATGAAGGGCAGGAAGCGTTCGAAGCTGGGCAAACCATGCGCGATAGCCGAGGTATTATGGGCAACCCCCAGCAGGTGCTCATCCAGCGTCTGTTTGAGTCGCGCGTTGCTGTCGGTATTGGCATGGAGCGGGTAGGCGGTGTCGTGATTGACGCGTTCCTGGCTGTTTGGGGGCAGGCCTGAATAGTGATGGTCTGCGAGCATCAGGCACAGGCGTGCGAGATGCATGACGTAAGGGTTCTGTGACCAGGGCACGCTGCTGCTTTTGTTGCGCGCCAGCAGCTTGCGGGCCAGACGGGCTGCCTGCTCGCGCCACTGTGGCTGAAGCATTGGCAAAGGGCCGGCAGGTGTCCAGTAGGCCTTCATTTGTTCTGGGCTGGCTAATGACTCGACTTCATTGGCCGTGTGCGTGATCTGGCTGAGTGGGTTTTCCAGCCAGTGGGCATAGTTACCGTCGTAGTGTGCTCCAAGCCATTTCTGTTGACCAGTTAGATCATTTTTGACGGGGATAACAGGCAGGCGGTGATGGGTGACGATCAGCCAGCCGATGGCGGCGGCCAGCGGGGGCAGGTTTTCGAACGGGCGGGGGTTGGGGGCACCCAGCCTGTCCTGCTGGTAGCGCCCTGCAGCCGTCCAGCTGGCATCATCCTCAGGGCTTGGGTTGATCAGGCGTTCGAGCCAGTGCGCGTCATCATCCTGGCCGACAAATGATTGAAACAGGCGCAACGATACCCATTCGTGGCGAAACAGGTTGCGTTCGGTCCGTTTTCCACGGAGCCGTTCCTGAAACGCCACGCTGGCCTTGCCCAGATCGTGCAGCAGGGCGGCCATTGCCGCGAGCAGGCGGATATCTTCGCCGGTGTGCCAATCGTTTTCGTCTTCGCTGCGCAAGATGTTTCTTTGGGTGGTGTTGGTGGGTGTGGCACCGTTGGCGTTGAACTGGCCGGCATCGCCGACGATCCAGAGCAGTTCGGTGTGGTCCAGCCCGCGAATCCAGTGGCAGGCGACAGCGGTATTCTTGCGGGCGGTTTTGCGCAGGAGGCGGCGTACGGCGTCCAGCCCGGCCTGGGTGATCGGTGTCTGCCAGGTGCGTTCGCCGCGCCGCTCGGCAAACTGGTCGAGGATGCGCCGGGTTTCGGTGAGGGCACGTTTACTGCACTGGGAGACAAACAGCACGTTCATGGGGCCACCTTGCCCAGCGTTTCGGCAATGTGTTTGAGGGTTTCGATCATGAAATCGAGAGATTCGGTGCGTGTGAGGGCTTCGATGCAGTCTTGCCGGAACTGTTGTTCATCATCGCCGCGCATGGCGCTGATGAAGGCTTGGGGGAGGATCACGGCGTCTTTGACGAGATCGGCGACATCGAACACGAGGCCGCCGCGCCGCGTTTTGCCGTGCAGCACGGCTAGCCCGTGCGGCAGGCCAAGTACCCAGGTGGCGGTGGCACCGAGGCCGTAGGCGAGATAGTTGCCGTGATCGAGGAAGCGGTTGGCGGGGTCGCCAGATTCTCCGCGCTTGCTGCGGGTGAAGTCGCCGTAATGCGTGGCCTGCGCGGCGAGCCGGAAGAGTTGCTTGGTAAGGCGTGCTTCCTCGGTGAGCAGGGCGGTGACATCTGCTGCAGTTTCGATGCCTTTCTGGCTGGTTTCGATGGCACGTTGCAGTGCCTCGGGCTGCACGCTAAAGCCCGCGTCGTGCAGCAGGCGGGATTTGAGCCAGATGTTTCGCAGGTTTTCCATGCGGGTGCGCTGCACCATTTTCGCGGCTTCGAGGCGCAGGGCATCGTCAAACCAGAATTTCACCCAGTGTTGCAGGTATTCGGTGGGGCGGTATTCACTCTGTGGTGAGAACCACGCGACTTCCACATCCACCTCGTTGGCGGTGAACAGTGGGGTGCCTCCACCGCCGCAGAAGCCGACAAGTACCCCCGCCTTGCCAAGCTCCCGCATGGCGGCCTGGGTGATGGATGTGCCGCTACCCAGTAGCACGCTCGTGGTGTTGGCAATGGGAATATTCCAGTAGAGGGAGCGCTTTCCCTCATCTGTGACAAATTCCACGCGCCCGCCATTGACGAGCACTCTGCAGTGTTCCAGGTAATACAGATTGGCGCGTTTGGAGTGGAGGATGGTCTTCAGATCGCCAGCGGAGATATCGTCCATCGCTATGACCTTATCGTGAATGGGCGACAGTAAAACAGTTTGAGGCCGGGTGCAAATCCGGCTTCTGCGAAAAAGAGAAATATGCCCGCCATGTAAATCATGAGGTGGAAGGGAGAAGTCGTTACCGAAAGAGAGTATTTCCTGGCCGCGAAGCAAGGGGACGCTCCCGAAGTGCTTGGCAAACGGGTGCGTTCGGGGATGCCGCAGGGGTTGGCTTCGATGGGCTGACTAAACCCAGGAAGGGTGAGAGTGTGAGTACGACTATCCGGCAAGTCAGCCGGCGTGCAGAGCACGACACTACACAGTCTTTCTTGTGTTTTGGAGGGCTGGTACTACAGCAAGAAGCGTGGCGCAGGCCTGCACAGCCTGAGCCGGAGGTTTGGATCAGATCTGACATTCCAGTATTTCACCCAACCGCGCCCGCCCCTCTGATTACTCAGTAGGCAGATTCAGCGCCTACGAGTCTAGCCCCATGCTGAAGCCAGCCCAGCGCTGCCAGCGTGCAATCAGGGGAAGCCAGTCAAGATTGAGGCGTTCACCTGATTGCTCGGGTAACTCGCGGCGCTATCCTTGAAGCACTGCCTACCGCTCGCCTTGCGGGTGGGAATCTGATCTGGGGCAATTGTTGCCACCCCATGATGGAGACCTTTGTACGCTTCACTTTGATCTTGGCTGATCTACGTACCATGCTGCAGCGAGCGGGGCGCCTTTCCCGTCCGGCGGACTTTCAAATCAGCTTATAGAGTGGAGACAACTATGGCCCTGTTGCGGAAAAGCGTTTTTTACGCGCTGCTTTTGATCTGTGCGTATTCAGGGGTGGCCCAGGCGGACCTGACGGTTTACGGCTCACAGGTTGGTGAATACATGACCAAGGTTGGCCCAACACTGGATCAGTCCTCTGGACTGATGTTCGAAATTGCTGCGGCTGCATTTAAGAAGGCAGGTATTGCCACCAAAATGGCACCAGAAGTCCCCTGGGCGCGGGCCCAGCAAGAGGCTTCTGACAGTGCTGGCGGGGTGCTTGTCATTCTGGCACGAACGCCAGCGCGAGAATCGAACTGGAAGTGGGTCTCGGTCATCTATAACGACAAGGTATTGGGCTACACCATGAAAGATCGCCCAAGCTTCAGTAGCTATGATGAGATCAAGAGCAAGAAACCCTCGGTTGGCGTGAAGTTGGGAAGTGCTTCGGAATCCATTCTGAAAGATAGTGGTGTTGATCTTCAAGCGACAGCAGATCTCGACAAGAGCTTCATGAAGCTGCTGTTGGGGCGCGTTGATGTAGTGATCCTGCAGGGGATGGAGGTTTATCCGGCTTTGCAGGGCATACTCAAAGGTGCGGATGCGAACCAATACCGCTCCAAAATGCCTGATTTGAGGCGCACGGCGCTTGTCGAACTTCCCTTGTGGGTCGCCACTTCGAAGAAGACTTCAGAGGCTGACGAGCGCAAGATGCGTGAAGCTTTGGAGAACTTCAAAAAGACGCCAGAGTATCAGGCGATTGTCCAGAAGTATGAGTCGCGGTTGGATAAGGCCGGCTTGCAATAGTGCACAGGACGTGGAGTGCTGGATCAGACCCAGCATTCCAGCATTTCGTCCAACAGCGCGATTGCTGTAGCACAACATACAGCCCGCCTTCCGAACGTTAATTTTCCAGTCCCTGCAGCAACCTCCACGAGGCCAATATCCGCACAAGCTGCGGCAGGGCGCGGCCAAATATCGTGCTTGCGCCTGCCATGATTCACGGGCTGCATCGCTTGCGCCGGGGTTACGCCTTGAATTGCGAGACCGATTGGCGTAGATCTCCGGCGAGCTTTTCGAGCAGATGTACGTTCTGATTGGCCGATTGCACCGATTGTGAAGACTCTTCCAGCATCGTTGAGATCCGTTCGACACTACGGGCTACGCTGCTACTTGCTGCACTCTGCTCTGTCGTGGCGACGCGGACTTCGCTAACGTTGCTGAGTGCTACCGCCGTGGCAGCATTGATCTGCTGCAGCGCTTCACCGGTGCGTGAAACCGCGTCTATGCCCACGGCCACTTGTGGGCCGACCGCCTCCATGCCTTTCACGACACTTTCAGTGTCGGTATGGATCGCCGCTATCATGGTGGTAATTTGGTCCGTTGCGTTGCTAGTGCGTTCGGAGAGCTTGCGTACTTCGTCAGCAACCACAGCGAAACCACGCCCCTGTTCGCCAGCACGCGCCGCTTCAATGGCCGCGTTGAGTGCAAGCAGGTTGGTTTGGTCGGCGATTTCCTTGATTACATTGGCGATGCCCCCGATTTCGCGAGAACGCTCCACCAATCCGGCGATTCGTCCGGAAGCCTGATCTACCTGGGTGGCTACGCGCTGTATTTCCCGGCTGGCTTCATCTACCAACAGGGATCCGTGGTTGGCGAGTTGTGTGGAGTGGGTAGCGCTTTGCTCTGTTTCCTGTGAGCTGTGCGAAATGTGATCAACACTAACCGCCAATTCTTCAATGGCAGCCGCAGTAGAGGCAACTGCTTCGGATGCGTATCTGGCAGAATTATTGATTTTATCCATTTCCCCGGAAAGGCTGGTGGAGGCTTCGCTTACGCCGTTGGCGTTTTGCTGGATGTTCTGGATGATATTGCGCAGATGTTGCTGCATCTGTCGGATAGAAGCCATGAGACTGTCCTGCCGGCCCTTGAATTCGATTTGCTCGGTCAGGTCGCCATTGACGATGGCACGCGCAACGCTGGCTGCGTACTCGGGTTCGCCGCCCAAGGTATGGTATATGTTACGTGCCATAAAAATAGCAGAGCCGAGTACTGCGGCAACAATGATCAGGCCGATTGCGCCGAAAGAGAGTGCTTTCTTGTTGTAAGCCGCATCAATGTCGTCGATGTATTGGCCAAAGCCGATAACCCAGCCCCAATCGGGAATCTTTACGAGCCCATTGAGCTTGGGAATTTCGACGTTTCCATCCGGGCGCTTGGTCATAATCTGAACCAGGGCGACATCCTTGTCCTTGAGCGCCTCAAGATAGGATTTCATGATAGGGCCGTTATCCACCTTGCCGACGCGGCGGGCGTCGGCATGCACCAGCGCAAGACCATCAAGGGTTCGCACCAGTACGTAGTCACTGCCTTCTCGCATGGCTGAGAGTGCTTCGCTGGCTTTTTTCTGGGCTTCTTCGCGACTTAGACGGCCGGCTTTCTCTTCGGCAAGATAGCTGTTGGCAATTTTTCCAGCGTATGCCGTTAACATTGAGATCTGCGTCTTTCTGTCCTCCAGCATGGTACTTCGCAGATTGCCCAAGGCGATCAGAACCAGAGCGACCGTGCCGAGGATGGCACAACCAACGATAATGCCCAGCTTGACGGATAAACGCACAGCAGCCTCCATTTCCGCACCGCAGAGCTCCGCCCGCCGGAATTGCTGAAGGAGCTGAAGTGCGTAGTTGTATGTTACGAGTTCATGAGCGGCTACTCGAGAAGGCTGCCTGCGCCGTGTCAGCCAGAGGGTGCAGATCGTCTCCCAGACAGCTCACTGTGTAATCACGGCCAATCGTGCCCAGGGTTTAGTCTACTCATACAGGTTAAACGCTTGCCACATCAACAAGCCCTTTGACTCATGTGCTTATGCGGCACATAACCAGACGGGTCTGGATACTGAAGCGCCGCCTGCTGATTGCCTACCGAGCGGTAGTCCACCACCCCCTGGAGCCAGGGGCACTGGTCTATTCGAGGGGTGAAGTACCGGGGCTTGAACATAAAAAGCGCCTGCCACGATTTGTGGCAGGCGCTAGAATCCCCGTAACTACCCAGAGTGCCGAGGCAGGTAGGGCAAGTTCTCTCAACTACCGCGTGTCCTCATAGGCACTTGGAAGCGACGAGTTCTGCCACCCCTTTTCCAGCACCCGCATAGGTGAGGAGATGATCCTTCACGCACTTGGCGTTCACCGGCTCCACGCTGCTCATGTAGGCCGGCAGGGTGAGTGTGGCAGTGGAGGTCCAGGTCTTGGGATCAACCGAGCCCGTACCGCCGTCGGTCCAGGTGATGTTGTACTTGGTGAAGTCTGCTGCGCTGGTGATGTTGTTGTTACGCAGATCCCAGGTGCCGCAGTTGCTGCTGTCGTAACGGCAGGTCACCGGGTTGACGGAGTTTTCGAAGTAGTTGTTCTGGATCAGCGCCTGGCCGCCCTGGCGCACGTTGATGCCTGAGCCGCCGTTGGCGATGGTGCCAGGGTTGCTCGCGTCGGCATTCATGTCTTCATAGCCGACACGGTTGTAATAGTTGTTGTAGACGTGGATCAAGCCATGGCGCTGCAGCGGCAGGCGGGCGCCGACGTTGTCGTAATAGTTGTGATGATAGGTCACATTGCGGGCGACATCATTGGTCGTGTAACCGTCCAGGCCCACCTTGTGGTGGTCGTGGATATAGTTGTACGACACGGTGACGTTGTCAGCGGTTTTCTTGATGTCGATGAGGCCGTCGAAAGTGCCGTCATGGTCGTCACCTGGTGCGCTCGGGCATTTGTAGTTGCGCGTATAGAGCGTGTTGTGGTCGAGCCAGACGTTGGTCGAAGAATCCACCGTGACGCCGTCGGAGCTCAGGCCGCCCGGCATCATCGCAAAGGTCATGTTGCGGATGATGATGTTCGAGGAACTCACCATGTTGAAGCCGAAGTTCGCTGACGAACCATTAGCGCCAAGGATGGTCAGGTTGGAGATGCGCTTGATGTCGATGGTACGCGAAGCCTTGCTGTATTGACCACAGACGTTGGCCTTGGCTGCAGCAATTAGAGTGTCTTCATTGCCAGTGTAATAGATCACTGTCGGGGTGGTGGACTTGGCCTTTTGCAGCGCGGTCAGCTTGGTCACAAGATCATCGTAGTTGCTGATGGTAACCTGGGTGGCACTGGCACCGCCGGTAGCCGTGGAAAAACCACCGCTGGTTGTTGCCATGGCAATGGAAGTGCATGTCATTGCGACTGCTACAACGCTAGTCTTTAGTATGTAATGCATTTTGTCTCCTTAGATTGTTATGTGCGCGCAGAATATGTGCGGTAGATACGCCCGACAGGCTTCTGAGCGGCGCCAGTCTAAATAGGCAAATAAAAACTCGCAATGGCCCCATAAAAATATTTTTCTAACCAGGTTGCGCTGAAAAACCGTCCACCCAGATCTATAGCGGGAGTTACCGGTAACTCACTTTTTAATGGAAGGGTTAACCCCGCGCACGTCTAATGCGGAGGAAGACACATAGCATGCTCGTTTGACGTACAACACAGACTGTTGCGCCCGATCTTAATGCTGAAAGCGTGAGTCAAAGTTGTAGAAATGAATAGGAGCATGTTTTTAGGTTTGTGGGGGCTCAGCCTCTATACGGTGTTTAATAATTTCGGCTCGCTTGCACTGAACATGGTGGCATCGAGCGGATGCAGCAGTTCAAGCATTGCTGATTCCGATGGTGCGCGTAACCATTTGTCGTATTCATCTTCATGCAGCACAAAGATGTCCCGTTTTTCTTCTTCGCGATGAAAAAAGTTATTCATGATTGGTTCATCGTCGGCATTATAGGTAAGCACAGTGAATGACCAGCGGGGCAATCCATTCTCCTGAGCGGAAACTTCCCACAGCCCTGGTACGCCGAAGGGATGGCTGTCGTTACGTTCAACCTTCCAGAATGCCTGAATGCGCATCGCATAGCTTGGCACAAAGAAACAGCTCATTGGAACTACACATAACTGACGCTGTAGCCAGGCTTTCCTGAAGCTGAGTACGGCGGTAGTGGTTTCTACCCGGGCGGTGAAGGTGTGCTTGGCGTAAGCAGGCGCCGCCCAGGAAGGAACAAGGCCAAATGAGCCGAGCACCCAACCGTACTGAGGGTGGTTTATCAGTATGGGTGCCGAACCTCCCGGCCAGACGTCATGTGAGTA
This sequence comes from Rhodocyclaceae bacterium UBA1310, assembly GCA_002307175.1. Taxonomy (GTDB): domain Bacteria; phylum Pseudomonadota; class Gammaproteobacteria; order Burkholderiales; family Rhodocyclaceae; genus Uliginosibacterium. Next base: position 8,265 of record DBTS01000158.1, read on the forward strand.
TCTTTGCGGAATATCCCTTGGTGCGTTCCTGAATTGCGTTAGTTCGCTGATTTCAGGAGTGTGGTAATACATCAACTTCATGGCAGATTCCTTCTTGCATCGCGAGAACAGCGTGTCTTGGCGCGCGGAGACGATCCGCTAAATCTTATACAGCGAGGAAATTTGTTGGAGGCGGGAGGCGACGCCGTCCAGTTCTAAGGCGTCTGTTGCGGAGATTGTAGCCGTGGCATGGTTTTCTTCCGACATGCGGGCAATGACCTCCACCTGTTTTGCGATCTCTGTGAGGGCCGCACTTTGTTCAGAAATAGCGCCGGCAATTTCATTGGTCAGATGCATGGAATTTGCTGCGTGGGCGCTAACCTTGCCAATGGCGTCCGACGCATTGCCTGCACGAACGACGCCACGTTTAACGGATTCAACCGCTTCGAGCATGCTGGTGCGAACCTGTGTGGTGCTCGATTGGATACTGGAGACAGTGGTAGTGATTTCACGTGTCGACAAGGATGTGCGTTCAGCAAGCTTACGCACTTCGTCTGCGACGACAGCAAATCCGCGCCCCTGCTCACCGGCACGTGCAGCTTCAATTGCCGCATTGAGCGCCAACAGGTTTGTTTGATCCGCCACTTCCCCGATAACGGAGACTACAGAAGAAATGCGCTGGCTGTGCTTTTCAAGTTCAGCCATAAGCGTGGAAGCTGTCTCCACCGCGGTGGAGATGCGGTCAATTTCAGTCGCGGCATCTGCAATAACCTGAGCACCATCTTGGGCCATTTCGCCGGCTTGTGCCGAGGCTTCCTTGGCATCTGCAGCCTGGTTGGCTACAACGGAAACGCTGACGGTCAGTTCTTCCATCGCCGAAGATATGTGGGTGGTTGCTTCGCTTTGCGTAGTGACCTGTTTGGAAAGCTTGTCTGAGTTGAGCTGCAACGCGTGGGCGGTATCGCTGACGCCATTTGCCGATGTGGTCATATCACGAATGGCGGTTTGCATGGCCCGGAGCAGCCTATTGAAGGCTACTAAAACCTGGCCAACTTCATCGTGACTGGTGACAAGCGCCTGAGTACTGAAGTCTTTCTCTGCTTCGACTCTGGTGACGATATCGCGCACAGAAATCAGTGGCTTCACGACATGCTGGTAAATGCTCCATCCTAAGTACATGAGGATTACAAGCCCGGCAATGGTGCACGCAATGATAGTTAGAAGCGCGGAGTTGTACCGCTCGGTGGAGCGTTCAACGCTCTGCCCCATCATTTCATCATAGTATTTTGTATGCTCATCCAAAGCCTTGACGAGATCCGCACCAACGGGGCTGATAACTTTCAATGCATTGGAAACCAGTGAAGTACGGTCTGATCCTGGTACATCGATATCGCTAATGAGCTTCTCGGTTAGCTGCAGGTATTGGCCGGATATGCGTGTTTCCTGTTCAAGGAACTGCTTCTCCTTATCTGTTCCAACATTGAGGCGCTGCAAATTTTCGAATGCTTTGCGTTGCGCCTCTATTCCGTCGACCATTTGTTTACGCCCAATGGCACGTACTTCTTCAGATGGTGCATTCGAATAAAGAATGGATGCGCGGCGCAATGTTGAAAAACTGAGCGCGAACTGGTTGCAGGCTTCCATTGCCGGGATAAATTGTTGTTGCACATGATCCAGCTCAGCCTTAATTCGCCCCATCTGCATAATGCCAACAGAGCCCACAATCAGTACGGCCAGAAATGCGGTGAACAACATTAGCGCCAGGCGCTTCGCTATGGTGAAGAACATCTTTACACTCCTGCGATTGATAACGTTTCGATCCACCGTTTTGGTATGCATGTTTACGGCCTGCAGCCCATCAAGCTCTCTGCCGAGTTGGACACAATTGGGTCTCGTTTGTACAGGGAATAGGGCCTGAGTACTGGAGAGCCGGTGCCGGAATCCTGGA
>DBTS01000074.1:0-22405 GCA_002307175.1 Rhodocyclaceae bacterium UBA1310
TGCGCGTTTAACTGTCGAACTCGGGATCACAAAAGCCTGCCTCTGTCGCAGCAGCGATTCCCGACCCGAACTAAAGCCTGAAGAACCTTCTACTTAATGGAGAGCCCCCTCGCGGTATTTTGGGCAGCGTTGCTTGCAGCTACGCGCGTATCACTCGGCAGTGTCTGGGTATGCTGGTTTTACCGACGATGACGCCAAAACCGCACCGTATACTCAGTCTGCGACGGTGATAGTCACCTGATATTTGCCGGAGCGCCGGAGGGCGCCGATATTGCCTTCGATCCGCCCCAGATGAACGAGGCCGGGGGAGTAGCGGAAGTCCCGATGGAAGATGGCCAGGTTTCCCCAGGGCGCGTAATAGGTGATGTCTCCACCCCTGGGAGTTGCGCCGTCAGGCGCCGCGCGGGTAGAGAGTTTGCGCGGAAGATAGGCGATTTTTTCGGTGTTCGCATAATTCTCCAAGGTGAGGGTCAATGGCAGCAGAGAGAAGAAATCACGCGCAGCCGGCGTATCGTCAAGCGTGGCTGGCAGGGCTTGATCATCAAAGTGAAGCAGTATCTTCATGCTGGTGGATTCCCGATTGACGGAGGATTGGGGAGCGCCGCCCGCAGCAGACTGCGCGTGGCCCAGCGTCCAGAAGATAGCCGCACCAAAGGCAATGACCATGCGGAAGGCATGGTAGGTCAGACGCTTTTTGCGCATCATGCATTCCTTTCAGACACACGCAGGCGCGGTGGTCTGAGCGGACTTGGCAATCGCCACATCCATGGATGGCGACAGGGTGATGCCATTCTTGACGGCAAGAATCTCGGCCATGATGCTGACGGCGATTTCGGCAGGCGTTTTGCTGCCGATGTAAATACCCACGGGTCCGCGCAGTCGGCGCAGGGATTCTTCTGTTTCATTGAAATGTTCGATGAGGCGTGCCCGGCGGGTGTCGGAATTGCGCCGTGAGCCAATGGCGCCGACGTAGAACGCGGGGCTGTGCAGCGCTTCGAGCAGGGCCAGATCATCGAGCTTGGGATCGTGGCTCAGCGCCACGATGGCACTGCGTGAATCAGGGCGGAAGGCGAGCACAGCGTCATCGGGCATCTCGCGGGTGTGGCTGACGCCGGGCACCGACCAGTTGCCGGCATTCTCGGGGCGGGGATCGCAGACCGTCACCATGAAGCCATTGAAGAGTGCCATGGTGGCAAGATATTCGGCCAGTGCACCGGCACCGATAAGCAGCATGCGGTAGCCCGGCCCCAGCACATGACTCATCTCCGTACCGCTGAAGCGCATTTCGCCGGGCACCCCGGCAGGTTCGATGCGGGCTTCGCCACTCTCGATACTCACAGTGCGGCGCACGAGTTGGCCGGCATCCAGACTGCTGACGATGGCGTCAAGGTGGCTCTGAGCGGGATCAGCCTCCAGCAGGAGTTCCAGCGTGCCGCCACAGGGCAGACCAAAGCGGTGGGCTTCGTCCGCCGTCACACCATAGCGCACGAGGTGGCTACGCCAGCCGGGCAACTCGAATGCACCACCGATGGCTGAATAGGTGCGGATCAGATCATCTTCCACGCAGCCGCCCGACACCGAGCCGACGGTGCGGCCATCTTCGCGCAGGGCCATCATCGAGCCGAGCGGGCGCGGCGAGGAACCCCAGGTGCGTACCACCGTGGCAAGGATGGCGTGATGGCCCTCGCGGCGCCAGTCACGCAGGGTACGCAAAACGAGAAGGTCGATATTATCCATTTTTCATGTTCCATCAGCGGCCTGTCGCAGCACTTCGCGCACGGAGTCGAGATCTTCCCGGGTATCGACATCCATGATCGCGCCGCGATCTGCCACCTGCATATCCACCACACGGCCCAGGCCGCGCATTTCTTTGACGATGCCGCGCGCGCCGTGCTCGCCGGTGAGTGCGGCCAGCAGCGGGCCACATACGACGGGGAACCCTACGGGATGTGCAGGCGTCTGCCCCACCCAGGGCACCACCACCCTGCCCGCTTCCAGCTGCCGCGCCACCGCCTGCAGGGTGGCTGGCGAGATCAGCGGCAGATCGCCGGGCAGCACCAGCCATCCTGGAGCCTGCGCGGTTTGCCGCACACCGGCTGCGATGGTATCCCCCATGCCGCTGCCGTCGGCTTGCCGCACTGTGATATACGCAAGACCGGAGGCCGCAACGGCGGCCTCTACACGCTGCAGCACCGGGGTGCCGGCCAGCGAGGCATCGAGCTTGCTACCTGTGCCGCCGGAACGCAGGAAGCGCTCGCCACGCCCGGCTGCAAGGATGAGCACCACCGGCCCACTTCTGTTGCCCTGCCCCTGTTGCTTAGCCACACGGCCTCCAGCTTCTTAGCGCATTTGCAGGATGATCACATTGCTGCTGGCCGGGTTGGTGCGCTCGCGCAGGGCTTTCACCTCTTCGGGTTTCACGGCTCCCCCGCGATTGCCCCAGGTGGTGCGCACATAGCTGAGCACATCGGCCACTTCCTGATCGGAGAGCTGGTTGCGGAAAGGTGGCATGCGGTACGCGTCGGGAATGCCATCGGCCACCACGCGGGCGGAACCATTGAGGGTGACGTTGATGGAGGAAGCATTCTCATGCGCCATGGATGCGGCAGACCCGGCCAGGGGCGGAATCCACTGCCCCTGCCCGCGCCCGTCCGGCCCGTGGCAGGCGGCGCAGCGTGTCATGAAGGTTTGCGCATCTGGATGCGGCGGCGTGCCGGCTGCGGCTGTGTATTGCCACGCTGCACCATCGCGCGCCGGATTGCCCGGCAGGCTCTTGAGGTAGCGGGCCACGGCGCGCAGGTCTTCATCGCTCATGAACTGCGTGGAATTGTTGAAGGCGTCGGCCATGGAGCCGAAAACGACAGCATGGGCATTACGACCACTCCGGAGGAACTGCACGATATCCTGCTCGCTCCAGCGCCCCAGGCCGGTATTCACATCGCCACGCAGGCTTGGCGCATACCAGCCATCAAGCAGCGCCCCGGCCAGATACTGCGGGCTGGATTCATCGAGCGCCTTCTCGTTCATGGCGAGCCCTCGCGGGGTATGGCAACTGCCACAATGGCCCGGCCCCTGCACGATATAGGCGCCGCGATTCCACAGGGCGTCTCCATCGGCCTTGGGTTGGTAGCTGCGCCCATCCGTGAACACGGCATTCCATAATGCCAGCGGCCAGCGCTGATTGAGCGGTGAGGCGATGCCGGTGGGCCGGTTGGCCTGCTCCACGGGTTGCACGCCGTGCACGAAGTACGCATACAGCGCCTGCACATCGTCATCGCTGAAGCGGGCGTAGGACGGGTAAGGCATGGCCGGGTAGAGACGATGCCCGTCTCGTGCCACACCGTGGCGCAGGGCACGATCAAAATCGGCGAGGGAATAGCTGCCAATCCCGGTTTTGACATCCGGCGTGATGTTGGTCGAGAAAATGCTGCCAAGCGGCGTGGCCATTTCCAGACCACCGGCAAACGGTGCGCCGTCTGGCGTGCTGTGGCAGGCCACGCAGTCGCTCAGCCGGGCGATGTATTCGCCACGCTGGATGGCGGCGGCGGGCGGAGTCTGCGGGGCCGGCGCTCCGTCAAATGGCGACGCCGGTGTGCGTGTGACATACCACGCAACACCGCACGCCACCACCAGACCTGCAGCCAGAAGCGTCGTCAAGACTCTGGTTCGGTTTCTTATCATGATTTGATCACAGTCTATCGGGCTGGTGTCGGGCTAACTCTTGAAGACGTGGCGTGACAGCGGCATGCTGCGCACGCGCTGCCCGGTGAGGTGTGCCACGGCATTCGCCACCGCCGGGGGCACCGGAGGCAGTGGCGGCTCGCCGATACCACCCATCTTCGCGCCACTCTCGATAATGCGCACATGCACACGCGGCATGCGTGCGAGTGGCAGGATCGGGTACATGTCGTAATTACGCGCCAGCGGCATCCCCTTCTCATAGACAGCTTCTTCCAGCAGCACCTGCGAGAGCCCGAGTGCCACTGCGCCATTGACCTGCGCTTCGATGATGGCCGGGTTTACGATGCTGCCCGGATCAATGGCTTCCCAGATTTCGTGCACGCGGACCTGCCCCTGCTCGATGGAGACTTCGGCAATCGCCGCCACCTCGGTGCCGAAGGGCGAAGCCATCGCCACCCCGCGGGCACGCCGAGTGCCGTCCGCCGCTATGTACGGGCCGCGCTTCCAGCCACCGGAGAGCTCGCCCACCGCACGCAGCAGGTTGGTGAGGCGGGCATTGCCCTGCAAGAGATGCAGGCGCAGCTCGAACGGATCCTTGCCGCCGGCATCAGCCAGCTCGTCGAGGAAAGATTCGTAGATGAAATCATTCATCGAGTTGCCCACCGAGCGCCAATACGCCAGCGTGGCATGTTGCTTGGCATACACCTGGGCAATGCGGTGATTGGGGATCGCATAGGCCTTGCCGGCGATGCCTTCGAGCGCTGTCGGGTCCATCTTGTCGCCACGCTTGTTGGCGATGCCCTCGGTAGGCCCTTCGGTGACACTCTCGGCTTCCAGTGCCACGGGGAAGCCATTGGCGTCCAGCCCGGCGCGGAAACGCACCACCGCCATGGGGCGGACGGGGTCGCGCAGGAACTCTTCCTCACGGCTCCAGATCACTTTCACCGGGCGGCCCACCGCCTTGGCCAGGGCAATTGCCTGCGGATAGACCGTGCCGCCGTCGTAGAGGAAGTGGCGGCCAAAGAAGCCCCCCAGCAGCGGCGAATGGATGATGATCTTTTCAGGTGCCAGCCCCGTACGCTTTGCGATGTCCCCCTGGAACAATTCCGGTGCCTGATTGGGCAGCCACACTTCCAGCGTGCCATCCGCATTGAAGCGCGCCAGTGCCGAGGGCGGTTCGATCTGTGCGTGATGCACAAACTGGCTGTGGTAGGTGGCGCTTACCTGCTTGTGGGCGGCCTTGAGCGCAGCCTCGGTGTTGCCGACGTTCTCGGCATTCTCGCCAGGGCCGGGCATGCGTTCGAGCTGCGCAGCCAGGGCCTTGGTGGAGAAATCCGCCGGCATGACGCGGGCGGTGGAGTCCGCAGCCGGGGCTTTCCAATCCACCTGCAGGGCTTCGGCTGCTCGCCGCGCATCCCACCAGCGCTCGGCCACCACGGCCACCGCACCGGGCAGCCTATGCACCGAGTGCACGCCCTTCATGGCCTTGACCTGGGCTTCGTTGCGGATACCGCCCACGGTCTGCCCCAGGCGGGGCGCGTGCTGTACGGCTGCGTGCAGCATGCCGTCAACGCGGCAGTCAATGGCGTACACGGCCTTGCCCGTGGATTTATCATGCACATCCAGGCGCTGCACGGGCTTGCCGATCCAGCGGAACTGCGCGGGGTCCTTGAGCTTGACGCTGTCTGGCGCCGGCACGGGCAGATCCATCGCCACACCCGCCAGTTGGCCATAAGTGACGGAACGCTTTGAAGCCGCGTGGACGACGCGGCCGGGCTCGGTTGTCAGCTCACTCACAGGCACGCGCAGCTGGCGGGCGCCCGCTTCAAGAAGCATCTGCCGCGCCAGGGCACCGAGGCGGCGCATCGTGGGGTAGCTCAGGCGCACCGACATGCTGCCACCCGTGATGCGCATGCCGATGGAGAGCACCTTGTAATCATTCCCGGCGGGTGCATTTTCGACAATGAAGGTGGAAGGATCGGCATCCAGCTCCTCACCTACGATCTGCGCCATAGCCGTGAAAATGCCCTGCCCGCCTTCCACGAAGGGGCTCTGGAAACGAATGCTGTTATCCGGGCGGATCTCCAGAAATGCCGGAACCCGGGTGCCCGCTGGCATCGGGGCTGCAGCGGCTCGCGCCGCGCGTGCCTCACCCACAGGCAGGCCAACGCCCAGCACAAACGCGCCCGCAGCAACGCCCGCCGAGCTTGTCAGGAAACGGCGGCGGGAAATATTGGCGGGGTCCCCGGTGGGGAATCCCTCTTCATCGGCCTCCAGGGCCGGCGCATCAGGAGTGTGATTCATGCCTGTGCCCTCCCGGTGTCTTCCGCGCCTGCAGCCTCATTCAGCGCCGTGGAGGATTTGCCCGCCTGCCCGGCTACCTCGTGGATCGCGGCGCGAATGGCGTTGTAGGTGCCGCAGCGGCACAGATTGACCATTGCCGCCGAGATCTGCTCATCGCTGGGATGTGGCGTTTCGCGCAGCAGCGCCGTAGCCGCCATCACCTGCCCGGATTGACAGTAACCGCACTGGGGCACCTGATGCCGCACCCAGGCATCCACCACGCGCCGACCGACCGGATCAGCCTCCACGCCTTCGATGGTGGTGATCTGCCGGCCCACGACGCCGGCCACCGGCAGCACACAGGCGCGCGCCACCACCCCATCGATGAGCACCGAACAGGCCCCACACTGCGCCAGCCCGCAGCCGTATTTGGTGCCGGTCAAACCGAGTTCATCGCGGATCACCCACAGTAAAGGGGTATCAGGCTCCGCGTGAACTTCATAGGATTTGCCATTGATATGAAGTTCCATCGCCAGTCTTCTCTCTCTCAGGGTTGTACGGCTCATGACCCGGCACTGCTGCAGAGCCTTTTTTAGCGTCCCTTCAGTGTAGAAGCCGACTGGCAAGAAGAAAAAGGGGGATTGGAGAAAAACACCTATGAGGCGTTTTCATGAATCGGAAGCGTTCAAGCTTCGGCACAACCTGAAAGGAGTCGGCCCCAGCACGCCGGCAAGGTCGAAGATGCGCGCCTCGCAGGAAGGGCACGATGCGGTGCAACAAAGCATTAGGAGACGCCTGCGGCTTTCCCAACCTGCGCCATTTGCAGGCCTTCACGCCGCGTTTTTCGTAAGGTGACAACGAGCGCAGCGAATTGCACCTTTCGCGTCTACCCGACCCGCTTCATCGAGCCGTCGTAAGGAATGCGCGTTCGGTGCATTTCGCTCACCGCTCATCGGCACCCTACGTCATTGGCATTCCAACCGGTTTGCGTAGGGAGCCGCGCCAGCGGGAACAATGCAGCGAAGCGCAATTGCGCCGATCAGGCCTCCGCCCGGAGGGCGCTACATCAGATACCGGACGATAAAATGCAGGGGCCGATTCAAGCGGCATCACCTGATTGTTGCAATGACCATGCGTCGGAAGGCGCTTCGCTTTTCCGACCTACTCCGTTGAGCTTTTTGCAGGGTGGCGAAGCGAACACTGAGCGGGAGCGAATTGCACCTTCCGCGTCTACCCAACCCACATTACCGTGCCGGTGTAAGGAATGCGCGTTCGGTGCAATTCGCTCATCGCTCATTGGCACCCTACGTCATTGGCATGCCAACCGGTTTACGGAGGGCGCAAGCTCGTAGGGTGGCTCTGGAGCAAGGCGACGAGCCACCATCACCCCCGCGCCAGTTTCACATTCGGACAGGTAAGTTGCTGCGCAAACCCACCCTACATAGAAGACAGGTACGACCGAAACCATGCCTATCTGACTATCTCTTCCTGAATTTCAGCCACAGTACAAAGGCAATCATTACGATCACAACAAGGCCAAACAGCACACGGCCGCCAACACCGAGATAGACCACGGACTTCAGAATTGCAGCAATTTCATTGGCCATGACATTCATTATTCCAGATGATTGGAGGAAAAACTCCGGCGCTGTTTCGGGGGCTTCACGAACGCCTGATCAAGGCACCCGGAATGAAGTAGTACAAACTTAAATCAGCCCGTCTCAAAAGAAAAATGTTAGGCTTGAAGTTTGAAAATTCTGCGTATCAGAAACAAAAACAATGTCTCCATCGCAAACCTATCGTCCCATTTTTGCACAACCCACTGCGGACGTAATTATTGCCATACTGATCCTGATTTTTGCCTCTATTTTTTCTCTACATGTAATTTTCCAGCAGTTTGGCGGCTACGATCTATCTCCGTTGATTGATCTATTCTGGCGCATTCATAACGGCCAGATACCGGGGAAGGATTTTATCTACACATTTCCGCCCATGATTGCCGTGGCAGCAAAGCTGGTTGCGTGGAAAGACATGACATGGACGGATCTGACGGTATTGAACATTGCTTTCACGGTGGCATCTTTTCTGCTGATGCTGGTCAGCGGTTGGCGTGCCTCAACAAACCGATGGTGGTGGCCATGCCTGGCGGGCATCGTTTCTATTCCATTGATCTACTGCAATCACCTATGGCATTCAACGTTATCGCAAATTGCAGCCATCGGCAGCCTCTATTGCCTGTATCTGGTACTGACAGTCGAAAAACCGGCTATCCGACAGCTAACAGGCCTGTTTTTGTTCTCAGCACTCCTTGCACTCAGCAAACAGAATGTTGCACTTCCGGTCATCGGCCTTAGCCTTCTGATAGTGATCATCGGTGGTTGCAAAAATTCAAAAACCGCCGCATTGACAATATTGTCTGCCTATATTTTCGGAGTATTTTTCTACCACTACTATGTTGGGACAAGCCTGCACGACTTTGTCTCATCGTACACGATGGTGACTGGGCGCCTGATTCCAAGCTCCGGGATGCTGGATGAAATGTCTATGGTTGTCAGCAACAAGGCACTGGGCATATTGCTGATTCTCTTTCTGCCTTTTTTCTGTATGGAGTTCTTTAAAACCCCGCTCACTCCATTGCGTTACCTGCTCGCTCTGGTGGCGGCTGCGGCGGCGCTCATCCCGGTTCTGACGGACTGGGACACCAAAATGAATGATGCCCCTTTCCCGCTGTTCCTGTTTGGTCTCGCCTTGATCGGCAAGGTCAATTGTCCGCCTCAGAAGAATTCTCTGGCTTCCAGATTATTCTACCTGCTGCTGGCCTGCGTACTGACAGCAGCCATCATTGAAGGCTGGACCAGAGAACGCATGTACCATGTTGGCCCAGGGCTTTTTTATGAGTCCCCGACGACAGAAACAGTCGATTCAGGATATTTTTCAGGCCTAAAAACAGGTGCGCACCTCAAGGCTGTTCTCGATGAAATCCACCAGTTCGTTCCACAAGACAGTGCAACCCCAATCTTCTTCGGCCCCAGAATTGAATTCGGTTACGCCCTCACAAACAATACATCCCCGCATGGATTCCCCCTCTGGTGGCACCCTGGAACATCCTTTGCACTTCGTGACGAAGAATTAGTCATTGGGCTTTTCAAGAAGCAGAATTTCTCAACAATCATTTTCTTGAAAAATGACCGTACCAGAGTCCCTCAGCCTATCCTTGATTACATCGCCAGTCACTATACGCAGATACCTGGCACCACAGCACTCGATATTTACCATCCGAAAGACGAAAACCGCGCAAGAGCCACTCAATAACGCCCGATAAAGTCACCCGGATCGAGGTAGTACATCTTGCGCCAACCCTGGGTTTCGTGGGTGATACGCCAGGGCTGTGGCACGGCGCTGAGGATGGCGTAATGCAGATGTGGCGGTTTGCCCTGGGCGTTGCCGCTGGTGCCCACTGCGCCGATCTGCTCGCCACGGGAAACAAAGCGCGGCACGTGGGTGGGGGCATCGAGGTGCGCGTAGTAATGCACATGCCAGTGCGGGCCGAGCACGGCCACCACATTGCCACCTGCGCCAAACGGCCCCTGGTAGATCACCACCCCGCCCGTGGCGGCCAGCACGGGCTGTGCACGCTTGGCAAAGATGTCGATGCCCTTGTGCACGCCTGATGGCCCCCAGGGCTCGTACCAGAAAGACTTCGGATTCCAGTCCGCCCGCTTCGCTCCCTGCACGGGAATCATCACCCGCTCGGGCAGCAGGTAGCCAAGGAGCAGGATCACAAGGAGAGCGAGCAGCGCGTAGCGCAGCCAGCGCAGGAGGCGACGAAATGCCGGTGCGAAACTGGTCGCAGTGTTCGATGGTGAGCTGAGCATTGAGCGAAACGGGACAAAACGGAAGACATTACGGGAATACTACTCCGGAATGCTGCAACACCAGTGCAGGTGATAAAACGGGCCGATCGATGGTGAGCAACAATTGGCAAACTCCGCCCGGCACGCAGGTTGGCGTATGCTATCCGCGCATTCGGATAGACTTGCATCCGGAAGGCATCTCCTCATCCCTTGAAGAGCCTGTCCCCAAAAAGGAATCTCATGAAAGGTTTCTGGATTTTCACCTTATGCGCCGCCTGCAGTGTTCCGCTGGCACATGCCGCCTCCGTAGCCGAAAGCTTTGGTCTGACGGGCTTCGGCACCGAAACGCAGGCAGGTGATGGCGGCGCCATCGTGCGGGTGACCACGCTTGCAGCTGATGGCCCGGGCTCGCTACGCGAGGCGCTGCGCCAGCGCGGCCCACGCGTGATCATCTTCGAGGTGGGTGGGGTGATTGATCTGGCGCGGCACTCGCTGGTGCTCGCGGAGCCTTTCGTGACGATTGCCGGGCAGACCGCGCCAGCACCGGGAATCACGCTGATCCGGGGCGGGCTGGAGATCCGCACACACGATGTGCTGATGCAGCATGTGCGCTTCCGCATGGGTGACGCCGGCCTGCCGCGCTACACCGACCCGGCATTCACCAAGGGCTGGGATGTGGAGGTGACAACCAATGGCCGTGAGGCCTACAACATCGTCATCGACCACTGCTCCTTTGCCTGGGCGGTGGATGAGAACCTCTCGGTTTCCGGCCCGCGCTACGACGGGCCTGAGGGCACTTCGCACCGCGTAACGCTGTCGAACAACATCATCGCCGAGGGGCTGATGGTGTCCACCCATTCGAAGAAGGAGCCGCATTCCAAGGGCTCGCTGATTCACGACAATGTGCAGGAGGTGGCGATTCTCGGCAACCTCTATGCGCACAATGATGATCGTAATCCCCTCTTCAAGGGCGGCACCACCGGAGTGTTTGCCAACAACCTGATCTACGATCCGGGGCGCTTCGCCATCTCTGCCGGCGCGGCGGTCTCCGAATGGGAAGGCCGCGCGCCGCCTCCCCTGCCCCGCCTCGCAGTGGTGGGTAATGCGCTGTTAGGTGGTAGCAGCACACGCCTGAAGGCTTTCGTGGTGGCCAATTCCGGTGGCAAGTCGCCGCTGGGTGGCGCGCAGGTCTATCTGGCCGACAATCTTCTGACGTTGCGCAACGCAACTTCGCTGCCGGAGACCGGGCCACAGATCACGCGGCTCGAGACGGTTCCGCTGTGGCCAGAAGGTTTCCAGGCGATTCCGGCAGCCCAGGTGAAGAATACTGTGCTGGCCCACGCCGGCGCCCGCCCATTGCAGCGCGACGAGGTGGATACGCGCATCGTGGCTGGCGTGCGGGATGGCGGCGGGCGCGTGATCGACAGCCAGGAAGACGTGGGCGGCTATCCGCCCGTGCAAGCCGCCGTAACACGCCATATCGATGTGCCGGAGCACGATGTGGCAGCGTGGCTGCGAGGGCTTTCGGATGCGCTGATCGGGCAGTAAATCCGATATTTTGCGCAATCCACTAAGCATATCAGCACCCTACTTCATCACCCACGACAATGCGCTCGCCAGATCGGTGCTGTGTCCGATGGCGCACAGACCACCTGTGCCGCCATGCACACACTGGGGACAAATCACCCGTATGACCCAGTTGGCTGCATCTGGTCCACCCTGCCGGGGTGACCAGACCCACAGGCTGGGGGCTTCAATTGTCGCTCCCGCTACGGGCGCAGAGAGAATATCGCGCCGCCACGCTCCGCAGAGGCTGATTTCCACCGGGCAAACACCCACAGGATAACCAAAGGATAGCAGTCATGACAGGCAGACACGTTGCAACATTTCCGGGCGGCACGGTGCATGCCTGCCGCAGGCCGGCACTTCAATGCACTATGCATGGAATGGCAATGATTTTTCACACATCATGACGCCCCCGATTCTGGAGACCAAATCGCTGACTCGCCGCTTTGGGACATTTACGGCTGTCGATACGCTGGACTTGACCGTGAGCCGGGGCGAGATATTCGGGCTGCTGGGTTCCAATGGGGCGGGCAAGACAACGACGATCAAGATGCTCACAACGTTGCTCCCACCCTCTTTCGGCGATGCGTTCGTGGCGGGATTTTCGGTGATCCATGATGCCGTCAAGGTACGCCGCGCAATTGGCTACGTGCCCCAGGGAGTCTCGGCAGATGGTTCCCTGACGGGCTACGAAAACCTGCTCATCTTTGCCAAGCTCTATGACCTGCCGCGCCGCGAGCAGCAGGCCCGAATTGCCGAAGTTCTCGAATACATGGGCCTGACCACCGATGCCGGGCGCCTTGTAGCTGAATTCTCGGGTGGCATGATCCGCCGCCTGGAAATTGCGCAATCCATGCTCCATCGCCCGCAGCTGCTGATCCTGGACGAGCCGACAGTGGGCCTGGACCCAATCGCCCGCGATGAAGTCTGGAAACACCTTCTCGATCTGCGCACCCGAAACAGCACCACGCTATTCTTCACGACTCACTACATGGAGGAGGCGGAAGGCTATTGTGATCGCGTGGCGATCATGCATCAGGGCAAAATTGCTGCCCTGGGTACGTGCAAGGAGCTGGAAGGCCTGCTAGGCAAGGGCAGCCACAGCCTGAACGAAGTCTTTACACACTTTGCCGGCAGCGAAATTGATACGGGTGGAAGTTTCCACGAAGTGGCCGCCGAGCGGGCGACAGCGCAACGCATGGGGTAAAACGCAGCCATGACCAATATTCTTCCGGCCATTACCGGTTTTCTGGACAAGACCTTCGTTATCGCCGAATTTGAACTGAGGAAACTGCGTCACGACTATACCGAACTCGTCACGCGTGCACTGCAGCCAGCACTGTGGTTGCTGATCTTCGGTCAGGTTTTCTCGCACAGCGGCACCATGCACACGGGAAACATTCCTTACATCGACTTCATCGCACCCGGCATTCTTGCGCAGAGCGTGCTCTTCGTGGCCATTTTCTATGGCATCAATGTGATCTGGGAACGTGATCTGGGCATCGTGCAACGCTTTCTCGTGAGCCCCACACCACGTGCCGCACTGGTGCTTGGCAAAGGGTTCTCTGCGGGCGCACGCACGCTGTCGCAGGCGGCAGTGGTGTATTGCCTCTCTCTGCTGCTGGGCGTAAAACTGGACTGGAGCCCCCTGGCTCTGCTCAATGTGGTGGTGATAGTCATCCTCGCGGCAACCATGTTTTCCACCTTCTCGCTGATCATTGCCTGCATCGTAAAAACGCGTGAACGATTCATGGGAGTGGGCCAGGTGCTCACAATGCCGCTGTTTTTCGCCAGTAATGCGATCTATCCGACCGACATGATGCCCGCATGGCTGCGCTTCATCTCACACATCAATCCGCTCACCTATGTTGTGGATGGCCTGCGCGCCTCGATGCTGCCGGAGGGGATCAGCACATTCGGCCTTGGTTACGACTATGCCGTCATCGGCGTTGCCACCATTATCCTGGTCTGGATTGGCTCCCGACTGTATCCGCATCTGGCGTTGTGACGGAAACCAGAGGCACAGGCAAGATAAAGGCCAGTCGAACAGCACTGGCCTTTATCAACTGTTGGATTCCCCTCTAACGATCCATTGCAGGGGAAACAGAAAGAGGAAAACAACAGGCATGCGATCAACCCATGAGATGGCAGTCTTTTCGCATGTAACGACAGGACTCTTGTTTGCGCAATCCAAAGGATTCCGTTGCACTCCTGGCGCAGCCATCTTGGTCTTCCCGTGGCTGTCGGCAGTTTGGAACCTAACACTCATCGGGCCCTGACTCAACAAAGAAAATTCATGTTATCGACAACCCGCCTGACGCCGGGGCTGCCCCAGGCAGAACGCTTTGCCAGTTCGCGCTCAGCCCAGTTATGCACGGCGCCGGTCAGGGTGACATCGTGCCCGCTCACGTTGACCGATATCTCATCTCCATCACTTGTCGAAAGCCGCTTGAGGGCCGCTTCAATACTTGACTTGACGATACTGGCCGACGGGCTTGAAGAAATCGGCGTGCGGATTGAAATCTGGTTGGAAACACCGGTCACGCCCGACAGATTGCGCACACGCTTGGCCGCATCCTGGCGTTGATATTGCCACTCAACTTCACCAGAGAGGGTCAGCCAGCCCTTCTCCACCGACACCTTGATCGGGTCTTCGGGCAGGGCGACGCTCCAGCCCAGAATGCTTTTGACGGAACGCGCAATGTCAGCATCCGTGCGTTCGCCAAGAGCGGATAGCTTGACCTGCAGTTCCACGGCCAAGGCATTCACCCCACCCACGCGCTGCGCAGCACGCTCTGCGTTCCATTTCTCGGCATAGCTGCCGACTTCACCTGTCAGCGATACCACACCCTCTTTCACCTGAACGCCGATCTGTGCAGCATGCACAGAGGGTTCCCAGGCAAGCTCATCCATCACATCCTGCTGGAGTTGGGAGTCTGTTTTCATGATCGTTATTCCTATTGATTGGGGAATATCGACCATGCGCCCTATGCAAAAACCTATCCGTACGCCAGCGCACCCGGTAGACGCTTATTTTTCGGAACAGCAATCAGTCCAATTTCCAGTCCCCGCCCGTGCGCTACCGCACAGAGCAGTGCCCGGCACCATCCGACGCATGGAAGATGAAGATAGATATTGCACCCTCTGGGCGGAGGCTCGACCGGCGCAACTCCGCTGCGCTACATTGTTCCCTGTCGGCGTACGAAAAGCAGACCGACGCGTAATATTTTCCTGTGGCACGCCTGACAAAAACAGATGCATGGCGATTATCAGAAGGATCTTGAGACGAGCCACACCGCTTATTACTCAATCAGCCACATTTATTAAAGCGGCCTTATCGCCCGAGCAAAAAGTACAATTGGTTTTCACGCGCTGGCAGGCATAGGATTCACTCAAGCACTCGATATGAGTGCCTCCCCCAACACCAGACACGTAGAGGCTTATCATGGTACCCACCTTTGGATCATCGGATTTCGAACCGGGCAGGAAAGCGTACGTGAGCGCTGAAGATCAGGAACGCGCTGGCTATCTCTCCGAAGTCACCCTCAACAGTACCGAATTTGGCGCCGGCTCCGGCGTGATGCGCTTTATCGCGAGCATCATCGAGAAGGTTCCGCCAATGCTGTAATGCAGTAATCGTTGTCTCCTCCTCTTGGAATGCCCGCATGTTGAAGCGGGCTTTTTTTTGGATTCGGAATGCCAATGATACAGATCGGGGGGCTGAAAAATCGCCTGTGGCGCCTTCCTACGGAAAGGGTTTGACCTCTGCTGCAGTTCGCGGCGCGGTGCGCTAGCCGTTGCCGTTGCCGTTGCCGTTGCCGTTGCCGTTGCCGTTGCCGTTGCCGTTGCCGTTGCCGTTGCCACGAAGGATACGCGTCACGATCAGCTTGCGCCCTCCGGGCGGAGGCTTTACCGGGCAATTCCGCCTTGCTCCATTGTGCCGCTGCGTGCGCCCTTGTACGCAAACCTGCGCTGTGTGCCGATGATGCGGGCTCAATGAACGTGTGCTACCGGGCATGAAAAACGGGCCCACATGGAGCCCGTCTGGTGAGTGCTGAATCGCTGTATCAGTGTTTCACGGTATAGCCGGTGATCTGGCTGATCCAGCTAACCATACCGGCAGGATCATCGTCAGCGCAGTGGCCGCCATCCCAGAAGAGCAAGGCATTCACGTCGCGGCCATGATTTTCGAGACTGGCGGCAAGGTTGATGAGTACGGACTGCGAGTTGTTGTTGTCGCTGGAGCCGTTGCGCAGCCACCAGTGCGGGGCAGCGCCGGGGTTGCCGGTAAAGTACATGGCGTTCATCATGTGAACGAGTTCCTGCAGCTTGGGGTCAAGCTGGGCGTCGGCCTTGCCGGTGGCATGGCGCAGGCTGTACTCGGTGAAGTGGCGGGCTTCGGTGGTGCGGTCACCAAAGAGCTTTGTCTCGGGTGCCGTGAGCTTGAAGTCATCAAATGACGGCAACCCCTTCATGCGCGTTGCATGGGCAGCATAGTCAGCAAAGCTGAAGGTGGCAGCTTTGCCATCCCACTTTATCCAGGGATTTGCGACAAGGTAGGCAGTACGCGCGGTCTCATCCAGACCGGCAAGATACTTGCTGGCTGAAGGTTGCACGTAGGCCTGCAGCATGTAGTCGCCGAGGCGTGCGCCAGTGACCGGGCCGAAGCCATCACGGCCGGTGAGGCCGAGCAAATCCTGATAAGTGAGATTGGCCGCAGCCAGTTCGGCGGAAAGGGTCTGGTCAACGAGGCCGCTACGGCCCGGAACCTTGCCGAACATCCATTCATAGGAGGCATCGGCGTGATCCAGATCGGTGATGGGGCTGTAGCACGCGCTGGCAAAGATGTTGTCGGGCGCGTCAGCGGCACCAATTTCCTTGAGATAAGGCTCGAACAGCGGGCTGTTGCCCGAGGCGCCGACCAGCGCAGAGAGCGCCCCGCCTGCACTGCAGCCGGAGGAGACGATCCATTCGGAGTTGCCCGGCAGTTTGCCGGCATTGTGGCGGATGTAGCGCACAGCAGCCTTCAGATCGACAATCGCGGCAGGTGCCTTGCCAAAGTAGCTACCATCTTTGGCCTTGTTGTCCCAACCGCGCACGCCGGGGGTCACGACGACGTAACCCGCAGCCAGCGCCAGACTAACCTTGTCGCCATTGCCGCCCATCATCGGGCGCACACCACCTCGTGGCCCCTGCCCTGCGGGTGGCGGGCCACCAGCGTCGGCGGGGGCGCCAGCTCCGGTCGGCGGCATGGGCATGGCTCCTGCACCCGGCCCTCCTGGTGGCATCCCGGCCATCCCCGGACCACCTGGAGGCACGCCGCCCATGCCTGCTCCTCCTGGCGGTGGGCCACGCCGCTCGGGATTGGCGTTATTGACGGACATGTAGCCGCCCACACGGATATCCAGCACGATGGGCGCGCCACTGGCGTTGACGGGCTTGCCATCGATCTTCACGGGCACGCTCACGTCAAGACTCTGGTAGGCCTTGTCGACGGGCTTGGCGACGTATTGCAGATGCTTGTAGACGCGGTACTGCACGGTATGCTCGGTACCTTCAGACTTTACTGTTTTGGTTTCGAGCGTGAACCGACTTGCCGGAAAAGCCAGCGGATCAATCTGGGCAGCCATGGCAGGCACGCCCAGCACGGGCAGACAGAAAGCAGCGATCACCGCTGCCTGAGGGACTATTTTTTTGGGCATGTATCTTTTCCTTCAGGTTGCCTTGCACCGACCGGGGCAGGCACCGAAGATGGTTTGAGAACGGCGCACATGCTGGCTAGACCGAAATCAGTTCATCTGCAGAACAAGAAAAATGAACCGGCCGGACACTGGATGGAAAACTGGCTGGCTGACGCGACGACTTGTGGAGAATAGCAACAGATCCGCCTCCCCACCCCCAGACTCACGTACTTTTTACCTGCCCACCAAATTTTTACGCGGCCTGGATACAGTTACCGACCAGGCACAGACATGCATGCGCACACCAAAGACCACGAATGGATTTTAGGAAATCCCCCTCATCCGCTCAGTCGACTTTTAATGCCGTTCATCGGCAGCCCTAAATCCGAGTACACCGCGGGGCCTTGGCAGGGCGACGTTGCCCATTCTGGAGTGGTTGATCGCCAGGCCATACGCGCCGGGGCTTTTTCGGGTGGGTGCCACACCGTATTGCCACGAGGCTGCGAGAAGCTGTCGGGGCGATCGCGCCACTCATCGTACGACCGCGCAACACGCTGCCCGAAAGGGTTTATTTGCTACGGTAAACCCTTAGAATAAAAAGCAAATCAATGTGTCTTTGTGCCGCGCCATGAATACCCCCGCCCCCTCCGATTCGAACATTCCCCATCGCTTCTGGCTGCTGACAATCTTTCGTTCGCTCGGCACGGGTAACCCGCTGCTGATCGCCGGCCCTGGGGCCTTTGAGCACTATCTGGATGGCGTGCCGCAGGTGGCGATTCTGGCGAACTATCTGCACCGCCATGGCTGGATCGAGCCGGTGAACAATGGGCACAGTGGCATTGCGCGCTATCGCCTGTCGGCCAAGGGGCATGATTTCTGGCATGAGGGAGAATCCTGGTGGCGCAGGCTCTCGATGTGGGAACAGTGCAAAGTCCGCGTGATGGGCTGACACCAATCTGCCCGGCCGATTCGACAGGCCAGGGTATCGAAAATCTCCTGGGGGAGAAAGCAGGCGCCGCAGAGCGCCTTGGAGAGTGCCCCGGTCTCCTGTTAAGGGGACCGGGGTACAATCGCCTTAGAAGCTGTTCACGATCTGTAGCGAGAAGGCGTCAGTGGGGCGAAGAGCAGCACAGAAACCGGAGTTTATTTGTATAAATGAGGATTTCGAGCAGCGCATTCGGCCCAATCACGCCTTCGCAGTAAGATCATGAACAGCTTCTTACGCTTCTTTAAACGTAGCGCTTCAAGTTGCTCAATTGAGGGCACCGGCGCGGATCATGGCCTGATGGTGCTCGTTGATCGCCACGACCGCATCGTTGCCACGCGCCCAGTGGTCAAGCATGATTTCGCTGGACTTGGTAAAGCGGTGACCAATGCGAATGGAGTAGGATTTGGAGACCCAGCTCCACATGGACTGGTAGAACACGGCCTCATCCAGATCACGCCATTTGACGCCGGCAATCCCTTTGTTCCACGGCAGAATGCCTGAGTACAGCCATACGCCGACATCGTCGAAATACAGGCGGTAGCTGCGGATCACGGCGAACTGATAGCCCACATAGAGCAATGCCAGGAACAGCACGACAAGCCCGATCCAGGCATGGGTGTAGTGCATCAGCGCGGCGGAGACGATGACGGCAACGAGGGTGATGATGGCCAGGCGCAGATACGCCGTCCAGGATTTGCCACCAAGTGCGGTTGCATCCTTGGTAATGTGGGTGGTGATACCTTGATCCATGTCTTATCCAGCAGGTTGGCGAAAAGATGGCCGTGCCATGCCCCGACCGGCATGGCTGCGCCGGCGGGATGGCAACGGCACGCATGATACGCCCGCTGCGCACCGCTGACGATGAATGTTCCGGCGGACGTTCCACAGGAGCGGACAGGAGCCCATAAGCGGCGCAGACAGCATGCAATGAGCACCTGCAGCTATGACGACGGCTGCTGCAGATGGGCTGGGGGCTCAAACTACGCCCCCCTGCCCCTTCACTCGTCCTCTTCCTTCTGCACTACGGCCTTCTTGGGCAGAGGCTTGTCGAAGGACACAAACACCACCGTGTCATCCACAGCATAGAAGCGGCACTTTGCCTTGCTGGCTTTGCATGCCCTGTAGGCTTCCGCATGGGGACGCAGGCTGTTGGCAAAGCGTGCGAAGCAACTTCCCTTGTTGCTCACTATGAAGGCGCGTGGACTGTCTGAATGGAGAAAGCGCGTATAGATTGCGCGGCACTCGTCATTGAGCGCTATCCCGATATCGACAGGATCTTCCAGTTTGGCGTAGCCACTACCTGCCGGCGCCGCAATATCATCCCTGACGCTGATGGATGGGTGCGTAAAGCCTTCGTCGGTGGTGACAATGCCGCGATTCAGCGCTGTGACACCGGGCATGGGCAGACAATCGGCAAGGGTGAATTCCTTCTTCTTTTCTTCAATGATCTCGCGGGCGCAATGGAGCACATTGCCATGTGCAAGCTTGGCCTGGGCCGGGAAGAATATGAGGGAATCCGGCGGCGTCACCGTGGTCGCCGTGAACATGGACTTGTGATAGATCGTCAGATCGCCATTGCCAAGCTTGCTGTGCCTGCCCAGCCAATCGGAAATATCCGTGCAGTGATAGCCACCACAATCGTAATTCGGCAGATAGTTGATGAAGGGAATCTCCAGTTCATGGCTCTCCGGCCGCCCGGCACCGCTGAACATCCGGCTTTTGCCGGAAAGGAACATCATCGAACAGCTCCACCCCGTGCACAAACCATGTACCACTGTGGTGACTTCGGCCTTCTCCACCAGGGCTGCCATATCGCGCCCCTGCTCCCAACTGCCACCCGAGACGCCAGCCAGCACAAGGACCCGCACCGCCGGAGTGATCTGGGCTTTAAGCCCTTCCACGTCTTTTGCCTCGACTTTGCCGGAGACCCGCATCACACCATCCTGCGTGGAATATTGCAGCGTGGCGCCCGCCAGAGACGGAACAGCCAGCCCCGCCAGCAAAACCATCGCTCCTCCGAGCGTTCGCATGCACTTCATGCCCGACTCCTTGTTTTGCCTGAATAAGTGGTGAGCCGGAAAATATACCTTATTCTGAAATGGTCTTTATGACAAACCCCGGATACGGGGGCTTCCTTGAGCCTCTTTAAGCCTTTGGTGTTGCATTAACGCACACTCCACACCTCGCGTCTCCGACCGCATAGGTCGGAGAGGAGCCCCCAACCCCCGGGCCGGACGGGCAGGTTTTTACAATTTAACACCCTGCGCCTCAAGACCACTGACGCCCCGTCGTAAAAATGGGCAGTCTTCCGGGCGCAAATCCGTCTCCCCTGCCCCATGGTCTGGATGCCGCCCTCTGCCACTCTCTTCATCTTGGTGGATGATGTTTCTTGCACCGCAGGGAAGCTAATTTGCTCAACAAGCCGATATTCACAGGAGGCATCCATGAAGTTTTCGACCACGCTTTGCGCGATCTTGCTGAGCGCCGGCGCATTTGCCGTCAACGCCGCACCGGTTACCCTGAGCACCGCAGCCCAGGACAATTCCCCGAAGTTCATGCAACAGGGGGGAAAGATGACGGGGATTGCCATTGATGTGCTAGCAGCCCTGGAGAAGATAGACCCGGATCTGAAGTTCTCCGGTGAGCAGGCATTCTGGCCGCTCAAGCGCATCGAGAACGGATTGCTGGCCGAAGTGGCAAGCGGGCCGGAACACATCGACATGTTTGTCGGGCTGAGCCGCACACCGGATCGCGAGAAGAAATTCCGTTTCGTCTCGAAAATGCTCTATTCGGTAAAGAACGTGGTGTTCGTGCGCGCCAATGACGACACAAAGATAGGTAGTCTGGAAGACATCGTAAAGCTGCCGGGCGAGAACATCGTGCTGGCCAACAACGGCTATGCACAGGCCACCCTGGCCCGCAGCGTGCAGGGGCTGAAAGTGGATGACGGTGCCAAAAACAACATCGATAACTTCAAGAAGCTCATCGACAGCAAGGCCCGCTTCTTCTTCGTGTCGCAATTGGCAGGTCAATATGAAGCCAAACAGCAGGGCCTGCAAAAACAGGTGAAGGTGCTCTCCATTGCCGGGGAGGAATCGGAGCAGTACGTGGCCTATTCCGCAGCACTGCCCAAAGCCACGGCAGACAAACTCGAAGCCGCTGTCAAAAAGCTGGTGGATTCCGGCGAAATGACCAAGATTCTCAACAAGTACAAATAAATCGCCACCACCACTTGGCAATACCTTTACTGCAACCACTTCTGCCCATGGAGGCAACATGAACAAGCTGACCAAAAGCATTCAGTGGCGATTCATAGCCCTGTTTTCAACCATAGTCACAGTGCTGCTGGTTGGCTTTGGCATCTATGTAGCCTACGAGTCGGACAAAGAAGGGGATGCCCAACTGGCTGACATCGCGAATGCCATGCAGGTTCGTATGCAGACCGGGCTGCCCACTCTGCTATGGAACATGGACTACGAAATAGCAGGTGCCTTGCTCGATTCGGAAGTGGTGGCATCAGACGTGGCAGGAATTGTCGTGCGCAACGGAGACAAAGTCGTCGTGGCGCGTGTGCATGAAGGAGGGAAATCTGTCCCCTTCAAGGAAGGCCAAAAGATTGCCGGGCAAAAGTACTCCGTAGATCTGGAATACTCCAACGCTGGAGTCAAGAAGCCGGCAGGCAACCTGGATATATACATTTCACGCGCCCGCATTGAGAATGCACAACGCAAGGCCGTGCTGACAGTGATTGCGCAGATCGTGGTGCTTAATGCGGCCATCATCTTTATTCTTGTCACCACACTGCGTTCCCTGGTGCTACGGCCGCTGCGCCGCGTACGCAATGCACTACACGAAATAGCCACGGGGCAGGCTGACCTCACCAAGCGACTGGAGGTGAAAAACGAAGACGAGATCGGCGAAGTGGCACACCTCTTCAACCGCTTCGTCGAAAATCTGCAGGGCATCGTCAGGCAGGTCGTCAGCGGCGCCGAGCACCTTCAGGGCTCTTCCAACGTGATGACGAAAGAGTCCGGAGAAATGGCGCAACGTACTTCGCGTGAAACCGAGGTGATCTCGGCCATTGCAGCAGCCACGCAGGAAATGACAGTCAGCATCGCGCATATCTCGCGATTTTCCAACGATGTACGTGAGGTCTCCAAACAGAGCGAAGAACTTTCCGCCCATGGGCGTGATGTCATCGCCGAACTGATTGTAGGGATGAATGAAGTCAGCGCCACCGTCAACAATTCCTCGCAGACAGTGGAGTCGCTGGGACAGGAGTCCGAAAAGATCGGAGCGGTAATCAGTGTCATCAAGGAAATTGCCGACCAGACCAATCTGCTCGCGCTCAA
>DBTS01000074.1:22707-28898 GCA_002307175.1 Rhodocyclaceae bacterium UBA1310
CGCGGCTTCGCGGTGGTGGCCGACGAGGTGCGCAAGCTTGCCGAGCGCACCACACGCTCCACTGCCGAGATCAGTGCCACCATCGGGGTGGTGCAAAGCGGCGTGAAGGCCAGTGTGGACCGCATGCGCGGCGGCGTTGAACTCGTCGAGCACGTGCTGGAACGCGCCCGCTTGGCCGAAAGTGCGATTCACGACATCGCCAAGAGTTCGGAAAATCTCTCCGGCGCCGTCAATGAAATCGTCAGTTCGATTGCTGAACAGAATTCGGCAAGCACCTCCGTCGCCCAGCAGATTGAGGACATCAGCCGCATCGCCGAAGAATCAAACATTACGATGCAAAAGGTGGTGGGCACCGCCGAACAGGTCGACAGCCTCTCCACCGAACTCAAATCCACCGTCGCGGGATTCTCGATTTAACCAGATCATTGGCCTGCCACGCCGGCTTGCGTCGATACAAGGGTGGCGAAGCGAACAATGAGCGCAGCGAATTGCACCTTCCGCGTCTACCGAACCCGCGCCTCCATTCCCTCATGAAAGATGCGCGTTCGGTGCAATTCGCTCATCGCTCATTGGCACCCTTCCTCATTGGCATGCCACACTGGTTTGCGTAGGGCGCGGAGAAGCAGCAACAATAGAGCGCAGCGCAATTGCGCCGGTCAAGCTTCCGCCCGGAGGGCGCAAGCATCAGATGTCGGACGCTTTAATACGGCCGCTACAAACAAAAACAGCGCCAACCGTAAGGCAAGCGCCGTCATGACAAAAGAATTATTCCTATGCGCTTCAGCGGCGTGTGCGCACGTGGCGACCAGTTTCCACCAAGGGTACATGTTGCATGTGCCAGTACACAGAGGCCAGCACGCCAATGGCGATTACGAGAAGCTGCGAAAAGCCCGAGAGGAACTGGCCGGCTACGATCATGCCGAACATGATCAGATAGGTCATCAGCGTTTCGAACAGGCTCAGCGACAGGCTGGCGCCGCAACGGTGGCAGTTGAGCGTCTTGAACTGGACGTAGAGCATGAGTTTTTCGCGTGCCGTTACGCCGTATCCACGACAAACGGGACAGATATATTCGCTCATGATGCCCTCCTCTCTCATGCTGGAAGAATCCGACCGGTGCGATACCCGGCTCTGGATCTTGATTTAATCATACACCCTTGCAGCCGCCTGCGTGGCGACCGCTCGCGCAGATATCACAAAAAGCAATCATTGGACGCGAATGCCCGTTCCGCCACAAGGGTCTTCCCTCGCCAACTGACGTCTCAACCATACCAGATCACCACGCCTGACAAGCACTCCAACGGCAATCTGCACGAACTCCTTAGCGAGGGGAAACCTGTATCTGCTGGCCACGGCCAACACCGGCGATCTCACAGGCCTGATTAGCAGTATTTGGAGGGACCGGACAAGGGATGCAGAGAAAACGACATCAACACTACCAGCGTCAGCGTGGGTCGGAAAACGCGCTTTACGCCTGGGCAGCACACGACTGAATTCCGGGCGAAGCGATGAATCAATATATCCCGGCGCACCCTGCCTCTACTTGTGGGGAGAACAGCTTCTGAAGCCGCTTGCGCGCGCCCGCGCTTTCACTACACGCCAATTTTTTACTCATTTTATGCGCATATGGCGGGATTGAAGGAAGTCCAGGCCAGGCCCCTGGGGCATTACACTGGCGCGTGCCCGTGAAAATCGAGATAGAGTTTACGCAGTACCGGCGGCAGCACCCGCCAGTACTGGCCCAGCAAGGAAGATGGCACTTGCCAGAATAGATTCTCCACGAAGGACACGTCGATGCAGTTCTTCACTTCCGGACTGCCGGAGACAAAAGCACGCTCAATGAACACAAACACAGCACGCACCTGGCGCAGGTCTGCCCCGTTTCGCATCTCCAGATTAAGCACTTCGGCTGCACTACCAAACCAGCTGCTGGCGTGAGATTCGCAGGGTGACTCGAACCAGTAACGGGCATAGTGCCGATCAGTCTTCTGCGCCATGTCTGGCAGGCGCACATGCGCGTAGCGGTAGAATTCAGCATTGGTTTCCATCGCTTCTCCCATGAACCTGTTGCCAGAGAAACCAGCACGGCCAGCGGCAAAGCATCAGAGCTTTTACGCTCCAGGCTTCACACACCGCCGTATGGAACAGGTTCACAATTTCACAAGCCTGTGAATGACGCGATCACCTGTCACACGCCAGTCACGGAGCCGTTACTTCAAAACTGCATAAAGCATACCCATTTTGTATTTTATGGGTCTTTCATTACAGCAGGTAGTGGCTTCCCCACCAGCAAACACCGCCCCACAAGACGATGCAGCAACTCACTGGAAGTAATGCACCTACCGGCGCCAGATCAAGCCTGCGCAACACACCAGGGCTCGCCAAAGTGTCAGGCCCGATTCTGCGCAACCCACACCGCGGCAAACGCCGCCACTTCAAATGCTATAGCAAGAATGGCAAAGGCATGAATAGCCCATTTGTACAATGGTCGGCAAACGCTACCCACCGCACTACGAAAAAGGGGCGGCAGCGCCATCAGCGAATAAACCAGCACACCGCCGCAGAAAACGTCGAGCACCGGCCCGCCAAGCCATTGTGCGATCCAAGCAGCCTCGCTCAAGATGCACACAACCCCGCCCGCCACTGGCAAGAACCAGCCCAACCAAAACATATGCCCAAGCGGGAACTGCCCGCGCCAGAATCGCAAAAGAAATGCCATAAGGAGATTTCTGCCTTGCTGCCGTATCGTGTTTGTTATGTGTAGCCCCGGCTTTGCACCGGTTTGGGGATTTTAACGGCAGCGCTGCCTGATTGAAATACTTAGTTCGGAAAACTTACTGCGTCAATACACGTCTTATTGTCCGCTCTGTAAGGAAAGCAGAGCCGCTGCGGCAAGATCGCCCCGCCTTGGCTCCATCGATAACGATCAGCTGTGCCCTCTGGGCGGAAGCTTGAATGGCGCGGCATGACGGAAGAACCGTGAGCTTGACGGGAATAGCCAGCAGAATCGCAGACCGGGCTAAAAGCACACGGAAAGTGCAATTCGCTACGCTCATTGTAGCGCTTTGCCACCCTACCAAAAGCATCCGTCCATGCCAATAAAGTAAGCCAGAAGTGCTGAAACAATCGGCCACAGGCGCCTTCCAAGGCATTGGGGGTTTGATCTTTTTCGTGAAGTGCCGGGAAAGATCAGTTTGCGCCCTGCGGGCGGAGGATTGACCGGCGCAATTCCGCTTCGCTCCACTGTTCCGCTGTGCGCGCCCTACGCCGATCAGCCTGACTCGTCATGCTGACCCGTGAAATTCCAAATGGAACTTGTACAGGCTATTTTTGAGTGCAAATACAGCACGACGCTGGGATCGACGGCAGATAGGCTCAGCAAGCAGTCTTGCAGGCCCGAGACAAATAGACTCCGGGGCCGGCTAGAGCTTTCTGCCGATTTTATCGGTGAAGTGCCTGGCCGGGCTCGGAGCGGGGGGAACGATAGAAACAGTTTTACTTGCCGCTGGAAATGACGATTTCGTTTTGTACCGATGTCACTCCCTTGACTGCCGTAGCGATAGCGCCTGCGCGATCAAAAGCCTTTTGTGTTTTGACGGTACCGCCCAATGTCACGGCACCGGCGCTATCGGTTTCCACGCTCACATGGATGAGGCTGGAGAGCTTTTCCTTGGCAAGTTCGGCCTTGACCTTGGTGGTGATGACCGAATCCTTGACGTAGGTCTTGGTCGGCGAGGACTGGGCGGCATCGGCTGCATAGCCGGAGATGGGAAGGAGCAATGCGCCTGTGACGATGCCTGCAATAAGTTGGATCTTCATGATGGGGTTTCCTTTGATTGATGACTTCATGGGGGGTGTCAACGCAACACGGGTAATGGCGGGCCAGCCATGCTTCTCCACTGCTCCTGCTGCATCGCCGTGCAGCTGCGCTTCTCTCCGGGGCGATGCCACATGGCTAACTCCAATGCTCTGCCAGTTACACGCTGCGCACTGTCTGATAGCGAACAGAGAAGAGGGGATACGGCGTTCAGAACGCTGTACACGATCTGTCGCAAAAAAATACGCCGACAGAAACAAGGACGGTATTTCATGGCGCACCACTTGGCGCTCAGGGGTGCAATGCGGCAACCTCTTCCGCTTCTTCCACGGGCCAATAGCCTATGCGTTTGTAGTGTGCATAGAGGGCTTTTTCATGCAGGCGGCTGAACTCCATTGTTTCATCATAGTCTGGCGCGTGCTCCACAGATTGGCGATGCAGATCAACTGAGACTCTTTCTTCGGCCCAGTCAATATCCTGGAACCATTCCGGCGAGATGAGCACCTTGTGGCCGACCCACCAGTTGCTGGTATTGACGATAACGTAGCGAATGGCCCAGCTTCGATCGTCAAGCAGGTACCCATGCACATGGCCGATTTCGCCGTCGATGGCGTGGATGTGGTAGCCGGTTACGGCTTCGCAGCTGCGCAGATGCGGATCATCGTCGCGATGCGCGGCCTTCTCCTTCTTGTGGTAAGCCACGCTGGCCTTTTTCATGGCGGCGCGCTCTTTCGCGGTATTGGCTTCGGTGGGCAGATACATGTCTGGCGCCATGGCGCCGGGGAACATGCCCAAGCCGTCCCAGTAGTAGGGATAGCCGTAGTAACCGAGATATTGCATCTCGTGCTGGCGCGAGACGGGTTTGTCGGTATCAATATCAGGGCTATTCTTCACCTTTGCAAGGCTGATAGTTGCCGGCAGAGTGTTTCGCTCCCAGTCGGGTTGCAGCAAGGCGAGCGGTGAAATCAGCACCTTGCGGCTCTTCAGCCAATCCCCTGTCTCGACAACCAGATAGCGGATGACCCACGATTCGTCGTCGAAATAGAAATCCTTCACGCTGCCGATTGGGCCATCTGTGGCGCCAATCGTGAAGCTCTCCATCTTTTTCAGTTCATGTAGCATCTGGCTATCCTTTAGGTGAGTCGAGGCGTGAATTTCGACTGTGTTTGGGCAAGAAATCCGCTGCATATTTCTCCATTGGCTCTCTGCTGGTTCTCTGGAGCTTCTCTGTCGGGGCTGAACACGCCAGCGCCGTAATGGGCGGATTTCATGGTGATACGGCACGACTGTGGCAGGCCCAAACCACGTGGTCTGTATGCCTTCGCACATAGCCGAAAACCAGACCCACGCAGCATGTACCGCCATGCCGCCTGGCAAACCGCGCGGAACCTCATCAGCAGCGTTAACCGTGCGCCAGCCTGCCAACGCCTTCCGTGCGGCAGCGCACCCAGCCGTGCGGAATCAAGTCCGCAGCACCTCCGGGCATCGTTCGATAGCGCACAGAGAATGCGCCTGCCCACGGCCCATCATTCAGGCAACTGTAGTGGTTCAATTGCGACGCCTCCCGCTCATTCATAAGTGGCGCAAGCGCTGCGTCTTCAGAAAGGCCACCTTACATCGGCTGATGATGTCAAACGCCATCCGCAACATGACAAATGCCATATTCATACACCTTGCCCTGCCCGTCAGTCTGGCGGTACTTGCCAGCCTTGGTGCCTGCACGGGCATGGAGACACGGCAGGATTCATCTGCCACAGCCGACGTGCCGGAGAACTGGTCGCTTGACCTTGGGTCTGCCGGCACGGGAACGGACAACATTGCCGCCCGCCAGGACCCTGGCACGCTGGCACAGTGGTGGAAGCGCTTCAATGACCCTGTACTGACCGATCTGGTGACACAGGCACTGCAGGCCAACACCAGCGTAACGAGCGCCGAGGCTTCACTGCGCCTGGCACGGGCTTTGCAGGATGTGGCAGCGGCAGCGCTGTGGCCCGTGCTGAACGGATCGGCGACGGCAGAACGCAGCAAATCAGGGCACGCCCCTGCCATCAGGGCCTACACGGCAGGGCTGGATGCAAGCTGGGAGCTGGATATTTTCGGTGCCAACCGCAGTGCGCTGAATTCAGCGCAGGCAAACACCCAGGCGAGCATTGCAAGCCTGGGCGATGTGCAGGTATCCATCGCTGCCGAAGTGGCGCTGGACTACATCATCCTGCGCAGCACCCAGGCCCGGCTCGCGATTGCCAACAATAACCTCGCCAGCCAGCAGGAAACACTGCAGATCACCCAATGGCGGGCACAGGCGGGCTTAGCCAATGCGCTCGATACCGAGCAGGCACGCACGGTGGCAGCACAGACACAGGCCCTGATCCCT
>DBTS01000074.1:29157-31885 GCA_002307175.1 Rhodocyclaceae bacterium UBA1310
ACCTGATCCCGCCACTGCAAACAACCATCGAGCAAACCCGCCATGCTATTGCCGTACTAACCGGAAAAGCCCCCGCAGCCCTGGCAACGCAACTCGCAGAAGTAGCCCCGACACCTCATGCTGGCGATGGGCTGACGCTGAACATTCCGGCGGAGACGTTGCGCCAACGCCCGGATGTGCGCGCCGCCGAACGCCTGGTGGCCGCCGCCCGCGCCACACTTGCCGAGGCAGATGCGGCACGCTACCCAGGCTTTACCCTGAGCGGCACACTGGGGCTGGGGGCAGCGAGACTCACCGAGATGGGCGATGGCACCTCCATCCTGAGTTCGGTGCTGGCGGGGGTCACGGTGCCGCTTTTCAATGCGGGTTCCCTGCGTGCGCAGGTGCGCGCCAGACAGGCTGAGCTGGATATTGCCAGCGCAAGCTACCGGGCCGCCATTCTGGCCGCATTGATGGATGTGGAAGACTCCCTCGTTGCACTCCGGGGTGATCGTGAGCATCTTCTGCGCCTGCAGAATGCCGCCGAGGCAGCCACCAACGCAGCCCTTCTGGCGCGCCAGCGTTATGGCAGCGGGCTGGTGGATTTTCAAACCGTGCTCGATACGCAGCGCACCCAGCTCAGCACGCAGGATAGTGTGGCAACCGCCGAGGCTGATATCGGGAGTGACCATGTACGCCTGTACAAAGCGCTGGGCGGTGGCTGGAACGCCAACGCCGCAACAGCATCCTCCGAGGCTTCATCTGAAGTCTCTCCCAATGCCACGCCAGCCCTGCCCCAATGACCACGCCTCTGCCACCGGCCAACCCCGAAACACCTGAAAACCCCACCCGCACACCGGCGCCTGTTCCCGAACCTGCAACGCCTGCCGCGCCTGACACACTGAAGGCACCCGAAACCCCGGGCGACGTCACCGCACTGCTTGCCACACCCCCCAGAGCCGTCTGGTATCGCCGCCCCACGCTATGGGGTGGCGCAGCCATGCTCTGCCTGGTACTCGGGAGCATCTGGTACTGGCAGTACAGAAGCGCTGTCAATGCCCTGCCAACCTACATCACCCAGCCTGTCACGCAGGGCAATCTGACGCTGACGGTGACTGCCAATGGCACGCTGCAGCCCACGCGCCTGATCAATATCGGCAGCGAGCTATCCGGCACGGTGCTCAAGGTAAATGTGGATGTGAATGACCTGCTCAAGAAGGGACAGGTGCTCGTTGAGCTGGATGCCGCCAAGCTGCGCGACCAGATCCTGCGCTCACGCGCCGCGCTGACGGCGGCAAACGCACTGGTGCAGCAGAATGTGGCCACCGTAAAGGAGACGCAGGCGAGCCTGGCACGGCTGGAAGAGGTCTCGCGGATTTCGGGCGGCAAGGTGCCCGCGAAGACCGAACTTGATGTCAGCCAGGCGGCCCATGAGCGCGCAGTGGCTGACGAGGCAAGTGCCCGCGCCGGCGTGGCCGATGCGCAGGCAGCACTCTCCACCGACGAGATCAACCTCTCCAAATCCTCAATCCGCGCACCGGCCGACGGTGTGGTGCTGACCCGTTCGGTAGATCCGGGCAACGCTGTGGCCGCGTCGCTGCAGGCAGTCACCCTGTTCACCGTGGCCGAAGATCTCACGAAACTGCGCCTGCAGGTGTATGTGGATGAAGCCAACGTAGGTACCGTCAAGGTGGGCCAGGACGCCATCTTCACCGTAAGTGCCTACACCAGCCGCAAATATCCAGCCAGGATCACCCGCGTAGCCTACGGCTCGACGATCACCGACAACGTTGTAACCTACCTCACCTATCTCGATGTAGACAACCGGGATATGACCCTGCGCCCAGGGATGACGGCCACCGCAACCATCACCGCCATGCAGCGCAACAACATCCTGCTGGTGCCCAACCCGGCACTGCGCTTCACGCCCAGCGCTGCGGCAGGCGCTGCCTCAACCAAAGCAGGTATCCTCTCCAGCCTGGTACCGCATGGGACAAGAACCACCACGCGGAAATCCGCCGCCGACGATGCAAGTACCGCCGCTGCCCGCCAGGTGTGGGTGCAGCGCGATGGTCAGGCTGTGCCTATTGCGGTAATGCCCGGTATCAGTGACGGCCGCATGACTGAAATTGTCAGTAGCGAACTGGCAGCCGGCATGCTCGTGATCGTTGATCAAAAAAAGAAGGTTGCCAATTGATTACACCCAAAGTGGCTGCCCCAAAAATGTTTGCGGCAGAATCAACCGGCAACATCGGCACGCTGGAACACCGGGCAACCATGGCCGCCACACCACTCATCCGCCTGCGGGGCGTAACGAAGAAATACGGCACAGGGCAAATCGAACTACTGGCGCTAAAGGGCATCAATCTGGACGTATACAGCGGGGAATTCGTTGCCATCATGGGTCCCAGCGGCTCAGGCAAATCGACAGCCATGAACATCCTGGGCTGCCTGGATACGCCAAGCGGTGGCGAATACCTGTTTCTCAACACGCATGTTGAAGCCCTCTCCCGCGACCAGCGCGCCCGCCTGCGCCGCCGCTACCTGGGTTTCGTGTTTCAGGGCTTCAACCTGCTGGCGCGCACCTCTGCTCAGGAAAACGTCGAACTACCCCTGCTGTATCGGGGCGAGAGCGCCGCTACCCGACATGCCGCAGCGGCCCGTGCACTTCTCTCCGTGGGCCTGGGCGGCTGGGAGCATCACACCCCGGCAGAGCTCTCCGGTGGGCAGCAGCAGCGGGTGGCCATCG
>DBTS01000074.1:32144-37056 GCA_002307175.1 Rhodocyclaceae bacterium UBA1310
GTGGCCATCGCCCGCGCCATCGTGACGGAGCCCGCCGTGCTGCTCGCCGATGAGCCTACCGGCAATCTGGATACCCAGCGCAGCCAGGAGATCATGGCACTCCTGCAAGGCCTCAACAATGATCACGGCATCACCGTACTGATGGTGACGCACGAGCCCGATATGGCTGCCTACGCCAGGCGGCTGGTGCACTTCGTGGATGGCAATATCGATAGTGATGTGCCCAACCCCCACCCGCAAACAAGTTCCGCCGCAACATCGGCGCAGGAAGCCATCTGATGCTGCTCAACACCCTGCTCATCGCGATGCGCTCCATCCGCCGCAATCTGCTGCGCTCGTTTCTCACCATCCTCGGAATCGTTATCGGCGTCAGCGCCGTAATCACCATGGTCACACTCGGCAATGGCGCCACGCAGGCCGTACAGGCGCAGATCTCCAGCCTTGGCAGCAACCTGCTGATGGTACGCCAGGGCCAGCGCCAGGGCCCCGGTGGCGCGGGTGGTGGTGGCATCCCCTCGTTCAAGGAAGCCGATGCCCAGGCCATTCAGGAACAGATTGGCGGCGTTGCTGCCGTGGCTCCGGAAGGGCGTTCCAGCATCACCGTGATTGCCAATGGACGCAACTGGGCCACCAATGTCACGGGCAGCACCAACGCATGGTTCACCACCGGCAACTGGGCCCTCGCCTCCGGCCGCCTCTTCACGGCAGACGAACAACGGGCAGGCGCCGCCGTGTGCATCATCGGCGAAACCGTGCGCCGCGAGCTTTACAGCGGCAGCGTCGGCAACAATGGCCTCGGCGAGCAGGTGCGCATCAAACAGTTCTCCTGCAAGGTCGTCGGGATCTTCGCCTCAAAAGGGCAGGCAGCCATGGGCAACGATCAGGACGACATCGTCCTCGTTCCCCTGCACACCCTGCAGCGCCGCGTCACCGGCAACCGCATCGTCTCCACCCTGCTCGTGGCCATGCAGGATGGCAGCGACAGCACACCCATCAAGACCAGCCTGCGGCAACTCCTGCGCGAACGCCGCAAACTTACCGAAGACGACGACGACAACTTCAACATCCTCGACACCCAGCAACTCGCCGATACTCTCTCGGGCACCACCAAAGTGATGACCACCCTGCTCGGTGCCGTCGCCGCCGTAAGCCTCCTGGTGGGCGGCATCGGTATCATGAACATCATGCTTGTCAGCGTCACCGAGCGCACCCGTGAAATCGGCCTGCGGCTGGCCATCGGCGCACTCGAACGCGAAGTGCTGCTGCAATTCCTGATCGAAGCCGTCGCACTCTCCGCACTGGGGGGCATCATCGGCATCATCATTGCCACCGGCGCCTCCATCGCGCTCGCCAGCATCATGGGCGTGCCCTACCTCTTCAACGCCTCGATCAACCTCCTCTCCCTCGCCTTCTCGGCCGGCATCGGCATGCTCTTCGGCTACTTCCCCGCCAGACGCGCCGCCCAGATGGACCCCATCGAAGCCCTGCGCCACGAATAGCCTTGCGGCGACATGGCCTTGACGCTGTGCGGGGTATTGATGCAGCATCCGAGTGTCGAACTGTTTTTAATCATGAGCCAAGCCGATCCGGGCAATACTTTCTGGGCTTCGTTAGACATCATGCCGATTTTTTTCATACCCCCCAACGCCGGCCCCTATAAGGTGGTGACAGCAAGGGCTGGAAATCCGCTCGTTTGCAACGCATATACCTTGCAAGACGAAGGAGCAAGCGGATAGATTGTGCAGACGGCGAAACGATGGTGAGAATGGCGAAGTGTTTGCCTGAAATCAGGATTTTTCACATCTGCGCGAGACAAGTATGCCTACACCAACAGTTGGTGGCCACTGCCCAAAATGTAGCAGCAGCGAGCACACAAGCAAGAAACTTCTACTAATCGACAGACACAGTATTGCCAGCCACATCCATGAATTAGGCATAAGTCAGGGCTTGTCAGAAAATCTGCGTCCAAACGAAGCTTCTCATACGTTTGATCAGTTCGTTGAAGGGCTCTACTGCGCGGCGTGTGGCACAGGTTTTCTCACAGATGAAATTGCAATAATTTGCATGAACCAGTATCTGGCTGAAAATAGAGACAGAAGCTTTGTGGCATTCATTGTGGAAGAAGGCAGCGAAAGCGTAATGCGTCGAGTCCGATTATCTGCCAAAAGCATTGACGAGGCTGAATTCACGTTGGAATCAACATATGGGAAAGGCGCTGCCTTCTCCCTTTACGATGAAGAGTCCTCAGAAATTGCTTGTAAATAAAGCGCGAAAGGCACCGGATTCAAACTGACAAAAAAACGCTACCGGTGATCAATATCGCGGAGCTCACCATAATCAGCGGCACTCTGACAATCGCCAATTACATGCCACCACCCCCAAGCAGTGACGTCATACGGCAATCGCCCCCATCCCATTTCAAATAAAGCCAAAACACATGGACCCATCAATCGTGGATCGTGAAAGTATCATCAACGAAGAGCATCTTCGCCTGCTGAGCATCGGTAACTACATTGCGGGAGGGTTCCATATCGCTTTTGCGTCGCTGTTCATTTTCCATTTCGTATTTCTGCTCGTCATCGCATCGCACCCGCACATGTTTCCGCCGACGGCTCCTGGCAGAAATAGCCCGCCCGAAGCACTACTGCATATTTTTGCCGGGCTTATCGGTGCTTTCATCCTGATTGGCTGGGCGTTTGGTGCGCTGACCATTTACGCCGGACGCTGCATCAAGGCACGCTCGCGACGAACTTTCTGCCTGGTGATGGCGGCAATCAACATCCTCTCCATCCCGTTCGGAACAATCGTCGGTGTGTGCGGCATCATGGTTTTGTGCCGTTCTGGCGTGCGGCGTCTCTATACGGTGTAACACCCGGCACAACCCTTAACCAATGACCCGCAGGGCCTTGCTTGACATGGACTCCACCGAGGTAATCAAAAAGCTTGCCCTTGGCTTTTTGTTCGTGACTTCGCCGATATTCCTGGCCTACGGGGCAATATCCGGGCGGGCGATATTCGTTGCAAGGGGCGTCGTTTTTGTCGAGCAGGCGGCGCACCCCGGGTGGTACGCGCTGATCATGTTCCTGCACCTGATCATCAGCATTGCGTGTGTCCGGTGGTTGTTTCGCATCTCGACAGCAAAGATTGATGACTCGATCTAGGCAGACATCTGTCGTAGGTTGGGAAAGCCGAAGGCGTCTCCCAACGATTTTCGGGCGTGCCACTGTGACTATTTCCCTTTACGTTGCACGAAAGCACGATAGCCATGACCCGATGGAAGGCTATTGGCGTAATTGCACGGCGCTGCGTGGGATTCTCCGCAGGAGATAGCTCATCATAGAAATGCTGAGCCATAAGCCCTTACCGGAAATTCAAAACGTTGGGAGACGCCTTCGGCTTTCCCAACCTACGCCATTGGCGCCGCCTCGCGCCGAGGTTTGCAGGGCTCCAATGCACAAAGAGAATTGCACCTTCCGCGTGACGTTTCTCAATGTCGTGCAATGCAAAGCCCCGAGACATTGATTTCGGCATGCAGAGACGATGATGACAAAATCGTTGGATTCGAAATCCAAAGGTGTCTCCCTGCGATTTTATGACGTGACACTGTGACTATTTCCCTTTACGCCACAAGAAAACACGATAACCATATCCGGGATGGCAAACTATCGGCGCAACCGCGTGGCGGGTGGAACCTACTTCTTTACGGTGAACCTCGCCGACCGGGACAGCCACCTGCTGGTGGATCACATCGATGTGCTGCGTGCGGCAGTGCGTGAGGTCCGCCACAGGCGCCCATTTCACATTGACGCGTGGGTGGTTTTGCCTGAGCACATGCATGCTGTCTGGACGCTGCCGGAAGGCGATGATGATTATTCAGGCCGCTGGCTTGCGATCAAAAAGGCCTTCTCGAAAGGGCTGCCACACACCGAAAGCACGACAAACGCCCGCATCCATCAAGGTGAGCGAGGTATCTGGCAACGGAGATTCTGGGAACACACCATTCGCGATGAGGCAGACTACGCCGCGCATATCAATTACGTGCATTTCAATCCGCTCAAGCATGGATGGGTACAACACGTGGCGGAATGGCCCTATTCCACCTTTCATCGTGCGGTGAAACAGGGTATTTATTCTGAGGATTGGATAGGTGTGGAGGATGACGGGATCGCTGCAGGCGAAAGGTAATCCGAGAATTGTTTGCGTAACAATTTCTGGCGCGAAGTTCAAAGCGTTGGGAGACGCCTGCGGCTTTCCCAACCTACGCCTTTGGCATTCTCTTAAGCGGTGATTTTCAGCTTGACCGGCGCAATTCCGCTGCGCTCCACTGTTCCGGCTATGCCGCGCCCTTGTATCTACGCAAACAATCACCTGTATGGCATCAAGATACCGATTTTACCCAATGCGTGATTCTCGGGGAAAGCGGACTTTCCGGACTTGGACGGGAAGGCTGTATCAAAGCACGGGGAGACACCTACAACCTCCCAATGCCTTTGACACGCCCTCTGGCCGCGATTTTATTATTCGAAGGGCGCGAAGCCGTAGTACGAACCATAAGGGGACGGTTCGGGCTCATAGGCGGCAATCTTGATGGCATCGACCAGATTGACCTTGTTGGTGAGCCCATCTACGCCACCCTCTTCTATCAGCCAGCGTTCTTCGACTTCTTTGTCGCTGAGGCCGGTGAGATTGAGGTTTTCGTTGAAGCGCTTCGAACGGTATTCGAAAGCCATGTCATGCGCGATAAACAATGTGTGGGGGCAGGCTGTGATGCGTGTCTCGTCCGCTGGATCGGCACCCATGACCCGTACCCCGCAGAACGGGCAATGCACGGGAGTGTAGTAGAAGGTCTTGAGTTCGGTGCGCTGGATCGGGTGCTTCATGGCGTGCTCCTTAGAAGCTGTTCATGATCTTA
>DBTS01000075.1:0-26281 GCA_002307175.1 Rhodocyclaceae bacterium UBA1310
AACTTCACTTGGCCGGATCAATAGTGGAAGAGCGTGTTGATCTGGCGATCCGCGTCACCAACAACCTCGACCCCGGGCTGATTGCCCGCCGCCTGGCCGACTTCCCGCTGGTGGTCTGCGCGGCCCCCGCCTATCTGCAACGCCACGGCACGCCCGAGAAGGCGGAAGATCTGACCAAACACAACTGCCTCACTTTCGCTTTCTTCGGAAAAAGCCTATGGAGTTTCCAGCACAACGGAGAGAGTGTGAATGTACCGGTACGTGGAAACTTCAGCGCCAATGATTCCTTGAGCCTGCTCAACGCTGCCATCACCGGCACCGGCATCACCCAGCAACCGCTGATCGTCGCCGCCCCGTACATTGCCCGCGGAGAGCTGGTACGACTGCTGCCCGATATCCAGCCCGCCACACTGGGAATTTATGGCGTCTACACCTCACGGGAATACCAGCCTGCCCTGTTGCGGGCAATGCTGGATTTTCTCTCTGAATGGTTTTCATCAGCAAAGCCCCTGAATTTAGCCAACTTCCACAGCTGAGAATGCTCCAATGCCTTCCCGCACTTTCTCTTAACTGCTGCAGGCGCACAGAATTGCGTATACACTTTCTCCAATACGGGCTCGACGGGCGCCCGTCTCGCGAAAGCATGTGCACCACCCTCGCAAGCCAAGCGCTTGCATACCCCTCCCCGGCCGACAGCGAGCAGGCCATAAATCTGGAGTTGGTATGCATATCACATCACCACAGCAAGCTCTCTTGCAACCCAAGGCGCCTGTAGCCGTTCTCGCACTGGCGCGCCGACTGCATCGCGATGCCCGTTCGGACTCGCTGGCCCTTTCCCTACCTATCCTGCGCCGACTCATCGCCAGCCAGACACTCAGAGACCTCACGCTGCCGCAGCTACACCGCAGGCGCAACATGATTCAGCGCAAACACATCCTGCGTACCCTGGCCCTTGAGGCCGGCTTCACCAGCTGGGAAGACTATCGGCACGCACTTTGTGCGCTGGGCGTTGCCGAACTACCGCATTTCGATCTTGCGCACAACCAGGCGGGCTATCCCAATCTATGGTTTTCCAGCAGGGCACAGGCAATATCGCACGCCCTTGCACATGGCGGACGTGTGATGAATGTTGGCACGCAAGCAGTGGTACTCAGCGATTAAGACACTTCGCGATGCGATTTCTCCCGCACCGGTATTGAGCCGGCTGGCGGGAGTCAGCCTTGCCCACCCTGAGCGGCAAGGATCTGCGGCAGATTGCCTTCAATCCAGTCGGCCAGCCCCTCTACACGCTGGCCGACCTGTCTGCCCAAAGGCGTCAGTGAATACTCGACATGCGGCGGCACAACGGGATACGACACCCGCAGCACGAAGCCATCAGCCTCAAGCCACTGCAAAGTCTGCGCCAGCATTTTCTCGCTGACACCACCGATCTTGCGCCGCAGATCGCTGAAGCGGTGGGTACCATCCAGTAGTGCCACCAGCACCAGCACTCCCCAACGACTTGTGACATGCTTGAGCACTTCGCGTGAGGGGCATTTCTCGGAGAATACATTGCCACGCCGGAGCAATTCTGCGAGCGATTCGGCAGAAGCGCCGGTTTGCGGTGATAAAACTTCCATACACTAACCTTTAGGTACGTACTTACATTTCGTAAGTATAGGCGATATTCTGCTGCCTCCCAACACGATTCATCACACACACAGGAGCCACATCATGATCGCCATCACCGGAGCCACTGGTCAACTCGGCCGCCTTGTCATCGAATCCCTGCTCAAGACAGTGCCGGCAGGAGAAATAGTCGCTGCCGTGCGCCAGCCCGCCCGTGCAGCCGACCTCGCTGCGCTCGGCGTGCAGGTTCGTGAGGCCGACTATACCCAGCCTGCCACTCTGGAAGGCGCATTCAAGGGCGTCGACAAGGTGCTGCTGATTTCTTCCAGCGAGGTCGGCCAGCGCCTGCCCCAGCACAAAAACGTGATTGATGCTGCCAAGCGCGCCGGAGTGTCGCTGCTGGCCTACACCAGCATCCTGCGCGCAGACACTTCCCCGCTGGCCCTTGCTGAGGAGCACAAAGCCACAGAGGAGTATCTGAAGGCTTCCGGCCTCGCCCATGTACTGCTGCGCAACGGCTGGTACACCGAAAACTATCTGGCCAGTGCCAAACCCGCGCTGCAACATGGCGCCTATATCGGCTCGGCAGATGATGGCCGCATCGCTTCAGCTGCACGTGCTGATTATGCCGAAGCCGCCGCCGTGGTATTGACCACACCGGCCCAGGCCGGCAAGGTGTATGAACTGGCGGGTGACGAAGCCTACACGCTGGCAGAGCTGGCCGCCGAACTGAGCCGCCAGAGCGGCAAGACAGTGCCCTACGTCAACCTGCCCGAAGCCGAATACGCCAAGGCACTGGAAGGTGCGGGGCTGCCAGGCCCATTCGCCGCCATCCTGGCCAATTCGGATATCGGGGCCTCGAATGGCGCATTGTTTGATGACAACCACCAGCTCGGCAAGCTGATTGGCCGGCCGACCACCCCGCTCGCCACACTACTCAAGGTGGCTCTGCAGTAAATCCAAGCGGGAATAATGGCGCAGGACTGCCGACGCAGTCCTGCATTTTCCCAAGATACCTGCAACACCTGCCCCGGCTGCTCTGCGCGGCGGGCAGGTGTTGCATATTCAAAAGCCGCCCCCCATCGAGACCATTCACGGTTTTGCCAGGCTGCTACAGGGTGATTTTCTCGGGCAGCAAGCGATCGTATTCTTTTTTTACCACCGCATAACACTCGCAGGTACGCCGCTCCAACCCAACACGGTCAAGTACCTTGATGTGCCCACGGTGGTAGCTGATCAGCCCGGCGTCGTTCAGATTGCCGGCTGCTTCGGTAACCCCTTCGCGCCGTACGCCAAGCATGTTGGCGATCAGTTCCTGCGTCATGACCAGTTCATTGCCATGGAGCCTGTCCAGGCTTAACAGCAGCCAGCGGCAGAGTTGCTGATCAAGCGAATGATGGCGATTGCAGACTGCCGTCTGCGCCATCTGGGTGATGAGCGCCTGGGTATAACGCAACAACAGGTGCAGCACCGGCCCCGCACGGTTGAATTCCTGCAGCAGCAGATTTGCCGCAAGGCGGTATCCGCAGCCTGCACTTTGCACGACAGCACGACTGGGCGTTGTTTCCCCGCCCATAAACAGCGAGATACCCACGATCCCCTCGAATCCGGCTACGGCGATTTCCGCTGAAGCACCATCCTCCATGACATACAGCAGGGAAACGATGGCCGTTGTCGGGAAATAGACGTGGCTCAGCTTCTCCCCGGATTCGTACAGCACCTGGCCCAGAGGCATTTCCACCGACTCGAGGTGGGGCGCCAGACGCTGCCATCCGGACTCTGGAAACGAGGCCAGCAAACGATTCTGTCGAGGAGACGGGGTCATTGACATGCATACCTCCGGCCTGACAACCCGACAACACAAGGCAGGGGAAATTTCACTGCATGGAGGCCGCTTCCCCCACCGCTGATGGGTACGCTAGCGCACAGACAGCCAGACATAAAACCTGCACCATCAGCACGACTGGCACGCCGCAATTGATCCATGCACTTACGCAGGAGGGCAGACGTGAATCCCATCACCTTCTTTATTGTCTCCGTCATTGTGGCACTTGGGGCGCTGTTTGTTGCCACGGGCTATGTGCCGGCGGGTGTTGCATCTTTGGTGATCGCAGCCATTGTCGGCCAATCACTGAAGATGGCGAATACCTGGCAGAAATTCGTTGTGCTGCGTGCGGGCAAGTTGCAGGGGGTGAAAGGACAGGGGCTGTTCTTTGTCATTCCGGTGATCGACCACGTGGTCGCTGTGATTGACGAGCGTATCCAGACCACCGCCTTTAATGCCGAACAGGCACTGACGAAGGATACAGTGCCCGTCAATGTTGATGCCATCATTTTCTGGCATGTGCACAATGCGCAACAAGCCGCCCTGGCGATATCTGACTACAGACTGGCCATTGATCGCGTAGCGCAGACCTCGCTTCGCGAAATGATCGGGGCTTCGATGCTGGCAGCTTTGCTCTCTGATCGGCGGATCGCAGACCAGAAGCTGTGTGAGGAGATTGGGCAGAAAACGAGAGAATGGGGGGTGACTGTCACCTCAGTCGAGATTCGTGATGTTGCCATTCCCGTGGCACTGCAGGACGCCATGTCGCGCCAGGCACAAGCCGAGCGTGAAAAACAGGCACGCATCATCCTGGGCACAGCAGAAGCCGAAAT
Source organism: Rhodocyclaceae bacterium UBA1310 (assembly GCA_002307175.1). GTDB lineage: Bacteria > Pseudomonadota > Gammaproteobacteria > Burkholderiales > Rhodocyclaceae > Uliginosibacterium. The sequence continues at coordinate 4,267 of DBTS01000075.1, forward strand.
CGCCGGAAAATTCGTAGAAGCCGCCCGCATTTACAGCACGCAGCCCGGCGCTTTGCAACTGCGCGCCATGAACATCATCTACGAAACCACCAAGGAACGTGGCACCACCATCCTGATCCCCACCGGGATGGTTGACAGCATGAACCCATCAACAGCGACGGCTGCCGCTGTCGCCATTACGGCCACAGCAGCCCACCCTCTGGCGTTCGCAGACACACCACACCCCCGGGCAAACAGCATGGGGCACGCGCTTTAATCCGGACTGCCTCTGATCTACAGACTCAGGCTGATACAAGAGAGCAATGAGTGATCCAGAAAGTGCATCACCCTGTTCGAAAAACTGGAAGATCATGCAATGAGATCAGCAGAACAGCCTGTCACACAGCTCCATCAGGACATCAAAACCCTGCATACAGAGATTGTCGAGCTCCGCAAGGCGCTGGCGACAACAACCCATACGCTGGCTGAATTGCGTGTGGCACAGCTGTTGAAGGCCAACGAATATCTCACAGGGGAAGCTCTTCGTTCGGACAGACTGGCCGACACGGCTAAGTCTGATCTGGCCGAACTGACACGCACGAGCCAGCGCGACGTGCTCACCAACACCGTGAATCGCACGGTGATGCTGGAACGGGTGAAGCACGCGATTGCCATGGCCCAGCGAAACGATAGCCGGATGGCCGTGCTGTTTCTCGACCTGGATGATTTCAAACACATCAATGATGAGTTAGGGCATGCCACGGGCGATGATGTATTGAAGCATACGGCGCGCTGCATGGAATCCGTCCTGCGCGACACGGATACCGTCAGCCGCCATGGTGGCGACGAATTTCTGGTTTTGCTGGCCGGTATTGCGCAGGCCAGCGATGCCGCACAGGTTGCCACCAAGATCCTAAAAGCGCTCGCCTTGCCCTGCAAGCTTGGCGGCCATACTTTTCGCCTATCTGCCAGCCTGGGCGTGGCCATTTACCCGGAAGACGGGAGAGAAGCCAGCAAGCTGATCGACCACGCAGACTCCGCCATGTATCTGTCCAAAAAACACGGTCCGGGCTGCTTTGCGTTTCACACAACGGATCACAAGAACGCGGGAAAGAAAGCAGAAAAAATGCCGCCTGCTCCAAGCCACCTTTCCGACCTTGCCAATAACGCCAGGGCTACTGAAATACAGGAAAAGTCTGGCAAAAATATTTCCAAATAGCGATTCGCCATACTGACGCCTGACAGGCATGTTGAGCGTGCCGTCTTCGCAAAATTCCGCCAGGTCACGGCAGACCAATCCTGATGTCATTCATCCAGGACTGCTGCGGACCAATCAGACCACTGCCTTATCTTGTCAATTTGCGCAGCCAACAGGAGTACTGCCAATTGTCAATCAATACATGGCTTACAGGGGCATTTCGAAAAATCACGGCGGTATTGCGCAGCAGACGTCTGCCATGGGAACCGAATGATGAAAAGCCACCGCTACGGTCCGAGTTGTTCAGCGCCGACCAGATGGAGCAGCACGGCAAAACATTAGCAGCGCAGCACAGCGTAGCCAGAGGCAAAACTCCGGATCCGCTTCTGGCCCGGCTGGCAGAAAATGAAATTGCGCTTGTCGGGGTGTGTAACATCCTGACGGAAACCATCGCCTCAAACAATCGCATTGCGCCAGCCGGAGAGTGGCTGCTGGACAACTTCTACCTGATCGAAGAACAGATCCACACAGCCAAAAAACATCTCCCAAAGGGATACAGCAGGGAACTTCCACGCCTTGTAAGCGGGCCATCTGCGGGCCTTCCCCGTGTATATGACATTGCCCTGCATGTGGTTTCGCATGGCGACGGGCGGATTGATACGGACGGCCTGATGCGCTTTGTGGCGGCCTACCAGACGGTAACCTCCCTGCAACTGGGCGAATTGTGGGCCATCCCCATCATGCTGAGGCTGGCCGCGATCGAGAATCTGCGAAGGGTCGGCATGCAGATCGCGGTCAGCCTGTCGCAACGCAATCTTGCGAATATCTGGGCCGACCGTATGACCCAGATAGCGGAACGTGACCCCAAGGGGCTGATCCTGGTCATCGCCGATATGGCCCGCTCCAATCCCCCAATCGTCAGCGCCTTTGTAGCCGAGCTCTCGCGCCGGCTGCAAGGCCACGGCGCAGCACTGGCACTGCCGTTGACATGGATCGAACAGCGCCTGCTTGAATCCGGCCAGACCATCGAGCAGCTCATCCAGGCCGAGAACCAGCAGCAGGCCGGAGACCAGGTCTCCATCAGCAACACCATCGGCAGCCTGCAGGTTCTGGGCGCGATGGATTGGCGCGAGTTCGTCGAAGCGCTGAGCATTGTGGAACAAACCCTGCACGACGACCCCTGCGGCGTTTACCCCAGGATGGATTTCGCTACGCGTGACCAGTATCGCCACGCAGTCGAACAGATCGCCCGCAAGGCACTGCTGACGGAGCATGCCCTGGCGCAGCAAGTCGTCGCCCTGGCACGCGAAGCACTCGCCCTCCCTGGTACTGAAACAGGCAGATCCGGTCACGTTGGGTTCTACCTCGTCGGCAAGGGAAGACGCATCCTTGAGCAGCAGATCCATCTGAGGCCTTCGCGCCTTGAAATGATAAAACGGGCGGCTCTTCGGCACGCCATGCCCATCTACCTCGTGGGTATCGCCGCCATCACCGGTCTGGTCACTTTCGGACTGATTTCCCGTAGCGGCATCGAGCAAATGTCGCCCTGGTGGTTCGCAGTGTTTGCCATGCTGATGCTGTGTGTTGCCGGGCAACTGGCGGTAACCCTGAGCAACTGGCTGGCCACCCTGGCGGTGGTGCCACGGATTCTGCCGAAGATGGATTATTCTCTTGGCATCCCTGAGCATTCACGAACCCTGGTGGCAGTGCCCTGCATGCTCAATACCGTTGCCGGTGTAAAAGCGCTGATTGAAGCCCTGGAAGTACGCTTTCTTGCCAACCGCGACGCCTGCCTGCACTTTTGCCTGCTCACCGATTATCTGGATGCCACGGAACAATCCTTGCCCGGTGACGCCGAATTGCTCGCCGAGGCCAGTAATGGAATCACCGAACTCAACAAAAAATACAGCACCAATACTGACCTGCTCAGGGGTGACGTTTTCTTCCTGTTCCACCGCAATCGCCACTGGAACGCCAGTGAGCAATGCTGGATGGGCCACGAGCGCAAGCGTGGCAAGCTTGCTGCGCTGAATGCATTGCTGCGGGCCAGGGCAGACCCTGATCCGGAACATGAATTCGCCTGCGTGCTGGGCAACACCGCTAACCTGCAGAACGTAAAGTATGTCATCACGCTGGATACGGACACCCAGCTCCCCCGCAACACCGCGCGCCAGATTGCCGGTACGATTGCCCACCCGCTCAACCGCCCGGTCTACGATGAACACCTGAGGCGGATTGTGGACGGCTACGGCATTCTGCAGCCACGCATTGCCATCAGCCTGCCAGGCACCAATCGCTCGCATTACGCCCGCCTGTACGGGGCAGATTCCGGGATTGACCCTTATACCAGGGCTGTGTCAGACGTTTATCAGGACATGTTTGGGGAAGGTTCTTTCATTGGCAAAGGCATCTATGATGTGGATGCCTTTGAACAAACCCTAGGAAAGCGTTTCCCTGATAACCGGATTCTCAGCCACGATCTGCTCGAAGGATGCTACGTACGAGCCGGCCTGCTCAGCGATGTGCAGCTGTATGAAGACTACCCGATCAGCTATCACGCCGATGTCAGCCGCCGCCAGCGGTGGGTGCGGGGAGACTGGCAGCTTGTCTCATGGCTGGGGCACCGCGTACCGGACAATGACTGCGAAACCGCCGCCAGACACTCCCAGAAAACACCTTTGTCATTTCTTTCACAGTGGAAATTATTTGACAACCTGCGCCGCAGCCTGGTGCCGACTGCGCTGCTCCTGCTTCTGCTGCTGGGCTGGATCATGCTTCCCCGGAGCAGCCTGGCAACCCTGTGGGTCATCGGAGTCATCCTGACCCCGATGCTGTGCGCAGCGACGCTCGACGCATTCCGCATCCCTGAGGAGGTGCTGCTGCGCCAGCACCTGCACGAGAGTGGCAAGACCCTGCGGCGACAACTGATCCTGCTCGCCTTCGAGCTGGCCTGCCTGCCGCACGAGGCGTATTTCAGCCTGGCGGCCATCGCCCGCACGCTCTGGCGCACCGTGGTGAGCCATCAACACCTTCTGGAGTGGAACCCCTCCAGCGAAGTGGAGCGGACCACCGCCTCCCGCGCAGCGGGCAGCCTGTCGCGCAGCTATTGCTGGATGTGGCCCTGCCCGGTGCTGGCGGTGCTGGCAAGCTGCAGCCTGGCAGCCCTGAACCCCGGCCAGCTCTGGCTGGCGTCGCCGATTCTGCTGTTGTGGCTGGTAGCACCTGCCATCACATGGTGGTCAGGCCGGCCGCTGCCAGCCCGGAAACCTTCCCATCTGAGCGTGACGCAGATCGGCTTTCTGCGCGGTGTTGCCCGACGCACCTGGGCTTTCTTCGATGAGTGCGTCGTTGCCGCTCAGAACTGGCTACCGCCGGACAACTATCAGGAAGACCGCCCAGACCGGCTGGCACTGCGCACCTCCCCCACCAACATGGGGCTGGCACTGCTGGCCAATCTGGCCGCCCATGACTTCGGCTACATTACCGGAAGCGCAATGCTCGAACGCTGCAAGCAGACACTTGCAGTGATGGGTGAGCTTCAGCGCTATCGGGGGCACTTCTTCAACTGGTATGACACGCAGACGCTGCAGCCACTGCAGCCACAATACGTTTCCACCGTTGACAGTGGCAATCTCGCCGGGCATTTGCTGACGCTCGGCCCCGGACTTTCCGCCCTCGCCGACACCCCTATCCTGCCTGCCCAGTGGCTGGAAGGTTTGCGCGACACCTATCAGCTGTGCAGCGAGACACCGCACGGCGCTGCCATCACCACCGATAATGCTGCCAGGTTCATGCATGATCTGGCGGATATCGTGAGCCTCCCCCCGCTGAATCTGGCCGCTACCTTCACACGCAGCCAGCAGTTGGCGACAGAGGCAGAAGCCATGGTGGCGGATGCCGGATCTGGCGAGTGGAACCGGGCACTGCTGCGGCAGACCCGCGAAGCCCACAACGAGCTGGTCCATTTTGCGCCATGGCTGCTGCTTGAACCAGCCCCCGGCAGTTTGCAGGACGAGATCAGGGACGTGTTCGAATGCCCTGTCCCGACGCTCAGGGAACTGGCCGGGCTGGCAGACAGATATTGCCCGGCGCTCGACAGCCGCTACGCAGAAGAAACCGGTGACGCTGCGCGGAAGTGGCTCGCCAGCCTGATGGCGCAGATCAGACGGGGCAGCGTGAGGGCCAGCGAACAGATGGCGGCCATCGAGAATCTGCGCCAGCGCGCCAATGAACTGGCTCAGTTTGATTACGATTTTCTGTATGACAATGTGCGCCATCTGCTCTGCATTGGCTACAACGTTGCTGATCGGCGCGCAGACTCGGGCTTCTACGATCTGCTCGCTTCCGAGGCCCGCCTGGGCTATTTCGTTGGCATTGCCCAGGGAAAGCTGCCACAGGAAAGCTGGTTTGCACTGGGCCGCCTCCTCGCCGGCTCACATGGCGAGCCGACCCTGCTGTCGTGGAGCGGCTCGATGTTCGAATATCTGATGCCGCTGCTGGTGATGCCGATGTTTGACAACACCCTCCTCGACCAGACCTGCCAGGGCGCCGTATCGAGACAGATTGACTACGGGAATTTGCGCGGTGTGGCCTGGGGAGTCTCCGAATCCGGCTACAACGCCATGGATCTGCAGAGCAACTTCCAGTACCACGCCTTTGGTGTGCCCGGCCTGGGGCTCAAGCGCGGGCTTGCCGAAGATCTGGTCATCGCGCCCTACGCCTCGGTGCTTGCCCTGATGGTGGCGCCGGCCCCGGCATGCGCCAATCTGCAACGCCTGGCCGATGAACATACGCTGGGCGAATTCGGTTTCTTTGAAGCCATTGATCACACCCCGGTGCGCCAGCGCCTCGGCCAAACCAGCACGCTCATCAAATCTTTCATGGCCCATCACCAGGGCATGAGCCTGCTGGCAATCGCCAGCGTGCTGCTGAATCAGCCCATGCAGCGCCGCTTTGCCACCGACCGGCAGTTCCAGGCCACACTCTTGCTGCTGCAGGAACGCATTCCCAAGGCAAGCTCCGCCCTGTTGCGCCTGAATCGGCATTTTGATGCCAGCTCCACGCCTTCCGACCAGGCGCCAAGCCGCATCTTCAACCAGACACAGACGGCCACCTCCGAAGTCCAGTTGCTTTCTAATGGCCGCTATCACGTCATGGTGACAAATGCCGGCGGCGGATACAGCCGCTGGAAAGACCTTGCCGTCACCCGCTGGCATGAAGATGGCACACGTGACAGCCAGGGCGCCTTCTGCTTCATCCGCGACATCGAGAGCAACAAGGTGTGGTCGAACACCGTGCAGCCCTCACGCACCCGCCCGGATTCATACTCCGTCGTTTTCTCCGAAGGACGCGCAGATTTTCATCGCATGGATATCGTGGGGAACGGTGATACGTATGAAACGCATACCGAGATTGTCGTATCCCCGGAAGATGACATTGAACTTAGGCGCATCAAGATTACGAACTGTTCCGACCTGCGCCGAGAAATCGAAGTCACCAGCTATGCCGAGATAATCATCGCCTCTGCCCCGGAAGATGCCTCCCACCCGGCCTTCAGCAATCTGTTCGTGCACACCGAAATTCTCGCTGACCGCCGGGCCATCCTGTACACACGCAGGCCGCGCTCGGTCGGGCAGCAGGTGCCCTGGGCCTTTAACCTGATGATCGTGCACGGCGCCAGCAGCGACAACATCTCTTTTGAAACAGACCGACTGAAATTCATCGGCCGTGGCCATGACATCAGTAACCCCGCCGCCATGGCCCACCCCGGCAGGCTCTCCGACAGCCAGGGCGCCGTGCTCGACCCGGCAGCAGCAATCCGCCGCCGCATCGTACTGGAACCCGAACAATCGGTGACAATTGATCTGGTGCTGGGGGCAGCGGAAACCCGTGAAGCGGCGCTGCTGCTGATCGACAAATACCAGGATCTGCATCTCGCGGACCGCGTGTTTGATCTGGCCTGGACGCACAGCCAGGTGGCCTTGCGCCAGCTCAACGCGAGCGAATCGGATGCGCAGATCTACTCGCGCCTCGCGGGATTTGTGATTCATGCCAACAGCTACCTGCGCGCCGACGCCAGCATTCTGGCCAAAAACCAGCGCGGCCAGCAGGGCCTGTGGGGGTATGCCATTTCCGGTGACCTGCCTATCGTACTGCTGCAGATCGCTGATGGCGCCAATATCGATCTGGCCCAGCAGATGATCCAGGCTCACGCATACTGGCGGCTCAAGGGGCTGGCCGTGGATCTGGTGATCTGGAATGAGGATCGCGCCGGATATCGTCAGCGCCTGCAGGAACAGATCACGCGCCTGATTGCATCGGGCATCGAGGCGATTGTGATAGACAGGCCGGGGGGCATCTTTGTACGCACCGCCGACCAGATCTCCAATGAGGACCGCATTCTCTTCCAGTCGGTTGCCCGCATCGTCATCAATGACCAGCTCGGTACCCTGGCCGAGCAGGCTGAGCACCGGGCACTCGCCGAGATCCAGCCACCACGCTTCATCGCCAGCAAAGCCCTGCGTACGGAAAACAGCAACGAGGCGCCCTGGAAACCAGACACGCTGATTCTCGCCAACAAGCTCGGCGGTTTCAGCACAGACGGAACTGAATACATAATCAGGCTGGCACCTGGCGTCACGACTCCGGCACCCTGGGTCAACGTGCTGGCGAACCCACAGTTCGGCACCATTGTTTCCGAACGTGGAAGTGCCTACACCTGGGCGGAGAACGCCCACGAGTTCCGCCTGAGCCCCTGGCACAACGACCCGGTCTGCGACCCCAGCGGCGAGGCCATCTATCTGCGCGACGAGGAGACCGGCCACGTCTGGTCGCCCACGCCCTACCCTGCCGGCGCTGAACTCGGCTACAGCATCCGCCACGGCTTTGGCTACAGCGTTTTCGAGACCGTCTGCAATGGCATCTGCTCCGAGCTGACCATATTCGTGGCGCCAGACGCCTCGGTCAAATTTTCTCTCCTCAACCTGCATAACGGTTCAACGCGTACGCGCCACATCTCTGCCACCGCCTATGTCGAATGGGTTCTCGGTGAGTTGCGCGAAAAAACCGCCATGCACATCATGACTGAGGTTGATCCGCGCACCGGGGCCCTGTACGCACGCAACCCCTACAGCACGGAATTTTCCAGGCATGTCGCCTTCCTTGATGTGGATGATCCGGCACGCAGCCTGAGCGGGGACCGCACCGAGTTCATTGGCCGCAATGGCAGCCTGCAACAACCGGCAGCGATGCGGCGCACACGCCTCTCTGGCAAGGTTGGAGCGGGGATAGACCCATGCGCGGCAATGCAGACCAGCTTCACGCTGGTGGCAGGTGAGACCCGTGAAATTGTCTTCCGCCTGGGGCTGGGCACTGATGATGCCGCAGCCACCGCGCTGGTACAGCGCTTCCGCGGCGTAGGCGCAGCACACAGAACCCTCGCCAGCGTGCGCGGGCAATGGCAGGAAATCCTGGGGGCCGTTCAGGTACGCACACCAGACCCTGCCCTCAATGTGCTCGTCAATGGCTGGCTCCCCTATCAGACACTGGCTTGCCGCTGCTGGGCGCGCAGTGGCTATTACCAGTCTGGTGGCGCCTTCGGGTTTCGCGATCAGCTGCAAGACATGATGGCAATGGTACACAGCCGCCCCGACCTGCTCCGCGAGCATCTGCTGTGCAGCGCCAGTCGGCAGTTCCGCGAAGGTGATGTGCAACACTGGTGGCACCCGCCTTCTGGCCAGGGCGTACGCACCCGCTGCTCGGACGACTATCTGTGGCTGCCATTGGCGGTTTGCCGCTACATTACCTGCACCGGCGACCGCGCCATCCTCGACAAGCCCATCCACTTCCTGGAAGGCCCGGCCGTCAATCCGGAAGAGGATTCTTATTACGACCGCCCCGCGCGCTCGGCGGAAGCGGAAAGCCTCTACCAGCACTGCGTGCTGGCGGTGCGCCACGGCCTGAATTTCGGCGAACACGGCCTGCCCCTGATGGGATCGGGTGACTGGAATGACGGCATGAGCCGCGTAGGCATCCACGGCAAGGGCGAAAGCGTGTGGCTGGGGTTCTTCCTATGCACCGTGCTCGAACAGTTTGCAGCATTGGCACGCACTTACGAAGACACCGAGTTTGCCAGCGTCTGTGATAACGAACGCGGCAAACTACGCAAAAACCTTGAAAGCCATGCCTGGGATGGCGCCTGGTACCTCCGCGCCTGGTTTGACGATGGCACGCCCCTGGGCTCCGCTGCCAACACGGAATGCCAGATAGATTCACTGCCGCAAAGCTGGGCTGTGCTATCCGGTGCGACCAACATGGAACGTTGCCGGGCTGCCATGGATTCTGTGCAGGACAGGCTGGTACATTCCGATCAGGGGCTGGTACAGGTGCTCGACCCGCCATTCGATGTCTCGGCGCATGACCCCGGATACATTCAGGGATACGCTCCGGGCATACGCGAGAACGGCGGACAATACACCCACGCTGCGATCTGGGCTGCCATGGCGTTTGCCGGCCTGGGGGATAACAAGCGGGCCTGGGAAGTGACGAACCTGATCAACCCCATCAAGCACTCACTCAGTGCTGAAGCGTGCGCCCGCTACAGGGTGGAGCCATACATCATGACCGCCGATGTCTATGCCGGTGCACCGCACACAGGAAAGGGTGGCTGGAGCTGGTACACCGGCTCCGCCGGCTGGATGTACCGGCTGGTGGTGGAATCCCTGCTCGGCCTGCACCGCGAGGGCAATCGTCTGCGGCTGGCCCCATGCCTTCCGGAAGATTGGAAGACCTTTGAGATGGACTACAGATTCCTCACCAGCACCTATCACATCCGTATAGCAAAAATGCCGGAAAGTGGTACTGCGCCCTGGATCGCCGTAGACGGGGCCATACAGGAGGGCATGATCGTTCCGCTTTCGGATGCGCATCGGGAATACCAGGTGGAGGTTTATCTCTGACTCTGCACGAATTTTCCGGCAGAGAGACAAAGAACAGATGCTCAGCCACCCCGCCAAACAAATCCGGCGGGGCGTCTGGCTTACTTTGCTGAACCTGCCAATTTCAACTTAACGCCATTGGCATCAATGACATTGAACTCGGTGAGCTGGCTAAGCCGCTCGGAAATTTCCGGCGGTATCTGCTGCCCCGGTAAGGGCTGGGTTTCGAGATAGACCCAGGGCCCGTCGATATGCCGTACTTTGGCCCAGGTCTGCTTGTCTCCACGCTTGACGCGCACAAAGTAGCGATAGTTCGGGCGCACCTTGAAGAGTCCCGAGAAGCGCCGTTGCATGGGAGTGAGTTCGCGCCCCAGCAACGCCTTCTGCTCTTCGAACAGCGCGGTGATGGAGTCCCCCCCGAATCGGCCGCTCTCGATCTGCCGGATCACCCGGCTCACCGGGAAAACACCGTTTTCCTGGTTGTAGCGGATGCACAGATCGCCCTTGTAAAGCGCCCATTCACCGCCGAAGCGGCGCTGCACGCATTCGCCAAGAAAGCTGGCCAGCACCAGCGCCGGCCCCAGATTATCAGTCTTGGCACCCGTCTTGTGCATGAACTCGGCCATTTCATCGAGCAAATGCACTGCATCTTCATCAAAATCGAGTTCCCGCTGCAGCAGTGCGCGTGCCAGCTGGCGACAATTTTCGATGTTTTGGGCGATGGATTCCCTTTGCTCCTCCGACAAATGCTCCCAGGGCGGCATCCAGGGGCTCTGCACCGCAGCTGCAGCGTCGGGTACCAGGGGTTCTACGGCAACAGCCACTTCCGGCTCCAGCGCGGGAGTTGGCCGGTTAACGACGGAGGCAGGTTCTGGCTGAACTGCAAGGGCGGGCCCTTCGTCAGCCAGCGCAGCGGCTTCGCTGGCTGACAGCGTTTCTCCCACCCCATCCTCCACAGATGCCTCTGCCGACACCGCACCGGCATCTTCACTGACTGCCTCTGCTTTAGCGCCAGACTCGGGCAGGGTCAATTCAATCTCCGGCAGGCCGACTCCCGCTGTATTCAGGGTTTCCGGAAGGGCCTCCGGTGCGGATGCTGTCACGGCGGGCACAAAAGGCACCGTTTCAGCTTCCGGTGCCACACCCTCTGCAGTCAGCGGGAAGGTCAGTTCGATATCGGGCAGTTGCAGGTGATCCGCTATGGCTGCGGACACTGGTCCGATCACGATACTGGCTGCCGGAGCAGCTTCCTCTGCCGGTTGCGCTGCTGGCGACGTTTCGGCAAAAACGGCAGGCAGGACAATTTCGATCTCCAGCAACACCTTGGCCGGCTCGGCTTCGGGCTGCACACTGGCATGCACCTCAGAAGGCACCACAACATCTGCCATAGCGGACACAGGCTCAGCCTTAGGCTCGGGCTCAGCTGCAGGCGGAAGCTGTACCTCGATTGCAGGCAGCGTTTCGAGAATCGCCAGAGGAGCTTCCTCAGCCACTTCTGACACCGGCTGCACAGGGGCAGCCTCGGGCGGCAGGCTCTCTTCAGCACCCGCTGGGGCAAATGAGACCCCCTGCGGCAATGCAGGACCTGGCCCGACAGGCTCGGGGAAATCCAGATCAAGATCCAGCGCAGCCGGCAGTTCAACGGGTTTTGCCAGTACCAGCTCCACTGCAGGCGCGCTCACGGATGCAGGCACTACCGACTCCTGTTGCGGGTCACCCATGTCCAGATCAAGGTCAAGATCAAGCACGAGTGAAGCCGCAGGTGAAGCTTCCACCGGCTTCAACTCATCAACGCCCGGCGCTGCAACGTCAGCCAGTTGCGGCGACGGCGCGGCCAGATCCAGTTCGAGATCCAGCACAGGGGACAGCGCCTGTGGCAGTTTGGCAGCCAACGGTTTCACACTGAGCGGCGTAAGCACCGGCAGAGGCGCGGCAGGGGCAGCGGGCGCCTGGATCTGCGGTGCCGGAACAGGCTTGGGAGCTGCCGGTGCAGGCCTGATTTCCGCCACCGGAGGCTTGGGTGCAGGCGCAGCAGGTGCCCTGGGCTGAGGTGTGGGCACAACTTGCGGGGCCGGGGCTGCCGGCTTTGCCTGGGTGCGGGTTTCCTGCTGCACAGCAGTCTGGACTGGCGCAGGTGAAACGGGCGCTGCGGGTGCGGATGCGGCAGGCGTGGTTGTTTTTGCAACTGCAGCAGCAGGCTGCGGCAGGTAGCCCGGCGCGAGCGGAATCGCCTCGTAGCCGGTATCGGTCTGCACGAGGTTGCAGGTATCCAGCTGCGCCAGCAGATCGAGCCAGGCACGCGCCTCCTCGGGCGAGCGCTCCCAGCGCTGGAAGGCATTGGCAGGCAAAATACCCGCCGCCAGCGCGGCCCGGTTGAGATCAGCCCCCACATGCGGGTTGATCCGCGCCAGACGCTGCTTGGCTTCCAGCGAAGGGGCGCCAAAGCCAACGGCGGAGGCAAGCGCTTCGGTACTGAGCTTGACATCATCAAGCAGCAGCACTTCGGTGGCGTCAATGGTCAGGAAGTCAAGCTTGAGGGTATCCAGTGCAGCCATGGCTTCACGCCAATGCAGACCTCCAATTTCCGCATCCCCGGCGAGAATCTCGAATACCGGGCGCGAGCGCGCCAGACGCTCCTTGGCTTCCTTGACCGAGGTGCTCGGATTGAGGAAGGAATATTTGCCAAGCAGATACTTCTGCTCGCCATTGATGATCTGCGGGTTGGAAAACGTGAGCGTGCAGGGCCGCAGATCGGATTCATCGAACATGCACAGCCAGGCCAGCGGAATCCGGTAGGGAACCTCGGCCACCACGAACCATTGACCACGAATTGCGGAAATGTCGCTCACGCGAGTGGGCGTATTGAGGAGGAAAGCACTGTTTGGCATTGTCTTACTCGAAGAACTAACGAGTCGGCCAGCTCCCGCAAACTGCAGCAAGATCTGGTTCAGGCGATTATTCAGTACGCTTCAGCGGCGCGTCACCAGGAAAAGCAGCAAGCGCCTCTCCCACTTGCCATTTTCCATCATCCTGACCGCCTTGGGTACAGGATTCCGGCGGAATGGCGGAAGAAGCGCGGCCCCTGTGCAAAGCACTGAAACGGCACGGCAGCATTCTCCGGCTCACGCTGCGTGCCGGGCGTGCCCGGCCTGCATTACGTTTGCACAACACTGCGCCATCAGCATAGCAGGCCGTGCGCAGGAAGGCCGCAGGAATCCGCCCTCCGGTCAATCCGGCTGCCGGAAGTCTGCCCTGTATCCTCACAATACACGGCGGACGGCAACCGACAGTTTGCCCAAACAGGGAAATTCCCCCTTACAATCCGCGCAGCCCGATCTGCCATCGGAACTGTTCCGGGCGGAGGCCTGCCGAACTGTTGGAGTGTATGAAAGCATTTTTTTCCCGCCCCGCTACGTCGCCCCTGGCCCGCGCACTGCCCTTTGTACTGGCCCTCAGTCTCGCCTGGAGCCTTTCGCTGCCGGCCCATGCAGATCCGGCGGACCCGACCGCAACCGCCCAGTCGCCTGATCTGATGGAGCGCGTCGGGCAGCTCGGTGACGAGGCTCAGGCCTTCCTTGAAGCGCAGGACTACGCGCAGGCAGCGCAACGCAGCCAGCAGGCCATCACCCTGGTGGAACAACAGCGCGGCCCCGATGACCCGCTCATCGAAGACCCCTTGACCCTGCTGACCACGATCTATGCCGCGCAGAACAAACCCGCCAATCTGGAAGCCGCCTATCTGCGCCTGATCCCGCTGTTCATTGCATTGCATGGCGAAGACAATCCGGCCACCCAGAGCAGGATCATAGATCTGGTGAATTTCTACCGTGAGCAGCAGCGCTTTGCTGCGGCAGTACCCTGGATACAGCGCCTGATCGCCATCAAGACCCGCACTGACGGGGCTGACGCCCCCGGCATTGAACTGATGCATCAGGCACTCGCCCAATGCTATTTCATGCAGGCGCAGTATGCCGATGCAGCCCGCGAGTACCAGACCGAGATCAGCCTGATCGGCAAGGCCGGGGCCGATCACACCAAGTACACGGGGATTCCGATGCTGGCACTGGCCGAGGTCTATGCAGCCCAGGGCCAGCACGCCAAGGCGATTGCCACGGCCCGGCAGGCGCTGGACATTCTGGAAAGTGGCTTCGGCAAGGACAGCAAGCTGGCCTGCGATGCCCGCCAGCGCCTAGCCAGAGTGACAGCGGCGCCGGGCAAAGCGGGAAAACCCGCCCCCCAACCCACCACCTGCACACCCAGCGAGAGCGAATCGGCCACCACCACCGCCACACAATAACGCCCCTGCACGGTCAGCGCATTACCGTTTTGCGCTGCGGCAGCCCAGCCCTCAAGTGCCGCCCACTGTGGCAGGCAAGCCTGGGCGGGTGCGGTAACCCAGCAGGGCTCCTCTGGCACAAGGGCGATGCCAAGACGCGGGCTGACGAGGAAGCTCCACACGGTGCCAACCCATTCGTAGTGGAAGACCGCAGCGTTAAGCATTCCTTAAGGAAGTCTACTGCACACTGCGCGCCATGGACTTGCCACTACTACAGACATCTCGACCGGGCGGAACCCGCTCCGGCGGGCAAGCCCCCAACCCCATGGAGAGCCTGCAATGAGTCAGAACAACGAAAACGTGAAGGTATGGGACCTGCCAACCCGCATCTTTCACTGGTCCCTCGCCCTATCCTTTCTGGGCGCCTATTTCACATCGGAAGGCAGGGAGCTGCGCCCGATTCATGTGATGTTCGGCATCACCGTGCTGGGCCTGATCATCTTCCGCGTGATCTGGGGCTTCGCCGGCACGCGTCATGCCCGTTTTGCCTCGTTTGTAAAAGGCCCCCAGCAGGTGAAAAGCTATCTGCAGTCACTGCTGGCAAAAACCCCCGAGCATCACGCCGGGCACAATCCGGCCGGCGCGTTGGCGATCCTCGGCCTGATCGGTCTGGGGCTGCTGGTCCCCTGCCTTGGCCTGCTCAAGTTCAATCACATCGGGCCGCACTGGCTCGGCGATGTGCATGCGGTAATCGCCAACATCATGTTCGGGATCGTCTGCGTGCACCTTGCCGGTGTCGTGGTGAGCAGCTATCTGCACCGCGAAAATCTGGTTCGCGCCATGTTCAGCGGCTTCAAGAAGGGGGCGCGCAGCGAAGGCATCAGTGGTACGCGTCGAGCCATTGGCATCCTCGTGCTGCTCGCCGTGCTGGGATTCTGGGTGGGCTACGGCTGGACCCATCCGGCTGTGTTGCAGGTCTTCAGCACTTCGGTGCAAACTTCCGACAATGACTGACATGCTGTATCACTGTAATGCGTATCCTGATTGTTGAAGACCATCCTGTTCTGGGCGATGCCCTGCATGCCAGCCTGCGCCAAGGGGGCTTCAGCGCCGACTGGGTACAGGATGGCGTGGCAGCAGAGCTGGCACTGCAGAACGAGGAATTCTCCGCAATGGTGCTGGATCTGGGGCTGCCGCGCCGTAGCGGCCTGGAAGTGCTCACCGCCCTGCGCCAGCGCGGTGGGCGCCTGCCGGTGCTGATCCTCACCGCACGCGACAATGTGGAAGACCGCATCAAGGGGCTGGATGCCGGCGCTGACGACTATCTCGTCAAGCCCTTCGACATGGGTGAGCTTGCTGCCCGCCTGCGTGCCCTGCTACGGCGCTCGGCAGGGGCAGCGGACCCATGCCTGCGGGTGGGCGATCTGCTGATTGATCCGGTGGCACGCTGTGTCTCACTCGCGGGAGAAGATGTCAGCCTCTCGGCGCATGAATTCAATCTGCTGCACCTGCTCGCCCTCAATGCCGGCCGCGTGCTATCACGCCCGCAACTTGAACAGCAGATGTATGCCTGGGGCGAGGAAGTCGGCAGCAACACCATCGAGGTATTCATCCACCATCTACGCCGCAAGATCGGTGCCGAGCGCATTCGCACGGTGCGCGGCGTCGGCTACATGCTGCCACGGGAGTCTGCATGACACTTTCCCTGAAAGCACGCCTTGTGGCGCTGTTTATCGCGGCATTGCTGGCAATCGGCGTTTTCACTCTGGTGGGAAGTTATGCCGTGACCTACGTGGAACTCGGCGAGCTTCTCGACGCGCATCTCGTGCAAACCGCCAATCTTCTGGCTGCCAAGAATGCGCAAGGCATGATCACGAACGATGCCACCAAGCTCCCCACCCTGCACAGCAGCGCACGCAGTGCGGCATTCCAGATCTGGCATGCCGGACAAACGCTGGCCTGGCAATCCAGCAACGCCCCGGCACGCCCCCTGGGCAACAATGTTGAAGGCTTTGCCGACCGCACAGTGAATGACGAGCAGTGGCGTGTATTCACCACCTGGGATCAGGCCCATGAGAACCTGATCCAGGTTGGCGAAATGAATCGCACACGCGAACATCTGCTGCGCGACGTAATCGGGCATATGCTGGCGCCCCTTGGCGTTGCCCTGACCGTGCTGGCCGCGCTGCTATGGCTGGCTGTCGGCGCCGGTCTGCGGCCACTGGACCGGGTCGCCACTGCGGTAGCTGCCCGCGAACCACAGCGCCTGGATCGCATGGATATCACCGAGGCACCATACGAGGTACGACCACTCGTCGAACAACTGAATCTGCTCTTCTCCCGCATAGAAACCTCGCTGGATGACACGCGCCGCTTCACTGCAGATGCCGCGCACGAACTGCGCACACCACTTGCCGCAATCCGCGCCCAGGCCCAGGTGGCTGCAGCCAGCAAGGAACACACCGAACGAACGCATGCCCTGCAACAGGTGCTGCGGGCCTGCGACCATGCCAGCCGCCTGATTGAACAGCTGCTCACCCTGGCACGCCTGGATATCAGCCAACAAACTGCCGCCGGCTCCATCGAGTTGCGCGGGCAAATTTCAGAATCGCTTGGGGATATCGCCCAGACGGCGCTGGACCGCCAGATCGAGCTGGTCCTCGAAGAAGGCGAAGCACCCGTCATCCACGGCAACGACGGACTGCTCCGTATCCTGTGGCGCAACCTGCTCGACAACGCCATCCGCTACAGCCCTGCCGGCAGCGAAATCCGCGTGCGCATACGCTGCGAAGGGGATTCCGCCTGCATCGACGTGATCGACAACGGCCCCGGCATTGCACCAGAAGAACGTCAGCGCGTTTTCGATCGCTTTCATCGCATTCTCGGCTCCGGCCAGCCCGGCAGCGGCCTAGGACTGTCGATTGCCCTGCGCATCGCCGAACTTCACGCCGGCAGCATCAGTCTCAACGATGCCCCTGCAGAGACTGGACTATGGGTCTGTGTGCGCCTGCCACGCGCCGATGTGCACGCCTGATTACAGGCTCTCAGCCAATACCACCGGAAACAGCCTGTCGTAGGCAAGGTTGTAGAGGAAGGCGTACACCATGTAAAACACGGCCACGCCGAGATCGAGCAGGAATGCGGTGAGCACGCTCATGTCCATCCACCATGCCGCCAGCGGCAGCGACACGAGCAGGAAGCCAGCTTCGAAGCCAAGGGAGTGCACCACGCGCTCCCAGAAGGTTTTGTCCAGCCGCCGCAGATAACGCGCCATGAGTTTGTCCACACCAAGGTTGTAGACGTAGTTCCACACCATCGCACACGTGGCCAGCAGCACCGTGAGCACGCTGACGTGCCCCAGCGAGGCCCCCAGCAGCCAGCTTGCCAGGGGCGAGCAGATCAGGACTCCCAGCACTTCAAACCCCACGGCGTGACGGATGCGGTCTGCCTTTGTACGCATGATGCAACTCTTTCGACAACACAAAACGTGCCCGCATTTTAGGGGAATTGACCAATAGATCAAGTTACAATCCATCTATTCAACAGATGGATCAGAATCATGCCCCTGAGCCTCGAGCAACTCCTGACCCTGCAGGCAGCGGCGGATACTGGCTCTTTCTCGGCAGCAGCACGCCGGCTGGGCAAGGCCCAATCGGTCGTCAGCACCGCCATCGCCAATCTGGAAACCGACCTCGACATCACCTTGTTTGAGCGCGGCGGTCGCTATCCGCGCCTCACCCCGGCAGGCGAACAGATTCTGCGGCAGGCCCGCCAGATCCTCGGCCAATGTGAAGCCCTCACCGCCTACGCGGGCGAACTCGCAACCGGCGTGGAGCCCAAGCTCACGCTCGCCATCGACGATGATTCACAACTGCCCTGGCTGGGTGGCATTCTTGAAGCCTTTGCGCTGCAGTTTCCACAGGTGGAACTCGAACTGCTGTTTCCACTCATGGAAGACCTCGTGGAGATGCTGCTTTCCGGCCGCGCACAACTCGGCATCGGCTATGAGCCACAGCTGCCAAGGGAGGAACTGTGCTGCCATTCGCTGGGGCGGGTAGGCCTGCCACTCGTGGTGGCACCACACCATCCCCTCGCCGGCATGCGCCAGGTGACACGCGAGACGCTGCAGGGGCAACGCCAGATCCTTGCCACCGGGCATGGTACCGGCCCGGAACGCTCGCGTTTCCGCATCTCGACGCAGGTGTGGTGGGTGGAAGGCGATCAGGCAATGCTGGAGATTGTGAAAAAAGGCCTCGGCTGGGCCTCGGTGCCCGAAGTATTGCTTGCCGCCCCGCTAAAAAACCGCGAAGTTGTGCGCCTTCACGCAGCGAAAGCGCTCGGCCAGCCAAGCCTGCAGCTTGGGTTGTGGTGGCATCGGGCGCATCCGTTGGGGCGCGCCGGTCTGTGGCTGCGAGAGGCGCTGACACACGCCGACATCCGCAAAGCGCACCCGTGAAAGGTAGGGGGCTCTGCGGCTGCCCGCCGCCTGCTAGTGGACGAAATCCTCCAGCGTAATCTCCACCACACCATTGATCACCGAGCCCTGCTCGATCTTCTGGCGCGCCATGCCAAGCAACTGATCGCGGCTCGCTTCAAACTGCTCCATCGGTGCAAGCTGGGTGCGGTGAGGGTCCACATCCTGTAGCGCTTCCCAGGAGAACCAACAGGCGATTTTCTGCCCGTCACACACCGCGCGGTAGGAAACCCCTCCATCCGACAGGGGCATGGCTGGTCCGGTAAAGTCGATGTTCACGGTAGCCTCCTTTGCTGTGCTGATACTGCGTTATAGCCCCGGAAACCTCCAGCGTCAGTCCTCTGCGGAGCACATTGTCAAGATATACGAGAACCCCTGTCGTGACAATTGCATGAACTGTTTTTTGCAAATCTCTACAAATCCCGGCGGCAGGGCTGATCCGAGGATGAAAGCATGTAGCAACAGAAATACAGCCAGTTCAGCACAAAACCAGCAGAACTCTGCCAGGCCATTCCGCGAGAAGGGGAATTCAGCTAAACTCCCCTGTCATGGAAGCCCCGCCGCCCAGCCCATGATTCAATCGCTTCAGGAACTCGACGCGCTCTTCCGCGACACCCCGCTGGCAAACCACCGTATCGCTGCCGCCCGCGTGCCGGAGAGTGCCGCGACGGTTTTTGCGCTCGAAGTTGGCACCGATGCGCTGACCTGCTGGGAATATGCCCGCGCAATGCTCGGCGAGACGGGCCGCTGGCCGGTACTCACCACACTCGCATTCGCCCGCGAAAGCGAATCCTGGCCCAGGCAGGTGGCCGAAGCCGATCTCTTCAGTCGCCATGAATTCGCCCAGGAATGCCGCGACACCCGGCGCGACGACAGCCCGGCCGCCATCATTGCCGCAGCTGATGGGCTGGATGTGGAGCTGTTGTGCGGCGAACTGCCGCAGGAAGAGGCGCCGCCCATCGAGGAATGCATTGGCCCGGAACTCAACGAGACTGCCGCACTCTTCGGCACGGCGCCACAAGCGGAGGACGCCATGGCCTTTCTCGCCGCCAGCGGCAGCGCCGATCTGCTCGATCTGGACCGCTGGTGCTTCGAATGGGAGCTTGCCCACTGTGCCGAGCCACTCACCCTGCCGATCCATGGCCTGCACCATCTTGAATGGCACACGCCCAGCCATGACACCCAGGCCCTGCTGCTGATGCCTGGCGCGAACGGCTACGAAACACCGGCCTACCTCAACTGGTTTGGCGCCTGTCGCGGCAACAGCCAGTTCATCGTCGCCCTCCTGCGCGAATGGCAACAGCGCTATGGTGCCGAACTGGTGGCCCACTACGGCACCATGCTGCATTTTCTCGTGCAGCGCCGCCCGCACTCGGTGGCCGACGCCTACCGGCTGGCCTGGCAGCAGGCCGCCGTCGCCCCCGACACACTGGCGCTGCCCGGCGTAGCGCTGCGCAACCATGCAAGGGCGCTGCTGCAGACAGACCGCTGGTTTCTGAAGCAGTGCCTATGATCTGCCTGGCAGTTTGCTTACCCCTCCACCGCCAGATCGGCTAGGATGATGATGTCGATACCCATCATCGTTCGGCACGGTGGTTTCTCCCTCTAAAGGATTTAGCGATCTCATGGAAAACTACTTCGATGTTCACTCGGCCACCTGGGATGCCAATCGCGACCGCGTGGAGCGTGCCAATGCCATTGCCGGCCTGATCCGCCAGCATGTGCCACTGGGTGCGCAGATGCGTCTGCTTGAATTTGGCTGTGGCACCGGTCTGCTTGGCTTCAACTTCCTCAGCGAAGTCGGCCACATCAGCTTTGCCGACACTTCCGCCGGCATGCTTGAAGAAGTGCACAAGAAAATTGCCGCCAGTGGCGCCAGCAACGCCGGCACACTGGATCTCTCGCAAAACCCGCTCACCGGCCCCTACAACGTGATCTGCAGCCTCATGACGCTGCACCACATCGAAGACCACCGCGCCCAGCTCGAAGCCCTCAGCCATGCACTCGCTGCCGATGGCTACCTGTGCCTGTGCGATCTGGATAGCGAAGACGGCTCCTTCCACAGCCGCGAAGTCGTGCCGCACAACGGCTTCGCACGCAGCGAGATCGAGAGCATTTTCCGCGACATCCAGCTCGACGTCACACTCTCCACCACGGGCTACATCGTGCGCAAGGAAGTGGCCGGCGTGCCACGCGAATTCCCGGTGTTCCTGATCATCGGCAAAAAGCGCCACAAGCCCTTCCCCGCACTGGGCTGAACCGCGCGGCACCCCGGCGAAGCTTCGGCACGCCGGGCCTGTCGTTCATCCGGCTACACTTCGGATTACGTTTGGAAGCCTGTATCGTGGGCGCCCCATGACGCGGGAGAAGCGACGCTGAATCTGCCGCGAAAGACCGCCAGCCATGCGTAGCACATGACCCCTGATCACGGCCTCGCCGTCAGACCATGAAGGGCTTCTGGAATGAAGATGAAATACATTCTCTGCACATTACTCCTCGCCGCCTGGCTCGCCCCGGCCATTTCAGCCCTGCCTGAGCCGAAAGAATGGCTCAAGGTCGAACGCATCTACAAGAAAGATGCGGAGAAGTACCGCGAGTTCGTTGAAAACTACGGCGACGCCAAGACCAACTACACCATGATCGTGCACGCCGATTCCTCTTGGGGCAGCTACTACTGGACCTTCGTGAAGGAAGAAAAGCAGCCCGGCCTGCACGATCAGCCCTCGGTACACAACCTGTACGCCGATATCGTTCTGGAAGACCACGGGGGCACCATCCCCATCGCCTCATTCAAGGATTTCGGCAACGAAGTCTACTGGCCCGAATTCCTCTACCCCTACTGCATCGTCGATGATGCCGACCACGACGGCACACCCGAGTTCTACCTCACCTACTTCGGCGCCAGCGACGGGCTTGACGCCAAACCCCTGAAAGTGATCGTCTACAGCACCGAACACCGCATTCATGCCAAATACATTAAGAACAAGGTAAGCGCCTACTACCCCGCCGGCAATGAAGACGACAGATACCACCTGGAATACGACGCCAACTGGAAGAAGCTGCCCAAACCGATTGCGGACAGAGCGATGGAACTGGTGCGGGAAGTGAAGCGGAAGGGCTTGGTGGAGTAAGAAGCTGTTCATGATCTTACT
>DBTS01000075.1:26637-27092 GCA_002307175.1 Rhodocyclaceae bacterium UBA1310
ACGCCTTCTCGCTACAGATCGTGAAAAGCTTCTAAGGGGAATGGGGCAGCCCCCTGCTTTTCATAGCCCTTTGCGAATCGCTTTGACCAGTTCCGGTGAAGCGATATCTTCCAGCTTCCGGAAAGCGCCTGCCAGTTGATCCAGCAGCGGGCCTTCAGCACCATTGGCCCCGAAGCAGGTCTTCCACTCGCGCAACTCGCGCCAGATACGCCGGATAATGCTCATGGCGTACGCACGTTCCGGAACGAACGCGGAAAAATAGCTCAACGCGTTATCCAGGGTGGCAAGCTTGCCCTGGGCACCAACTTCCAGGTGGAGTTGGCGCTCGTACGCCACCCCCGGTCGCGGCACCACGTCATACAAGGGGCTCAGCCTCCAGCCACCTGACCAGGGGTCGCGCACAAAGGCATGGTTACGCAGATGGTCATCATCGTTGCTGACAAAGATGTTGAACA
>DBTS01000075.1:27335-35778 GCA_002307175.1 Rhodocyclaceae bacterium UBA1310
TCGTTGCTGACAAAGATGTTGAACACCATGCGTGCAAATAACTCTTCGCAGTTGGCCGTAATGAAGTCCGTGTGCACGTACTTGCGAATGGCAGCAGCCAGATCATGATAACCCTTGGTTCGCGACTCGAATTCAGTACAGTCCACGAGCGTCAGCCCGCTCACCAATGGCAGCCGGCCTTCGACGAGGCTATCCCCCGGCTGGCTCTCATGCATGATAATTCCCGCATCCGGAAGCAGGCCCGGCAACGCCCAGTACCGGTCAAAACGGCGGATCAGCATCACCGGCTTGTGCCCGACCCTGATATAGCGCACCTGCGGCACCGTCAGTCCGCAGCGGCGGGCCAGCTCCAGCGTGCACGTTTCCGCTCGGGCAACGTCAAAGACATCACCTCTGGCGGGAAATTTCGCCAGCCATAACGCCCCATGCTCATCGCGTACGGATGCTTTCGGACGCGCGCCGCCAGCGGACGGCCCTGCCCCGAGGAATGGTTCCAGGTGCGCCGGGACAGGCAGACCGCTTTCCACCGCTTCTGCCGCCTGCAATGCATAGTCAAGGGATTGCAGGTCGCTGGCCGAGGGTGAATCAGGGCACCTGATATCGCGCCTGACATCCAGCGCGCCAACGCGGTCACCCCCGGCGGCCAACAGATATTCCGCTTCGGACAAGGTGTTGGCAGGCACCCTGCGACGTGCCTCGATAACACGACGGCCCCATGCATCCGGTGCAGCGTCCCGAATGCCGCCGAACTCGCCCAGACCGTTCACGGGAAAAAGTGCCTGGCCTCGAATGGCATCCCGATCACGCAGGCTCAAACTGACGGGGTCCACTTCAACGGACTCCGTGCGTGCCAGGTAGCCCAGGCCATACGCAAAGCGTGAGCTGAGTTCCCGATTCTGCGGGTTGGCACCGACCGTTTCTGACAGCGTCAAAAGCCCTGCAGGGGAAAACTCACGCCCAGGTGTCCAGGCAAAAACAGCAAGCTTGCAGTCTTTGGCCGGCATCAGAAATCCAGTTCGTCCAACTCAGCCTTGCCGAGTGGCCGAACACGCCGGGTGAGCTCGCGAGCACTCAGCGCAGCCAGCGAAGGATCAGACTCCTGTAGCAGGCTCAAGAGCGTCACACCCGGCGCAATAGCCTCCAGATAACGCAGGATTTGCGCCTGTGTGCGGCCCAGATCGCCTTTTTCAATGAGGGCGGCCGTCGAACGTGCCAGCCCGGCACGTAGGGCCGCATCGGCCTGCCGCAGCCGCCGTGCCTTGCGCAACCGGGCCAGCTTTTCGCCAAGCTCACGCGCCTCCATCACCCGGGCGGGCGACAACAAAGGGGTTTCATCTCGCTTCATGTCCGCAATCTCAGTCTTAACGCCGTTAATGTCTGTCATTACAGACAATCTAGCATTCCCGGCTGAAATAGCAAGTCCGCAATCACGGACATTAAGTTGATAATGTCTGTCATTGCGGACATTTTTCAGAGAAACCTGAGACGGATTGAGCTGGATAGAATGATTCAGGAAGGCAACGGCCAACATGTGGCGGGGCGTGAGGGCAGGCAAGCGAAATGAGTGTGGGTTGATATTCGACTGTCTGTGGAAAACACCGACCTGATTTTGTATCAATGATGGCTGCTATCGGCTCTTGCGGACGGTCAGGCTTTTGGAAAGCAGACGTTTGAACGTAGAAGTGAGGGCGACCGAAGCTAAGCGTAGGGCAGCTTGTGGCCGTCCACCTCGACTACCGGGTTAGGCCGGTACTGTGGACGATCTTTGGTGTTACTTATGCTGGGCATGTTTTTCGGCCCATTGAAGTGCAGTTGCTGCTGCGGCTGAACGCGCTATTGCCTCTTTGACTGATGAGTGATGGGTGTTGTTCGTGCAAACGAGCGCAATTGCGGCTTCGGTTGCAAGCAAGTGATCCGTTTCGAGTTGCGAAGCCAAGGCTGCAATTGATTCATCCTTCAACGTGCCCAGAGCAGCGAGTGCCTGCGCAGCGTAGGGATGGCCGCTCTGAACCGCTGCTCTCAAATATCCCTCAAGCGGGATTGCAGTCGATCCGAGGCGAGCTGCAGCTACCAAAGCACAATCAAAGGGCGTGCCGAGTTGGCGATACGGAACGCCCCATTGGTTCTTTGCTGTGCCAGAAAACAATGACTCAAGGATTGGCAGAGCCCCCTCACCCTGATCGGCAAGTTCTTGAGTGGCGATGGCGCGTTGCCCAACATCGAGAAGTCGCTCGAATATGGCGACGGTCGCTAGCTTATGTGTCATAAATCAAGGTCTAACGTGGAAGTGAGGAGCCTGCGTGGCATTTCGCACAGGTCCGCTCGACTGCCGGGTTAGAAGCATACCGTTACACACAACTCATAATGCATAGTTCAAACCTACGTAAGTGCTTGCTATTGCAAGATACAGACAGAGAAGCATCAAAAACAATGACAATACATTACTCGGTGTTTATTAAAGAATTTTGTGATGCCAATGGAGTTGTGTTTAACGAAATGCGTTCAACGAGATAGTGAGGGGCATCCGGAGCGGATGCTTGCGGCTATCCCGCTCGATTGCATGGTTAGAGATCCTCAGAAAGTGTGTCTGCGAGTGCCCAGCCTTCATGGGTAAGCTCAAAGACCTCACCTTTGTGACCTCGTTCAATAACGAAATTGCGATCAACTAACTCATTAAGTGCGTACTCCCAACGAGCGCTTTCCCTGCCCCCTTGACCGCCAAACGATGTCCCGCCTGCTTGGATAAACCGGCCTCCTAGAACAGCAATTTTCAGAATTGTTCCGTGCGTATCCTTGGAGGCCGCTTTTAACAGAACCTGCGCCTCTTCCGATAGCTCTTGATTTTTTGTTTTTACGTACGTGACTTCCAAATCAACGTCTTTTGCAGTTTCTGATTTGCTTTCGCATAAGCTTTGAAGATAGGAGTTTTGGTGAATGCAGAGTTGAAGTTGGCGACTGATTTTGTCTTTGAAGTCAATCGTGTTTTCAAACTCCTCAATAAGCCCCAGGTTTTTGCATTTTTCTTTGAATTCTTGGAGAGCTTGGTACTGTTTTGAATCAATGCTTTGTGGAGCCACTGGTTTTGATGAGAAATAAATCATGGCAGGTTTTTCTGCCTTTATGTGCTTTTCGATTTCTTCGACAGTCCCGCTTTTGGACTCACCTGTGGGAGTTCCAAGTCGGGTCCAAAAAACTCCAATCAATAAGTCGCAATCTTTCAATACGCGGCTGTTTATTAGCTCTTGGGCACGTGACCCCAATTCTGGTGAAGAATGCGTTTCCCAAGCGGCTGGCATTAACACAACCCCGTATTTCGTTGAGTTTATGTAATTCCACGTATAAACCACTTCTCTAATGACCTCACGTTCCTCAAATACATCTCCAGGAGAGGCGATCATCACTGGTATTACCGTTGCTTGATATGCCAAAGGATTCTCCTATTATAAATTTCGACATCAATTCCGCTGCCATATAACAATTCATTTCGAATATCACATAAAACTTCTTTTAGCCTGCATGTCCGTTAAATTCTGGCAGTTTCTGGCACTACTAAATGAGAAAAAGCAGTAGCCAATTACTATGGCACAAAAGCACGCAAAAACTCCTGATGGGCCATTTTGCGCATACCGTTACACACAACTCATAATGCATAGTTTGAACCTGAGAAAGTGCTTGTTTTTGCAAGACACAGACAGAGAAGCATCAAAAATAACAACAACACCTTACCTGTTGTTTATTAAAAACTTTAGCGATATCAATGAACTTGTGTGTAACGGAATGCATTTTGCGGCAGCAAGTCTGAGCGGCTGTTTCTGGCCGAATGCTGCCAAACAAAAACCAAACCATTGCGTAGTATGGCAACTATAGACCTCAATATTCAGGTTGAGATGTGATCAAGATCACACAGTGGCATCATTGGCATGGCAGGCCACTCAAAAGTCTGCACGAACTCATAAGGCATTGCTGCAAAGATTCACTCCGTCCTCTGCCACTTAGCCGAAGTCCGAACACCTGATACCTCGCCAAGCCAGTTCCGTACTCGGGCTCACGGACATCATGCCGAGGAGAAATTGGTCTGCTTCAGGGACATCTGGCGTCAGGCAAGTGAGGTCACTGAGGAATGGCGATGCGTGCATTGCCGATGAAATTTCAGGGCAACGCCCAAGTTTGCACCCTCCGGCGGAGGATCGACCGTCGCAATTCCGCTTTGCCCCATTGCTCCGGCTTCGCCGCGCCTTACGCAAACCGGTTGGTATGCCAATAATGTAGGTGGGGTAAGCCGTAGGCGTCACCCAACGCTTTTCGAGGAGCCTCTCTGGCAAATCCGACTTCCTGCCCCAGCCATCGCTACAGCGAATCAGCTGTAGCGCGGAGGAACAGCGGGGTGGTGTGCCCCACCACCAAAAACCGTTGGGAGGCGCCTTCGGCTTTCCCAACCTACGCCATTAACATACCTTCGCACCGCGTTTTAAGGTTCATCCGACTTTAGTGTGGATCGCAAATCGCTTCTGCAGGCGCCAGCGCAGGGCCGATACTGCAGGGCGGAGGGAGCGAAGCGATTTCCGTCGCAGCCTGCTGAGCGGGGACACACCGAACCCAATTTTGGAGTCAGCTTCGAAAAGCTCTTTCATGACAATAGCAAGTTAACATCCCTGCCCGCCAGATTGGGCGATCTGTGTCCGGCGGAATTCGCTTCGCTCTCTCCGCGCACCCCTGAGCACTCACCACGCCTGGCTGTGGCTGAAGGCATGAAAACATCCCCTCACTGAAGTCGGACGAATCCGAAACAAGAACTGCATTTGCTATATCACACAGCCCCAACCAGCAGCGCATTGCGAAAATCGGTGAGCGTAGTGCAGCGCAGGCCTTCGAAGTTGTTGCATTCGCGCACGACGCCGACAAAGGCGGTGCCGGCGGCCTGGGCGGCTTCGTAATCGGCGCGGGCATCGCCGAGGAAGAGCACCTGCTGCGGCGCGCAGCCCTGGCGGCGGATCACTTCGCGCAGGGCGTCGGCCTTCTCGGTGGGTGCGCCGAATACGGCGCTGAAGTGCTGGCGCAGCTGGCGGCTGGTGAGCTGGTGTTCGACTTCTTCCTGCGGCGCGGCGGAGCTGACGTATTTGGGGATAGGTGTGGAGCCGAGAAAACTTTCGATACCCTCGACCAGGGGCACTTTGCGCAGGCCTTCTTCGAGCAGCTCGGCATAGCGCGTGGTGAATTGCTCTTCGAGTTCCGGGCCATAGCACAGGCACAGGATTTCCCGCCAGATATGCTCGAACTTGCGCTGGCGCGGCACACCTCCGGCACTGCGGTTGTAGACCGCAATTGCGGGCAGATCTTCGGGGAAATCGGCAAACAGGCGCAACAGGGCCTGATGCTTGAGTTCATTCGATTGCAGGATGACGCCATCCATGTCGAACACCAACGCCGCAAAGCTTCTTTCAGCCAAACCGGGTTCCTCCGCTCTATCGTGGGACCTGCTCATAATGTATAACTGCATTGTGCAACGAATTGTGCCCGCTGCACAACGCCATGCCGGTTTGCCGGCCACCCGCTAGTCAGCCACTCCCGCCCAAAACACCTGATTGGGTAGTGGCGGGAATTATTGAGCCGGATGAGAATCCAAACCCTGAACCTGTCACGGCTAATCTCCATGCTCCCGTTTTCTCCCCTGCTCCACCTGCGCGCATTTGTCTGTGCCGCGCTTCTCTGCCTGCCAGCTATGGATGCGCTGGCGGATATCTACCGCATCGACCTTTCCCCGGATCTCTACGGCAAGATCCGCCGCGATCAGCCGGAAGATGTTTTCAGCCCCGGCGTGATCACGATCCATCGCAAGAGCGATAACAGACAGCTGATCCGCGTGGAATCTGAAGAGCTGACGCTGGATCTGCATGAGGGCAAGGCGCTCGCCAATGTGCGGCAGCTGCCCTACGGCGAGCAGAGCGTGATCATGTTCGAGGATGTGAATTTCGACGGGGTGAAAGATCTGGCAATCATGGATGGGCAGAACAGCTGTTACCACGGGCCTTCGTTCCAGATCTACCTGGGCGATCCACGTGACCCGACGCACTTCACGTACTCTGAGGACTTCTCGCAACTGGCGCAGAACTACTGCGGGATGTTCGGGGTGGATGCCGCCCGGCATCAGCTCAACACCATGACCAAGAGTGGTTGCTGCTGGCACCAGTTCTCGACATTCGACATTTTCGATGGCAAGCCACGCCCCATCCATGTACTGGAAGAGGAATACACGCCCGCTGGCGTGATCGTGAACACCGAATCCACCTGGAATGGCCGGAAAATGGTGGAGAAAAAAACGGTGGAGTACGCACTGGACGATGGAATCAATGAGGCCATCTTCTCGTTTGACATTGTCGGCAAAAATGCCCGCGCCTTCATTTTCAGCCCATCCGGCAACCGGCTGGCCTATGCACTGCTGATCCCCAGCGGGAAGCGTTTCAAAACCGAATTTGCCTACCCCGAGGCGCAGGATCTGTTACGCGAGACGCCGCGCCAGGAAGCCTTCCGCTATGTAGAAGAAGGCCCGCTGCAGACGCTGAGCTTTGGCACCCGCTCGGCACGCTACACGGTGTATCACAACAAAGAGACCGGGGACGCCGGCATTCGCGTAGACCAGGGCACCCGCCACACCGAATGGAAGGCTGCGCCGGGCACGCTGAGGGGGCATCTGGGTGACGTGGGAGACGAGGAATACGACAACCTCGCCGCAAGCCCAGGAGACAAGGCCGGCAATTCGGGGCAGAGTCAGCCGCAATAGCTGGGTAAACCAAAGCCGGGCGGGAGACTGATCCGGGGTGGCAATCTTCTTTTTTGAGTTCTTCAGGCTTTCGTGTGGGTGATCCGCGGGCTTTAGCCTGCCCCCGCTGAGTGAGATTGATCTGTATGCGGGCTTCGCTTGAATAGGCACGATAAGGCGCAACAAAGCGTTGGGAGACGCCTGCGGCTTTCCCAACCTACGCCATTGGCCTACCGTGCCGGTTTTCGTAGGGCGCCGACAGGGAACAATGGAGCGAAGCGGAATTGCGCCGCATGAAGAATGGTAGCTCGGTGAAACACTTGCCTGGGTAGCTCGTGCGGCATACACAAAGGCGCTTCATTTGAACGACCAGAAGCTCAAGACAGAGGGCTCAGGAAAAGTTTGCTTCCCCGCCTGAGACCCACACTAATCGTATGAACCTCTTTTTTGGTGCAGCCGCAAGCTGCGCTATCCAGCACGGCGCCTCGGCGCCTCACAGGCTCTTGAGCAGCACACGCGCCACAGCGGCCTGTGCTGCGCCCTCTCCGGTCATCTGCGCACGCACAATGGCCCCCTCCACAATCAGCAGCACCGCCTGGGCCGTCTGCTTTGGTACGCGATGCCCCAGGGTGGCGATGAAGTTGCGCAGATACGTGCCGAGTGCCTCTTTGTGCGCCCGGGCAATGTCAGCCACAGCCTCGCTGGGGGTTCCCTCAGCCACTGAATTGATAAAGGCACAGCCCCGAAATCCGGGGTCACAGAACCATTCTTCAAGCACATCGGCTATCAGCGCAAGAGAGGGTTTACCGCTTTCGCAGCGTTTCACGAGGCTACTGTCAAACCATGCCATCCAGGTTTCATGGCGATGATTCAGAAAAGCCTGTACCAACTCTTCCTTTGACGGAAACTGGCGATAAAACGAGGCTTTGGCTACGCCAGCCTCGGCGATGATGCGATCAATACCGGTAGCACGAATACCCTGCTCGTAGAACAGCCGCGTGGCCGTATGCAGAATGCGCTCCCTGGCGGAAGCACCGGAAACGGAAGAATCGAGAAGTCTCATGAAAACAGTTTGACAGACAGATCTGTCTACCGCAAGATAGTAGACAGACCTGTCTGTACATATTTTAGATTATTTTCAGGTTTTGCCAACACCACCACAGGAGCCTCCCCATGTCAGAATCCGCAATCCGCCCTCCCTTGCCACCCTTTTCAGCAGAATCTGCTGCACAGAAAGCTCGCGCCGCCGAAGATGCCTGGAATTCGCGGGACCCGGCACGCGTCTCCCTGGCTTATTCGGCGGACAGTACCTGGCGGAATCGCTCGGACTTCGTTCATGGACGCGCAGAGATCGTGGCATTCCTCACGCGCAAATGGGAGAGGGAACAGGAATATCGTCTGATCAAGGAAGTCTGGGCTTGGCAGGAAAACCGCATTGCAGTGCGCTTTGCCTATGAATGGCACGACGAGGCTGGGCAGTGGTACCGTTCATACGGAAACGAAAACTGGGAGTTTGATCACCACGGCCTGATGACGCACCGCCACGCCAGCATCAACGACCTGCCAATCCAGTTCGAGGAACGCAAATTCCACTGGCCTCTGGGGCTCCGCCCGGATACCCATCCCGGTCTTTCGGACCTGGGGCTTTAGAAGCTGTTCATGATCTGTAGCGAGAAGGCGTCAGTG
>DBTS01000075.1:36105-52540 GCA_002307175.1 Rhodocyclaceae bacterium UBA1310
CCAATCACGCCTTCGCAGTAAGATCATGGACAGCTTCTTAGAGCACAGCTCGCGATCCGCGCCTACTGTTGCTGCTGCCCGGCCTGGAAGCGCGCCAGACACTCCCGCGAGAACTGCTGCTCTTCTCGCGAGTAGGCAGCTTCGCGGGCGAGAAAGTCTGCGGCGGTTTCGGGCAGATGGTGATCCACCAGAGCCTGCGCGTAGCGCTGCAGTGCAGTGTGATCGCGCAGGCGTGCCACGGGCACCCACTCAGCGCCGAAACGTGCGCCGAGCAGTGCGCCGGTGATGGCACCGATAGTATCGGTGTCGCCACCCTGGCGAATCACCCCGGCAAGAATTTCTGCCGGGCTGTTGTTCAACCACGGCCCGCCAGACCACAGCGCGGCACTCAGCGCATGCACACAGCCCACCAGCGCAAAGGGATGGTTTGGCCCTAATGGCGAATGCTGCATATCGCTTTGCATGGCACGCTGGCCGTGGGCACAAAGTGCTGCGCGGCTGGATTCCAGCGTGGCATGCACAGGATCAAGCGCCACGCTGAGCGCTGTGGAAAACGCCAGATGCTCTGCGGGATCGGCAAAGCGGGGCGCCAGATGATGGACTTCGAAATCGCGCACGCTGCCCGGCAGGCTGGCACGCAGCGCTGCAGCGGATTCCCCGGCGACCAGCCGCGCAACGGCCACGGCAATCGCATAGGCACTGGCAATGGCGCGCGCATCAGCATGGGTAACAAGGCTGGATTCGAGCACCACGCGCGCCAGCGCATCGGGCTGTGCGTGATACAGCGCCCCCAGCGGCGCAATGCGCATCGCGGCCCCGACACCACCGCTCGGCGAGCCGGATTGCAGCGGCGAGGCACCAGCCCCCAACGCTGCCACCGCCTGCCGGAAGAATCGCCCGGTGCCGCGCCAGGCATGCTGCCTGTCACCGCGCACCAGCAGATCAGCCCAGGCATCCATCTGCCAGCCTGCGGGGGCAAGACAGGTCTGGATCAGCGCCAGCGCCTGCTGGGTATCATCGGAATGCAGCCCCAGCGGCCGCAGATGCGCCCAGATCTCCTCGCGGGCAGGCAACCGGGCAAACGGGATCGCCATCGGCAGATCGGCATAGTGGCCATAGACCTGCCGCACCTCGGCGGTATCCCAGAATTCTACCGGGCAACCCAGTGCATCGCCCCAGGCAAGGCCCAACAGACTGCCGCGCAGGCGCGAGGCAGGCAGATTTTCCGCAGCGGATGACATGCAGCTTGCCACTCTTTCCATAAATCAGGAGAGACCCGCAATCTATCACGCTGCACGGCAGCCACCCAAGCTGCTACGATAAACAGCAGCCCATCTCCCCAAGTGCAACCGAGACCGATCATGATTCACGGCCCCCTTCCCTCTCTTGAACCCCTGAAAACCGGCCCTGCAGCGCCGGCAGGCGGGCTTCCCGCCAATCTGGAGGTGGATTTTGATGCCAGCACGCTGCTCGTCGGCCTGGGTTTCTCTGCGCCACAAACCACACTACACGCCACCTTCCCCAGCGTGATCGGCTTCCGCAGGCTGGAAGGCGCTGCACTGGAAAGATTCCGCCAGACCGGCTCAGACAATCTGGGCTGGCTCTGGAGAGTGAGCGGTGGTGGCTGGCGTGACGAAGCCGGAGTGGCCGATGGCTTATTACAAGGGGAGACTCCCGCCATCAGCGAGTATCTGATCCTCGGCGCAGACGAAGGCGTGAATGTGCTGTGCTGCGGCACACCACAGGTGTTCCAGCCACGCCCGTAAAAATTGAGGCCAGCTCACCGCGAAGCGGGCTGGCCCCGGAAACGCAGACACAGTCTGCTTGCTGAATCAGCAGCGGAAGCGCCGTACCGAACTATGCAGGCCGATAGCGACCTGTTCAAGCTGGTTGGCTGCAGCAGCCGTCTCAGTCATGCTCGAACTGGTTTCTTC
This sequence comes from Rhodocyclaceae bacterium UBA1310, assembly GCA_002307175.1. Taxonomy (GTDB): domain Bacteria; phylum Pseudomonadota; class Gammaproteobacteria; order Burkholderiales; family Rhodocyclaceae; genus Uliginosibacterium. Next base: position 38,040 of record DBTS01000075.1, read on the forward strand.
GGCAGCCTGGGCAATATGCTCGACCTGCTGCGCCAGCGCGGTGCTCGCAGCCTGCTGCTCACGCGCTGCACTGGCAACCTCGGCAACGAGTTCGCGGGACTGCAGCGCGCCTTCGGCAATCTTCTTGAGCACATCGGCAGACTGGCCGACTTCCTGCACACTCTGGTCAGCCTGCACGACGGCATTGTTCATGGCGCCCACGGCGTTCTCCGTCTCGCCCTGGATGGAAGACAGGGTACGCTCGATCTCTCCCGTGGCATGCGAGGTGCGTTCGGCAAGCTTGCGCACTTCATCGGCCACAACCGCGAAGCCATTGCCGACCTCGCCGGCCCGCGCCGCCTCGATATTGGCATTGAGCGCAAGCAGATTGGTCTGATCAGCAATCTCCTTGATCGTGCCGGCAATGGAGCTGACTTCCTTGACGTGCGCGTTGAGGCTGGTGATGCGATCAACCGCTTCGTTGATGGCCACAGTCAGCGAAGTCATGCTGGCCATCGCGGTGTTGACCTGCTGCTCGCCCTGCTCCGCCGCACCTGCGGCGTCGGTGGCGTAGCGCTCGGTAACCGAGGCATTCTCGGAAATCTGCGAGATGCTTACCGTCAGCTCTTCCATGGCAGCAGCCATGCCCTGTGTGGCGCCGGCTTGCGTGGCGGCGGCTTCGGCCACCGCACTGCTGGACTGGCGGATGTGCTGCGAGGCACTACTGGTGTGGTCTGCGCCGCCATTGATGTCGGTAATCAGGTGGCGCAGCGAGGCAATCAGCTGCTGCAGCTCGCCGAGCATGCTGTCGGGCGAAGTGGCTTTGAGTGTGACCGTCAGATCCCCTTCGGCCACACGCTTCATGACTTCCATGGCATGCGCAGGTTCGCCTCCGATCTGCCCCAGAACAGAACGCGAGATGACAGTAACCACGCCAAACACCAGCGCAGCGAGTACAAGGATGACGAGACCGGTGACGAGAAGATCATGGTAGAACGCGGTATCAATATCATCAACATATAAGCCTGAACCAATAATCCAGTTCCAGCCATCTATGTTTAAAGTATATGCAATCTTCGGCAGTGCCTCAGTCTGCCCTGCTCGCGGATAATGGTAAGTAACGAAGCCGCCACCAGCACGCCCGGCATCGATAAATTTGCGTACAAATTCCACGCCATCAGCATCTTTTGCCGAAATTCTGGATTGCCCTTCAAGCTCTGGCGTAGGCGGTAGCAACACCATCACACCATCATAAGTGTACATGAAGAAATAGTTGCTTCCCTGGAAGCGCATGGCACGCACGGCTTCACGCGCCTGGGCCTGGGCATCCTGGGTGGAAAGCTTGCCCTGCTTTTCGAGATCCTGGAAGTGAGCGATTTCCGAATGCGCAGTGTCCACCAGAGACTTGAGCATCGCGGTGCGCTCTTCGTACGTCTGCGATCGCTGATGCAGCGCTGACCACACACCAACCGCCAGCAAACCCACCAGCGAAATCAAACCGATCACCAGCATCCGGTTTCTCAAACTCATACGTGAAAACATTCAACACCTCTAATCGCCTAAGACTCTGGTTATATCGTCACAAGCCTGGCAAACTTGAGTACCGAGACGCCTTCCTGAAAATACCAATATCATATTTTTCATTTATTCATTTGATATTTTTAATAACTATTTTCGTTGTGTTATCAAATAACTGCAAAAATTGAATATCAACAAAAATCCTTGCATCACCAAGGTTTCGATAACTACCATATGCGGCACAGGCTCCCAATAATTCTTCGATGAGAGCATAATAGAGTCTTATAAAAACAGGCACCAAACATGCTTTCAGGAACTTTTGCGCAATCACGCTGCGTTGACACAATCGGGCTTTCAGCCGAATGGGCAGGTATCTTCTGAATGCACACGGGGGAGAATGGTGCAGCTCCTTTCAAACAAGGATTGATCATGCCGCATCCGCTGATGGTTCGCCCCGAGTTACTGACACTTGATCTGGGCGGCAGGCTTTACATCGTCACCGGAGCCAACTCCGGGATCGGGCTGGTCACCACCGAACAGCTCGCCAGACAGGGGGCCACGGTCGTCATGGCATGCCGGCGCAAGGAGGCGGGGGAAGACGCTGCACGCGAAATACGCGGAAAAATTCCTGCAGCCAAAATCGAGGTGATGACACTGGACCTTGGCAACCTCAGTTCGATTCATGCCTTTGCAAAAGCTTTCAAGGCAGGGCACGCCCAGTTGCACGGGCTGATCAACAACGCGGGCATCATGAATGCGCCACTGGGGCGCACGGCAGACGGCTTCGAGACACAATTCGGTACCAACCATCTGGGGCACTTTCTGCTCACAGCGCTACTCCTCGACACACTCAAGGTCAGCGCCCCTTCGCGCATCGTGAATGTGGCAAGCCTGTATCACGTGCATGCGCGGGGCCGCGTGGGGGCGATCCACTTTGAAGACCCGAATTACGAGGAACGCCGCTATGACGGATGGGAGGCGTACGCGCAATCCAAGCTCGCCAACGTGCTGCACGCCAGGGAACTGGCTCGGCGACATGCCGGCACCGGCATAACGGCAGTGAGCCTCAACCCTGGCTGGGTACGCACGAACCTGATCCGCAACACGGCACCTGTGTGGCTGCAGAATCTTCTGCAGCCCTTCCTGCGTTACGCGGGTGGCATGATCGAGCCGTGGGAAGGTGCCCAGACCACACTCCACTGCCTGCTCGCGCCGGAAGTGGCGAAACATTCCGGCGAGTATTACAGCCAGATCGGGCTGTATCACGACCGATCGGCACGAGCAGGCGGCTGGCCACTGGTTTCACCCAACCCGCTGGCGCACGATGACAAGGTGGCGCAGCGCCTCTGGGATGTCAGCGAGAAGCTCGTCGGGCTGGCGGACTGAGCCAGATCACGAGAGTTCGTAGAGCCCCAGCTCTACGCGATCCGGGTGGCGTGCACCGGTGGCGATGAAGAGCGGCCGCAGCAGCCATTGATGCTCGACCGAGGTGGTTTCGAAACGCGGCGAGGTGCGGAAGTACACTTCATCCGCGTTCACCGGCTCGCCGCGCGTGATCTTTGCCATCACTTCGGGCGCACCATAGCGCACACCGATATTGACGATGTAGAGCAGCGCGCCATTGTCGAGGCGGGCTGTGTAGCGGGCATCAAGTGTGGAATAGCCATCCGCACGAATCAACTGGTAATCAGCCCCGGCGGCGAGGATTTCACCGTTCAGGCGCGGGCCGATGATCTTGCCGCCAAGGATGGGAATCACGCGGCGCAGACCTTCTGCGGTTTCACCAATGGTAATGGGGGTGCCGACTTCGACATGGAAGTACGCTATGTGGGTGAGCTGGGGGGCTTGCATGGCACTTCTCCGGAAATACTGCAGGGGCAGCGCAGGTGTGGCGCGCCGGTTGGCTTCTTGGTAGACAAGGGTAACAATCGGCAAATTCAATTTAAAGCGCAAATTTCCGGGCTTATTCATCTAATTTGCCGATCTACCCGCCGGATTTGTCAGAACCTCACTCCTGTCCCCACCGACCACCTAGCCTAGCTGATCCACGTCCCCCGCCGTACGCGAAAGAACAGGCTATAACGAAAAACAGCCACGATGAGTTCCGGGTTTCCGGCAGGTCGGCGCCCTGCATCAAGCAAGTGCGAGTCAATTACAAAGAAAACCCTCTGCCCGTAGTGAGGTAAGCCGTGTCCACCACCTTCGATGTTTATCCGCGCAAAGTGGCGCTGCCTTCCTTCAACGAACTGCTGTTGCTTGGCGAAAAGCGCCTGCATGAGCAATTGCAGGCGCGCTGCCTGCACAGCCGCCCGATGCTGACAATGGAGCTGCGACAGGCAGAATCGCACGAACTCCTCGACATCGACCGCAATGCAGCTTTCCGCTGGGGTGAATCAGCCTACCTATGGCTCACGTTTACGGGGCACGCAGGTGGCACCGACGTGTATTGCGATCCGGTGGACGCGGAAGAGGATCTCGACCACTGGGCGTACATCCTGGCGCCAGACAACGCTGCGAACATCACCCCGGCCGATGTCACGGCGGCGTTTCCGGCAGGCGTGTATTGGTCTTTCCGGCGCTCTGCCGGACAGCCTGCACTGATCAATTTCGCCTACGGCATTCTCGCTGCGGCACTGGCTGAGCTAACCGACGGCCTCGTATACTCGGATGATTCCGCCTGGGATTTCGAGCGCTTCCCGGCCAAGGCAGAAGCGATGTACGCGTGGTACTTCGTGCCTGAGAAAGCCATTGATCCGGGTTACCGCCAATGGGCGCACAGCTGTCTGGATGCAATTGCCCGCGAATGCGGCTAGCCGTGGCGGGGCCACACATCCCTGGCACCACACCATCCGTCCGCCCATGTACCAGACACGCGGGCAATCCCATGCAGAGGCTGGGATCACGAGGCCCGGTCACGCTATGATGCCGCAAGTGCATAAAAACAGAATCGTGGCATCAGCAACATGCAGATAGAAATCGTGGCACGCCACTCGGCCTGTGTGGCAGCGCTTTACCGTTGGCTGGGGTTTCACCTGGAGCGGCCTGTGCCGGTGGTGCCTGACAAGCCAGCCAAGGCAGAAAATGGCGCGGTCGTGCTGGCCGCCCACTACAACGGCCTGATGGATGGCTTCGTGTACATGGCGCTCTCGCACCAGATGCTTGCCACACCTTCGGCACAATGGCATCGCACCTGGCTGGGCCGGATGCTGATTCCGGGCGTGACGATCACACGTGCCAAGGATAGAGAAAGGGAAAGCGGCAAGGATAAGGGCGAGCCTGGCGGCGGCGCCTCGAATACGGCTGCTTTCAAAACCATGCAATCAGTGGTGCGCGCCGGGCATCCGCTGCTATTCTTCCCCGAGGGCACCAGCCGCCTTGGGCGGGAACGCCTGCCCGTGCAGGGCGGCACGGCCCTGCTGCTCTCCCGCGTGCGCCGTGAACTGCCCAACACACCGATATTCTTCACCGCTGCCCATTACGAGCAGCCCACGCTCTGGCGCAGCCGTGTGGCGGTAGCCCTGGACGGCCCACACCACATTCCGGAAGATCGTGACAGCCTCGTGGCCTGGGTGGAAGCCGGCCTGCTGCGTGCGCAAGAGAAAGCCTACGCCCTGCCCTTTGCATCACGCTCCGCCATGATGCTACGCCTGCGTCAGCTGATTGGCACCTGCCTGCTGCTGCCGGTATTTCCAGTGTGGCCGGCAACGCGCTGGGCTATCCGCCGCTTTGCCGACGACAGCAATGTGATCAGCCTCTGGCGTCTGCTCGCAGGCGCACCCGTGGTAGTAGTGTGCTGGCTTGCCTGGATACTCGTGGCACTGCTCACGGCACAATGGTGGCTGATCCCCGCTGTGATCCTCTCAACCCTGCTGGGAATCCTTTTGTGGCAAAGCTGACCGAGCCGATGCAACGTGCGGCCAATCATTTCATTTTTCCAATCTGCATCACATTCGCCATCCGCCTGATTCTGGAGCCCGGCATCGTGCTGCGCGCACCGCTGTGGCTACTCGTCAATCTGGCGATCCTTGCCAGCATGGCATTGCTCACGCGCCTGCCGCTCGGCACAGGCTCCAGACGCCTGCACTGGCAGGCGGCGATGCTTTTCATCGTCGGCATCAATTGCGGCTATCAGGCCACCGGGCGCTTCATGCGCGCTGCCGGCGGCTGGCGCGCTGATGAATGGCTTCACGCAATCGACATCCACCTGCTCGGCGGGCAGGATGCGCAAGCCTGGCTCGCGCCTTTCTATGCTCCCTGGCTCACCGACGTGATGGCGCTGGCGTATGTGTTCTTCCTCGTGCTCCTGCCGCTGACGAGCATCTATTACGTGGTGTCCGCCACCGACAGGCAGCGCGCTGAATACTGGCTGGGGCTGATGACGGTGTACGGCTGGGGGCTGGCGGGCTACTTTCTGCTGCCTGCTGCCGGCCCGTATCTGCACCACCCGCAACTGGTGGCACCGCTGCAGCATGGCTGGGTCTCGGCCCCCATTCACGCCTTCATTGCGCAGCAGACCACCGGCGTGGATGTGTGGCCCAGCCTGCACTGCGCCGGGGCACTCTACATCGCCCTGTGGCTGTGGCGCGCCGCGCCACGCTTCGGGCGGCTGGTGACGATCCCCTGTGCGTTGGTGATCATTTCGACGATGTATATGCAGTATCACTATTTCATCGACGTTGTCTGCGGCTGCATCCTGGCATGCATCGCAGCACGCTTTGCGTGGAAGGCAAATCATGAGCACTGAGGCAAACATGCTGATTGAATTCTCTGATCCAGCCGGGCTGGATGTGGCGCGCTGCGGCGGCAAAGGTGCAAGCCTCGCCCGTGGCACCCAGGCAGGATTGCCGGTACCTGAAGGCATGGTGGTGCCCGTGGCAGCGTATACGGCCTGGCTGGCGGAGGCGGCCCCGGACACCGCATCGAAAACGCTACCTGCCGGGCTTGGCGCAGCACTGGCAAAGTGGCTCGCGCGCTGGCCGGCTGATGCACGTTTTGCGGTGCGTTCGTCTGCCACGGCAGAGGATGGCCTGGAGCATGCTTTTGCCGGGCAACACGAAACCTATCTGAATGTCCCCACCACTGAAGTCGCTGCACGCATCGTGGAATGCTGGCGCTCGCTGCAGAATGAGCGCGCTGTGGTGTACCGCCACGAGGCCGGCCTGCGCGACAGCGACGTGGCAATGGCCGTGGTGGTGCAGCGCATGATTCCGGCCGAGCGGGCTGGCGTGGGCTTCTGCCTCAACCCGGTGACCGGCGCGCTCGACGAGTTTGCCCTGGATGCCTGTTTCGGCGTGGGCGAAACGGTGGTGGGCGGCGAGTATGCCGTGGATCACTTCATCATCCGCCGCGACACCGCCGAGATCATCTCCGCCACCATCGCCCACAAGACACACTGCCTGCGCGCCGTGGCCACCGGCACGGCAGAAACCCCGGTAGATACGCCGGACACCGCGACACTCGACGCCAGCCAGCTTGCCGCTCTGGCGAATCTCATGAATCAGGTGGAAGGCCATTATGGCTACCCGCAAGATATCGAATGGGCCTTCGAAGGTGAGCAGCTCTACCTGCTGCAGAGCCGCCCGATCACGCGGCTGCCCGAACGCTGGACGCGCGATGAATCTGCCGAGCGCTTTCCGAACCCGGTCTCGCGCCTGTGCTGGGAGATGTCGGAAGACGGCTTTCACCGCTCGCTGGCACATTCCTTTGCGTTGATGGGGCTGCCGGCGTATCGCGGCAAATGGTTTGCGCGCAAGGGGCAGTATGTGTACGGCAACCAGACCGCCGTAGAACTCTTCGGGCGGCTCGCGCTCACCCGCGTACCGCGCCCCACGCTGGAGAATCTGCCGGAACTGGCAAAGCACATCTGGCAGGAATTCTTCTGGGTGATGGAGCTGCCCTCACGCTGGGCACGCGATCTGGATACCTATCTGCTGCAACTGGGCAAGTTGCAGGCCGAGGATCTCGCACACAAGGATCTGCCCGCACTGTTTGCGCATCTGCAGGCGCTGCGGCAGGCCGGCTCGGATTACTTCCTGCCCAACATCGCCATCTCGATCACCCAGCGCACGCTCTGCAGCATGCTCCTGCATCTGCTCCAGGGCGCCGCCGGCAAGGAGGCGGGAGCAGCGATCCACGCCGATCTGCTGGCCTGGTGCGACACCAAGACGGCCCGCGTCAACCAGGATCTGTGGGAGCTCGGGCAGGCCATTCGCAATGATGCGGAATGCTGCGAAATCCTCCGGGAAGCCGGTGGCGAAGCACTGCTGGCCTCGGGGCGGGTGGAACAGGTGGTGGAGATACGCGCCAAACTTGAACACATTCTGAACGCCCACGGCCACCGCGAATGGGATTTCGACCCCTATGTGGCGCCCTGGCACGATACGCCGGGGCTGATCCTGGAACTTGTGCGCGGCATGCTCGACCGCCTCCAATCACCCGCTGACGAAGGCCGGCAGGCGCGCATCCGCATGCAGCAGGCAGAGCAGTTGGTGATGCAGCATTGCCCGGAACCGGCACGCTACTTCATCAGCGAGTTGATCCGGCTCGCACGCCTCTACACCAGCCTTGATGACGTGGAGCATTACCAGACACTGCGCCTGAACCTGCCGGTGCGCGAAGTGCTGCGCGAGATGGGCCGCCGCCTGCAGGCGCAGGGCCTGATCGGGGAAGACATGGACATCTGTTTTGCGGGCATCGAAGCGCTTACGCAGGCGGTGGCGGACGCCAGCCTGCTGCCACACCTTGCGGCAGATATCCGCAGCGAGAAAGCCGCCTATCTTGCTGCGCTGCAAGAGAGCCCGCAGCAGGATCTCTCTACCCCGGCAGCCGCCACGGAACCTGCCAGCGGCACGCTGCAAGGCATTCCGGGCAGCCCCGGTGTGATACGCGCACCGATCTGCCATGTGCGCAGCACAGCGGATTTTGCGCGCTTCGTGCAAGGGGCGATCCTCGTGGCACGCACCACCAACCCGGCATGGACGCCGCTGTTCTTCCGCGCCAGCGCAGTGGTAACGGAATCTGGCGGGCCGCTCTCCCACGGGGCTGTTACCGCTCGCGAGCTGGGGCTGCCTGCGGTGATGGCCATCACCGCAGCGCTTGACCGCCTGCCGGACGGCATGCTGGCAGAGGTGGATGGTCGGGCCGGCACCGTCCGAATCATTGAAGATTAGGCCTTGCAGCTGGAGACCCTGACAAGGGTTTCCGGTGCTCTGCCGTCTGTGATGGCAACAGAAAAAAACCGAGCGGCAACCCGCCTTCCGGGAAAAGCTGATCGTCCGGGCAAGCCCGGAACGCACGACAAACTACGGAATAGAAGCAGGCAATGAATACAAGTATTACCTCACTCCCCTGGCACGAAGCAGAGCTTCTGGAAATGACCATCGACCGCCGCCACCCGGGCCGTCGCGACGAAGTGCAGTTCCGTATGAAATGGGCCGATGGCAGCAAATCGACAGTCGTCTTCGGCGAATGCTTCGCGATGCTCGCGCAGATGAATTTCGGCGTGACCTGCACGGAAAAGATCGTTTCCGTGGAACAGCTCGACGATGAACCCGGCCTCGCCCAGATCCGCACACATCGCAGCGCGGCGGGCGAATCCATGGATGATGTGCGCTGCTTCCGCATCAAGACAGCGCCCACGGGCGATGTGATCCGCATCTATGCGCGGGAATTCAAAGTCCTGTGAATGAGTGGCGGCATCTGCCCGCCACCTGCCCAGCCCCAATGACCGATGCCTGCTATGCAGCCACCTGAAGCACCGGCTCGCAGCGGATCTCGGTTTTCACGGAATTGGCGATGAAACATTCGCCATGCGCTTCCTCGTGCAAGGCGGCAAATTCCTCTTTGGTGGGAATTGCCTTGCCGGAAAAAATCACCAGAGGTCGCAGCGTCACGAGCGACATTGCCAGCTTGCGCTGACCATTGCGCTCAATGATGCCTTCCGGATTGTCGGAATAGCTGTCAACCCGGAACCCGCGCTCTGCCGCAAGCGAAAGAAACCACAGCATGTGACAACCGGAAAGGCTCGCCACGAAGGCTTCTTCAGGGTCAACGGCGGCAGGATCGGAGAGCGGCACGCGCACCACATGGGGCGACGGAGAGCCAGGAATAGTGACGCCACCATCAAAAGTGATCAGATACCTGCGACTGTAGAGACTGTCGAGGAAAGCCTGGTCACCACGATTCCACAACACATGAGCAGTGTACGAGTGCATTGCGCACCTCCGGAACCTGTTAAGCTGTTGTGCCCCAGCCCCGCTGGAGCCTGGATTGTCTCTTCGCCCACTTATACCATGCTGACAAACTGCCAGTTGCCCGGACAGGGGTAAAAAGCTGCAAAAGCCTTCCCCCTAACCCTCCCGCAGCTGCCGACAGTCTGCCTGCACAAATCAGACTTCAGGCAAAAGCTGCTTCACCCAATCCGCCACTGCATCACCACTGCCGATATTGGGATACACAAGGCCATCGATCATGAATGTCGGCGAGGCATGGATGCCATTCTGGCGGGCATACTTGCAATGCCACTTGATCTCGCGATCCAGATCCGGGATCGCAAAGGCTTCTGCCAGCTTCACGCCACTATAGCCTTCCAGGCGGGCAATCAGCTCACGCGGCGTGACGTCCAGGTTGGCACCGCCACAATGATGATCAAACTCGAATTCCTCACGATGTGCGGCAATTGCCGTGAGCACAACCTTGGCTGCTTCGCGCCCCTGCGGCAGGGTGGATGCGGCAAGAATGCAGCGCACCAGCACACCGGAGTACATGTGCCAGGGTTGGGACTGCAGACGGATCTTGATGGTGATGCGGTCCTCACCAGCCTGGGAGAGAAGTTCATCGAGTTTGCCAAAGGCACGCACCGAGAACGGACAGGTGGGCTCCAGAAACACTTCAAATACGCGCGGCCCATGGCCCCACACAAGGGGAGCGGCCTGCCATTTTTTATCGTTCATCTCTGAGTTCCGGTTGGGGGAAAATTTTTGGGGTCGCATTCCGTCACGAAGCCCGGGCCACGACCAGTTTCGAAAACCGGCAGCATGACAGCCAAAACTTAAGGATGCGTTCATACTTCGAATTCACATTCCGATGGAGGATGGACAATGAGCACGCCCAGAAGTTTCCCGACTGCTCTCGCCGCCAGCGAGGCGCCGGCACGCCCCAAACCTGCACAATACCCTGCCCCGCTGGCAATCGCCATCGAAAACAGGGAAAAACGTTCGCTCGGTGATCTGTTCGGTATCACCAATTTCGGCATAAACCTGACCCGTATTCTGCCGGGTGGATGTTCTGCTTTGCGGCATGCCCATGCACGCCAGGATGAATTCATCTACATCCTCGAAGGCTGTCCGACTCTCGTCACAAATGAAGGCGACACTCTGCTGGCCCCAGGCATGTGTGCGGGCTTCCCGGCAGGCACAGGAAATGCACACCATCTTATCAACCGTACGGAAAGCGCCGTGGTCTATCTCGAAGTCGGCGATCGCACCGCGCAGGATACCGTCACCTACCCCGACGAGGATCTGCAGGCGATATGCGGTACCGATGGCAAGTGGCAGTACCAGCGCAAGGATGGTTCGCCGTATTGAGCCAATCAGGCACAGGCATGCCCACACATCGCCTCACCATTCGTCGCACCAAACCTCCATCACTGCACACCAGGCTAGTCCAACTTGTAATGCCATTGGATAATATGCAAATCGGTGTAAAGAAAAAAGATGATGGCATCAACGTTCTGGCGGCAGTTCAGGCTCGGCCTGACATTCCCGGTATTCCTCGCATCTCTGGCAGTTCCCGGCGTTTCCAGCGCTTCCTCCGAGGCTGCAGTCTTTCTCACCAGCGGACAGCTGAAGGTGCAGATCGACCAGATCGCCGCAGCCCATCCTGACAAGGTCAAGGTGCTGGACATCGGCCAAACGCTCAACAACAGCCACCTCTATGTACTGCAGATCGGCACCGGCAAGCCAAACACTCCGGCCGTACTGGCCCTCTTCGGCCAGCATGCAGATGAGCATGAAGGCACCAATCTGGCGCTTGGGCTGACCCGCTGGCTGGTCGACAAGGCTGAAAACTACGAAGCCATTGCCAATGAGCTGAACAAGGTGACGATTTATATCGCACCGATGATCAATCCAGATGGCATGGATTACGATCTGCGCGATCCGGATGATCACCCAGGCTGGCGCAAGAATCGATCGCCGCAGGAAAATGCGGAGTTCGGTGTCGATCTGAACCGCAACTGGGGGGCTTTCTGGGATGCGCCAACGGGCTCGAAATCGCTCTCCGCACGCATCAAGGATTCTGCCGACCCGAATTATCGCGGCAGCCGGCCTTTTTCTGAAAAGGAAACACAGGCGCTGCGCGGTTTTGTGCTCAGTCACAGCAACATCCGCATGTTCGTCGATTACCACACCGGCTCGGCAAACTTCATGCAGGGCGCCGTCCTCCTGCCCTATTCCTATGGAGGCCAGGCAGTACCTTCTGCCGCCAAGCTGTGTGCCGAGCAGTTGCCGGATCAATTTGCCAGTGCCATCAGCAACCGGGAAGACTCCCGCAAGCCTTTTCGCGCCGTGCAGGCGAACCGCATGAACGCTCTCGCCGTGGAGCAGTCGCCGGCCTTGCTGAAACCTGTCATGTGGGCGGCCACTCCGACTTCAAATGCTTCCTCCGGCACAGCCATCGACTGGACGGCTTCCAACGGTCTGTGCTCGATGGGGGTGGAAATTTCCCTGCGCAACCCACAGTCAGGCCGGCAGCTGGAATCCCGACTCATTGAGGACCAGAGCCACGGGCTACTGCTGTTGCTGGAAAGCCTGACCGCGAAGCCCGAACGGGAGAAGAACGGCGGCTGACGTGCGGGTTTCAGACGAAAAACAGCATCCCGGAACAAGTACTGATGTTCGTCACTCCGGCTGTGAGTTCCACGTCATGCACCAGATCGGAAAATCGTCTGCCGGCAGGGGCTTGGCAAAATGGTAGCCCTGTCCGTACATGCACCCCAGTTGCCGCAACACCTTATCCTCCTCGCCAGCCTCGATGCCTTCGGCGATGGTGGTAAGGGAGAGGCTGTTGGCCAGCGCCAGAATGGCCCGTGCAATGGAGGCATTGATCGGCATCCGGTCAATGTGCCGCACGAACGATTTGTCGATCTTCAGGCAATCAATGGGAAAGCTGCTTAGATAACTCAGGCTGGAAAACCCCGTGCCGAAGTCGTCGATCGCCAGGCGGATGCCCAGGGCCTTGATGGCATTCAGTGTGGGCAGAAGATTGCACACATCTTTCATCAGCACGCTCTCCGTGAGCTCCAGTTCGATGTATCGGGGATCCATGTCGTACTGTGCCAGCAAAGACCTGAGCTGATCTGGAAAAGAAGAACTGTAGAGTTGTAACGCAGAAATGTTGACCGCTATCTGCAGCAGGGGAATGCCCTGGCCACGCCAGAGGGAGAGCAGTTCCAGCACCTTACGCAAAACCCACTCCCCAAGCGGGATGATCAGTCCGCATTCCTCCGCCAGCGGAATAAACTCGACGGGGCGCAACAGCCCGCGCACAGGGTGTTGCCAGCGTATCAGTGCCTCGGCTCCGAGCACGATCTTTCTTTCGAGTTCAACCTGAGGCTGCAGGAACAAGACCAGTTGATCGCTTTCAATGGCCTGCCGCAGCTCGTTTTCCAGATGCATGCTGGAGGGTTTGTAACTCGCCGTGCCCGGCAGATAGCCACGATAGTTGTTGCGCCCGCTTGCCTTGGCTTCATACATGGCTGAATCTGCCTTGGCAAGCAATGCACTGGAATCCCGGTCATCGGTGGGGAAAATGGCCCGCCCCACACTGACGGTCACGACCAGAGAACACTCTCCGATGACAATTGGCTCACGCATTGCACTGAGCACCCGACTGGCGACGGCATCTGCGGTAGCAACGTTCGGAATGTTCTCCAGAAGAATGACGAATTCATCACCCCCCAGACGGGCCACCATATCTGCCTCGCGCGACGACTTCCGCAGACGTTGCGCCACCCTGTGCAGCACCTCATCGCCTGCAGCATGTCCAAGCGAATCGTTGATCTGCTTGAATCGGTCGATATCAATGAACAGCAGCACGACCAGCCTGTACTTTGCGGCGGCATCGGCACATGCCTGCACGAGTCTTTCGGTAAGAAGGGTGCGATTGGGAATGCCTGTCAGCACATCGTAATGCGCCAGATAGTAGAGCTCGCTCTGCCGGCGCTCGGTAATCACGCCGAGCAGATCGTGGCCATTGGCGATACCGCGATAGCGCTCATCCTCGACCACCATGAACCCGCTCATGTGCGAAGTCCCCGCTTCACTGATGATCTTTGCGGCTTCATCTATATTGCACGCATGATCGATCACCACCGGTTTTCGGTAGTCATACTTTCCCGACAGGAAAAGAGCAGCCAGGCTCCTTCTTCCAAAAACCTCTGTGGCATACTCTCTGCTGAAGAACTCTACAAAATAGTTCCTGTCCAGAACAGCCACGGGCTTGCGCTGGGCATCCACCACAGGAATCGCGTAGAGCATCGTATCCGCCAGAAAACGACGGAAAACCAGTTGGCACCGATCTTCGACCTGGGCAGGCTCAAGGTATTGCACCAACGTGCCCACAGTCGGGCTGGCCTGAAGACGACCATCCTTGATGAAGGAGAGCGGAGCACTGCTGGCGGAAACTGAAGTAATGGGTGAAGTAATTGGGAAAATCACGGCAAATTGCTGCTGATCAGGTCGTTCGACAGGGCGAAGGTCCGCAATCTGAGGTCTGCCGCGGATTTACCACCCTTGCCACATCAGCGTGGCGGCAGCCATACAAACCCTGGGCAATGCAACAGGAAGCATCACGCCCACCTAGGTCTAAAGTAATATACGTCGACTGTTAAGGCCGGATTACAGAAACATTTGGACACGCTTTGCGACTCTTTTCGTCGCATACAGTGTGCCGCGCATGCGTGATTCGGCGCACATTCACCAAGAAGCTGTTCACGATCTGTAGCG
>DBTS01000020.1 GCA_002307175.1 Rhodocyclaceae bacterium UBA1310
ACGAAATTTCGGGGGAAGCTCAATTTGGGAGTCAGCGTTAAAAACGCATTCCAGACCAGGGCAAGTCAACATCTTTACCTATCAGATTGGACGATCCGTGTCCGGCGGAATTCGCTTCGCCCTCTCCGCCCTACTCTGAACGCTCACCACGCTTGGCTGCGGCTGATGACATGAAGACTTGCCCACACTAAAGTCTGAAGAACCCCGCGTGAATTCTCATCTAACGTAATGTAATTCTGGAATATCGCGGTATTGAAAGACGGAACGGTATCTACGTTATTGTTCCTTGTTCCGTGATTTTCTTGGGGGGGATGTTTGCGCCCTCCGGGCGGAGGCTCAACCGGCGCAATTCCGCTGCGCTGCATTGTTCCCGCTACGCGTCGCCCTACGCAAACCGTCCCCGTGTGCGAGTGCGGTGGTGTTGTGAGCCGGGTAGGCCGAAGTCGCCATCCAAAGGGGGCGGCAGGCATGCTGTCAATGTGCCAGCACCGCCCGCCGGGGTTTTGAATGCCCCGGCAGCGGCGTGTGTCACAAGGTCTCAGCGCCCGGCTGCGTTCAGCCGATCCCACAGGAAGGTGTAGGCCAGGGCTGTCATGTGGGCAGTCTGGCGGTTATCCGCTGCGCCGGCATGGCCGCCTTCGGTGTTCTCGAAATACCAGGCATTGGGGATGCCGAAGGATTCCATGCGCGCCATCATCTTGCGGGCGTGGCCGGGGTGTACGCGGTCGTCGCGTGTCGATGTGGCGAACAGCACGTCAGGGTAATGCACGCCCTGGCGCACATTCTGGTAGGGCGAGTAGCGGCTGATGTAGGCCCACTCGGCGGGGATGTCCGGGTTACCGTATTCGGCCATCCACGAGGCGCCGGCCAGCAGCTTGTTGTAGCGGCGCATGTCCAGCAGTGGCACCTGGCAGACGATGGCGCCGAAGAGGTCGGGGCGCTCGGTGAGCATCACGCCCATGAGCAGCCCGCCGTTGCTGCCGCCCATGATGCCGAGTTTCTGCGGGCGGGTGATGCCGCGTGCGCTCAGGTCTTCAGCCACCGCGATGAAGTCATCGTAGGCATTCTGGCGCTTTTCCTTGAGCGCAGCTTCATGCCAGCGCGGCCCGAATTCGCCACCGCCACGGATGTTGGCCAGCACGTACACGCCGCCTTTCTCCAGCCAGCCCTTGCCCATGCCGGGCGAGTAGTAGGGCGTGAGGGATACCTCAAAACCGCCATAGCCGTAGAGCAGCGTCGGGTTGCTGCCATCCGTCTTGATGCCTTTTGCATGGATGATGAAGTAGGGAACCAGCGTGCCATCTTTCGATTTGGCTTCGTACTGCTCCACCTGGAAGCCTGATGCATCGAAGAAGGCTGGGCGCTGTGCTACAAGTTCGCGCTCGTCCTTTCCTGCGTGCGCCAGATAGAGCGATTCCGGTGTCAGGAAATCCACCGTCTGCAGGAAATAGTCATCCGATTCATCCGCCACTGTGGCCGCGACGGACATCAGCTGCAGGCTGCCGAAAGCGGGAGCAGGAACCGGGCGATGCACCCACTGGTCTCCCTTCATTGAGTATTCAAACAGGCGCCCCTTTACCTTGTCCAGCACACCGAGGATCAGGTGATTGCGGGTCGCCACCATGCCATCCATCGCGGTCTCCGGCGTGGGCGTGAACAGCGCCTGGAAGTCACGCGCACCGGCGCGGAATCTGGTGAAATCAATGGCCAGCAGGCTGCCTGCCGGATAACCCGCACCGCCTGCCGGCGCCCAGGCCGAGCGCAGCGTTACGAGCAGCTGTGTGCCGAAGAAGGTGATTGTGGCATCTGCGGGCACCTCCACCGGCACCAGCTTGCCGTTCTCGATCAGGCGGTATTCATTGGTGTAGAAGCTTGTGGCACGCGTCAGGATTTCATGGCGCACGCCGCCATGCTCATCCACGCCCGCTGAAACGGCCACATCGCTGGCTGCACCCTCCAGCAGGGTTTGCGCAGCCGAGAGCGGCGTGCCGCGCTGCCAGCGCTTCACGATGCGCGGATAGCCCGAATCGGTCTGCGAGCCGGTACCGAAATCCGTGCCCACGAAAATCGCATCCAGCCCCTGCCACGCCACTTCGCTCTTGGCTTCAGGCAACTGGAAACCGTCCTTCACAAAAGCCTTGGTGGCGAGATCGAACTCACGCACCACCACGGCATCCGCCCCGCCGCGCGAGAGCTGTAGCAGGCAGCGCCCCGAGCCGTGCGGCTCGCACACTGCACCTTTCCACACCCAGTTTTCCTTCTCTGCGGTGCCGAGCGCGTCGAGGTCCAGCACTGTCTCCCATTCCGGCTGGCGCGCCAGATAGGCAGCGCGGCTCGTGCGCCGCCAGAGGCCACGCGGATGTGCCGCATCCCGCCAGAAGTTGTAGAATTTTCCGCCGATCAGTGTGGCGTAGGGAATGCGGGCAGGGCTGTCGAGCACCTCCAGCACCTGTCCCTGCAACAGCCGGAAACTGTCAGACTGCTCAAAGCGCTGCGTCGTCAGCGCGTTGTGGGCCTTCACCCATTCCAGCGAACGGGCACTATCGACTTGTTCAAGCCACAGGAAAGGGTCGTCGGGTTCAGCGGCTTGTGCCGTCACGGAAATCGCCATGGTCATCAATGCAGGAAAAAGGATGGAAGGAATACGCATGTGGACGCCCCACCTCCGGGGCCGGGTGCGGATCGCCTTGGCAGGCAGGAGTGACTATTTTAGCGTGGAATGGAAAACAGAAAACGTATCTGCACCTGCTGTCCGTGGAGGAGTCTGTCCGATTTTTGATTAAACCGAACCTATCCGGTGTGCTCTTGGCGCATGCGAGGGAACAGGGAGCAAGGCGAGAATTTACGTTTTCAATCTGGGTGGAAAAGATTGGGAAAGCGGTTGTTCTGAATGTAAAGACCGTGGTGGATTGAGTTTTTTTGTGGCGCTGCAATGATGCACCGGGGGTTTAGGCGATTCCGGGCGAGTGCCCGGAATCGTCGGGTTTATGTGGGTTTGGGAGGGCGCCTTTGGGTGAATATTCTGCTGATGTAGCTTAGGCTTCTGTCGCGTCGATCACAGCCTGTTTGTCCCAGGTTTCCAGCAACATGTCGATTTGCCTGATGTAATCGGCAACTACGGGATAGTCCTGCTTCAGATCGCTGAAGAAGTAATAGAATGGAATCTGGTTGAGTAGCCCCATTTTTGCGTAATAGGCGTAGATCGTGCCGATCTGATCAAAGATATAGGCCAACCCATTTTCGTCAAACAGAACAATGTTCTTGTCGATGTCTGTCACACCAGGGGTCGGTAGTGTACGGCGTGCCAGTATATCGTTGCGAGCCTTCCTGAGATCCTCTTCGCCAGCGCTACTCAGCAGCATGCTCATGTAGTTGGTCTGTGCTCCGTGGCGAATCAGCGCATATCTAGACTCATAATTTCGGTTGTTCTTGTTCTGCCGCAAATAGGCATCGACTGCCTGTTGTCGATTTTGATCCTGCACACAACCTAGCATGGCCCGGTTGAGAGTTTCGACTGCTGACTTTTCATCAACGGTTCCCGCCAGTATTCGCCCCCAGGGCTCGGTTTGCACGGACCCGGTCTTCTTTAATAGATCGTGCATATCGTAGTCCCCAGTGTAGTACTGTGTTTGGTTTGTTTGTATGTCCTTGAGCGGGATCTGAGAAGGTTTTCTTGTTTTTTCGTCATAGCCGTAGAGTCCTAGCAGTGTGGGAGGCATCTGTTTGTCTGAAGGGGCCGCGTAACCCACCAGTCCTTTGTAAGAAGCAAGCGGATCTGTGTGGGGAGCGCTGGGCAGTGAATAGGTCCACAGCCCATCTTTCATCTTGATCGACTTGCTTAAGATTGAATGTCCCTTACAGGGGTTTCCGGCAGCAATTCTTGTCAGGGAATCAGCTCCCGCACAGCGGAAAGAAACCAGAAATCCATTCTTCTGGCAGCAGCTCCGAAGCATGGCCGCATGTCGGGCCAGAAGAAATCCCTTCTGTTCGATTGTGGCGTCATTGACAACGCCCGGTGTTGTGGCGTTGGCATATTTCTTCTTTAACCACTGCAGAGTATTTGCTTTCATTTCACTGATTGAAATAGTCATGATTATCGTCTCCATAGGTTATTTGTTCCCGACTCCTGTTGTGCTATGCGCAGGCGCAGGGCGGTTACGTCAGCAATGAGTTCCATGCATTCCATGACGCGCGCCAGCAGGTCTGTCGACTACACGCAGAGCTCCGAACGTGCTCAAGGTTTTCGATGCTCTAGCGGTTTTCCGCTGATTCGGTCTGCTTCCGCCTCTATCGACTAAGTATCAGTGCGTTCTGCCGGCCGCAAAATTATTCTGGAGCATGTGATGGTTCGGCGATATCAGACGAAGTCTGAGATCGACCTCCATTTTGATGGTCCTTCAGACTTTGGTGTGGGTAAGTAGTACGCTTTCGCTGAACACGCTACAGCGAACAGCGTGAAAGACTATGCAGAATTCATACAATTCTGCCGAGAATGCCAAGACGTAGGTCGGAAAAGCGCAGCGCCTTCCGACGCATGGGGTGTTGACAGTCCCCGCTACGACGTAAAAAAGCGTTCGGAGAGGCCTTTTTTTACCAACGACGAGCGGCTTCTTTGGCGTGAGCGGGGTTTTGGATGACCAGATAAGCCCAATGCCAATAGCGGAAAGCCGCGGATGCGGCATCACCTGATTGCTACAATGACCATGCGTCGGAAGGCGCCTGAGGCTTTTCCGACCTACGATAAGCGGCCTTTTGGGTACAGGGGAGTGGAAGATAGGGTCAGCATGCCAGTTATTGTGGTCCACACTAAAGTCTGATGAACCAAATGTTTTAATGAAGATTCGGCAATTTTCCCTGCATGCAAAGACGAGACCGCACCGAGCGCCTACATTTGCTGAAAGAGGAAGGACGTAAAGAACACTTCCTTTATCCCGTTCTTTTTCGTCGTACCCAGATCGTCGTTGATCTCTTCCACCAGCATTTCCCCCAATTTATTGCGTGTTTCCGGTTTGCGCAAAGAATCCGGCGACAAGCCCGCTGCGACGATGAGCACCCGGTGCTGGATCATCGGCTTGCACGCATCTATCAGCTTGGCAGCCTCGGGCGTCGCCGGTTCCAGCACGATAGACATCTGCAACACCATTCCGCCCGACCGCGTAGGCCCGACATTGACAACAAAAGTCATGGGGCTCGGCCCGCCACCGCCTTCGCCACCGTGCCCACCGGCATGGGCTATCGGCACACCAAACAGACAGGCAGCACACAGCAAGACAGACCACTGCGCCAGACGGCGCCTTGCCTGATGAAAACAGTGAAACATCCGGGCCTCCGGAAACAGGAATCGGGACAGGGAGAAATTCGTCTCCTTTAACGACCCCTCACCCCGGAAACTGAAGCAAAAAACTGTCAGAAAATTCGCAGACGTACGATAGGGAAGGAAGACGGCCACCCATTGGTCTCATGTGTCGGAAAAGGCTTTTTTCCAGGCTCGCGCCAATCCCTTGTTTTATGCATTAAAGGTAATTGAACATATCAGAGCAGGAATCAAAAGGCTTGTTGACAGGTTGAGTGCGTGACTTGGGTGGATTGACCAAGTCATCGGCGATTCATCGTTTCCAGACCTGTTTTTTTGCCGGGCACCGAGGTGATGAGCCAGGGACTGGAAATTTTTACTTTATTTTTACGAGAAACTCGAAGACATTTATCCATTTCTTATGAGCGCTGTCCTTAAATGCAGACATTCGCCAGCCCCAAGTGGAATGGCGTGAGACTACATTCCCTGTGGTGCGCTGCATGACTAAGAGGGTAAATATATGCAATCGATTAATTTGCGCGAGTTATCCCATGAAGATTCATTTATTGAAATTACTGCAATGCTGCACCGGGCATTTTCTCGTTTAACGCGCATGGGCATTGCGTGCCCGAGTGCGTCGCAAAGTGTTGCGGTGACGCGACAGCGTATTTTGGCCGGAGTCTGTTTTGTTGCGGAGTGCGATGGATCTATTGTCGGGACAGTAACGCTGTATCGCACTGAGCGGTGCTCACAATCAGAAGTCTATCGAAGTAGACGTGTGGCAAGTTTGCATCAATTTGCGGTTGACCCCGAATTTCAGGGCCGTGGTGTGGGGCG
Organism: Rhodocyclaceae bacterium UBA1310; assembly: GCA_002307175.1. Classification (GTDB taxonomy): domain Bacteria; phylum Pseudomonadota; class Gammaproteobacteria; order Burkholderiales; family Rhodocyclaceae; genus Uliginosibacterium. The sequence goes on from DBTS01000020.1 coordinate 6,131, forward strand.
CAGTCTGTTGAAAAAGGCCGAAGAATGGGCTTCGAACCATGGCTATAAGGAAATTGCACTGGATACGCCACACTCAGCAGACCACCTCGTCAATCTATATCGCCATTTGGGCTTCAATGTGGCAGAGATTTTACGATTTTCGCCCCGATCGTATTTTAGTTGTGTGTTGAAAAAACAGTTGGAATCACGTGTTTTGTATCCTGTGGCGTCTCTGGACGCAAAGCATCACCATCATACTTTCAGGGCTGCAAACGATGTTTTGTATGCTGCTCCAAAAATGAATATTAAATATTTTTAATGCCTTAAGATTATTATTTATTTGTATTTTATTGAAAAATTTCATGCAATGAATAAAACATGAATAGTAAAAATATTACTTTTTCAGATCTGGAACAATGGCTTGATGCTCGAGGCATCACAGAAATCGAATGTCTGGTGCCAGACCTTACTGGCGTTGCAAGAGGCAAAATACTGCCGAGGGAACGTTTTACGGCGGATCGTGGCATGAGATTACCGGAGTCGACTGTCGCGATGGGCGTCACCGGAGAACAACCAAGCTGTGAAGATTACAATTCTGTTATCAGTACAACAGATCAGGATATGCATTTACGTCCCGACCCCAGGACTGTCCGGATCGTTCCTTGGGCGACTGACCCGACGGCGCAAGTCATTCACGATTGCTACGACCGAAACGGGTCTCTGGTTCCATTTGCGCCACGTTCAGTACTGCGCCGGGTGTGCGATCTGTTTGCCAAAGAGGGGCTGACTCCGATTGTTGCACCGGAGCTTGAATTTTATCTGGTTGCAAGAAACACAGATCCAGACATGCCACTGCGGCCTCCGGTCGGGCGCAGTGGGCGTTCAGAAACATCAAGGCAGGCTTACTCAATTGATGCCGTCAACGAGTTTGATCCTCTGTTCGAAGAAGTGTATGAATATTGCGAAAGAATGGAGCTGAACGCCGACACACTTATTCATGAGATCGGCGCAGGCCAGATGGAGATAAATTTCTTCCATTCACATCCCCTGCAACTGGCGGACGAAGTCTTTTTTTTCAAGCGGATGGTTCGGGAAGTTGCTCTTCGCCATGACATGTTTGCCACTTTTATGGCAAAACCGATTGCAGGTGAGCCGGGTAGTGCCATGCACGTTCATCAGAGCGTTGTAGACGCAGAAGGGAACAATATCTTCAGCGATGCGAATGGTGAGCCATCCCAGGCTTTTCTTTGGTTTATCGGAGGATTGCAAAGGTACATTCCTGCCGCAACGGCACTGTTTGCGCCCTACGTAAACTCCTACCGTCGCCTGGAGCGGTTTACTGCTGCGCCTATCAATATCCAGTGGGGAAATGATAATCGCACCGTCGGTATCCGTGTGCCGGTTTCTGCACCACAGGCCCGGCGCATTGAAAACCGGGTAATTGGTGCAGATGCCAATCCCTATGTGGCTTTGTCGGCCACACTCGCCTGTGGCTACCTTGGGATGAAGAACAAGGTCGCCCCACGGCCCGAATGTGTTGGCGATGCCTATCTTGGCGCATATGAATTGCCACGCAGCCTTGGCGAGGCACTGGAGGAACTTCGCGCCGAGAAAGATCTGGCAGGCGTGCTCGGGGATTTATTCATCACGGTCTATACGTCAATCAAAGAGGCGGAATATACCGAGTTCATGAAGGTGATCTCGCCATGGGAGCGCGAACATCTCCTGCTCCATGTCTAAACCGATCTGGCTTGCTTCTGGCAGGAAAGCAGCAGAAGTTTGACGTGTTCAGACGCCCATCCGCGAGACTTCAAGAGTGCGCAGCCAGGCACCTCCAATGGAGAATTCCGATGGGCGAACGGGCAGCCTCTCAGTCACATGATTGGAAAGTGCAGGCTTCTAGCCCAGATACAGCCTGATGTTCCTGAGCGTGTAAAGGGGCAGAAACGGCAGCAGTACAGGCGTTCTGGCAACATAGTCCCGGAACTCAGGCATTTCGCCATAGCGCGCTGCCTGCTTGGCTTCAAGCCTGCGCCCGGCACCCAGCATGATCAGAATGATTGAGATGTAGCCAAGGGCTGCCAGCAGCCAAGCCAGCCAGTTATCCAGAAGGGAGGCGCCCGCGATGAGGTTGCCCGTCCAGACCAGCATTTCCCCAAAATAATTCGGATACCGGCAAAAGCGGTACAGCCCGGTGTCGCAGAAACGCCGTGGATCTTTCTTCTTGGCAGCGTTCTTTTGCGCATCGGCCACGACTTCAATCACCAGCCCCAGTGCCATGGTGGCAATCCCCAGGATGGACAGGCCGCCGAGAGGATCGGGAATGCCCTGTTGATCTGCAAGCGTGCGCGCCAAAGCAGGCATGAACATGCAGACATAGAGCACGCTGACCGTTACCCAGATCACGCTTTTCAAGCCTAGCCCCATTCTCGCCGGCCGGTCTGCATCGGCTTTCTGGCTCGCCCGATAGGCCGGCCTGGTTTCGCGGATCACCAGATAGGTGCCCAGCCGTGCACCGTACGCAATCAGCAGCAGGCATTCCATCCACGAGACCAGTGAAGCCTGCGAACCCGTCAGCACAAGGGCCACAACACCCATCGCAGCGATAGAATAACCATAACCGATGCTGATGAAATAAACGTGCCGCCAGAAACCTATCGCTGAAACCAGCAGACAGAGCAGCAGCATCGCAAGGCTTGTAGATGAGAGAGATCCAGAAAAATAGTTCAGTGAGAGCATGGAGAGAATCTGAGAAAGACCGTACCAGGAACTGGCTGTTCAGGGGCGCTTGTCCATGATCTTAGCGCGAAGGCCGAGCTTGTGCGCTGTTCCGTGGATGGTATTTACACCCGGATGATATTTCAGATTAGTGAGAGCTGGCTCCGGTCACTTGGACA
>DBTS01000056.1 GCA_002307175.1 Rhodocyclaceae bacterium UBA1310
CTTCCAGTACCCCAACGAAATCGGCCCGGGTGTCTACGACATCCACTCGCCAAACATCCCGACGGTACAGCACATGGTCGAACTGATGCAGAAGGCCGCGCAGCGCATCCCGGCGGATCGCTTATGGGTGAATCCCGATTGCGGGCTGAAGACGCGGCAGTGGCAGGAAGTGATTCCCGCACTGCAGAACATGGTGGCGGCAGCGAAGCTGTTGCGCGAGGCTGCGTGAGGCTGCGTGAGGATATCTGCATGGGATAATGGCGGGAAGAGCACAAGGCGCTCGTGCGGTGCAATTCGCTACGCTCATTGTTCGCTTCGCCACCCTTGGTGTCGAGCTAGATATGCCAATGATGTATGGTGTCAATGAGCGATTAGCGAATTGCACCTTCCGCGTGAAGTGCCGTTTCGACTTGTTGATCGCTCCACGGCCTTCCGTGGGAGTCCCACCGCTCTGCGGTGGGCCCAGCGTTCGAGCGTGGCACGGAGTGCCTATGGGCGTGGGAGGCGGGGTTTTGATCGCTCCCACGGTCCTCCGTGGGAGTGTGAGTCCCACCGCTCTGCGGTGGGCCCAGCGTTCGAGCGTGGCACGGAGTGCCTATAGGCGTGGGAGGCGGGGTTTGTGCTGGCGGGAAAGGTGAGCCGGGCCGGCATGGACGCGCGGTCACCGCGGAGCGGTGCGACGTGCGTACCCACGGAGGACCGTGGGTACGATCAAACATGGTGGCGGCAACGAAGCTGTTGCGTGAGGCTGCGTGAGGCGATTTGCATGGGATAAGGGGGCAGATCAAAAGCGCTCGTTCGGTGCAATTCTCTGCGCTCATTGTTCGCTTCGCCACCCTACGGTGTCGGGCGCAGTATGCCAATGATGTAGGGTGCCAATGAGCGAATGCGAATTGCACCTTCCGCGTGAAGTGCTTTTTCGACATGTTGATCGCTCCCACGGTCCTCCGTGCGACGTGCGTACCCACGGAGGATCGTGGGTACGATCAAACATGGTGGCGGCAGCGAAGCTGTTGCGCGAGGCTGTGTGAGGCGATTGGCATGGGATAGGGGGCAGATCAAAGGCGCTCGTTCGGTGCAATTCGCTGCGCTCATTGTTCGCTTCGCCACCCTACGGTGTCGGTCGCGGTATGCCAATGACGTAGTGTGTCAATGAGCGATTAGCGAATTGCACCTTCCGCGTGAGTTGGATGTTCTTACTTGTTCGGTGCAATTCACTGCATTCATTGCTCCCTGCATTTTTAACGTATCCGCATGGGGGACTTGTGTCTTGCCCATACAGAATTGTGAATGAATAAAAGGAAAAACGATGACTACCCCCGAAAACCTTCCGAAGCTTCCCTTTCGTGCGGAGCATGTCGGTAGCCTGTTGCGCCCCGCCTATCTGCTGGAGGCGCGTGCCGGCCATGCGGCCGGGAGCCTTTCTGCTGCCGATCTGCGTGAGGTGGAAGACCGTGCGATTGCCGAGGCGGTGGCGTTGCAACGCAGCGTGGGCCTGCGTGCGATCACTGACGGTGAATTCCGTCGCACTTATTTCCATCTCGATTTTCTGCGCCAGCTTGATGGTGTGGAATGTTCCGAGCCGGAAACGCGCATCGGCCTGGATGGCAAATCCACGCTGGTGCCGCCTGCTATCCGCGTGACGGGCCGGGTGCGTCACGCGCAGCCTATCCAGGTGGCGGATTTTGCGTATCTGCAGAGCCTTGCCGTAGCGGGCTGTGTGCCCAAGGTGACGATTCCGTCGCCCACCATGCTGCACTTCCGGGGTGGGCGCGCCGGCATCAGCGCCGAGCATTATCCCGAACTGGAGCCGGCCTTCTATGAAGACGTGGCGCAGGCCTACGCCGATGAACTGGCTGCGCTGGCAAAGGCGGGCTGCCGCTATGTGCAGCTCGACGACACCAATCTGGCCTATCTGTGTGATGAACACATGCGTGCGCAAACCCGCCAGCGCGGTGATGATCCCTTCGAGCTGCCTTTCCGCTACGCTGAATTCATCAATCGCGTGGTGGCGCTCAAGCCGCAGGGTATGACGCTTGGCATTCATCTGTGCCGGGGCAATTTCCGCAGCACACATGCCGCCAGTGGTGGCTACGAGCCGGTGGCCGAAGCGCTGCTGAAAGCCATGAACGTGGATGTGTACTTCCTGGAATACGATGATGAGCGCAGTGGCGATTTCGCCCCGCTGCGTTATCTGCCCGGCGGCAAGACGGTGGTGCTGGGCCTGCTCAGCTCGAAATTCGCGGCACTGGAATCCGTTGATGAAATCCGCCGTCGCATTGAAGATGCTGCGCGGTATGTGCCGCTGGAGCAACTGGCGCTGTCGCCACAGTGCGGGTTTTCCAGTACGGTACATGGCAACGATATTTCGTTCGATGTGCAGAAGGCCAAGCTCGCCCGCGTGGTGGAAATTGCTGACGCCGTCTGGGGTAGGTCGTAGCGTTGGGGCCGGCAAAATTTGTTGCAGTCTGCGGGCAGAGACCCTATGCACTGCTAGGTCGGCCACCCATTTTTCCGCGACCCGCAAGGCCCTGGGGGATTTACCAAATTCTCACAAATTTTTGTAATGGTTAATGTTACAAATGCGCCCTGAAGAGTTGGCAAATTGTGCCGGCTCGACATCGAGGGCAAACCTGCCGAAAGGCAGGGACGCAAAGCCTCCGGCCTACAGCGCAGGTGCGCCAGGGTAGCGGGGTTGCCAAACCCGACGTGCGACTTGTCGCGGCGTTGGGCTTGTCTGCGCATGCCCTCACCTTATAAGGGAAGGCGCCATGCAGACAACCAATACCAGACACCTTTTCAGACTGCTGCCCACGCTGTGCGCAGCGTCCTTGCTGGCTGCCTGCGGCGGCGGCAGCTCGGATAACAGCCAGTCTGCACAGACGGCAACCGGCACCGCCACATTCCAGATGGCGATGGATACGCTACCTGCGGATGTGGCCGCGCAAACCGTGGATGCCGCATTGCATGTAGCGCCGGTGCAGCTCGATGAGCCTGCCGACGCGGGCTCTGCCAGCGCGGTGCCGCACACCCAGATGCTTTCCGCCTTTGCTGCCGGTGGCACCATAGTGCCGATGGCGGCTGCCGCCGTAACAACGTACACCCCCGCGCAGATTCGCGCTGCCTATGGCATGCCGGCGCTGCCGGCCAGTGGTGCAACGCCCACTGCCGCTCAGGCGGCGCAGATGGGGGCAGGGCAGACGATCTACATCGTTGACGCCATGCACAACCCCAATATTGCTGCCGAGCTGGCCGCATTCAACCAGAAATTCGCGCTGCCGACCTGCACCACCAAGGCCATTGCCACAAATGTCAGCCTGCCGCTGACGGCGGCTTCCAAGACTGCCTGCGAACTCTCGGTGGTGTACTCCACCACCACTGGCACGATGACTGCCACCGCGCCAACCTATGATTCTGGCTGGGCCACGGAAACCGCACTCGATGTGCAGTGGGCACACGCCACCGCGCCGTTGGCCCGCATCATCGTGATTGAAGCGCCGGATGCGTCCATCGGCAGCCTGACCAATGCCATCCGCCTTGCCAACAATATGGGCCCGGGGATCGTCTCGATGAGTTTCGGCGCCAATGAAGGCAGCTGGACGAGCTCCGTGGATTCCGTGTTCAGCCTCAACACCATGACGTATCTGGCAGCTACTGGCGACTGGGGGGCTGGCGTCTCCTGGCCTTCCGTGTCTTCGTATGTCGTCGCCGTGGGTGGCACCACGCTCAGCTATTCCGGTAGCGGCAGCCGCTCTGAAACGGGCTGGACGAGTACCGGCGGTGGCACGAGTTCGTATACCGCCACACCGTCGTACCAGAACAGCAGTGTACCGGGCATGGGAAGTGTGGCACGTCGCACAGTGGCTGACGTGGCCTTCAACGCCAACCCGAGCAGCGGGCAGTATGTCGCCACGATTGCACAGGGCAGCTCCACCGTGCAGTGGGTGGCCGTTGGCGGTACCAGCCTCTCCACCCCGCAGTGGGCCGGCCTGATTGCTGCCGCAAATGCCACGCGTGTGGCCGCTGCCAAGCCGGTGCTGGGCCAGCCGCATGCCGTGCTGTATGGGCAGATCTCCACCGCGCCGGCAACGTATGCAAGCGTATTTGCCGATGTGACCAGCGGTTCCAACGGCACCTGCAGTGTGTGCACGGCAAAGACCGGGTATGACGGCCTCACCGGTCTGGGTACGCCCAACGTCACGAATCTGCTTGGCACCCTGAGTGGTGCAGCCGTTGCCACACCCGCCCCGGTGGTGGTCTCGGCGAGCATTTCCGGCACCGTTGGCACCGCGCTGAGCTTCACGGCCTCGGTTACCGCCTCCAACCCGGTGACTTACACGCTCACCGGTGCCCCCACGGGTATGGCGATCAGCTCCGCTGGCGTGGTGACCTGGGCCAGCCCCGTTGCCGGTACCTACTCGGTAACCGTTACGGCCAAGGACTCTGTGACCGCCAAGACCGGTCAGGGCGTCTACACGGTGACGATAGCACCCAAGCCTGTTGCAACCGCACCGGTCGTCACTGCCGCGACCATCAGTGGTCAGGCAGGCGTGGCCTTGTCCTTCACGGTTTCCACGAGTTCCTCGACGCCTGTGACCTACACGCTGAGTGGAGCGCCCTCGGGCATGGCAATCAGCACCGCTGGTGTGGTGAGCTGGGCCAAGCCGGTGGCGGGTACCTACACGGTGACGGTAACGGCCAAGAGCACCACCACAGGTTTGTCGGGTTCCGGTGTCTTTACCGTGAAGATTGGTACCGCCGGGCCGGTGATTACGGCACCGGGCACGACTGGCACTGCCGGGAAGACGCTCACAGGCACCATCAGCATCTCCGATCCGGGCGCCACCTATCTCTCCATCTCGATCAGTGGTGTGCCGCTGGGCATGCAGTTCGCGCTCTCCGGGCAGTCGATTGTCTATACCTGGGCCAAACCTGTCGCCGGAACCTACAGTCTGAAGGTCACGGTGACCGATTCGGCAGGCTTGAGCGCACAGGCCACAGTGCCCATCGTCGTGAAGTAAGATAGCGCAGCAGGAACCTGATCACAGCCCCCAATACCGGGGCAGTGATCAGGTTTCGCCATTTTTCGCCGGCTTTCATCAACACTTTGGTGCGGAGGCAATATGCGCAGTCGCAGTCAGTTTCTCGTGATGTTAGGCCTGGCAGGCATCGTCTGTGCTGCACAGGCCCAGACACAAACCTCCCCGCCGCCCGCACCGGGCGAAGCCACCCCGATTCACACCGTGACGCCCGTGGCGCCGCCGCCGGATGTGGTCAGCGAGCCCGCCCCGGCGCGCAGCGCGCCGGTGGCGAAGCCTGCCACGAGTCGTCATGGTAGAACTGTGAAGAAAGTTCGGCAGGCCGCAGGCTCGGCGCCTGTGAGTCAGCCCCGGCGCTGATGATGCGTTTCAGGCCAGAGGTTTTCTGTTCAAAACAGCGGATACAAGCAAGCAGACCAGCAGAATCAAACCGCTGCCAAATAATGCAGAGAGGATGTAGCCGAAATTCGCGCTGTGCATGAAGGCCGGTGCGTAATCGGGGATAGGGGCCTGCCATACACTGGACAGCCTGACCAAGCCCTGCGGGGCTGCTGCCGGAGGTAACATGTTGTGCGAAGCTACGGCGATAGCCTGCCGCGCTTCGGGGTTGGCAAAATCTTCAGCACCCCATTCGCCCCAGGCTGTGCCTGCAGCGATCAGGCCCAGGGGCGAGAGCAGCATCAGCACGGCTAGGCCGTACCACAACTTGCGCGTCTGATACCAGGCACGCTCAAAGGCACCCGTAGCTGTACTCCATTTGTCGGCCAGCCCGAGCAATTCCGGATTGGCGCGTTGCAGGTAGGCGAAAAGTCCCCCTGTAATGATCATCTCGGCGATCCCGGCGAATCCCAGATGGCCTACCATCATCGCCGGCACGGCAATCGAGAGCGGATAGGGCGCATACAAGGGAGTGCCGGAAGCATCGTGGAAGAACATTGGCTGGATGCCGAATTCGATACTTGCGACAAGCGCTGCTACATTGATTGCCACATAACCAGCGATGGCAGCAGCCACTACGCGCCGCGTAGACGGCAAGGGCGCTTTCCCCGCGATCAGATGATAGATCCAGTGCGCTACGAACGAGCCAACAATGGCCATGTTGAAGCAGTTTGCGCCAAACGCTGTGACGCCCCCATCGCCGAAGAACAGGGCCTGGATGAACAGCGCAATCGAGATCGAAACGATGGAAGCCCACGGCCCCATCACGATGGTGGCGATGCCCATCCCCACCGCGTGACCTGTGGTGCCACCCGGCAGTGGGAGATTAAACATCATTACCACGAAGCAGAATGCCGAAAATAGCGCGACCATCGGCAACAGCCGAGATTGCAGCAGGCGCTTGACGCGGCTGAAGGCGAGCCACCAGAATGGCAGCGCGACTGCATAGGTAACGACGCAGGTGGCAGGACTGAGATATCCGTCTGGGATATGCATGTAATTTCTCCTGTATGGTTACCAGCGCACGGTGACACCGGCACCGAACGAGTAAAGATCTGCTGCCTTGTTCAGACCATGGCGGTAGCCGATATCCAGATCCAGTTTGTCGGTAGGGCTGTAGATCACGCCCACATTCGCAAATGCCGGCCACTTGGCCGAATCCATATCGCTATTGCTGTTTGTTCCGAGTTCACCGATCACACGGAAATGTTCGGCTACGCCAAACAGCGCTGCGGTGGAGGCGTTGAGGATATCCTTGCGGTCGCCCACCTTGTTGTCGGCATAGGTGTAGCCGGCATTGGCAAGCACGGTGAGCGTGTCGTCACCCCATGAGGCTATGCTGTTGATACCCGTCTGGCTGCGGTCGGTGCCCAGCCCTTTGTCTGAATCGCCTGTGGGAACAGTCACCATGGGCTTGAGGGCGACGCTCAGTTTGTCCTGCTCATACAGGCGCCACTTGATGAAGATCGAGGCATCTCCGAAGCCTCGCTGCGTCTCACGCGGATCGTCACCGTTCTGCAGACGCTGCCAGGGCAGGTTCACACCAAAGTCGATCGTTTCCCCCAAGCCGCGTGCCAGCGTAGCGTTGGCCACGATATTGGCGTTGCTGGTATCACGCTCTTTGGCGCGGTCGGCATTGACTTCCAGCTGCCAGTTGCCGTTGCCCTGGGTGCCCGTGTCTTCGCTGGTCAGTGGATGCGCGGCAAAGGCCATTGGCGATGAGCAGGCTAGCAGGCAACCGACGAAAGCAGGTATTCGCATTTGTTTCTCTTGTTGTATGATCTTTTTCTATTTTGTATGAAACAAGGGGAAGTGGTCAATGCGTAATGTTGCCTGGATGTGATACACATCAAAACAGAGGAATTAGAGGCCGTGAAAGGCTTGCTACGAATTGTCTGAGGTATTCTGCTAAAATCGAACCGCCATCATCAGGGCGCCCGCGATCTTGATCTGTATGCCGAGTGTTTTTCTCCTGACATGACCTTTCAGAATCTGCGCCATTATCATTATCGAACCGTAGTCACCAGCCTGCTTTGCGTGGTGATGCTGTTCGGTGCGCTGGCTCCCGGTGTGACGCGCTGGCTGCAGAGCAGGCAGCTCGACGTGGTGGAGCTTTGTACGGTGCATGGCGTGGAGCAGGTGTTTGTTGACGGGCAGGGCGGGCATGCGCCCGGCAAACCAGACGTCATTTCTGGGGAAGTTTGTCCCTTCTGTTCTCCTGCCCATTCCTCGTTGGGGTTGCCGGCCTTGGGGAATGCGCCGGTACGATTTACTCCGCTTGTTTTGCTGCGAGTCGCAGATCCTCAGGCAACACATGTCGTCTGGCGCCTGCCACATTCTCGCGCTTATCCCAGAGCACCTCCGCAGCTCATCTGAACTCCCGCTTCTAAGCTGATCTGGCGCTTTCATCTTTGTGCTGCACGCACGACTTGGGTGGATTGCGCCCATCGCCCCGATTCCGTTGCTGGCCATGCTCGCCAGACCATGTGCCGCACGCAGCAATGGAATGGAGGGCCATACCTACAATAATGGAGAGATTGATGAGTCCCAACTGTTTTCGTTTGTGCCCTGCCGCTCTGGCAGTGGCCTCGGTTTTTCCTGCATTTGCTGCAGAACCTGACGCGCCGGGTTCGGTGACCGTGTTGCAACCTGTTCTGGTGACCGCGACAGCGGATCGGGCAAGTGACAACACCAGCGACAGCAGCCGTCTGCTTGAGCGCCAGCCGGGCTATTTCACTGCTGCAGGCGGTGGGGTTTCCGGGCTGCCCATTGCCAACGGGCTGGCAGATGATCGCCTGAATATCCGCATTGACGGGATGGAACTGACTGCAGCTTGTGGCAACCACATGAATGCGCCGCTGAGCTATGTGCCACCTGGTCTGCTTGGCTCAATCCGCCTGCATGCAGGAGTGACGGCGGTGAGCGAGGGGGGAGACAACATCGGTGGTGCCATCAGCGTGAAAAGCCCTGACCCTGTGTATGCCGCTGCGGGGGAGGTCTTGCACAAGGAAGGTACATTGAGTCTGGCCGGGCGCACGGTGAACAGCTCATATTCGGCGGCACTTGCAGCCAGCGTGGCAAACGACTGGTTGAGCCTGGGGGTTTCGGCCAGCCAGGATCGAGGCGCAAGTTACCATGACGGGAATGGCGACAAGGTGCTCGGCAGTCTCTACAAGAGCGGGAATAGCCGGGTTACGCTGGCGGCTCGTGGCGAGGCGCAGCAGCTTGTCCTGCGCTTTGGTGAGCAGCGTATTCCCTATCAGGGCTTCCCGAATGAGTATATGGACATGACGGGAAATCACGCACGTTTTGCCAATGCAGATTACACCCGGGATCTGGCATGGGGCAAGCTGGAGGCCAAGGCTTTCTGGCAGGAAACGCGGCACGAGATGGGCTTCTTCAGTTCGGAGCGCAGTGGCACGATGCCGATGAATACACAGGGCAGGAACATGGGCTACACCCTGCAGGCCGAGATTCCGCAGGGGAATACCGGCAGCCTGTGGCGCGTCGGGCAGGAATACCATCACGAATCACTGCGGGACTGGTGGCCTGCGGTACCCGGTTCCAGCATGATGGGGCCGAATGAGTACATCAACATCAATGATGGTCGGCGTGACCGTCTTGCTGTGTTTGGGGAGCGCGAATCACGCCATACCAGCCAGTGGAGCAGTGTTCTGGGGGCGCGTGTGGAGCAGGTGCGCATGAATACCGGCGATGTGCAGGCCTATGGTACCGGCATGATGCAGGCTACCGATAATGCCGCCGCCAAAGCTTTTAATGCACGCGATAAACAACGCTCGGACGAAAATCTTGACCTTTCTGCGATTGCCCGATATGTGCCTGATACCGGGAAGGATTTCGAATTCGGCGTAGCACGCAAGACGCGCTCCCCAAATCTCTACGAGGCTTATGCGTGGGGGCGTTCAACGATGGGTATGACGATGACAAACTGGTTTGGCGATGGCAATGGTTATGTCGGCAATCCGGATCTGAAGCCCGAAGTGGCGTATACCGCCAGCACTACAGCGAACTGGCACGATGCCACACAGAAGGTCTGGGCTGCGTCGCTCACGCCATACTATAGCTACATCGAGAATTTCATTGATGTGGACGTGATTGGCCATTTTTCTCCGTATGGCATTTCTTCGGCCAGCGGCAATTTGCTGCAGTTTGCCAACCACGATGCACGCGTGTACGGCCTGAATGCCAGTGGCAGTGTCGCTCTGGGGCAAAGCGCGTATTGGGGAGCGTTTGATCTGCGTGGCACTGCGGCCTATACCCGCGGGCGACGCACGGACGGCGGCAATCTCTATCGTATCGCACCGTTGACGGCGACTCTGGCTGTCGATGAACGTGTTGGTGCCTGGACGCATACCATTGAAACGCGCTTTGTGGCAGGTAAGCATACCGTTGATGAGAACCGTCTCGAAGTCCGCACGGGTGGCTATGCACTTCTTGATTTACACACAAAATATCAATGGAATAAGCGACTGGAGATAGCCGCCGGTGTCTCAAACGTGCTGGATAAATACTACGCCGATCCGTTTGGAGGTGTTTATCTGTCGGGTCTGTCAGCAGGTGTTACCGATGGGGCATTGCAGGCGCTTCCTGGCTATGGGCGTTCGTTTGATGCCAGTGTGACCTTGCAGTTTTGAGCTCTCAGGGCAGGCCAGCCAAGCTATTTTTCGGCTGGCCTGTTTTGGGGTTTTACTTTGATGAGGGTGATTGTGACCACATATTCTGTGAGAACTTAGTCACAGAAATAGTCGTCTCCCTGCAAATCTTCGAGCAATCCCGCTTGTATGGGCAGCCAGCCCAGTTCCTGGCGCGTGCGGGCACTGCTGGCACTCATCTGGCGTGCGGCGAAGTGTGCAAACCAGCCAAAGTGTGCCGCTGCTGCTGCGTTTTCAACGCGGATAACCGGTAGGTCCAGTCGCTTGCCAAGCGTTTCCGCAATGCTGCGGAAAGTGATGGCCTCTTCGCCCACCACATGCTATATGCTATCGGGCTTTGCCTTCTCGATGATGAGGCGGTAGGCACGCGCTGCATCCAGCCTGTGGACGGCTGACCACTGATTCATGCCGTCTCCGACATAGGCCGCTGCTCCCTGCTGGCGTGCAATGCCGATCAGCATTGGTACAAAACCATGGTCACCGCTGCCGTGTACCGAAGGTGGCAGGCGCACGATGGATACATTCACCCCACGCGCCGCAAGTACAGATGCGGCCTGTTCGCTGGCAATGCGTGGCACGCTGGTGGTATCCGCGTTCGGGCGGGTATCTTCCGTGGCGGGCTGATCCGGCGGCAGAATGCCGATTCCGGAAGTCACCACCAGAGGCCGGGCCGAGCCGGCCAGCGCGTCTCCGAGTGCCTGGATGACGCGGCGGTCCTGTTCGCAGTTGGCCTGGAATTTGGAAAAATCGTGATTGAATGCCGTGTGGATCACGCCATCGGCGGCTGCCGCTGCCCTTTGCAGGCCCTGCAGGTCTTCAAGATCTCCCCGGACTACCTCTACGCCCTGGGCAGAGAGTTTTTGTGCGGCAGTATCCGAGCGGGCCAGGCCGCTTACCTGATGGCCGGCTGCGAGGAGTTCCTGTGTTACGGCTGAGCCAACAAAGCCGGTAGCGCCGGTGACGAATATATGCATGGTGTCTTCCTGTTTTGGGATAGGGAGAGAGTTCGGCATACGATAGCGCCTTGTTTGCGGATGATCTATGCCGTAAAGTCCGGTTTTTATTTGCAATCGTCCGGGGTGGCCGATGGATCCGCTATCTGACATTCTTTCTCTGCTCAAGCCGCGCAGCCATGTGTCAGCCGGTTTTGATGCGGGCAACCCCTGGAGCGTGCACTACGCAAACCTGCAGGAAATGATCAAGTGCTTCGCAATCGTTTCTGGCACGTGCTGGCTGGCCGTGGATGGCGAGAAAGAGGCCGTGGCGCTGCAGGCGGGGGATTGCTTTGTGCTGCCGACAGGGCGGCCGTTTCGCCTGGCGAGTGATCTTTCGCTGCCCGCCGTGGATTCAGGAGCGATCTTTCCACCGCAGCGCGAGGGGGGTGTGGTGCGCCTCAATGCGGGAGGAGACTGCTACATGGTGGGCAGTGGTTTCGTTGTGGGGGGGCGCATTCGCGCATCCTGCTCAAGCGATTGCCCCCCATCATGCATATCCGCAAAGAGGCGGATCAGGCTACGCTGCGCTGGTGCGTGGAGCGCATGATGCAGGAAGCGGGGGAACACCAGCCGGGCGCGTATCTGCTCGGCCAGCATCTTGCGCACATCATGCTCATCCAGGCGCTGCGCCAGTATCTTGCAGAGCACCCGGCAGGCGGCACCGGCTGGCTTTTCGGCATTGTGGATAAACACCTTGGCGCGGCGCTGGGCGCCATTCATGCCGATCCCGCACAGCCGTGGACGCTGCAGACGCTGGCCGAGCGCGCCAGCATGTCGCGCTCCACCTTTGCCCTGCGCTTTCGCGAAACAGTAGGCATGGCGCCCATTGAGTACCTTACGCAGTGGCGCATGCTGCTGGCGGGGGAGCGCCTGACGCATGGCAGCGATTCGCTAGCCAGCATAGCCGCCGGGCTTGGCTATGAATCCGAAAGTGCCTTCAGCACCGCTTTCAAGCGTGTAATGGGCTGCACCCCAAGGCGCTATGAGCGCGGCGGGGTGATTTGATGCTTCGTCGCCAAAACATGGGGAGTGGGGCAGTTTACCTTTGCTGATTATTTCCATATTATTGGAAAGATGGAACAAAGCCTTGCAGTCACCCAACTTGCCGCCTTGGCGCAGGAATCCCGCCTGGCCATCTTTCGCCTGCTCGTGCAGCAGGGGCCAGATGGGCTGGCTGTGGGGCGCATCGCCGGAGCCCTGGGGCTGGCGAATGCCACACTTTCGTTTCACCTCAAGACGCTGGCGCAGGCCGGGCTGATCGAAGCCCGCCAGAGCGGGCGTTTCATCCATTACTCTGCCAGCTACACGGCCATGAATGGCCTCGTCGGCTTTCTCACCGACAATTGCTGCAGTGGCTGCAGTGACATCTCCTCAACCCCCCATGCGAAAGGATGACATCAAAATGTCTGCAATCGAGATCCGTGCTGCTGCGCCTGATTCCCTGGCGCTGGTGGTGGATGTATTGCGCCAGTGCGATCTGCCACATGCCGATCTGGCAGAGGCACACATGGCTGATTTCGTGCTGGCTTTCGCAGCAGATCGCCTCGTCGGTGTGGCTGGCATCGAGCGGGCTGGGGATCATGGCCTGCTGCGCTCTGTCGCCGTGCTGCCGCCGCAGCGTGGCATGGGCGTGGCGCGCCAGCTGGTGGCAGCCTGCGAGGCCCATGCCGCTGCGCTGGGCCTGCACGTGCTGGTGCTGATTGCGGCGGATCAGACCGCTGCGCAATACTTCACGCACCTGGGCTACGCTACGGCCACGCGAGGCGAGTTGCCACATGCCTTGCTCGCCCTGCCGGAATTCACGCACCTGTGCCCGAAATCGATGCCCTGTCTGCGCAAGGTGCTGGTACGCAATGTGGCTGATGCGGCGGTAACGATCTACCATAACCCTGCCTGCGGTACCTCGCGCAACACGCTGGCAATGATCCGTAATGCCGGCATCGAGCCCACCGTGATTGAATACCTCAAGACCCCGCCGGATCGCGCCACACTGCTGCGCCTGATCGCTGACGCCGGGCTCACCGTGCGCGGCACGCTGCGCGAAAAATGCGAGCCGTATACAGCGCTGGGGCTGGCCGATCCTAAATGGACCGATGCCGAGCTGCTCGATTTCATTGATCAGCACCCCATCCTCATCAACCGGCCTTTCGTTGTCACCCCGCTGGGCACGCGCCTGTGCCGGCCCTCGGAACTTGTGCTGGATATCCTGCCAGCACAGCAACAGGGCGCTTTCACCAAGGAAGATGGCGAGGTGGTGGTGGATGCCGGCGGGCAGCGGGTGCGGTGAATTCGCAGCGCTGGCTGAAGCATGGCGCGTGGTGATGCGGGTGTGAAGGGGTTTGCGGACGATCTGGGAATGTCACCGAGGCACATCCTACGACCGATGGTAACCCTGTTTTTCGCGTGGATAACGATATACTGAGGCCGTTACTTGCGGAGAAGCAGCATGCGGCACGGCCTCGATTTCATTGGCGAATTCATTGGCACCTTTTTGATGATCCTGTTTGGCCTGGGGGCCGGGATGGCCTCCGGGCTTTTCGGGGCGCACAGCGGGCTATTCCAGATTGCCCTGCTGTGGGGCTTTGGCGTCACCATTGCGATCTATGCCACACGTCATCTTTCCTGTGCGCATTTCAATCCGGCCGTGAGCATTGCGATGGTGATCGGTAGGCGCATGCCGGCCTCCCAATTGCCGGTCTATATTGCAGCCCAGTTTCTTGGCGCGTTTGCGGCAGCGGCTTTGCTGTATCTGCTCTTCGGGGATTCGTTTGTACAGTTTGAGGCCTTGCACCACATTGTGCGCGGCACGCCGGAATCCGTGAAAACGGCGATGATGTTTGGCGAGTTTTATCCCAGTCCAGGTGCTGCGCCCGTGGCTGTGGTCACGCAGGGTATTGCGTTTCTGACAGAGGCTGTCGGCACCTTCGTGCTGATCTTTCTGGTGTTCTCGCTGACAGAGGGCTGCAATGTGGGGCGTCCGGATGATGCGCTGGCGCCGCTCTTCATTGGCTTCATCGTGGCCCTGCTGATTTCTTTTATTGCGCCGCTCACGCAGGCCGGGTTCAACCCTGCGCGCGATCTCTCGCCGCGCCTCTTTTCCATGCTCGCCGGCTGGGGGCGCGCTGCGCTGCCGGATGCCACTGGCGGTTTTATCACGGTGTACGTGCTGGGGCCGATCTGTGGTGGCGCAGCGGCGGCGCTGCTGTTCAGCCGCGTGATCGGGCCGCTGATGCATCGCAAGAATGCCGGCATTGCCGCAGATGGGGCCGAGCGCGAGCCTCGTTAGCGCGCTGCGATTGCCGCAACCCTGCAGCCTTATTCGCGCACCGGCTCGATGGAAAACTCCGCCACACCGGCATCTTCCAGCAGATTCATCGCCAGCTGGCTGCGCGCTCTGGCGGGGTGCCCGGTGGACCACACCTGGGCGCGGATCTGCAGGGTGCTGCCTTTGGCACCACGGAAATCGAGCGTGGATACTGTGAATCCGAATTCGCCGAAGCGCGCATGTAGCGCTTCTTCATCCGGTATCGCTTCGCGGCTGAAATTGATTTCCACAATGGACAGGCTGCGTCGCCGCGAAATCTTGAACTCCTTGCAGGCGGCGAGGATCAGGAAGGTGAGCGTGGAACTCACGATGGCGAGAAAGTACTCACCACTGCCGATCAGTACGCCAAGCGCTGCAACGGCCCAGATTGTCGCCGCAGAGGTCAGCCCCTTGATCGAGAAGCCTTCGCGCACGATCACCCCTGCACCGATGAAGCCGATGCCCTGCAGAATCCCCTGGACCACACGCGAAGCGCCTGTGTCGTCTGGCCCCATCAGGTGGCTAAAGGCGCCCTGGGCGAGGCTGGCGGTGAGGAAGGTGGAAGTCAGCGTGATGATCGCGAAGGTGCGCATCCCCGCCGGATGCCCGTTGCGATAGCGCTCCAGGCCGATGATGCCGCCCACCACGCAGGCCAGCCCAAGCTTGAGCAGCAGTTCAAGATTGGCGGAGGAAGCTAACTGGGTAAAGAACGCCATGCACAAAGCCTTTCGTGATCGGCACGCCGCAACAGGCATCGCCAGATCACGAACTTACCCGGCTGGCGCGGCAAGGGCAAGGGGCAGTGGCACAAGAGGCGTGGCGAATTACAGCGTGCGTGTCTGCCCGCCATCCACATCCAGAATCGCACCCTGGCAGAAACCCGCCTGCGGTGAAGCCAGGAAGGCCACAGCATGGGCGATTTCCTCGGGCTTGCCGAAGCGCGCGATGCCCAGCTTCTGTGCCATCTGCGTGAGGGCTTCCTCGCAGGGCAGGTCATGTTCCCGGGCGAACATGTTCACGCGGGTCTGCAGGCGTTCTGTGGTGATGGAGCCGGGGTTGATGGCATTTACGCGCACACCCTCACTCACGCCGCGATCTGCCAGCACCTTGGTGAGGTTCATCAGCGCCGCGTTCACCGAGCCGCCGATGGCGAATTCCGCCGTGCCGGTGCGCCCACCCACGCCAATGATGTTGACGATGGCACCATGGCTCGCCACCAGATGCGGCCATGCGGCGCGGCTGCTGCGCACGGCGCCGTAGAACTTCAGCGCAAAGCCATCGCTCCAGTCCTCTTCCGAGAGCGTGAGGAAATCCCCACGTTTCGTGGCTCCGGCGTTGTTGACCAGCAGATCAAGCGAGCCGAACTGCTGCATGGCGAACGCCACGAGGTGTGCCGCCGATTCGGGCTCGCGCAGGTCCAGTGCCAGGCTGCGGCAGTCCGCGCCATATTCTGCGACGCATTCTTTTTGCAGTGAATCGAGCAGCTCTGCCGAGCGTGCTGTGGCAACCACTCTCATTCCCTCGGCAGCAAGCCGTAATGCAATTGCCCGCCCGATGCCGCGCGAAGCGCCTGTAACGATTGCCACCTTGCCCTGCAGACCTGATTCCATTGCTCACTCCTGATGCATGTTGCCTGCCGGTGAAGGTGGCAGATTGCCGGGTATGCTACTCCGAACTTGCGGTGACAACCGGTGGCGCGTTTTTCTCCCAGCGCCGGCTTCCCAGCCATGTGCCGAAGCACACTGCCAGGAGGATAAGCAGGGCTACGCAGGCGAGCACTGTGAGCGTTTCTGGATCGCCTCCTGTTTTGAGGCTGTCAGTGACAAAGGAGGGAAGTGCCGAGAGCAATCCCTGTACACCGCTTGCGGGAAGACTCCAGCGTTGCAGGATGCGTGCTGCAATAAAACCACCCAGAAATGAGAAACACAGGCCATTGGCCACACTAAGTTGCCACAGCCAGGAGAACTCCGGCAGGTTGTGCGCAAAGTGGCGTATCTGGCTTACGTTCATTCCCTGTGCGCGAAGAACCAGGAAGAGCAGGATAGCCAGCACAATAGAGCCGAGCAACGAACCGCCCAGATCAACCTCCAGCCCGATCACCACAGCCTTGAAGGCAGAGCCCGGAGGCTTCGGGGGCTCGATCAGTTCGGTTTCCGGGGGCGTGTAAGGATCGTCGATCATGGTTCGTTCGGATTGCTCCGCAGGGGGAATATGTGTGAAGAATTCTTGCTCAGAATTCCGGCAATGTTACCCGAATTTCATTTGCATGATAGCCATTGAGGTGATAACCAGTATGCCGCGAGGGTCTCCCCCCGGAAGTTTGCGACAATGTGAAATCGGATGGTGGAAAGCTACGCCTCTTCAAGATTGGCGAGAATCTTTGCCATGAGGTTTGCCAGTTATGCATACTCTGCGGGATTCAGCCCCGCAATGGCTCGCGCCTGAATTAGCGGTTTTCTCTCCGTGTGTCGTGTCGGGCGTCGCTCATCTTGCCTTTCTCAAGAGCTCGTCTGTGCGCGGGCATCACGGGATTCCAGGGTTGCCAGCAGTTCCCGCAGGCTTCGGTCGAGTGCTGCGATATCTTTGGTCTCCAGCCTCGAAAACAGTCTGGCCATGTTTGCCACGTGCGCCGTCACCGCTTCGTCGATCAGTGCAAGGCCTTGCGGTGTGAGTTGCACTAGCATGCTTCTGGCATCTTCCGGGTTGGGAGAGCGGCTGATGAATCCGCGTTCGGCGAGGATATGCAACTGCCTCGTCATGGTTCCGGATGACAGCATCAGGCTGGAAAAAATCTCAGTCGGCGCAAGCCGATAGGGCGAGCCATTTCTGCGCAGGGTGGCCAGCACGTCGAATTCCCAGTTGGTCAGCCCGTCGCGGGTGAACACCTCGTTCAGGTATCTGTGCAGTTCTTGCGAACAGCGCCCGAGGCGGCCAATGGTTGCCATCGGGCCGGTGTCCAGATCGGGGCGCTCCCTGCGCCACTGTTCGCGGATGGCGTCTACGCCATCGGATTGGTGAGTTTTAGGCATGATATCTTGAATCAGAGATAAATATCTTGACGACGAGACAATCATTCTACAAGATAATAATATCTTGAATTAGAGATAAATCCATGTTCAAACCAAGTGCTCTGCGTGATACTTTCCTGACTGCCCTGGCACCAGTGATCTGGGGTTCCACCTATCTGGTGACCAGCGAATGCCTGCCCCCGGGGCGACCACTCAGTGCCGCGGTGATCCGCGTGCTGCCCGCAGGCCTGATCCTGCTGCTGTGGTCCCGCCGCCTGCCCAAGGCGGGAGAGTGGCTGCGCCTGCTCATCCTCGCGTTGCTCAATATCGGTGCGTTCCAGGCCCTGCTGTTCATCGCTGCATACCGTTTGCCCGGCGGAATTGCTGCGCTGCTGGGTGCCTGTCAGCCGCTGGTCCTGATGTTTCTGGTGTGGCTCGTGGAACGCAGGGCTCCGGCTGTGGGTGTCATTTCCCTGGCGCTGGCTGGTGTGGCGGGCATGGCCCTGCTGCTGGATGTGGGGCATCGGCATTGGGACATGCCAGGTCTGGCTGCTGCAGCCAGCGGTGCCGTGGTGATGGCGAGTGGCATCTATCTGACCCGGCGCTGGCGGAGCAGTCTCCCCGTACTGGCGTTGACCGGCTGGCAACTGTTCCTGGGCGGCCTGATGCTGTGCCCGGTGGCACTGCTCACCGAGCCTTCCCTGCCAGCGTTGAGTGGGGAAAATATCGCCGGCTACTTCTATTTGTCTTCCTTTGGCGCATTGCTTGCGTATGCCTTGTGGTTCCGGGGTGTTGGCCGCCTGTCGCCTGTTTCGGTCTGCGCGCTGAGCCTGCTCAGTCCTGTCTGCGCCGTCATTTTAGGTTGGTGGTGGCTGGGACAGTCGTTGCAGGGATGGCGTTTTGTTGGAATGCTGATGGTATTGTTTAGTGTCGTTGGTGTGCAGGTGGCAGGCATGCGGGCTGCGCGCAAGGAGTGATTGCACCCGGTGGCGCGCAAGGACTGCATTCGGGGCGCCGGTAACCTCTGGGCTGCGTTGCCTGCATTGCGATGAAGCCATTAATGGGAAGTGTTTTCCTGGCGACTGAACCACGCTTCGAGAAATTCCACGCAGGCACGCAGTCTGGCCGAGCTGGCGAGACGCTCCGGGTAGGCCGCGAAGACGTCGGCCTGTTGTGTGTAGTCAGGCAGAAGGTGGACGAGGGCGCCGCATTGCAGATCGGCGGCGATGTTCCACTCCGAGCGCAGGATGATGCCGTGGCCATCCAGCGCCCAGGCCCGGGCGATCTCGCCATTGCTGGTCGAGAGGCTGCCCTTCACTTTGACGCGGCAGGTGCCTGCCGGGCCTTGCAGGGTCCAGTGGCCGAACTCCTGATCTCGCTCGCGGATGGCGATGCACTGGTGCTGCGAGAGTTCTTCCGGCGTGGCCGGGCTGCCGTGGCGGTGCAGATACTCCGGTGAGGCGCAGAGCACGCGGCGATTGGGTGCGATGCGGCGGCAGATCAGATTGCCGTTGGCGACAGCGCCAACGCGGATATCGAGCTGGAAGCCTTCGCCGATCAGGTCTACGGGGCGGTCGAGCAGTTCCAGCTGGAATTCCAGCTGCGGGAAATCGCGCGCCATTGCGGATAGCGCGGGGGCAAGCTGCTTGCGGCCAAAGCCGGAGCTGCTGCACAGGCGGATCATGCCACTGACGGTGCCTTTCTCGCGTGTGATGTCCTCACGCATCGCGCCGACATCGTCGAGGATGCGCTCGGCCCATTGCAGCACGATCTCTCCCTGCGCGGTGAGTGCCAGGGCACGCGTCGTGCGGTGCATCAGGCGCGTCTGCAGGGCCTCTTCAAGGAGGCCGATGCGTTTGCTCACAGCGGCCTTGGAAAGGCCTGTTTCGCGGGCGGCGGCGGCAAAGCTGCGCTGGCGTACCACCACACGGAAGAGCGCCAGATCATCAAGCAGGGGCTGATTGTTCACGAATCGTGATCCAAGATTCCATAACAAGGTAGATTGTAGATTAATCAGTTGTCGATATCCTGTGTTTCACCATCTCCATCTCCATTTCCATTTTCATCTCCAGGGAGAACGTGTGTGAAAGTACACAGAATTGCAGTGATCGCCGGTGACGGCATCGGTCAGGAAGTCATGCCTGAGGGACTGCGAGTCGTGCAGGCGGCAGCGCACAAGCATGGCATTGCACTCGAATTCACCCTTTTTGATTGGGCCAGTTGCAGCTACTACCAGAAAACCGGCCAGATGATGCCGGAAGACTGGTTTGCGCAGCTGCGCGATTTCGAGGCAATCTACTTCGGTGCCGTCGGCTGGCCTGAGATTGTGCCGGACCACATCTCGCTATGGGGCTCACTGCTCAAGTTCCGCCGCGAATTCGACCAGTACGTGAATCTCCGCCCCGTGCGTCTGATGTCAGGTGTGCCATGCCCACTGGCCAACTACAAGGTGGGCGATATTGATTTTTACGTAGTGCGTGAAAACACAGAAGGCGAATATTCCACCATCGGCGGGCGCATCTTTGCCGGCGAGGATCGCGAAACCGTGATGCAGGAAGCGGTGTTCACGCGCAAGGGCGTGGATCGCATCGTGCGCTTTGCCTACGAACTGGCCCGCTCGCGCCCGAAGAAGCATCTCACCTCAGCCACCAAATCCAATGGGATCGCCATCAGCATGCCCTACTGGGATGAACGTGTGGCCGCCATGGCACCAGAGTATCCGGATGTGCGCGTCGACAAGTATCACATCGACATTCTTGCTGCGCGCTTTGTATTGAGCCCGGAGCGTTTCGATGTGGTGGTGGCCTCCAACCTCTTTGGCGACATCCTCTCTGATCTCGGACCGGCCTGTACGGGCACCATCGGTATTGCCCCATCAGCCAATCTCAATCCGGAGCGCCACTTTCCTTCGCTTTTCGAGCCGGTGCATGGTTCCGCGCCGGATATCGCCGGCCAGGGTATCGCCAACCCGGTGGCGATGATCTGGTCCGGCGCCATGATGCTCGATTTTCTCGGGAATGGAGAAGGGCCGTACAAAGCTGCGCACGACGATATTCTTGTCGCAATCGAAGCCGTGTTGCAGCACGGCCCGCGCACGCCGGACATGGGCGGCACGGCCAGTACGGAAGAGATGGGCCAGGCCATCGCGGACGCAATCGTCTGATCCAGGGAAAGTGGCCGGCAGGCAGAAAGTGGGCCTGATTTGGAAACTGGATATGAATAAATTGGATCTTATTGAGTGAGATCGAGAACATGCCGTATGGGCAGGCCAGGATGATTTTTGTTGGCTAATTTACTTATTGGGTGTCTGCAATTTGTTTGGAAATTGCTTGATAAATGCGGCTATCCGAAGGGCAACATTCCGTGAGTTTGGTATTCAGGCGTCTATCGTTGAATGACCGGTGTAATGGCGAGGTGGTGGAGTGCGGAGAAGTTGCGCCATCGGCCATGATTTATCCGGTTTTTCAAAGTATGGAGGCGATGATGGCAACGATATTTCATGTGAGTGATCTGCATATAGGAAAGTATTCTAAAAACATACAGGCGCCGGATTGCGACATATCGATGGAGCAATTTCATCTGCACCGTGTTCATGCGCTTTTGAATGAAGTTGAAAGTGCAGCCAGGAGGACAGTAGAGGCAGGTGATAATTCTGTTGTTGTGGTGACAGGAGATTTGACAGATCAGGGGTGGGATAAGCAGTTCGCTTGTGTTGAAGAAGAACTCCAGAGAATCAAGGGTGTGTGCCCCGTGCGCATTGTTCCCGGTAATCATGATTACGGCAATTTCCGGGGTTGTCTGTTTGTGAAAAAATCCGTCCGCTGCTTCGACGAACTTGCCCATGGATTGGGGATGAAGGTTGATTTTTCGGCCAAGTATGAAGGCATTCTGGAGAGTCACAGTTATGCGGGGGCACCGTATTTTGAAACATTTGGTGGTGCCGACCACAGCCCGGTGTGTCTGGTCTACCTCAATAGCTGTTCATCCGAGGGGCTCGAGGACTTTTCGCGGGGGGATCTTGGAGATCTGCAGTTGGAAATGCTTGAGAGCGGCCTTAATGCCTATCTAAAGGAAAATGGAAATATTCCGGTTTTTTTGTGCATGCATCATAAACCCCTTACCAGAGGTTATCCCGATCCGGTGATGGGGCTGGACAAAAAAGATCGTGTTCGCCTTGGTGAGATAGCGAATGGGCGCGTAGGTGCGATCCTCTATGGACACCAGTCGGAACTGAAGTTCCTGCAAGACTTGTCTCCGATCATTTGGCCAGCTAAAGGTACCCAGACCCCCATTCTGATCGATGGTAATGGATCTGTGTCTACAAGCCTAGGTTACGCAAGGATCTCGGTCTCCAACGGAGCCATCGATCCAGGTTGGGTAGCGGTAAGTGAGCCCGTATTTGCCGAAGCTGTACATGCCTGAAGACAACATGGTCGGCAGGCGGAGATTGGCGCCTGCCGGCCAGTGCCTCAACGCCAGCCGTGAGGGCCGCCGTGTGGCCCATCGTGCCACTCACCATAGTGGTGGTAGTAGCTCGGCGGAGCCGGCACGAAGCGCGGATCTTCGTAGACAACCGGAGCAGGCTCCACCACCACGGGCGCAGGAGCAACTACCACGGGCGGCGCGGCGTAAACCGGCGCGGTGATGACAGGCACTACGGGCAGCCCGACACCAATGCTTACGCTGACGTGCGCCTGGCTGGCTACCGGCACCAGAAGACTTGTGGCAAGTGTGGCGGTGATGATGATTGAATGAACGGTTTTCATGATGACCTCCTGTCGTTCCTGCATATCGATCGGATGAGTGTCATCGTATGGCGCAAGCCTGTGTCAGTCTGAAACCAATTGTAAGAAATTTTTAGTTCTTTAGACTTTAGTGTGGGTCATCACGCTCTCCCTGCGCGGGATACACCGCAAATGTAGGGTGCTCTGAACGCAGTGAATTGTACCGAACGCGTGAGCACCCGCAAATTCACGCGGCGTAACAAAGCGTTGGGAGACGCCTGTGGCTTTCCCAGGCTACGCCATTGGCCTGCCGTGCCGGTTTTCGTAGGGTGCCAACAGGGAACAATGGAGCGTAGTGCAATTGCGCCGGTCCAGCCTCCGCCGGGAGGGCGCATGCATCAGATGCGGGAGGGTTCAATACCGGCACCGATTCATGCTACATCACCCAATTGTCACAATGACCATACGTCGGAAGGCGCCTATGGCTTTTCCGACCTACTTTCTTTGGTGCGCAAACCAGGATCGGCATGCCAGACATTAACCCACACTAAAGTCGGATGAACCCAAATTTCAAGGCGCTGCTGACTCCTCCAGATTGGCCAGAATCTTCTCCATCAGAGCGGTCAGCTGGGCGCATTCGGCATGGCTGAGGCCCGCCACGGCCTGCGCCTGGATGGCGCGGTGGCGGCTCTGCGTGGCTTCGTGTACTGCCCACCCGGCCTTGCTCAGATTCAGGCGGGTGATACGCCGGTCCTGCGTATCGGGGCTGGCTTCGAGCAGGGCCTTTTCGCGCAGGTCGCGAACGAGGCGTGCCAGCTGGGCCTTGTCCTTGCCGCTGTGCTCAACCATATCGCTGAGCGTGGCGCCGGGCGTGCGTGCGAAGAACCCCAGGGCGCGATGTTCCATGCGCGAGAGGTCTTGCCCGCTGTTCCGCAGTTCGCGCATGACTGCCGAACGATAGCGGTGCACCACCCTGTCGATGGCATCGAAGACGGGATTTTCAGCTGCCGGTTTTTTAGTTGACATTGTCAACCTTGTGTGAAAATATTGTTGATATTATCAACTATAAAAGTATCGCCATGAATCTTTTTTCATCCACCCCCCTTTCTTTTCTTGCGCGCAAAGCTTCGTCCCTTGGGGTAGAGCGGGTGCGCTATGAGCTGAAGATGCGCGAAGTCAATGTGCTGCGCAAGGTAGCTATCGGCAACAGCCTGCTGGCCATCACCTTCGGCGGTGAGGCGCTTGCGGATTTCGAATCCCGCAGCTTCGACGATCACTGCAAGTTCATGTTCACCACGCCGGGCGGCGACATGGTGCGGCGAGATTACACGCCGCGCCATTTCGATCGCCAGAAATGCGAGCTGACCCTGGAATTCGCGCTGCACGAACACGGCCTTGCCACCGACTGGGCACGTGCCGCCCGCGTGGGAGACACTGCCGTGATCGGCGGGCCGCGCGGCTCGATGATCGTGCCGGGGGATCTGGACTGGTACTGGCTGATCGGGGATAGTGCCGCGTTTCCGGCGATCCGCAGGCGTCTGGAGGAACTCCCTGCCTCCGCGCGGGTAGAAGTCGTCGCCCTGTGCGCGCATCCTGCAGACTGTGCGCTCTTTGCCACGCTGCCTGAAGCGCAGCTGCACTGCGTGGTTTCTACGGAAGAACTTTCTGCCGCCGTGCGCGCGCTGGAATTACCGGGCGGAGTGGGCTATGCGTGGTGTGCAGCGGAAGCAGCCAGTGCCAGGGCGATACGTGAAATTCTCAGAGAAAAGGGGTTGGCCAAGGAGGCCATGCGTGTGGCGGCCTACTGGAAAGCGGGTGCAGCGGATTTCCATGAAAAGCTTGATTAGTGATCCGGCAGGCGAGTCAGAACAGAATAAAACATACAGGATGCAATGAAGGTAGGTGAATTGCACTGGACGAGTCTGACCGTTCACAAGCACGCGGAAGGTGCAATTCGCTGACGCTCATTGTGCGCTTCGCCACCCTACGATAATCGTTATATGCTGAAAGGGCATGACATATAGGGGAATTTTCATGCAAAAACGCTGCGAACCGGATTCAGTGTCCTACGGGAATCATCCACTGTATGGTGGGTGGAGGTTCAAGGGGGGAAAAGCCGCAGGCGTCTCCCACCGCTTCGATCCTGCCTTAGAAGCTGCTCACGATCTGTAGCGAGAAGGCGTCAGTGTGCCGAAGAGCAGCACAGAAACCGGAGGTTATTCGTATAAATGAGGATTTCGAGCAGCCGCTG
>DBTS01000087.1 GCA_002307175.1 Rhodocyclaceae bacterium UBA1310
GCGATCAGGCCAAGCTGGATCTGGACCGCACCGTGATTCGCGCACCAATCACCGGCGTTGTGGCCCGCCGCCAGGTGGATGTTGGCCAGCGCGTGCAGGCCGGCATGCCGATCCTCACCGTGGTACCGCTGCAGGAAGTTCACGTGGATGCCAACTTCAAGGAAGTCCAGCTGCAGGATGTGAAGGTCGGCCAGCGGGCCGAGGTGATCTCAGATCTGCATGGCAGCAGCGTGGTGTACAAGGGGGTGGTCGAAGGCTTCTCAGGCGGTACCGGTTCGGTGATGTCGGCGATTCCGGCCCAAAATGCCACGGGCAACTGGATCAAGGTGGTGCAGCGTCTGCCGGTGCGTATCCGTCTTGATCCGGCTGAACTGAGCGCCCATCCCCTGCAGACCGGTTTGTCCATGAACGTGACGATTGATACCGCCTCCAGTGGGCAGTAAAAGGAGCGTGTGATGGCAAATCTTGCTTTGCCTGACGACAAGGCGCCATTGCAGGGGGGCATGCTGTGGATGGCAGCCCTGCTGTTGGCAGCCGGCAACTTCATTGCCGTGCTCAACATGACGATCACCAATGTGGCCGTGCCGACCATTGCGGGTTCGCTGGGGATTACGACCAGCCAGGGAACGTGGGTCATTACGTCCTACTCGGTGGCCGAAGCCATCACCGTGCCGCTTACCGGCTGGCTGGCGGCAC
Organism: Rhodocyclaceae bacterium UBA1310; assembly: GCA_002307175.1. GTDB lineage: Bacteria > Pseudomonadota > Gammaproteobacteria > Burkholderiales > Rhodocyclaceae > Uliginosibacterium. The sequence continues at coordinate 697 of DBTS01000087.1, forward strand.
GTTTTGGGTCGGTGCGCGTGTTTGTTAGCGCGATGATGCTTTTCGGGATCTTCGCAGCGATGTGCGGTATGTCCAATTCACTGGGCATGCTGCTGGCTGCGCGCATCCTGCAAGGGCTGGCCGGTGGTCCGTTGATGCCTTTGTCACAAACCCTGCTGTTGCGTGTATTCCCCAAGAGCAAGGCGGCAGCGGCCACCGCCATCTGGGCAGTCACCTCGCTGGTGGCTCCGGTGATGGGGCCGCTGGTGGGGGGCTACATGTGCGATCAGCTCTCGTGGTCGTGGGTGTTCTTCATTAACGTGCCAATCGCGATTGTCGGAGCCTGGGTAGCCTGGGGCATGATCAAGCGCTACGAAACAGCCATCCAGCGGGCTCCTATCGACAAGATGGGGCTGGCGCTGCTGGTGGTGTGGGTGGCTGCTTTCCAGATCATGATCGATGAAGGCAAGGACAAGGACTGGTTTGCCTCCAACTACATCATCGTGCTGGCCATCATCGCAGCGATTGGCTTTGCCGCCTTCATGATCTGGGAGATGACGGAAAAGTATCCTGTCGTTGATCTGCGGGTCTTCCGGCATCGTGGCTTCTCGATGAGTCTGCTTACCCTGGTACTGGCGTTTGGGGCGTTTTTCGGCATCAACGTGATCACCCCGTTATGGCTGCAGAGCTTCATGGGCTACACGGCGACCTGGTCGGGCAAGGTCATGGCCTGGAGCGGGGTGCTGGCGGTGTTCATGGGACCGCTGGCGGCGATACTGTCAGAGAAGACTGATTCGCGTCGGCTGGTTTTCTGTGGTGTGGCCTGGCTGGGTCTGATGACGCTATGGCGTAGTATCGGCACCACTGACATGACCTACTGGCAGGTCTCCCTACCGCTGCTCATCATGGGGATCGGCATGCCTTTCTTCTTTGTGCCGCTGACCAGTGTGGCCCTGGCTTCTGTTGATGAGCACGAGACCAACTCTGCCGCCGGGCTGATGAACTTCGTGCGTACGCTCTCCGGGGCGTTTGCGACATCGCTGGTGCAAACCATGTGGGATGACCGCATCAAGCTCAACCATGCAGATCTTGTTGCACAGGTCGCCCAGCTCAACCATGCAGATATCGTCGGACAACTCGACCCGGCCCAGGCCGCGATGCATCAGGCGAGTGCAAATGGCACGCTGGATATGCTGGTGCAGGGGCAGGCGGTGATGTTGGCGACCAACCAGGTGTTCATGATTCTCGCCGTGATTCTCATCATTGCGGCCCTGAGTATCTGGCTGGCGCCGAAACCGGCCAGGGTGGTGGATACCTCGGCCGTGCATTAGCAATCATTACCTGGATGGTGTGGTGGTCTGCCAGGGCGGATCACCACACCAGAGCCTGCGCAGATTCCCGGAAAGTTCATGTGAGAAGTCAGGGGTCATGACGAAAGCCAGTTTTGACACCACTGTCGACCGGGTGCTGCGGATCGACAGCATTGTCCGCCAGCTCGATGAGTCCATCCGTCTGCGTGCTTTCGAAGTGCTGGCACGTGTCTATCTTGAGGAAGAGCGGATTGTGCCGGCCACGGACCAGAAGTCACCGGCGAAAGGAGAGTCTGCCACCAGGCTGATCGAATTTGCCACGATCCACGCGTCCAAGGTGCCCGCAGACAATGTATTGACCCTGGTGGCCTGGCTGTTTCTGTGCTGTGGGGTTTCCCCGTTTACGGCACGCGAAATTACCGGCTTTGCCGACTTCTGTGGCTTGAGCGTGCCGCGCCGCCCAGACAGCACCATGCGCTATGCCAGTGATCACGGCAATCACCTGTTTGCCAGAACCAGCAGAGGCTGGAGCCTGACGGCGTATGGCGAGGCCTATATCCGCGCCAACTACCGGATCTGAATCTTCAGCAGGCTCTCCATGTCTGGAAGAAAAACACCTGCAGAAGACGCGGTGCGTCAATCAGGATTCATACTATGTTTTCGCCCAACAGTGCGATAATCATCCCTATCCCGTGTTACGCCCGCTTTGTGTCGGGACTTTGCCGAGGGTATTTTGAGACCGGGCACAAATCTGTCTGAAGAGCCTTGGCTAGATGCCGGAAGGTGGGCTTGCGTGTGTCCCGGCATGATTTAGAATACGGGTTTACCAGCAAAAAAACCAATCAGGAGTAGGAGAAGCTATGAAGATCGCACTTATCAATGAAAACAGTCAGGCCGCCAAGAACGCAGTCATCGTCAACGCCCTCAAGACCGTTGCCGAACCCCTCGGCCACACCGTCTTCAACTACGGTATGTACGCCGCTGAAGACAAGGCCCAGCTCACCTATGTGATGAACGGCCTGCTCGCCGCCATCCTGCTCAACTCCAAGGCCGCCGACTTCGTCGTCACCGGCTGTGGCACGGGCATGGGCGCCATGCTGGCCTGCAATGCAATGCCGGGCGTGTTCTGCGGCCTCGTGATCGACCCGACCGATGCTTTCCTGTTCGGCCAGATCAATGACGGCAACGCCATCTCCATGCCCTACGCCAAGGGCTTCGGCTGGGCTGCCGAACTGAACCTGCAGGACGTGTATCGCAAGCTGTTCGAAGGCGAACGTGGCCTGGGTTACCCGAAGGAACGCGCTGCCATCATGGCCAAGAACCGTGGCATCCTGAAGGATGTGAAGGCCGCTTCGTGCAAGGATCTGCTGACCGTTCTGAAGACGGTTGACCAGGACCTGCTGAAGGCTGCTGTGGCTGGCGAAAAGTTCCAGGAATACTTCTTCCCGAACTGCCAGGATCAGGCAATTGGCGATTACATCAAGAGCATCCTGTAATCGGGGGTTCTTGTTGCAATGCAAAAAGGCGTGCCGGTGGCACGCCTTTTTTATCCCCAGCTCCACCGGAATCAGGCCGTGACCACCGGAATCTTGCCGATCTTTGCCTGCCATTCGCGTGGGCCGGTGGCGTGCACCGAGATCCCTGTGGAATCGACGGCCACGGTGACAGGCATGTCCTGCACCTCGAACTCGTAGATGGCTTCCATGCCCAGATCCTCAAAGGCCAGTACGCGTGCCTTCTTGATGGCTTTGGACACCAGATAGGCGGCACCACCGACGGCCATCAGATAGACTGATTTGTGGCGTTTGATCGCCTCGATCGCCACCGGGCCACGCTCGGCTTTGCCAATCATGCCAAGCAGGCCGGTTTCCGCCAGCACCTGTTCGGTGAACTTGTCCATGCGCGTCGCGGTGGTCGGGCCGGCCGGGCCGACGACTTCGTCACGCACCGGGTCGACCGGGCCGACGTAGTAAATGAATTTGCCGGTGAGGTCGACCGGCAGTTTTTCGCCGCGTTGGAGCATCTCGGTCATGCGCTTGTGCGCAGCATCGCGACCGGTGAGCATCTTGCCGGAGAGCAGCAGCACATCGCCGGGCTTCCAGCCGGCCACATCTTCGCGTGTGACGCTGTCGAGATTCACGCGGCGGCCCTTGGAAGCGTCGTAGGCCAGACTTGGCCAGTCAGAAAGTGCCGGTGGGTCGAGATACACCGGGCCGCTGCCGTCGAGCACAAAGTGCGCATGGCGTGTTGCCGCACAGTTCGGGATCATCGCCACGGGCAGGTTGGCTGCGTGCGTCGGATAATCCAGCACCTTCACGTCGAGTACTGTGGTGAGTCCACCAAGCCCCTGTGCGCCGATACCCAGGGCGTTCACCTTTTCGTAGAGTTCGAGGCGCAGTTCCTCGGCGCGGCTTTGCGGGCCACGGGCGATCAGGTCGAGGATGTCGATCGGCTCCATGAGAGCTTCTTTGGCCAGCAGCATGGCTTTTTCCGCCGTACCGCCAATGCCGATGCCGAGCATGCCCGGCGGACACCAGCCCGCGCCCATCGTCGGTACGGTCTTGAGGACCCAGTCGACGATGGAGTCAGAGGGATTGAGCATCACGAACTTGCTCTTGGCTTCCGAGCCGCCACCCTTGGCGGCCACGGTGACCTCGAGGGTTGCGCCCGGTACCACGCTGACGTTGACGACCGCCGGGGTGTTGTCGCGGGTGTTCTTGCGGGCACCCGCCGGATCGGCCAGCACCGAAGCCCGCAGTTTGTTGTCGGGGTCGTTGTAGGCACGCCGCACGCCTTCGTTGACGGCGTCTTCGAGGCTCCCGGTGAAGCCTTCCCAGCGCACATCCATGCCGATCTTCAGGAAGACGCTGACGATTCCCGTATCCTGGCAGATCGGCCGATGGCCTTCGGCACACATACGGGAATTGACGAGAATCTGCGCCATCGCGTCGCGGGCTGCCGGGCTCTGCTCCATCTCATAGGCGCGGGCCATGCTGCGGATGAAATCGGTGGGGTGGTAATAACTGATGTACTGCAACGCGGCGGCGACACTTTCGATCAGATCCTGCTGGCGGATGATGCTCATGGTGCTCCTCTCTCTCGGGAATGGGCCGGTTCTGGTTGTCTCGCCCGCGATCTTACTGCGCGGGCGAATTGTTGCGGTGCCTCGGCTTCAGTGTTTGCCCGATTTGTCGAGCTGCAGGGTGCCGGTCATCACCCTGTCCGTATACGCCATGAACAGCGCTGACACCACAAAGGTCAGGTGGATCGCAATCTGGAAAATGATGCCATGCTCAACCCTGGTCAGGGCAAACGCATCTGGCGCCTCGGCCATTTTGCTGCCCACCTCGATGAAGAGCTTGAGCAGGTGAATTGAGGAGATGCCGATCAGCGAGACTGCCAGCTTGATCTTCAGTACCCCTGCGTTGACATGGGAGAGCCATTCGGGCTGATCCGGATGTTCGTCGAGATCGAGGCGCGAAACGAAGGTTTCGTACCCTCCGACGATCACCATGATGAGCAGGTTGGCGACCATCACCACGTCGATCAGGCCGAGCACGATGAGCATGATGTCGACTTCCGCCAGCGAAGTTGCCGACATCACCAGATGGTAAAGCTCCTGCAGAAATTTGAAGACGTACACCCCCTGGGCGAGAACCAGACCAACGTACAGCGGGGCCTGCAGCCAACGGCTGCCGAACAGGAAGGCTTCGAGATAGTGGGGAACGGGATGCTGCTTCATGAGGGCTCCGTGGGATGATTTATTTTGACGATCAGAACCTGTCTTCGATCACTTCCGTGATCGTGCGGTTCCTCGCTCCTGTACTGCTTTTCCGCCCGTCGGTGTCTTGTGCGCCAGATCGTGGTGAGATTCAGGAGACTGCACGGGGCAGTATAGCAGCGGAAATTTCAGTGCCGCGGCAGTTACAATACCCACACTTTCGTCCTGTATTCATTGCCGACCATGCTGCTAGACCCGAGTTACCTGCGCGACCGTATCCGTACTGTTTCCGATTGGCCCGAACCCGGTGTGCAGTTTCGCGACATCACGCCCTTGCTGCAGTGCCCGGAAAGCCTGCGCGTGCTCGTCCAGCATTTCGTGCTGCGGTATATGCACATGCAGGTGGATATGGTGGCGGGTATCGACGCACGCGGCTTTATCCTCGGCGCGATTCTCGCCTATGAGCTGAATGTTGGTTTCGTGCCCATCCGCAAGAAGGGCAAGCTGCCGTTTACGACGATTGCCGAAGAATACGAGCTGGAATACGGCAGTGCCTGTGTCGAGATGCATGCTGACGCCTGCAAGCCGGGTGACCGTGTTGTCCTCATCGACGATCTGATTGCCACTGGCGGCACCATGATGGCCGGCCGCAAGTTGCTCGAACGGCTTGGCGCAATAGTGGTGGAAGGTGCCGCCATTGTCGATCTGCCTGAACTCGGTGGCTCCAAGCTGCTGCGCGAATCGGGGCTGGAACTGTTTACCGTGGTCGATTTTTCCGGGCATTGAGATAGGCCCGCAGGCTCGGTCTGGTAATCAGGCTGGTGATAGTGCCGGCGCTGATTGCAGCGGAAATGCTGTTCTATTTCCGCTACTGGGTGCTGGGCACCAGTGATGCTCTCCAGTAGGCTTCAGGGACCGGGCGCAAGCCAGTCGCGTACCGGCAGGAACTCGGTATACAGGCGTTCTTCCGCGCTGCCTGGTTCCGGTTGCCAGTCGTAGCGCCATTTCACTTCCGGTGGCAGCGACATCAGGATCGACTCTGTACGTCCGCCTGATTGCAGGCCGAACAGTGTGCCGCGGTCCCAGACCAGATTGAACTCCACATAGCGTCCGCGCCGGAAGGCCTGGAAATCCCGCTCGCGGCCTCCCCAGGGCATCTCGCGGCGGCGTTCCACGATGGGCAGGTAGGCTGGCAGAAAAGCGTCCCCAACACTGCGGGTGAGCGCAAAACTCTGCTCGAACCCCAGATCGCTGAAATCATCAAAAAACAGGCCGCCGACTCCGCGTGGCTCATTGCGGTGTTTGAGAAAGAAGTAACGGTCGCACCACGCCTTGAAGCGCGGATGCAGATCTGCCCCGAAAGGCGCCACCGCGTCGTGGCAGACCGTGTGGAAATGGCGCACGTCTTCTGCGAACGGATAGTATGGCGTCAGATCCATGCCACCACCAAACCACCAGATGGGTTCTCCTGCAGCCTCTACTGCAGGATCGGGATGCGCCACGAAAAAACGGACATTCATGTGTACCGTGGGGCACCAGGGATTACGTGGGTGCAGCACGAGAGACACGCCCATCGCCTCGAATTCCCGCCCGGCAAGCTGTGGGCGGTTGGCCGAGGCTGAAGGGGGCAGGCCTTTGCCGTGGACGTGCGAAAAATTTACGCCGCCGCGCTCAAAGAAATTGCCTTCCTCGATCACCCGCGTGATGCCTTTGCCGCCTTCCGGGCGCTGCCAGGCGTCGGTGCGGAAAGAGGCACCGTCGAAGGCTTCGAGCCTGGCGACGATGTCTGCCTGGAGATTCGAGAGGTATGCGCGGACTTTTTCGGGATCGGGCCCGCAGTTTTCAGACTGCCGCACTACCACCGCAACAGAACCCACTGCGGGATCGAATACCCGCTATCGAGTTCGTTGAGCCGCTCAAACCCCTTGTTGCGGTCGCGCGCCACGAGGTAATACGGCTTGCCGATGCGTGGCGTGATCTTGATCATGTAGAGCTGGCCGTTGACGCGGTATTCCTCATAACGGTCGCCGCCACGATTGTGGATCGTTACTTCCGGCTCGACGCCATCATCTGCGCCTGCCGCCACAGTCGGGGGTGGGGGCGCCGGTTCGGGAATCGGCTCGGTTTTTGGCTGGGCCTGAGCAATGCCGCATGCCAGGGTGGCGATGCAGAATACGCCCAGACAGCGGGCGGAAAGTGATTGGCTTGTCATTTGGTCATCAGGCGTGACGTGAAAGGGCTTCCCTTCAATGATAGCGGGCAATTGCGGTTTCTGCTGCGCGGTTGAACGCGCCCTCAAGCTCGCAAGGCCTTGCCTGCCGGGTTTGGGCATACTGCACCAGCCAGCGCTGCGGGAAGACAAGAATGAGATTTGCATCGGGTGCCACAGCGACGAACATGCGCGGACTGCCTTCCTGCCGTTCAACGCGCATGCGGTAGGCCGGCTGTTCGGGCAGATGCAGCGTAAACCAGTGCCCCGAACCCAGACCGAGTACCCATTCCGGCACTTCACGTTCCGGTTCGCCATCTGGTGGCAGGCGCACGATGGAGAGCCCCGGAACCTCGTCCGAGAAATCATCAATGCGCGCCGAGGTGGAAACATCGAGGGTCTCGCTCGGCAAGATTCTGGCCGTCCGCCCAAGGATCACCGCGGTATGGCATTCGACGAAGCCCTGGAAAGCTTTTTCCCGCAATGCAGCCGGTGTGCCGATGGCATCAAGACCGGCCCTGAGCTGCTGCAGCAGGCCGGGCAGACTGGCCACCAACTGCTGGCGTGCGGCGGGGTCGCTGCGTGCCTGCACGCTATCGACGAGCTGATTGGCCGTGGCGAGGGCGCGCAGCCAGGCTTCACTCTTCTCGCCGGCGTGCTGATGAATGGCTGCGAGAACGCGAACCCACAGTTGTTCGAGAAAGTCGCGGATGGGTGCCGGCGGGTCTCCCGCACACAGGGCGCGGATGGCGCGCGCGGCGCGGTTGCGTGAATGCTCACGGAGGGTCTCACGTTCCGCTGCTGCAGCAACGGATTCGCCGCGTTTGCGGCAGTTGCCCAGGCGTGCATCGAAACATGCGTCGAGCATTTGGCGGCTGGCGACAAAAACGCCGAGGTCGCGCTCGAAATTTTGCTGGATGTGGTGTGCAGCATCTTCAATGGCGTGCACGACAGGATGGTCGCCAGAGGTGTCGGGGGCGAGGCTGTAGGCCAGGCGCAGCAGCGAATCGAGCAGCCCGTGTGCAGCATGCTCGGGATCGGTGAGAACCTTGGCATCGATCAGGGCCAGCTTGCACAGTGGCAGGCGCAGGCGTTCCAGGCTGGGTTTGACCGCCGTGCACAATTCAGGGTCGGCCTGCAGTACGTCCAGACTCAGGCTGATGGCATCCAGCGTGGCATTGTTTGCTGCCGGCAGCAGGGTGTTGAGCTCGGCGAAATTCGTTGGCGCAATGGGACTGCCATACGCCTGTGTCGCAGCAGTCTGCTGACGCTCGCTGAGCCACATGAAAACGCGTTCGATGATGGCGGCAAGGAGACTGGGGTCCATTGTCACATTGCCACCGCCTCCCGTGCCGCCATTGCCCTGCCCACCGCGCCTGCGCAGCAGGGTGTTCTGCAGCCGGTTGAGGGGGCCATCCAGTGTTTGCCCGTCGGAGAGCGCGACCTGCCCGGCATTGCCGTAGCCGTGGCCATTGCCAGTGCTCTCTTCTCTCTGGGCAGTGGGCGAGCTGTAGACGCTGCGCGCACTGTCGTGACTGGTGCTGCGCACCAGCGAGAAGGGTTCAATGCTTTCTGCCTGCAGCATTTGCGTGATCTGGCTGTAAAAGCTGCGCAGAGTGAAGGCCAGGGCATGCTTGGCACGCGAGGGAAAGTCCACGCGGGCGTCACCTACCAGTTCTCCCGCGTCACACATCGCGCGAAGTGCAACACACACAGCGTCAGGCCCCACCGGCAACTGGTCGACCACCGAGGTGTCCTGCCCCAGAAGCGTCATGAAAAGCAGATGCAGGCGCGGCAATTCGCGCTCGCAGGCATCCGTCAGATCATGCGAGAGGTTGATCATGGCGACCGTGAGGTCCATGTCATCCGGGTGCACGAGACTGATGCGCGAAGCGGTGATGCTACGCAGACGTTTGAACTCTTCCTGGTTGCGCAGACCAGCGAGTTCATCGAAAACCCGGTGTGCTTCGTTACGCAGGGCGTCGAAGAGCTCAGGGCTGCGAATGCCGGCTTCGGTGACGGCGGCAACCAGAGCGGCGCCAAATTCGTCACGGCAACGGGCGAGCAAGGTGCTACGCAGAGATGTATTCATGTCATCTCCAGCTTGGATAGCCTAGGTCAGTCGGGCAAGCAGGCGGCGACAGGCGGCACCGCGATGGCTCAGCGTGTTTTTTCGTGCAGCGTCAAGTTCTGCAGCAGTCAGCCCCATCTCGGGCAGAAGGAAGTAGGGATCGTAGCCAAAGCCACCCGCTCCCCTCGGAGTGTCGATGATCTCGCCGTGCCACTCTCCCTCGGCGATGATCGGCTGGGGGTCATCGGCACTATGTACGAGTACCAGTGCGCAGACGTAATGGGCTTTGCGGTTGCTCCGGCCGGCAAGCTTCTCAACCATCAGGGCATTGTTGCGCGCATCCGACTTTGGCTCGCCGGCGAAGCGTGCAGAGTGCACCCCCGGTGCGCCCTGCAGGGCATCGATACAGATCCCCGAATCATCTGCCAGTGCAGGCAGGCCGGTGCTTGCCGAGGCGTGGCGGGCTTTTGCCAGGGCGTTTTCAACGAAGGTGCAATGAGGCTCCTCGGCTTCGCTGACGCCCAACTGGGATTGGGGAAGCACCTCCCAGCCAAGTGGGGCGAGGAGGGCCTGGAATTCTCGCAATTTCCCAGGATTGTTCGAGGCGAGGACAAGTTTTTTCATTGCGACCGCGTGAAAGATGAAATGAGCCCCTCATTGTATGCGTTAGTCGATCACCGATTCGCAGGCAGCATCCATCCGGGCAAGAATTTCGGTAGTCAGGCGCGGTACAAGTTCCATTGCCTGCATGTTTTCTTTGACCTGTTCTGGCCGTGAAGCGCCTGTAATCACCGTGGATACGTGAGGATTGCGGGCACACCAGGCAATCGCCAGCTGGCTTGGTGTGCAGCCCAGTTCTGCGGAGATATCCATGAGTTTGCGCACAGCTTCGTTGCGTGCCGGCGAGATGAGGCGTTCCTGCAACCACTCGTAACCCTTGAGCGTGCCACGCGAGCCTTCGGGAATTCCATCGATGTATTTGCCGCTGAGCACACCGGCACCCAGCGGGCTCCAGGTCGTCAGGCCCAGTCCGATGTCTTCATACAGGCGCTGGTATTCCGTTTCCACGCGGCGGCGCACGAACAGGTTGTATTGCGGCTGTTCCATCACCGGCTTGTGCAGGTGATGGCGCTCGGCGATCTCCCAGGCCGCGCGGATTTCGTCGGCACTCCACTCGGACGTGCCCCAGTAGAGGGCTTTGCCGCGTGCGATGATGTCATGCATGGCCCACACGGTTTCCTCTATCGGGGTGTGCGGGTCGGGACGGTGACAGAAGATCAGATCCAGATAATCCAGCCCAAAGCGGCGTAGCGAACCCTCCACGGCCCCCAGCAGATACTTGCGGTTTAGTGTGTGGTGCACATTGGGATCGTTCGAGAGACCCCAGTAGAACTTGCTCGACACGACGTAATGCTCGCGCTGCCAGCCCAACTGGCGCAGCGCTTCGCCCATGATCCGCTCGGATTCTCCGGCGGCGTAGGTTTCTGCGTTATCAAAGAAGTTCACCCCATGATCGCGTGCAGCGGCCATGATTTCCCGTGCGTGCGAGGCATCAACCTGATTGGCGTAGGTGACCCACGAGCCCAGGGAAAGGGCGCTGACTTTGAGGCCGGAACGGCCCAGACGACGATATTCCATGTTTCATTCCTCCGAAGGCAGTGATTGCGTGCGGTGCGAAAAGAAGCGGTAAGCCAGATAGGCGGCAAAGGAGATGGCCCATACAGCGGCCATTGCTGTTGCCAGATGCAATGTGGAATCCCACAGTAATGGCACCAGCAGGCCGGCACCCAGGCCCATGATCAGGGTCTGGATGAAGCCCTGGCAGCTCGATGCCATGCCACGCCGGCTAGGGTACATGTCCAGCGCCAGAATGGTGAGTGCGGGAAACGCGATATTCTGCGCAAAGGTGTGGATGGCCAGTTGCGGGATGCGTGTGGCGAGTGTGGTGGGCAGCCACAGGTTGGCGGCCAGATTGAGCAGTGCCGCGAGGGCGGAGATCGCAAATGCGATGCAGATGATGCGGTGGGGTGAGAGCCTGTGCGACAGGCGTACCGCAACCACGGAACCAAGGATCATGCCCGTCACCAATGGCACAAACAGCCAGCCGAACTGGGTTTCACCCAGATGCAGATGACGCGGCAGGAATACCGGGGCGGACATGATGTAGAGGAAGAAGCCGGCAAAGAAAAAGGCTCCGCACAGTGACATGGCGATGAATCCTGGATTCAGCATCACGGCGGTATAGCCTTTGAGCAGGTTCCCCAGATGCAGTGGCTGGCGTTTTTCCGGTGGCAGGGTTTCGGGCAGCATCCTGAAGGCCATCACCATCTGGGCACAGGCCAGCAGCACGAGAAAGAAAAAGATGGCGCGCCAGCCCAGCCAGGCGGTCAGTGCCCCGCCGAGAATGGGGGCAATGGCCGGCCCCAGTGCAAAGACCATGGCAACATGCGACATCAGGCGTTGTGCCGGTGGGCCGTCCAGTACGTCACGGACGATGGCCCGCCCGACAATCACCCCGACGCCGGCGGACATGCCCTGCAGGGCCCGGCCGATCAGCAGCACATGGATATTCGGTGCCAGTGCGCAAAACAGTGAGGCAAGGATGTACAGCGCCAGCCCGACGAGGATCACGCGTTTGCGCCCGAGGGTATCGGAAATCGCCCCGTGCAGCAGCATCATGGTCGCAAACGGCAGCATGTATGCGGTCAGCGATTGCTGCATCGCCACGGCATCGGTTCCCAGGTCGCGCTGCATGGCCTGGAAAGCCGGCAGATAGGCATCCGTCGAGAATGGCCCGATGACGTTGAGAAAGGCCAGCAGAAATGCCAGCCTGGTATAGGAAATTTTGATCTGCTGGAGCATGGTGCCTGTTGCATCCGTACGGCGGAGATTATCCGGGCCGGATGTCGTTGCTTATTGTGGAGGAGACCCTCCACACTAGCATTGTGCGCCGCGCTTGTCGCGCGGCGTATCACCTGAGCCTGCGCGAGCTTGTCCGCAGTTTCTCAGCGATGATCGCCGCGGAGTTCCTGCACGATGTCGTGCAGCACTTTCGGGGTGAGTGCCTCCGGCGCAATCGGGGCCGAAACGATCAGTTCGATGGGGTTGAACAGCCCGCGCCGCAGCGGTTTGCTCATTGCCGGGCCATCCTTGCGCGAGAAGAAACTGCCCCACATTCCGCGCAGGGCCATCGGCAGCACCGGCACCGGGGTACGGGCGAGAATCTTGCTGACACCGCCCTTGAAGGGTTCGATGTCGCCGGTATCAGTGACCCGCCCTTCGGGGAAGATGCCGACGACTTCCCCGGCTTCCAGCGCTGCGGCGATATTGTCGTATGCCGCAATCAGGACGCTGCGGTCTTCCCTCGCGGCAGCCATCGGAATTGCACCGCTTTTGGCGAAGATGTAGTGCAGCACCGGCTTGGCGTACATGGTGTAGTCGGCCACGAAGCGGATCGGCCGGCGGCACATCGAGGCGATGATGAAGGCGTCGATGAAGCTGGGGTGATTGCAGACAATCAGCACCGGGCCTTTGGCCGGAATATGTTCGAGCCCTTCGGTCTTCAGGCGGTAGAACGTGCGTACCAGCACCCAGGCGATGCAGCGCATCACGAATTCCGGCACCAGCCCGTAGATGTAGATGGCGACAGCGGCATTCATCAGCGCAGCCACCATGAACAGCTGTGGAATGCTCAGGCCCTGGCTCAGGGCAATCGAGCCGAAGATCGACGACACTACCATGAAAGCCGCGTTGAGGATGTTGTTGGCGGCAATCACACGTGAGCGTTCGCCTTCTTCCGAGCGTTGCTGGATCAAGGCATACAGCGGCACTGTGAAGAAGCCGCCGGAGATGCCGATGAGCACGAGGTCGGCGATGATGCGCCAGTTGCCCGGATGGCTGAGGAACAGCGTCAGGGTCATGTGTGCCGGCGCCAGGGCCGGGCTGGAGAGCCACAGGTCCAGGCCGGCAAGTGTCAGGCCGATTGAGCCAAACGGCACGAGACCGATTTCCACGTGCTTGCCGGAGAGGCGTTCGCACAGGAAGGCGCCCACTGCGATACCGACGATAAAAGAGGCCAGCAAGGGCGTGACCATTTCTTCGCTGCCGCCGAGCACTTGCCGCACATATAGCGGAAACTGCACCAGGAGCAGGGCGCCGAAGAACCAGAACCACGAGATGCCCATGGTGGAATGGAACACCGTGCGGTTGCGGTGGATCAGGCGCAGATTGCGCCAGGTTTCGGTCAGCGGGTTCAGGCTGATACGCAGATCTGGTGCAGCCGGCGGGGCGGTGGGGATTCCCAGGCTGGCCAGCAGGCCGAAAACCGCGATGACCACGCAGGAGATGCCAGCGTAGAGCGCGCCATGGGGTTTGAAGGTCATCAGTTCGCCCGCCAGCAGCGTGCCGGCGAGGATGGCAATGAAGGTGGCGCTTTCCACCCAGGCATTGCCGGCAACCAGCTCATCAGGGTGCAGGTGCTGGGGCAGGATGGAATATTTCAGTGGCCCGAAAAAGGTCGAATGCAGACCCATCAGGAACAGGGCGGCAAGCAGGAGAACGGCGTTTGCGGTGGCAAAGCCATACGTGGCGAGGCAGGCGATGCCGATCTCGATGGCCTTGATGATGCGGATCATGACGGCCTTGTCGAATTTGTCAGCCAACTGGCCCGCCATGGCCGAGAACAGGAAGAAGGGGAGCACAAACAGCCCACCCGCGAGATTGACGATCAGTTCCGGCGCAAGCCCAAGTATCTTGCCACTCTGAAAGGCGACCAGCAGGATGAGCGCATTTTTAAAGACGTTGTCATTAAATGCGCCGCATAGCTGCGTAAAAAACAGCGGTCCGAAGCGACGCTGCCCAAGCAGTTTGGTGACGGAATGCGAAGATTCAGTATTCATCGAGCTGGCAGCCTTTGATCCGATGTGCTGAGCATAACCCACAGCCTGCGGTTTGTGTCAGGCTGCGGTGGCCCATTGTTTGAGTGTCACGTAGTCGGTTTTCCCTGAGCCCAGCAGGGGAAGTGTCTCCACATGGATAATGCGCCGTGGCACGGCAAGCTCTGGTGCCCCCTGCGTCTGTGCGGCATTGATCAACACTTCGCGGGTGAGGTCGGCCTGGGTGGTAAACAGCACGATCAGTTCCCCCCGTGCTTCGTCGGCGATGCTCGTGGCGGCGTGTTCATGTGCGGGCGAGGCGTGGGCGGCGATCAGTTCCACCACCCCGAGTGAGACCATTTCACCAGCCACTTTGGCGAAGCGCTTGACGCGGCCGATGACGTACACAAAACCGTCAGCGTCGATTTCGACGATATCGCCGGTGTCGTACCAGCCCGCGCCAAACTTGGATACCGGCGGCCGCAGGATGCCAGGCTGGTCATAGCGCAGATAGCCGAGCATGAGGTTCGGGCCCTTCACATGGAGTTGTCCACAGGGGTTGCCATTGCATGATTCGATGCCGGTCAGTGGTTCGAGCTTGTACTGGATGTTCGGCAGGAACTGACCGACGCTGCCCGAGCGGTACGCCATCTGGGTGTTAACCGAGAGCACCGGGGCGGTTTCGGTGGCGCCGTAGCCTTCGAGAATACGCACGCCGAACTTCTCGAACCATAGCTCGCGCACCGGATCGGTGATCTTTTCAGCGCCTGCCACAACATAGCGCAGACGGTGGAAATCGAAGGGGTGGGCATGCTTGGCGTAATTGCCGAGGAAGGTGTTGGTGCCAAACAGAATTGTGCACGACTCGTTATAGGCCATCTCGGGGATGACGCGGTAGTGCAGCGGTGAGGGATACAGGAAGACACGTGCACCACACAGCAGGGGCACCAGGCCACCGCAGGTGAGGCCGAAGGAATGGAACAGCGGCAGCGCGTTGAAGAGCACGTCATTGACCGAGAAATCGAGCACCGAGCGCAGTTGCGAAACATTCGCCAGGATCGCGCTGTGCGAGAGCACCACCCCTTTGCACTTGCTCTCCGAGCCCGAGGTGAACATCACTACGGCGGCTTCGTCGGGTGTGCTTGGCGGCACGAAAGCTTCTGGCTTGAAGCGCGCGACGAGCCACCAGAGGCGGTCGAGGAGGCCCATCTGGCGGCGCAGATCCTCGATGTAGATGAATTCCACATCACGCAGCGTGGCGAGCTTGTCGCCAAGCTTGGCCTGTTCGATGAAGGTCCGCGAGGTGAGGATGCGGCGCACCCGCGCAGCCACACAGGCCGCCTGCAGGGAGTCTGCGCCGGCTGTGTAATTGAGCATCGTCGGCACGCGGCGCCATGCGGTCAGCCCGAAGATCAGGGCGAGCAGGGTGGCCACATTCGGCAGTAGTATGCCGATGTATTCACCTTCACCGCTGCGGCGGGCGAGGATACGTCCGGCCACGAGTGCGGTGCGAAGGATGTCGTTGTAGGAGTAGTCGACATTCTCGATGTCGCCCACCACGCGCCAGTTGCGGCCCTGGATGCGGCTGGCTTCAAGCAGGGCCTGCAGCAGCGTCTGTTCGGCACGCCCGGCGAACATCATGTCCGTCATCACACGATGCATGGCCTGCCCGGCAAGGTAATGCTGCTCACCGTGCGCGGCATTCGGTGTATCCACATGTGTGGGTTCCTGCACGAAAAGGCGGATATGCGGGAACAGGGAATGCGCGAAATTGCCCTTGAGCAGCGAGAAATAGCTGCGCGCGGCGCCATCGATACGCACCGGCAGCACCGTGGCGCGGGTGCGTGCCGCAACAAAGCCCGGGCCGTCATAGGTCTTCATGAGGTTGCCGGTGGTGGTGATGCGGCCTTCCGGGAAGATCAGCACCGGGCGCCCGCTTTCGATCAGGCGGATTACCGACTTCATTTCCATCGGATTGTTCGGCTCGATCGCCACGTAATCAATCAGGCAGCGCCCGAGCAGGCGGAACCAGCGGTTCTGGGCCGCCGTCGTGTAGACCACGAAGATCGGGTTATAGGGCAGAAACAGGCAGAGCAGCAACTCGTCCAGAAAGGACTCATGGTTCGCCACGATCAGCAGGCGTTCGGCCTTCACCCGCGCGTTGCCGTGCACCCGCACCCGGAACAGGATGCGGAACGTCAGGCGCAGCAGGCCTATTACAAACCAGCGCAGCATGTCTTCTCCAACAGCTTTTTATAACCCGCTACGGTGCCACAGAATTTATGCTTTGATCTTGATACAGGCGAATCAGGCAGTCTCTGCCCATTTTTTAAGGGTGACATAGTCGGTTTTGCCGGTGCCCAGCAGTGGCAATTCGGGAATTACAACAATTTTCCGGGGGATGGCAATTTCCGGGAAGCCCCCGGCTTTGGCAGCGGCCTGCAACTGGTCGCGCTTGAGCGCTGCATCGGTGGTGTAGAGCACGATGGCCTCGCCACGCGAGGCATCGGTCTGGGTGGTGGCTGCGTGTACGCCGTTGGTAGAGGCCTGGATGGCCAGAGCTTCGACGGATTCAAGCGAGACCATTTCGCCGGCGACCTTGGCAAAGCGCTTGAGGCGTCCGACGATGTGCAGGAAGCCATCGGCATCAATATCCACGATGTCGCCGGTGGAATACCAGCCCGGCCCGACTTCGGAACTCGGTGGTTCCAGCACGCCGGGATTGTCGGCGCGCAGATAGCCGGACATCAGGTTCGGCCCGGTGACGTGCAGGGCGCCGCCGACGTCCACCCCCGGCACCGGGATCAGGCGTGCCTGCATGCCTGGCAGCAGTTGCCCGACCGAGCCGGAGCGGTAGGCCATGCGGGTGTTCACCGAGAGGATTGGCGCCGTTTCCGTGGCGCCGTAGCCTTCCAGAATGCGGATGCCGAACTTCTCGAACCAGTTGGTGCGTACCGTGCTGGAGAGTTTCTCCGCCCCGGCGATCACATAGCGCAGACGATAGAAGTCATACGGATGTGCGTGCTTCGCATAATTCGAAAGGAAGGTGCTGGTGCCCAGCAGGATCGTGCAGTTGCGGTCGTAGATCAGTTCTGGAATCACGCGGTAATGCAGCGGCGAGGTGTACAGGAACACCTTGGCACCGGTGATGATGGGCAGCAGCCCGCCGATGGTGAGGCCAAAACAGTGGAACAGGGGGAGCGCGATGAGCAGCTTGTCCTCGGAGGAGAAATCCACCACTGCACGGGCCTGCTGGATATTCGCGAGGACGGCGCGATGCGACAGCACCACGCCCTTGGGCTTGCCCTCGGAACCCGAGGTAAACAGCACGGCAGCCGGATCTTCGGCGTCGCTACGCGGCACAGCCCATTTGGGAAAGCGCATGGCCCAGGCGACGAGCCAGACCTTGTCCCAGGCAGTCATCTCGCCCCGCAGGTCTTCCAGATAGATGATCTCGTGGTTTTCGGCGAGGGCGGCGAGCTTGTCCTCAAGCTTGCCCTGCTCGATGAAGCCACGCGAAGTCACGATGCGCTTGATGGTGGCAGCCTGACAGGCCGCCAGCATGCCTTCCGAACCGGCGGTGTAATTGAGCATTGCCGGCACGCGGCGGAAAGCCGCCAGGCCGACCAGCAGCCCCACGGTCGGGGCGAGGTTGGGCAGCAGCACCCCAACCCGTTCGCCTTCCTGGCATTTGCGCGACACCAGACGGCCCAGCGCCAACACCATTTTGAGCAGATCGCCATAGCTGTACTCGATCTGCTTGATATCTTCCATCAGCCGCCAGGAGCGGCCATGAATCGAGATGGCGGTAAGCAGCGCCTCATACACTGTCTGGCGCGGACGGCTTGCAAAGATCATTTCCTGCATCAGGCGACGCATGGCCTCACCGGCAATGCGGCGGCGCTCGCGTGCGGTGCGGGCTTCCGGCATCTCGATGCGCGTGGTCGGCTGGACGCTGATGGTGATCTTTGGGAACAGCTGGCGCGGATGCTGGCCGGTGAGACGCGAAAAATAGGTGCGTGCCGCACCATCGATGCGCACGGGCAGAATGGTTGCGCCGGTTTTGGCAGCAACAAAGGCCGGGCCATCATAGGTCTTCATCAAACTGCCGGTGGTGGTGATGCGCCCTTCCGGGAAAATCACCACCGGGCGCCCGGTTTCGATAACCTTGATGACAGTCTTCATGGCCATCGGGCTGGTTGGGTCCACTGCCAGGAAATCCACGGTGCGCAGCAGGATGCGGAAGAACAGGCTGCGTGCAACCCCTGTATGGACGACGAAGAGCGGCTTTTGCGGCAGGCTGACAGCCAGCAGGAGCCCGTCGAGGAAGGACTCATGGTTGGCGATGATCAGCAGCTTGCGTGAAGAGACCTGTGGGTTGCCGCGAACTTCAATGCGGAACAGCGCACGGGTCATGACACGCAGGGCAAAGAGGCCGAAGCGCTTGGCCAGGCTCATGAAAGGCTCCTCAAATTGGTCGGCAGTGCCACGTCAACGGGCAGTCCGGAGCCGCGACTTTAGCGCAAACTACCCCATATGGATGATGCAGTGCGTCAGAAGCCGTTTGTTTTACGTAATTTGTTTGACAAAGTTGGTCGTTTTGTACTGAACGGTTCAGTTCAACTAAATGAATCGCGGCATTAAAACTTGTAATTACCCTGCCTTTGCTTAAGTATTAAACTAACTCAATACCCCTATGGGCAATGTGATTATTGCTTGACCTTGATCAGAAATTAAAGTGCGGGTATTTGCTTGTAATCAATGTGTTTTGTGGTGTAACCAGTATCTGGTGGTATGTTGAAGATGTCGTAGTCGGCAGGTATGGCAGGCAAGTCATTTTTCCGCGCAGAAATGAATCAGGGTTTTTCGCCATTCAGCGCGATTGACTTGACCCTTGTGGCCTCCTAAGATTCATCCGATTATCTGGAGCAGGGCGCATTCACTGGCGTGATAGGATACGGATGTACAAACTTGTCAGACTACAAGTGATTGCTGCCTTGATCGGCGTTGCCTGTGGCGCGCTTCTCTCGGGCCTGCGCGGAGCGGCTTCTGCAGCGATTGGCGGTTTTGCCTATGTGCTGGCGAGTTCCCTGTTTGCATGGTATATGCTCAGGAGTTCTGCGCGGGGCAGGCCTGCCGGAATGGTGTCGTTGTTTTTGGGTGAGGCGGCGAAGGTCGCCTTGGTTGTGGCCACGCTTGTCCTGGCGGCGCGTTATTTTACCCCGCTGGACTGGAAATCGCTCATCATCGGATTGGGCGTGACCCTGCAAGCGAATATTCTGGCTTTATTCCTGGTTTTTTAGAGCGAAAACATAAGATGTCAGCAGAACATGCAGCCGCCCAGCAAGGCGTGACCTCCGGCGAATACATTGCTCACCACCTGACCTACTTCAACAGTATCGGCGGGAAGCAGCAGGCGATCATTGACTGGAGCGTCATCAATTATGACTCCGTGTTTTTCTCGATTGCCCTTGCCGTCATTGCCAGTCTGGTGATGTGGCTGGTCGCCCGCCGTGCCTCCGCCGGCATTCCCGGCCGCGTACAGGGTGCCGTGGAAATGCTTGTTGAAATGGTCATCGACCAGACCAAGGGTGTTATCCACAGTGCAGAATCGCGCAAGTTTGTCGCCCCCCTCGGGCTGACCATCTTCATCTGGGTGTTCCTGATGAACGCCATGGACTTCCTGCCGGTGGATCTGCTGCCGAACATCTGGCGCGGCATCTACGGTGCTGCCGGGCATGATGCCCATCACGCCTACCTGCGTGCCGTGCCCACGGCGGACATCAATATCACCATGGGGATGTCGCTCACCGTGCTGCTGATCTGTCTGTACTACAACGTCAAGATCAAGGGCATCGGAGGCTGGGCGCACGAGCTCGTCACAGCACCTTTCGGCACCAGCAAGAATCCTGTGGTTGCGGTGATTCTGGGCTTCGTGAACTTCGCGATGCAGCTCATCGAATTCGTTTCCAAGACCATCTCTCACGGGATGCGACTGTTCGGCAACATGTTTGCCGGTGAATTGCTTTTCATGCTGATTGCCCTGATGGGCGCCGCCTGGACCGGTGCAAACGTTCCTAGCGTGCTGTTCTTCATCGGCGATCTTGTGGCAGCGCTGGCTTGGGCTATCTTCCACATTCTCGTAGTCGCGCTGCAGGCGTTCATTTTCATGATGCTGACCCTGGTGTATATCGGGCAGGCGCATGAGGGACACTGAGCCAGATTTGTTGTAATAGTTACCCGCTGTTTTTTCTCACCTTAAATAAAGTATTAGGAGCTGTCATGGATCAAGTAAACGGTCTCGTCGCGCTTGCTTGCGGTCTGATCATCGGTTTGGGTGCGAACGGTGCCTGTATCGGTATTGGTATGATGGGTGGTAAGTATCTGGATTCGTCCGCTCGTCAGCCCGAGCTGATGAACGCCCTGCAGGTCAAGATGTTCCTGTTGATTGGTCTGATCGACGCCGCCTTCATTATCGGTACCGGTATTGCGCTCTGGTTCGGCACCTCCACGTTCCTGAAGTAAGCCTTTTCTGGGCGGAATTGTTGTTATTCATCATCCGGAAAGGTACTTACCGTGAATCTGAACGCTACGCTTATTGCGCAGGTCGTCGTGTTCCTGATCTTCGTGCTGTTCACGAAAAAATTCGTGTGGCCGCCGATCGTCAAGGCGCTCGATGAGCGTGCAGACAAGATCAAGGAAGGTCTGACCGCTGCGGACAAGGCCAAGACCGATCTCGTATTGGCCGAAAAGCGTGTTGGCGAAGAATTGCGCAAGGCGCGCGAATCTGCTGCCAACGTGCGTGGCTCCGCTGAAAAGCAGGCTGCGGGGATTGTTGAGGAAGCCCGTGCGGAGGCTGCCAAGATTGTGGCGGATGCTCGCAAGGCTGCTGAATCGGAAGCCCAGACAGTGTTGCAGCGGGTCAAGGAAGATTTGCGTGGGCAGGTTGCCGCGCTGGCTGTGGCCGGCGCCGAGCAGATCCTGCGCCGTGAAATCGATGCCAAGGCTCATGCCGAACTGCTGGCCAACCTGAAACAGGAATTGAACTGACCATGGCCGAGAACGTCACCCTTGCGCGGCCATATGCCGAAGCCGTGTTTGCGCTGGCTTGCGAACATGGCAAGCTGGATCGCTGGGCGGAATCCCTGTCGCGCCTGGCAGCAGTGACCGCCGACGCACGGGTTCGTGACTGGATGTCGAATCCCGGTGTGGATGTCGCGCAGACAGTGCAGTTGCTGCAACAGGCTGCCGGTCTCGAAGCAGATGCCGAACAGGCCAATTTCCTGCAGTTGCTGGCCGAAAACGACCGTGCGCAGGTTCTGCCCGAGATCAGCACGCTGTTTGCAGGTCTGAAGAACGCCCATGAAGGTGTCAAGGAAGCGCTGGTCACCTCTGCCTTCCCCATTGACGAAGCAACCCTGCAACGTTTGACCAAAGACGTCGAAACGCACTTCAAATCGAAGGTGCACGTGACGGTCGAGGTCGATCCCGAACTGATCGGCGGGGTACGCATCGCAGTGGGAGACGAAGTCATCGATGCCTCGGTACGTGGCAAGCTCGCCATCCTGAGCGCCGCGCTACAGAATTAGGAGTTAATCCATGCAATTGAATCCATCTGAAATCAGCGATCTGATCAAGAGTCGCATTCAGAACCTGCAACTTGGCACGACCGAGCGCAATGAAGGCACGGTGGTGACGGTGACTGACGGCATCTGTCGTATCCATGGTTTGAACGAAGTGATGCAGGGTGAAATGCTTGAATTCCCCGGCAACACCTTCGGCCTCGCACTGAACCTGGAACGTGATTCCGTAGGCGCTGTGGTTCTCGGTGATTACGAGCACATCTCGGAAGGCGACACCGTCAAGTGCACGGGGCGCATTCTCGAAGTGCCGGTTGGCCCGGAACTGATCGGCCGCGTGGTTGACGCGCTGGGGCAACCCATCGACGGCAAGGGCCCGATCAACGCCAAGCTCACCGACAAGGTTGAAAAGGTTGCTCCGGGCGTGATCTGGCGCAAGTCAGTGTCGCAGCCGGTGCAGACTGGTCTGAAGGCCATTGATGCCATGGTGCCTATCGGCCGTGGTCAGCGCGAGCTGATCATTGGCGACCGCCAGACCGGCAAGACGGCCGTGGCAGTGGATACCATCATCAACCAGAAGGGCAAGAACCTCTTCTGCGTGTATGTGGCAATCGGCCAGAAGGCTTCGACGATCAACAACGTCGTGCGCAAGCTGCAGGAACACGGCGCGATGGAATACACCATCGTCGTGGCTGCAACGGCTTCCGAATCCGCCGCGATGCAGTACATCGCCGCCTATTCGGGTTGCACGATGGGCGAATACTTCCGCGATCGCGGCCAGGACGCCCTGATCATTTATGACGATCTGACCAAGCAGGCCTGGGCCTATCGCCAGATCTCCCTGCTGCTGCGTCGTCCGCCGGGCCGTGAAGCCTATCCTGGCGACGTGTTCTACCTGCATTCGC
>DBTS01000050.1:0-24169 GCA_002307175.1 Rhodocyclaceae bacterium UBA1310
GCGCCGTAGTGGCGTTCGTTCAGGCGCCAGTCGTGTTCGACCGGAATCCACAGTTCGTCAAGCTCTTCAAGAACCACATTCAACGTCTTGTTGGCACGCTTGAGCATCGACGTGAAAGCCACATCAAAGCTATACCCTTGTTCGCGCAGCAATTTGCCGGCAGCGCGGGCTTCTTCCACGCCCTTCGGGGTCAGGTCCACATCGGTCCAGCCGGTAAAGCGATTTTCGAGGTTCCAGGTGGATTCACCATGGCGCATCAATACGATCTTGTACATGACATCAGCCTATACAGGTAAGGGGAAAAACAATCTCGTGACGGACGAAAAGCGCTAGTCACGCCAAAAATGTTATTGTATCGGATCATTCGGGTGTGAAATACGCCCTGCCGTCTCTTTTGACGGTCTTTTTTGATGGTCTTTTGGCTGCCCCGTGTCGCACAGAAGCCCGCTTAACCTGTAAAGTGAGATTTATGGATTTTGTTGTCAGCAACATCGTATGGATAGTCCTCGCCCTCGCCAGCGGGCTCGGACTCCTTCTGCCCCTGCTTCGCGGCCGGAACGCCAATCAGGTTTCGCCCGCCCAGGCAGTCATGCTGATCAACCGCCAGCGTGCCGTGATGATTGACGTGCGTGATGCAGCAGAAGTCGAAAAATCCAAGATTGCCAACGCCCTGGCGATTCCGCTTGGTGAGCTTGCCGACAAGGCCAAAGAGCTTACCAAGTACAAATCCCGCCCGGTGATCGTGCTGTGCGCCAACGGCAGCCGTGCCGTGACCGGCGTGGAGACGCTCACCAAGGCCGGCTTCGAACAGGTGTTCAGCCTCGAAGGCGGCCTGAAGGCGTGGAAAGACGCCGGGCAACCGGTCATCAGCGGCAGCAAGTCATGAGTAAGGTGCTCATGTATGCTACAGGCGTATGCCCCTATTGCATACGCGCCGAGCAGCTGCTGCGTCGCAAGGGCGTCACGGAAATCGAAAAAGTCCGTGTTGACCTTGATGCCGTACAGCGTGATCTGATGGTCAGCAAAACCGGGCGCAGAACCGTTCCGCAGATTTTTATCGGCGACACCCACGTTGGCGGGTGCGACGATTTGTATGCACTGGACCATGAAGGCAAACTCGATGCACTGCTTGGCCGGTGATCCAGCTTTTTAACCAAACGGACTCATTCACACCATGGAAGAAAACCAACAACCAGTCTTCAAGATCGAAAAGCTCTATGTGAAAGATCTGTCGCTGGAAGTGCCCAACGCACCGGCCGTGTTCATGGAACAAGCCAATCCCGCGATCAATGTTGAACTGGGGACCCAGGCCAATGCAGTGGGCGACGGTTTTTACGAAGTCACCCTGAAGGTGACCGTGACGGCCAAGATCGAAGAAGGCGACAAGATCCTGTTCCTGGTAGAAGCCGCACAGGCTGGCGTGTTCCAGCTGCGCAACGTGCCGCAGCAGGATATTGAAGCCATCCTGATGATTGGCTGCGCCAACATCCTGTTCCCGTATGCCCGCGAAGCCGTGTCGGATGCCACTATCCGCGCCGGGTTCCAGCCGGTCATGCTGGCCCCTGTGAACTTCGAAGCCCTGTTCGCTGCACGCCAGGAAGAACTTTCCAAGCAACAGCCCAAAATCGAGGTTCCCATCCAATAAACCGGAGGGAGGACACGATGATTCGCCGCCTGTTCCTGCTCTTTGCGCTTGCTGCCTCCTGTTCGGCACACGCACTGGATTTCAAGTCTCTCAACGAAAACGCCATCGTCTACGATGGTGGTTCGACGAAGGCCACACCACTGTTCATTCTGCTCAAGGGCACCCCTGTCGAGGTGATCACCACCGTCGACAACTGGGTGAAAATTCGTGAGCAGTCTGGCGGACTCGGCTGGGTTGCCAGCAGTGCTGTGGGAAATACGCGTGCGGTCATCGTGACCACCCCGGTGGCCCAGGTTCGCTCTCAGCCTTCGGATACCGCTTCCGTCACTTTTTCGGTCGAAAAGAATGTACTTCTCGAACCGCTCGAAAAAGCACCTGGTGCCTGGCTGAAGGTCAAACATCGAGATGGTCAGAGCGGTTACATCCCGCTCAAGTCCGTCTGGGGATTCTGAATTGTCTCGTATTGCAGTAATCGGCGCGGGGGCCTGGGGCACCGCGCTGGCAAACACCTATGCGGCCAACGGCCACCAGATCGCGCTGTGGACCATCGACACGGCACACGCAGAGGAAATGCGCACACAGCGCACCAATCAGCGCTATCTGCCCGGTTTTCCGCTGCCTGCCGGCCTGACTGTCAGCCACAGCTTTGAAGAAGCCTGCGCCACTGCGGAGCTGGCGCTCGTCGTCACCCCCGTGGCCGGCCTGCGCCCGACACTGCAAAAGCTCGGTGCCAGCTTTCCTGAACTCCCTGTGCTGTGGGCCTGCAAAGGCTTTGAAAAAGGCACCGGGGCACTGCCACACGAAGTCGCCCAGGAACTGCTCGCTGCCAGCACCGGCCGCGGCGCGCTGACCGGGCCAAGTTTTGCGCAGGAAGTTGCCCAGGGCCTGCCCTGCGCAATCGCCCTTGCCTCACCGGATATCACCTTCGCCAAGCATTGGGTATCGCGCCTGATCCACCCGCGCCTGCGCCTGTATGCCAACGATGATGTGATTGGTGCCGAAATTGGTGGCGCCGTCAAAAATGTACTCGCTATTGCCGCCGGGATTTCCGACGGCCTCGGCTTCGGCCTGAACGCCCGCGCCGCCCTGGTGACGCGTGGCCTGGCTGAAATTGCCCGGCTTTCCGAAGCCCTCGGCGGGCGCCGAGAGACCCTCATGGGCCTTGCCGGCATGGGCGACCTGATCCTCACCAGCACCGGCGATCTCTCGCGCAACCGCCGCGTCGGCCTGGGACTCGCCGAAGGGCGCAGCCTCGAAGAGATCCTCAAGGATCTCGGCCACGTCGCCGAAGGTGTGCTGACCACGGAAACCGTGGTCAAACGCGCAGCCGCTCTCGGGGTGGATATGCCAATCACCCAGGCCGTACAGGAAGTACTGCTGGGGCGCCTCAAGCCACGTGATGCCGTTGAACAGCTGATGACCCGGGAAGCCAAACTGGAAGCCTGAGTGGAAGCCTGGGCGCCCGTTCATGTGCGCTGGCTCATGCCGGTCTAGCCGCAAAAAAAGCCCGTCAGGCAGACTCTGACGGGCTTTTTGTTTGGGTTCGATTCTCTTTCGGTGCGCTTCAGCCCTCAAACATCTCCGGGTAGCGTCTGGCAAGCTCCGGCAGCTGATGCAGAATATCCGCGGTATGCCGCAAGACGGCAGCTGCCGCCGCATCCGGTTGGTGTGCCGCGATGGCGTCAACAATCTCCCGGTGCTGCTGCACCAGCCGGTCAATCGGGCTCACCTCGCCATAGCTGAGGTAACGCACGCGATCCATCTGTGCCTTGATCTGGTGCACCACACGCCAGGCAGAGAGATGCTCTGCCATGGCGGCAATGCCTTCGTGCAATGCCTCATCCGAGGCCAGAAACTCTGCATTCGTGCTCGCAGTGGCCTGACAGGCGATCAGCGCATAAAGCTTTTCCAGATCTGCCGGCTGGGCCTTTTGTGCCGCTTCACGGGCAATCGCCACCTCGATGGCATCGCGCACGAAATGCGCATCCAGCACGCTGACAGCCGCAATCCGCCGTACGTACGTGCCGCGCTGCGGCCTGATCTCCACCAGATCTTCCTGCGCCAGGCGGATGAAAGCCTCGCGCACCGGCTGCCGGCTCACCTTATAACGCGCCGCGATATCCGCCTCTGACAACGCCATACCGGGTTTGAGCACGGCATGCACGATCTCGTCGCGCAGGCGCTGGTGAATCTGATTGGCTATCGATACGGGCTTGGCGAGCACGTCGTCCATAAGAAGCTTCCTGTGGGTCTTGGCGATGGTGGATTATTTTTGGTATGCTACCATACAAGTTAGCAGCATCTGTTGCAGAACCAAGTAAAGCGCCTGACGCATCAGGCGGCAAACAGTTCCAGATGACGCCCGTGCCAGCGACCCTTGCGTATCCGTCGCGACATCCAGCGCCTTGTTCATCACCATGAGAGAAGAAAGCAGCGACATGAGCACAGCAAGTTTTCCTGTTCCTTTCCAGGTTGATCTCACCCAGAAGGTTGCCGTCGTCACCGGTGGCGCAGGTGTTCTCGGAGCAGCCATGTGCAAGGCACTGGCAGCCTGCGGGGCAAAGATTGCCATCATTGGCCGTGACCAGGCCAAGGCGGACCATCTTGCCGGCGAAATCAAGGCTGCAGGCGGCATCGCCCAGGGCTTCTCCTGCAATGTGCTCGATCGCGAGATGCTCGAGCAGACTGCTGTGAAGATTGCCGAAAGCCTGGGCCCCTGCGACATTCTCATCAATGGTGCGGGCGGCAATCACCCCAAGGGGGTCACCGACCAGGAATATTTCGACCCCGAAACGGTTAGCAATCCTGAATCCGGCAGCTCCTTCTTCGATCTGGACATGGAAGGCTTCAAATTCGTGTTTGATCTGAACCTCATGGGCACCCTGTTGCCCAGCCAGGTCTTTGCCCGCCAGATGATCGGCCGCCCCGGCTGCAGCATCATCAACATCTCCTCGATGTCGGCCCTCCGCCCACTCACCAAAGTTGCCGCCTACAGCGGCGCCAAGGCTGCAGTATCGAACTTCACGCAATGGCTGGCAGTGCATCTTGGCCAGTCCGGCATTCGCGTGAATGCCCTGGCCCCGGGCTTCTTTATCACCGAGCAGAACCACAAGCTCATGCTCGAAGCCGATGGCAGCTTCACACCCCGTGCCCAGAAGGTGATTGCCCAGACCCCGATGCGCCGCTTCGGCGACGCAGAAGAACTGATTGGCGCCCTGCTATGGCTCTCGGAATCCAAGGCATCGGGTTTTGTGACCGGCTCAATCATTGCTGTCGACGGTGGATTCTCGGCCTATTCAGGCGTCTGAAACACCTCTCTACACTCCCGCAAGGTATTGAAAGCCACAAGCGAAGCCCTCCCCGGCTTCGCTTTTTTGTAGCACCTTTGCCATACCGCAGATCACGGTGAACCAAAGAGCACAACAGCGGGCACAGCCAGACGCCGCAAGGTAAAATAGCCAACAAATCGACGTAACATGTCAGAAAAAAGTCAGACAACAATACGGGTATGCCCGGCTTTCTGACATAATTGGCCTGACAACATAATAGACACTATCCCCGACTTGACCTTCAGGAGATCACGACATGGCTAAGAGTTTCATGGATAAAGACTTTCTGCTGGAAACACCTACCGCGCAGAAGCTTTATCACGAGTTTGCCGAGCACCAGCCGATTATCGACTACCACTGTCACCTGCCACCCGAGCAGATTGCCACCAACAAGCAGTTCCGCAACATCACGGAAATCTGGCTTGGCGGCGACCACTACAAGTGGCGTTTCATGCGCTCTTCCGGCGTCACGGAAGACTTCATGACCGGCAACCAGCCGGATCAGGAAAAATTCCGCAAGTTCTGCGAAGTGCTGCCGATGGGCATCGGTAACCCGCTCTATCACTGGAGCCACCTCGAACTGCAACGCTACTTCGGCACCAAGACCCTGGTTTCCGGCGCTACCGCCGACGAACTGTGGAATCTGTGCAACGAAAAGCTGGCAAAGCCGGAAATGTCGGCCCGCAACCTGATGGTCAACTCCAACGTCAAGGCCGTCTGCACCACCGACGACCCCATCGACGATCTGGCCAACCACAAGGCCATCGCGGCTGACGGTTTCCAGGTCAAGGTGCTGCCGACCTTCCGTCCGGACAAGTCCTTCAACATCGACCGTGCCGGCTTCCAGGATTACATCCCCAAGCTGGCTGCCGCTGCCGGCATCGCCATCAACACCTTCGGTGATCTGACCAAGGCTCTCGACAAGCGTCTGGACCATTTTGCCGCCCATGGCTGCAAGCTCTCCGACCACGCCATCGACATCGCTTTCTTCGAAACGGCCACCGAATCGGAACTCACCGCCATCCTCGCCAAGGCGATGGTCAACACCCCGGTCACCAAGCTCGAAGCCGACAAGTTCAAGACCGG
Organism: Rhodocyclaceae bacterium UBA1310; assembly: GCA_002307175.1. Classification (GTDB taxonomy): domain Bacteria; phylum Pseudomonadota; class Gammaproteobacteria; order Burkholderiales; family Rhodocyclaceae; genus Uliginosibacterium. The sequence goes on from DBTS01000050.1 coordinate 6,061, forward strand.
CGTCGTGCTGCACCTGGGCCGTGAATACGCCAAGCGTGGCTGGGCCATGCAGTTGCACATCGGTGCACAGCGCAACAACAACACCCGCATGTTCAACAAGATGGGCCCGGATACCGGCTGGGATTCGATCGCTGATGATCTGGTCTCTGCCCGCATCGCCCGTCTGCTCGACACGCTCGACGGCGACGATCTGCTGCCCAAGACGATCCTGTACTGCCTGAACCCGATCCACAATGAAGTGCTGGCCACCATGCTCGGCAACTATCAGGACGGCAAGATGATCGGCAAGATGCAGTTCGGCTCCGGCTGGTGGTTCCTCGACCAGAAGGAAGGCATGATCCGCCAGATGACCGCACTGGCCCTGCTGGGCAACCTCGGTGCCTTCGTCGGCATGCTTACCGATTCGCGCAGCTTCCTCTCCTACACCCGTCACGACTACTTCCGCCGCATCATGTGTAACCTGATCGGTGGCTGGGTTGAAAACGGCGAATACCCGCAGGATTGGGCTCAGCTGCAGAAGATTGTGGAAGGCATCTGCTTCAAGAACGCGGAACGCTATTTCGGCTTCTGATCCATCCAGGCTCCCCTCCCCGGCGTACCGTCGGGAAGGGCTTTGCCTGACAGCCGGATTCTGGCCCTGCTAGAATCCGGCTGTATTCGTTTACACAACAACAAAATCATCGTGCCTCCTCTACAGCCCGCCCAACTCAAGCTTTCCGCCGACGGCGTCCCGTGGTCGGATGCCTACGGAGACATCTACCACTCTGCAGCGGGTGCGCTTGCGCAGGCACGCCACGTTTTTCTCGCTGGCAACGATCTGCCGCAGCGCTGGCAGGGGTTTGAGCACTTCGTCATCCTTGAAACCGGCTTCGGCCTGGGCAACAACTTCCTCGCCACCTGGGAAGCCTGGCAGGCGGACCCTGATCGCTGCGGGCGCCTGCACTTCATCTCGGTGGAAAAGCACCCCTTTAGTGCAGAAGATCTGGCACGTGCCCATGCCCTCTCCCAGGTGCCAGCCAGCCTCTCCGCCGAACTCGTGGCCCAGTGGCCGCTGCCGCTACCCGGTTGCCACCGCCTGGATCTTGATGGCGGACGCGTGCTTCTCACTCTCTTCTTCGGCGATATCGAGCCCATGCTGCGGCAAATTGGTGCTTTGCCGGACGCCATCTTCCTCGACGGCTTCGCGCCCAAGCTCAACCCGGAAATGTGGTCGCGCGAAGTTTTCCGTGCACTGGCGGCTCTTTCGACAGACGCCACCACCCTCGCCACATGGTCGGTATCCTCAGGCGTGCGGGAGGGCTTGATTGACGCCGGCTTCGCTGTAGAGAAAGCAGAGGGCTTCTCGGGTAAACGCGAGATGCTCAGGGGCCGCTACAGCCGGCAACACCGCATCCGTCCAGCAAGAAGCACCGATCGCCGCGTCCTCGTGATTGGTGCCGGGCTTGCCGGCACAGCCGTGGCCGAACGGCTGGTGGCCCACGGCCATACCGTCGAAATGCTGGAGGCCCATGCTGAAGCCGCGCAGGGCGCCTCCGGCAATCTGGCCGGCGCCTTCCGGCCGCTTCCCAGCCTGGATGACAACCTCATGGCACGCATCACGCGTGCAGGCTTTTTATACGCCCTCAGGCACATTCAGACTCTCATCAACGCCGGACATGAGGTGCTCTGGGATGCCTGTGGCGTGCTGCATCTGGCACGCAGTACGGACCAGGAGCGCAAGCAGCAACGCGTTGTCGAGGAACTCGGTGCACCTGATGAATTTCTGCACTGGGTGAATGCTGCACGTGCCAGCGAACTCGCCGGCCACACTGCAGCGTTCGGCGGCTGGTGGTTCCCCAGAGGGGGCTGGATCCAGCCCGGCAGCCTGTGTGCCGCCCACCTTGCCGCGGGAGCAAGCGGCATCACGCTGCGCACATCCGTCAATGTCGCCAGCATCCATCATGCTGATGGCTTGTGGCACGCGCTCGACGAAGCAGGCCAAACCATCGCCTCTGCGCCGCAACTCGTGCTCGCCAATGCCCACGATGCGCGCCGCCTCGCCCAGGCAGACTGGCTGCCGCTGCAGGGCGTGCGCGGCCAGGTCTCGCACCTCCCAATGGCCCAGCTCGCACCGCTTGGCGTAGTTGTCTGCGGCCAGGGCTACATCACCCCCGGCATTGGCGGCAATGCATCCCTCGGCGCAAGTTTTGTGGCGGATGATTTCGAGATCACCGTGCGCGAAGAGGAGCATGCCGAGAACATCGCCAAGCTCGAACGCATGCTTCCCGAAATGGCCGGCACGCTCAACCCGCATACCTTTGAAGGCCGCGTAAGCTGGCGCCCTGTCTCTGGCGACCGCCTGCCCATGGTCGGCCAGCTCCCCGCCAGCGAATCCGCCGGCAACTTCAGCCTCAACACCCTGCCCCGCAAGGACGGCCTCTGGCTCATCACCGGCTTCGGCGCCCGTGGCCTTGTATGGAGCAGCCTCTGCGCCGAACTCCTTGCCGCCAAGATGTGCGGCGAGCCGCTGCCGATGGAACGCGAACTGGCCGAAGCGCTCGACCCGGCGCGATTTGTGGTCAGAGGGTAAAACGGCAAACGAGTAAGTCGGAGATGATCCCACACCTTCATCAACACAATCACATGTTTCTGTGAAAAGTGACTTCTCCTATTTTGCGTCTTCCAGAAATTCATCAGACATGGCTGAGGTTTCGGGATCACTTCCGGAACATGCAACTCCCTCCAGATTTTCTCCGAGCGACAGGAGCTGGATCAGGGCATTGAGGCGGCAACGCACACTCCAGAGTTCGATCGACACATACATGCCCCACGCTCCCAGGCCAAATATCGCGCTGTACACGGGCAGAGAAGGCTTCTGAATTCCGATTGCAACTGCCCCTAGAAGAATCACCAGGAAAATACCAATTCCATGCACTGCCGTTGGCGACGGAGGGGCGTAAAGAATCCGTTTGGCCTGCCCCTTGAGCCTGGCATCACGCAGGATCAATGAAAGTTCGACTCTGGATTGTACGGGCGGCATGCGTATTTCCTTCTGCCAGCAGCTTGCGCGCGGCAAGCGGCACCAGCATGACTGATGACAAACATGTTTATCCAGAAATCCTGATGCCTGGCGTACTTGCCTGTCAATACTCTCCGCTACATGCATCGCCCGAGTTTGTCTCATCGACGCTTGCGGCATGTTGCCACGCAAAGGCACCTCAAGTTTCCTGGCATCAAGGCTTTCCGCACTAAAGTCGGATGACCCAAAATCAAAAGGGGAGCCCTTGGCTCCCCTCTTTGTTCATTCTACGCGAAACGCAAATGGTGTTACTTCTTTTCGATGATCTTCACGCCCAGGCGGCTACGCATGCCGGCGACCAACGCACGCTGATCCTCATCAGCAAGCATGTTGGCGTAGCGAGCACGGATATCCTTAATGCGGGCAGCATCATTGACATCTTTGGCCGCGGCGACGGCATCGATACGGTAGATGGCATAGCCTTGATCGCGAGCCACGCCGACGTACACCGGCAGCTTGTCGGTCTTGGCACTGAAAACCGCCTTGCGGGCATCACCATCAAGCTCGGTGCCTGAACGCTTGACTGCACGTGCAGCGGCCCACCTCTGGTCCCCCGCTGCAGCACCGGCCTGCAACTTGCCCAGCAGCTCGGCACCCTTGGCCTTGGCAAGCTTGGCAGCTTCTTCGGCCTTGGCGGCAGTTTCGGCGAGTGCGGCAACCTGCTCGAAAGGCTTGATGCTGGAGGCTTTGTAATCGATCACACGGGCCGACACCATGGTGTTGTTGCCAGCATCCACGGCTTCAACGTTGCGATGGCCGGTGAGAGATTCCTGTGCAAACAGGGATTGCTGCAGGGCGTGGTTCTGCATCGCGCCAGCGGGCAGTGCGTCACGTGAAATCCAGTCGGTCTGCACAAGCTTGAGGCCAAACTTGTCAGCTGCCGGCTTCAGGGAATCACGCTGCTCCCAGACGATGTTCGAGAACTGGTTGGCCATTTCGGAGAACTGCTTGCTGGCAGCTTCCTTGCGGGCACCAGCGTAAGCGTCATCCTTGACCTGCTCGAAAGGCTTGGCACCACGAATGCCGGTGAGCATGATGATGTGATAGCCGAAGCTGCTCTGCACCACGCCGGAGATTTCGTTGAGCTTGAGCGCAAAGGCGGCCTTGGCAAAGCCTTCATCCATATCCTTCTGGGTGAAGTAATCCAGATCGCCGCCCTTTTCAGCGGAAACCTTGTCATCAGAGCTGGCTTTGGCGATCTCGGCAAACTTGGCCGGGTCCTTCTTCACCTGTGCCAGCAGGGCTTCAGCCTTCTTCTTGGCGGCTTCACGCTCTTCGGGCTTGGCTGTCGGGCTGACCTGCACCAGGATATGGCGGGCACTACGTTCTTCATGCGAGTTGGCGGCATACCAGTCACGTGCCTGCTGCTCGGTGATCTGGGTATTTTTAGCCACTTCGTCGGCGCTCAGCACCACGTACTCAAGCTTGACCTGCTCGGGCACCTGGAAGATGGTCTTGTTGGCGTCGTAATACTTTTTGGCAGCGTCAGCAGCCAGCTTGACCTGATCGGTATAAGCCTTGCCATCGACATCAAGTTCGGAAATCGTTCGCTCTTCGCCATCCAGCGCAATCCAGCGCTGTGCGGTGGAAGTGGCCGTGACTGCAGATTCCATCACCGGGGTAAGCAGCGCGCCCATTGCGAGGCTCTTGCGCTGTTCATCTTCATACTGCTGCGGCGAGGTACCGGCACTGGTGAGGAGCTGGGTGTAGAGAGCTTTAGAGAAGCTGCCGTTTTCCTGAAACTGCGGATCAGACATGATCCGGCTCTGCACGGCGCCATCCGGCACCACAATGCTGGCCTTGCGAACGGCAATCTTCAGGGCTTCTTCATCAATAAGCCGATCCAGCACACGGGCACGGGCATCGGGGGATTCGAGCAGACTGGGGTCAACCGCGCCGCCAGACTGTTGCAGCACGGAGTTTTGCCAGTTGCGGAAAGCGACGTCGAATTGCTGACTGGTGATATCCGTGTCGCCTACGTGCGCTACAGCTTCCTTGGAATCGCCGGAACGAAAAACATCGATGCCCCAAGACCCCAGAGCAATCGTCAGAACGCCGAGAAAAACCTGGACAATTCTTGGGTTATTGCGGACTACATCAAACATGATGGATGGCCATTTTTTGTGAGAGTAGAACCAAAAAAAGGCGAACCTGAGTTCGCCTTTTTAACGTTTTGGCGGAGTGGACGGGACTCGAACCCGCGACCCCCGGCGTGACAGGCCGGTATTCTAACCAACTGAACTACCACTCCATCGCATTCAGGAAAACAGCGGAAATCTGGTGGGTGCTGACGGGGTCGAACCGCCGACATTCGCCTTGTAAGGGCGACGCTCTACCAACTGAGCTAAGCACCCACATCCAGAGCACCGCCGTGCCCAAAGAGTCGATTAGTTTACAGCATCTTTCAAAGCTTTGCCAGGCCTAAATTTAGGAACTTTTGCTGCCTTGATCTTGATCGTCGCCCCTGTGCGCGGATTACGGCCATTTCGGGCCGCACGTTTGCCGACGGAAAACGTGCCAAAGCCGACCAGCGTCACATCGTTGTTCTTTTTCAACGATTGTTTGATGGCGGCGATGGTTGCATCCAGTGCGCGGCCTGCTGCGGCCTTGGAAATTTCTGCCTGCTTCGCGATAACTTCAACCAATTCGGATTTGTTCACAACAACCCCCTCAGTGTTATCTAGCCTTAATTGACGGAAACGATGCAAACTCCGCACCGCAGCTGCCTGCGTACAGCAATAGCATACGACCTGCCTGCGGCAAGTTTTATAACAAGCCCCATTTGTTTGGTCAAGCGCCCACGCGGCTATTCAAAGAGTTTTCCTTTCAAACCCACGGAGACTGTTGCCTGGCGCAAACAGATGCTTTGCTGATGCGGTTGTTCATCGGGTAAAGCACACTCGCACATACCATGCGGGGCAAGGAACGCCCTGCCCTGATGGCACGTGCCTAAAACGCAGACGGATCCGGAGAATCCTTTGCGGTCAGGCACGGAAAAGCGCTGGCGGAGTGGCAAAAACCATGCCTCATACAAAGCATGAAGGCGCTTTCTGACTGAGAATCGTGAACAGGTTCTCAGCGCACGGCAAGCCTGCGGAATACCCCTACAAGCAAATCTTCGAGGAACAGCCTGAGATTGAGGGGGTGCAATGCAATCGGGCGACGCTCCTGCACATCGCGATAGGCGGCAAGCCAGGCTTCGGATCGCCCCCTGGCCTGAGCGGCCAGCGCGTCTTCGAAATCAGCAAAGAAACGGGCGTGCTGCCCCATTGCCACCCAGACGCCATCGCTGAGCCAGCGTTCCAGCCAATCGATGAATACAGCCATATTCAAACCGGCTTCTGCTGCCCCTTTGGCCTTAAGCCGGGTTTCCCATTCGGCTGCAAGGCGCAGAGGGTCTTTCACCGGCAGGGCTGCGAGGTCGGCGGCAAGCTTGCTGCGGGCCTCGGCCAGCGGGCCACTGGCGTATTCACGGGCAGCCATCGGCAGGCTGCTGGCAAACCCGAGCAGAGCCTTGTTTTTAATGCCCTGGGCATCCAGCCAGGCAAAGGCCGGTTCTTTTCCGGGGCGTGGAAATGTCACCACCTGGCAGCGGCTGCGGATCGTCGCCAGCAGGCGCCGCGGAGCATTGCTGAGCATCAGGTAGAGGGTATTGCCGGAAGGCTCTTCAAGTGCCTTGAGAAGGGCATTGGCAGCGGCAACGTTCATGGCTTCTGCCGGATCGACGATCACCACGCGCCAGCCACCGGCATGCCCGCCTGCGCCGATTTCCAGAGAAGCCTGCAGGCTGCGCACCTGATCAATGACGATCTGGGTGGATTTGGCCTTTTCCTTTTTGGTGGACTCACCCGCCTCACTGGCCTCTTCAGTCTCCGCCTCATCGGCGGCGGGAACGATGCAGAAGAAATCCGGGTGATTGCCTGAGGCCATCCAGGTGCAATCAGGGCAATGCCCGCAGGCAAAGCCTTTTTCATCAGGAGACTGGCATAGCAGCGAGCGGGCAAAATGCTCGGCAAACAGGCGTTTGCCACTGCCATGCGGGCCGGTAAGCAGCAGCGCATGGGCCAGCCGGCCCTGGCGCGAGCGCAGATCCTGCCAGACCGGTAACAGCCACGCGGGCAATGCTTCCAGGCTCATGCGAAGCGCTCCTCCAGGGTTTTCAGTACATCCGCCTGAATCTGCTCCGGTGCGCGGTTGGCGTCAAGCACCACGATGCGGCCGGCGCTCTCACGGGCACGCAGGAGATAGGCCGCACGCACGCGCTCGAAGAAATCGGTCTGTTCGCGCTCGAAACGGTCAGTACCATCGCGGCCCGCAGCAAGGCGCCGTGCAGCAATATCGGGGGCCAGGTCAAAGAGAAAAGTGAGGTCGGGCTGCAAATCCGGATGAACCCATCCCTCCAGGGCGCTGAATTTTTCAAGAGACAGGCCGCGCCCGCCCGCCTGGTAGGCATAGCTGGCATCAGTAAAGCGATCCGAAATCACCCAGGCGCCACGTGCCAGCGCGGGCTCGATCAACTGGGCAAGATGTTCGCGGCGGGCGGCGAACATCAGCAGCGCCTCGGTTTCCAGATGCATCGACTCATGCAGGAGCAGTTCGCGCAGCTTTTCCCCGAGCGGCGTGCCCCCCGGCTCGCGGGATTGCACCACTTCGTGATCATGTGCCCTGGCCCAGGCCACGGTGGCGGCGATCTGTGTGCTCTTGCCTGCCCCATCAATCCCCTCAAAGGTGATGAAGCGCCCTGTGTATGCTGATGTCACTTTCTGGAAGCCTTTATATAACGTGCCACGGCGCGGTTGTGCTGCTCCAGCGTACTCGAGAATTCGCTGCTGCCATCGCCCCTGGCCACAAAATACAGATAGTTCGTGGGCGCAGGATGCAACACGGCGTGCAAAGCTGCAACACCTGCCACGGCAATTGGCGTTGGCGGCAGGCCGCCACGCGTGTAGGAATTGAAGGGCGTATCGGCCTGCAGATCGTGCTTGTGCAGATTGCCGGAGTACTTCTCGCCCATGCCGTAAATCACGGTGGGGTCACTCTGCAGGGGCATGCCGGTGCGCAGGCGGTTGACGAAAACGGAGGCTATCAGGGGTCTGTCATCCGCACGCCCGGTTTCCTTTTCCACCACGGAAGCCAGCACAAGCGCCTCATAAGGCGTTTTCAGCGGCAGATCAGCCTGACGCCCCGCCCATTCTTCCTGGAGAATCTTCTGCATGCGCGTAGCGGCACGCCGCAGCAGTTCGATATCGGCACTGCCACGCGGAAAACTGTAGGTATCCGGCGCAAACATGCCTTCGGGTGACACCCCGCTCATACCGAGCTTTTCCATGAGCTGCGCATCCGTGAGGGCGAGACTGTCGTGTGCCACATCCGGCTCTGCATTGAGGGATTGGCGGACGTGCGCAAAGGTCCACCCTTCGATCAGCGGAAAATCGCCGTAGTTGTTGGCCCCGGAGGATAGCAGGGTCACCAGCTCCCAGGCGTTGATGGCTTTATCCACACGATAGCTGCCGGCCTTGATATGCACGGCGTGACCGGAGAGGCGCGCAAGCCAGGTAAAGAGCGTGGGCTCAACCTCGATCCCGGCTTCCGACACGGTACGGGCGATCTGGCGCATGGAGGCGCCGCGCGCCACTTCAAAATCAATCACCGGCTGTTGCATGACCAGGGGCCGCGTGGCATACCACCAGCCTCCCCCACCAACAAGCGCGGCAGCAAGCAGCACCACAACGATCAGGTAGGACCAGAACGGACTCGAGTTGGGCGGGCTTGCGCGCTTGCGTGACTTCTTACGTGACATCGTGGAGTCGCCTGGACAAAAAAAGGAGAAAGGGAAAGAGCAAGGTGAAGGGGATTGCTTTGCAAAAGAGGGCCGTATAATAGCGGAAACGAATTATCCCCTTGCGTACAGAACAGCAGGAGCCCCCGACATGAACGCACGCTGGACAGAACAACTACGGCAATACGGTGCCCGCCTGGACGAATCCGGGCAAATCAGCTTTCTTCCTGGCAAAGAGGAAGTCGCACTGGCCAAGACCGCCTCCATCATCGCGCCCCTGACCCATCTGGGCCTAATTGATGCGATTGGCGAAGAAGTCAGTCCCTTCCTGCACAATCTGACTTCCACGAACATTAAATCACTTCCCGCAGGCCGTGCACAGCTCTCCAGCCTGAGCGGTCCGAAGGGGCGGATGCTCGCCAGCTTTCTGCTCTGGCGCACCACAGGGGGCCTGCGTCTGGCCCTGGCGGCAGATCTGCATGCGAGCATTCTCAAGAAGCTGGGCATGTACGTGCTGCGTGCCAAGGTAAAGCTGAGTGATGGTGGCGCAGAGCGCGTGCTCCTGGGCCTATCCGGCGCCTCTGCCGTGGCTGCGCTGGAGGCCAGCGCACTTGGCGTACCGGCCGCATCGCTGGATCTGGCGCAGACAGGGGATGTAGCCGTCATTCGCCTGGCAGATGGCCGGTTTGTGGTGGATTGCCCGGCGGACAAGGCCGAAGCCCTGTGGGCCGCGCTGCGCGCAGCCGGGCTGCAGGCTGCCGGCACGCAGGCGTGGCAATGGCTGGATATCCAGGCCGGCATTCCGCTGGTGAGCGCCCGCACAAGCGATGAGTTTGTTGCACAAATGCTCAATTACGAACTTCTCGGCGGTGTGAGTTTTGACAAGGGCTGCTTCCCAGGGCAGGAAATCATTGCGCGCACCCAGCATCTGGGCAAAGTGAAGAAGCGCATGTTCCCGGCCCACCTGGATGCTGAAACCGAAGTGCTGGCCGGCACGGATCTATACGCTGCAGAGTTCGGCGAACAATCCTGCGGCAAGGTGCTGACTGCCACTCCGGCACCCGAAGGCGGTGTGGACATGCTGGTTTCGCTGCAACTCTCGGTGCATGGCAGCGGCGCTGCACACCTGGGCTCACCAGATGGCCCGCAGCTGAGTTTCCGCCCCCTGCCCTACGCTGTCGACTGACTGCCAAACAGCCTGGCCCGCACCTCCATCAGCGCAAAGCCAAGGAGGTTCAGGCCGGGCCACAGGCGGGGCTGGCCGGCATAGGGATGCTCTTCAGCCACGCCAATCCCCCAGATTGCATCCGCAGGGCTGGCCTCCACCAGCACAGCGTTACCCGTGCGCTGCAGATAGTCGCCTAGCGCAGGATTCTGCGCGAACTTGGCAAGATTGCCCTGTACCACGATCTCAAAGCGGTGCGCCAGCCACAGCGCGGCATCAAAGCCCTGCACTTCGCGCCCAAAACGCTTCACCTCAGCCGGAAAGCGCGAACGCAGAATCTTCGCCAGCGCCGCCTCATCACCAAACAGCCGCGCTTTGCCGGCCATCATGTAGTGCTCGGCCGTACGGTAGGGCACGCCATCAATTTCGAAACCGGCCGGATACCACTGGCTCATGCAGGTCTCGCCGATGCTGCCATCGGTATTGACGAAACTGCTCCAGAAAAACACATAGTCTGGCTGCAGCCCCAGAGCCACAGCTGCGTGGAGGGCATCCACGGAACGCAGACTGCCCTGCCCGGGCATCCCGCCTTCAGCGCGACTCATCATCCAGGCCCTCTTCGATCAGCACCGGAGTGCCCGCCGCAACCAGCTCAAACAGCTCAGCCACATCCTCATCGGCCATGCGGATGCAGCCGTGCGAGGCTGGCGTACCCAGTGCGGCCCGATCCGGCGTGCCATGGATGTAGATGTAACGCCGCATGCTGTCCACTGCCCCAAGCCGGTTGAAGCCACGCTCGCAGCCGGAGAGCCAGAGGATGCGCGTGGTAATCCAGTCTCGCCCTGGGAAAACAGCCTGCTGTTCGGGAGTACAGGTTTCGCCGGTCGGTCGGCGCGCCCTGAACACGGCCCCCAGCGGCAGCCCGGCACCAATGCGCGCGCGAATCACATGCTGCCCGCGTGGCGTGCAGTTGGAGCCCGACCGCTCCCCCGCGCCTTTCGCAGCGGTAGAGATGCGATAACGGCGGATACATGCGCCATCATCGGCGAACAGGCAGAGTTCCTGGCGGGAAATCGAGACGCGGATCTGCATCATCGGCTCAGGCATTCATGGTGCGCGCACGGCGCGCCGCGAAAAAGACCGAGAGCAGCCCGCCACATTCTTCGGCAAGCACACCGCCCTCTACCCCTGCATGATGATTGAGGCGTTCCTGGGAGTAAAGATCCAGCACACTGCCAGCCACCCCGGTCTTCGGGTCACGAGCCCCGTACACCACGCGGGCGATTCGGGCATGAAAGATCGCGCCGGTGCACATCACGCAGGGCTCCAGCGTGACATACAGCTCGCAGCCCGGCAGGCGGTAATTGGCAACATTCTTCGCCGCATCGCGCAGCGCCATCACCTCGGCATGCGCGGTGGGATCATGGCGCACAATAGGCTGATTAAACCCGCGCCCGACGATCTGTCCATCCAGAACAATCACGGCCCCCACGGGAACTTCGCCTAATGCGCCGGCTTCGCGGGCAAGCGCGAGTGCCTCGCGCATGAAGAATTCTTCGCGTTCAGTCATGGACGGGGACGACGGTTCTTCCAGCTGGCCAGCAGCAAGGTGGCCAGGCCGAGAAAAATCTCGTCAAAAAACGGAATCGGGTCGGGAATCAGAAAATCCACGACAAACAGCCCAAACATCAGCAGGAACAGATGCGGAAAACGCAACCGCTCGGCATAGCGCAACAAAAAACGCGGGGCAATTCTCGCGATCAGGCCGGTCATCGCCATGTAATCACCTCTCCGGAAGAAGGATAATACGTATGCTTGGACAACCAAGATACGAACATATTCCCTGCTAGCAAGACAGGGATACTGCACCATACCTCTGCGACCATATTGCCGTCTGTTAGGTGCAAAAACATCACTGTTTGCTCCGCAAGGCTCCCGCCATGAGCGACAGAGCATCGGCAAGTCGGCTGGCAGTTTCGGGAGAAGGCAAAGGAATACGCAGGCACCGCGCACCGCTCTGTGCATCCTGATCGATCCACGGATGCGTGGATACGCCTGAAGAGGCTGGTGCCGTGAGTGCAGATACTAGCTGGACACCGATCTGCGCCAGAGCCTGCCAAGGGTCCACAACACCATCGGCCTGAACCTCAGGCTTGTCTACCACTGGCCTTTCCTGCCTACCCTCCGCCACAGAAGGGCCACCAACTTCACCCTCCGGTGCTTCCAGCGGAACTGGCTGATTTTCCAGTTCTTCGTCGCCCTCCATCGGCTCGCCATCGCCCGCCTGTGCAGTAACACCCTCCACTTCTTTCATGAAGCGGTTGAGGCGTGAGCCTCCCAGGGCTATTTCCCCAAGACCACCGTCGAGTATGCCTGCGGAAAGAGAGCGCTTGAAAGCCAGCAGAGAAAGCATGCCTTCCTCAATAGTCCCCTTGGCGACAAAATTGATGATCTGCACGGGCTGCTTCTGCCCCATGCGATGCACCCGGGCAATACGCTGTTCAAGCAACGCGGGATTCCACGGCAAATCCATGTTGACCAGCGTCGAGGCATGCTGCAGGTTAAGGCCCGTTGCGCCTGCGTCCGTCGACAGAAACACCTGGCAGGCCGGATCTGTCCTAAACCGCTCGATCAGCGCAGGGCGCTTCTCGGAGGGTATGCCGCCGTGAAAACTCACATACCCGATATTCCGGGCTTCGAGCCGACGAATCACAATATCGTGGGTGCGCACCCACTGACTGAATACGACCATTTTTCCGCCGGTTTGCCCGGCAAGCCCTTCGACCAATGCCATAAGCTCATCGGCCTTGACTCCATGATCGCTTTCCTGATCCAGAAGATAGGTACTATTGCACGACATACGCATATTTTGGAGCGCGCACGTCAAGGCCCGCTGATCCCTGTCGGAAAGAAATTTGGTCCTGCGCCAACGGTTAACGATCTGCTGCACGGTATTCGCGTTGTCCTGATGGTAGGTCAGTTGCGCCTCCGTCATCGGTACCAGCAGATTCTGGTCGGTGCGCTCTGGCAGCTGCAGCATCACTTCCGTCTTGCGCCGACGGATCATGATCGGCGCAAGTGAATCTCCGATCTTCTCCAGTCCTGTATAGCCTGTCACCCGCCCACTTTCATCCCGCACCTGATGCTCGTGCAGCAATTTCCAGGTTGGGCCCATGCGGTGCTGGTCAACATACTGAACGACAGAAACCAGTTCCTCAAGCTTGTTCTCCAGCGGAGTTCCCGTCAGCACGACTGCATAAGGACTATCAATGCGCTTGAGCGCACGAGCGGCAATGGTGTTCCAGTTTTTGACTCGCTGGGCTTCGTCAACAATCACCAGATCGGGGGACCATGCCGCGATCAGATCAAGATCCGGCTGCAGCTTCTCGAAATTGGTGATTTTGCAGAAATCCTCGCGTGCATAATCTTTCTGCCGTTTGATCCGCCCGCCAGAAACAACAAAGGCATCGCGCTCGGAGAAACGCCGGATTTCATTCTGCCACTGGTACTTCAATGAGGTCGGGCAGACAACCAGCACCTTGGTAACGCCAAAATACCGGGCCATGATCTCTGCTGCCGCGATAGCCTGGATGGTTTTGCCCAACCCCATCTCGTCGCCGATCAGTGCCCGGCCCGCGCGCACGGCAAACAGTGCTCCCTCCACCTGATACGGATAGAGAGGCACCTTCAACAGCTTTTTCAACTGAGGGTCGGCACTCCCTTTCGGGAAGCATTCATCAAGCACGCGTGCACGCCGCTTGGCATCCCGAACACCTGCGATGAAATCCAGCGCGTCGTCATACGCACGCAATTCGTGACCGGATTTTGCGGCGGCAGCCAAAAAGGCTTCCAGCCGCCCAAGATGTTTCATTTCCAGCAGAGAATCCCTGGAAAAATCAAACAATCGCTCGGCTACTTCCTTTAATTGCGAAGGGCAATCCGTGCCGGCCCGGAAATGAACAGTTCGTTCAGCACCATGGCACAGATACAGTTCCGAGAATGGCGGCTGGTAGCCACGCGCGAAAGCAGCCTTTGCTCCACGCTTCTTTTCGAGGCGGGCAAGCACAAACTCGATGTGCTTACAGGTTCCCAGCTCGTTGGTGGCGTAGTCGGGGCAGGCGCAGTAGTTGTCACCGGGTTGAAGGCCACGGATTGCCACACGATAGCGACTGCCAGACTGCGGATTGCCAACCTTGAACTCTGAAAAGAATGGCTCCTGGCCAACGTTCTCCAACGTGAAATCCTGCTCGCGCCCGAACTGCCGGCGCAGCCCCCTCTGCCATTCCGCCGCCGACAATCCTTCAGGCGCAAGCGTCCGCGAAAGTTTGACGGTTTTCCTGGCTGCCTTTGCTGGTTTCTTTGCTTCGGCGCTCCGGCGCCCTGCCGACTGACTCGTTTTCATGACAGAAAATGATCTTCAGAAATGGTTAAAAACTCGCCCAACAAACCTTCAGTACCATGTCACTCAAAACCTCAATCTCATGGTATCAAACCCGATCATGGAATCAAAGAAAAGCAATACCATGGAAAAAGTTTTCCTGGTCGCTCCAAACCTTGCCAACCAATGCCGTAAAAAAACTAAAAAGCCCGCAAAACCGCGGGCTTATCTTTACTTTGTACTTGGCAGCAGCAACTACCAAACGCAAGATTATTCCCACTCGATGGTGGCAGGCGGCTTGCCCGACACATCGTAGACCACGCGGTTGATGCCACGCACTTCATTGATGATCCTGTTGCTGACCTTGCCCAACAGGTCATACGGCAGCTCGGCCCACTTGGCCGTCATGAAGTCGCTGGTGCACACGGCACGCAGGGCCACGACGTATTCGTAGGTGCGGCCATCGCCCATCACGCCGACGCTCTTGACCGGCAGGAAGACGGCGAAGGCCTGGCTGGTCTTGTCGTACCAGTCGAAGGCACGCAGTTCGTCGATGAAGATGGCATCGGCACGGCGCAGCAGATCGCAGTATTCGCGCTTGACTTCGCCGAGCACGCGCACGCCCAGCCCGGGGCCTGGGAAGGGGTGGCGGTACACCATCTCGTGCGGCAGGCCGAGCGCCACGCCAAGTTCGCGGACTTCGTCCTTGAAGAGTTCGCGCAGCGGTTCGAGCAGTTGCAGCTTGAGGGTTTCGGGCAGGCCACCGACATTGTGGTGACTCTTGATGGTGTGGGCCTTCTTGGTCTTGGCGCTGGCCGATTCAATCACGTCCGGGTAGATCGTGCCCTGTGCCAGCCACTTGGCCTTGGGCAGCTTGGCTGCTTCGACCTGGAAGACTTCGACAAATTCACGGCCAATGATCTTGCGCTTGGCTTCCGGATCGGAAACGCCGGCCAGATGCCCCATGAACTGCTCGGTGGCATCCACGTGGATCACCTTCACACCGAGGTGCTTGTTGAAGATATCCATCACCTGCTTGCCTTCATTGAGGCGCAGCAAGCCGTTATCAACGAACACACAGGTGAGCTGGTCACCAATGGCACGATGGATCAGCGCGGCGGCCACGGAGGAATCCACCCCGCCGGAGAGGCCGAGAATCACTTCATCGTCACCCACCTGCTCGCGGATCTTCGCGACAGCCTGATCAATATAGCCGGGCATCGTCCAGGAAGGCTTGGCGTTGCAGATCTGCAGTACGAAGCGGTTGATCAGCTCGCGCCCCCTGACGGTGTGGGTGACTTCCGGGTGGAACTGCACGGCGTAGAAGTGGCGCACTTCATCAGCCATCGCGGCAATCGGGCAGGAAGCGTTGCTGGCGGCCACGTGGAAACCGGCGGGCAACTCGGTGACCTTGTCGCCGTGGCTCATCCACACTTCAAACAGCGGCTCGCCTGCGGCGCCCTGGCGATCTGCCAGACCATCAAAGAGCGCGCTCTTTTCGGCCTTGATTTCGGCAAAGCCGAATTCGCGCACCTTGCCGGCTTCCACCTTGCCGCCAAGAGACTGGGCCATCCACTGCATGCCGTAGCAGATGCCCAGCATCGGTACGCCCAGCGCCAGCAGGCCGGCATCGGCATGATAGTCGCTGTCGTAGACCGAGTTCGGGCCGCCGGAAAGGATGATTCCCGTCGGCTTGAAGGATTTGATGAAATCCAGCGATACGTCGAAGGGATGCAGTTCGCAATAGACATGCGCTTCGCGCACGCGGCGCGCAATCAGCTGCGCAACCTGGGAACCGAAATCGAGAATAAGAATTTTGTCGTGCATGATGGTCAGTGCTCGGCAGTGTCGGAAACAGTGAGGGGAGAGGCTTCGGCATTTTGCCGAGCCTGATGGGTCTGCAGGTAGCGGAGTGCCATGAAGGCAGCAACAGCCTGCAGCGCAGCGCAGAAATACATGGGGGTGCCGACGCGCCAGTCATGCGGCGGCAGATGTGAAACAGTGGCCAGCAGGGGCGCAGAGAGCACCGGAGCAAGCACGGCGGCGAGACTGTTGAGGGAGGATACGGCGCCCATCGTCTGCCCCTGATTGTGGGCATCCGCCGAATTCGAGATCAGGCTCTGGATGGCGGCACTTGCACCAAAGGCCAGCACATTGCAGGCAATGATGGCGTACATCATCCACGGCTGGGTGGCCCAGCCCCACAGGAAATACGCCACAGCACCAGAGGCCAGGCTCGTCACCACAAACCTGCGGGTACCGAACCAGCGCAGGAAGTGGCGCAGCAGCCCGCCCTGCACTATCACTGACATGACGCCGACAGCACACAGCGACCAGCCATTTTCTGCCGGCCCCCAACCAAACCGGAAGGTGGTGTAGAGCACCCAGCTCGTCTGCAGCGTGAATTGCGCCACCGATGCCAAGGCGATCACTGCCACCAGACTGCCCACTCCCTTGAGCGCAGTCAGCCGGCGCAGCGATGAGACGGGGTTGGCAGAACGCCAGACGACCGGCTTGCGATTCTCCTTGGCCAGGGATTCCGGCAGCACAAAGAATCCATACAGCCAGTTCAGCACCGCCAGACTGCCGGCCACATAAAACGGCAGGCGGATACTGATGTGCCCAAGAATGCCACCCATCACAGGCCCAAGAATAAAGCCCATGCCAAACATCGCACCGAGCATGCCGAATCGCTTGGCGCGCTGCTCCGGCGGCGTGATGTCGGCCACATAGGCATTGGCTACCGCTGCATTGGCTTGCATGGCCCCGCCAATGAGGCGCACGCCGATGAGCATGTAAAGTGAAGTGGCCATGGCCGTGGCGAAGAAATTCAGACCCAGGCCGCAAAAACCAAGCAGCAGCACCGGACGCCGCCCAAAGCGGTCAGAGAGTGCCCCGAGAATCGGCGAACCGATAAAGTTGGCAATCCCGAAAGAAAAAGTCACTGCGCCATACCACCAGGCCTGCGCAGCGGGGTCGGTGGTAAAACTGCCGACAAACTTTGGAAGTACGGGGATGATCAGGCCGATCGAAATCATATCGATCAGCACGACAATCATGATAAAGCCGATGCCCGCTTGTCTTTTTCTGGAGGGCTGCTCGGCGGCCGAGACAGGAATACTCATCTAATGGCCGGATTCTCTGTTGCGTAAAGGGAATCGGGCCGCTAGGCGGCCCGATCAAGACTTAATCTACCTGATGATAATTCGGTGCTTCCTTCGTGATCTGCACATCATGGACGTGAGATTCGCGAATACCGGCAGACGTAATTTCAACAAACTCGGCCCGCTCGCGCATGTCCTGGATGGAGCCACAACCCACATAGCCCATCGAGGAACGCAACCCGCCCATCAACTGGTGGATCACTGCACCAACCGGCCCCTTGTAGGCAACCCGGCCTTCAATACCTTCAGGCACGAGCTTTTCGGCGCCACCATTTTCTCCATCAACATCCTGGAAATAGCGATCTGCCGAACCAGCCTCCATGGCGGCCAATGAACCCATACCGCGATAGGACTTGTAGGAACGCCCCTGGAACAGCACGGTTTCGCCTGGCGCTTCTTCGGTGCCAGCAAACAGCCCGCCGAGCATCACGCAGTGGGCGCCCGCAGCAATCGCTTTGGCGATATCGCCAGAATAGCGGATGCCACCGTCGGCGATGAACGGAATCTTGTCCGCTTCCAGAGCCTTGGCAACATTATCCACGGCAGTGATCTGCGGCACACCAAC
>DBTS01000050.1:24402-75873 GCA_002307175.1 Rhodocyclaceae bacterium UBA1310
CGGCAGTGATCTGCGGCACACCAACCCCTGCCACGATACGCGTGGTACAGATTGAGCCCGGGCCGATCCCCACCTTGACGCCATCAGCGCCGGCATCGACCAGGGCACGTGCGGCAGCCCCGGTGGCGATGTTGCCGCCGATGATTTCGACCTGAGGGAAGTTCTTCTTCACCCAGTTGACGCGCTTGAGCACGCCTTCGGAGTGGCCGTGGGCGGTATCGACAACAATCACATCGACACCGGCTTCGGCCAGCAGCGCGCAGCGCTCTTCAGTACCCTCGCCCACGCCAACCGCTGCACCAACGCGCAGACGGCCCTGAGCATCCTTGGACGCCAGGGGGTGATCGGTGGCTTTCTGCATGTCCTTGACCGTTATCAGGCCGTACAGATCACCATTATCCTTGAGCACCAGTACGCGTTCGAGACGATGCCTGTGCATCAGCAGACGGGCATCTTCAAGGGTGGCGCCTTCATGAACGGTGATCAGCTTCTCACGCGGGGTCATGATCGCGGAAACAGGCTGATCGAGATTGCTCTCGAAGCGCAAATCGCGATTCGTGACGATCCCCACAACACGCCGGCCTTCCACCACGGGCAAGCCCGAGATCTTGTGCTGGCGTGTCAGCGAGACAACTTCGCGCACGCTGAGCGTGGGCGGAATCGTGATCGGATCACGCAGGACGCCTGATTCAAACCGTTTAACCTTGGACACTTCCAGAGCCTGCTGCTTGGGAGTAAGGTTCTTATGAATGATCCCGATGCCGCCTTCCTGCGCCAGCGCGATTGCCAGGCGAGCTTCGGTAACGGTATCCATTGCAGCGGAAACCAAGGGGATGTTCAGGGTAATATTGCGTGTTAGGCGCGTTGCAAGGCTGACATCACGAGGAAGAACGTTGGAGTGGGCTGGTACCAGCAAAACGTCATCAAACGTCAGCGCCTTCTGGATCAAACGCATGTCTATAATCCTCACCGGCAAATCAGCATTATACAGGGCGAAGGCCATATCGTAAAACCGGGCCGAAGACCAATGCACAAAAAAGGAGCTTTCATGGCATTCAGACTCTTGACGATTATCGCGATTCTCACCACGGCAACCGTGGCCAACGCCCAGATATACACCTGGAAGGACGCCAGTGGCCGCACCCATTATTCGGACCAACCGCCCGTCGGGGCAGAAGCCAAAACTCTGCACGGGGGTTCGAAGACGCTGAACACCCCGACCACCAGCGATACGCCGGCCGCCAGCGGCTCGGCACCGTCCGCCAATGGCTCGGCACCGGCGGCTAATGCCTCCGGCCCGGCGACCTGGCAGGACAAGGAACGTGATTTCAAGAAGCGCCAGAAAGAAAAAGCTGACGCGGACGCCAAGGCCAAGAAGGAAGCTGACGACAAGGCAGCCAAGGATCAACGCTGCTCACAGATGCGCAACGATCTGGCGGCGGCGGAACGCGGAGGACGCTTCACGCGGGCTGGCGCCAATGGCGAAAAAACTTATCTGGACGAAAGCCAGGTGTCAGCCGAAGCCACTCGCCTGCGCAACCAGATCTCACAGGAATGCAACTGATCACCGCACAATTGGTCAGACTATCAAGAGGCTGATTGCAGCGCGGGTTGTGTTCGCAGAACCCGCGCTTTTTATTGGGCCTGCTGTTCTGTACTGGTCGGCACCGGCATGCTAGCAGCAGGAGTGCTGGTCACCTGGTGATTAGCGGCAAGCAGTTTGATCTCGGCATGCGCAGTGCGCCGCGGCAGCAGAATTCTGGAATCCAGCGCCTCTTCGTAGCGATCGATGCGATAGCCGGAAAACCCCTGCTCGCGCACCAGTGCATCAACCCTCCTTGCCAGCACGTAACGCGCCTCACCATCCCCACCCTGCCGCAGGCGTTGCATATTGAGGTCGTAGAGTACACGGTCATCGGGCAGGCGGGTTTCTGTGATGGCCCAGTTTGGCGCTGTCGGATCGCTGATCATGTAGACCACTCCGACCAGAGCCCCGACCTGTATCAGATCCGCAAAGGCGATCGCATAGTGCGGAGTGATGCGCAGAGCCCCGCTTGGCAGTAGCGAGGTGTGACTCGGGAACTGGTTGGTTGTCGAGCAGGCCGCGATTATCAGGGCGACCACGCCAAAGCGGCACAGGCGTTTCATGATTTCCCCTCAGCCCGAAATGTAATTGAACAGGGACAGCCCGGAAATCTTGGAAAAGGTGTTCAGAGCAGCCTGAAGACTCGTCTGCTGTTCCTGGTAGGTTGATATTGCAGAGGCATAATCCAGCCCCACGAGATCGCTGATACGGGAATCGTACTGAACGCTGGTGCCACTATTGAGGCTGGTCAGTGCTTCCACTTCAACCTCACGGGAACCCACATCGGACTGCAGACGCGAAACATTCGACAGCGCATTGTCAAGACGCGAGATCGTGTCGCTGATCATCTGCGTGAAGGAAGTGCCAGAGGTGTTCGTCAGCCCGACCACAAACTCCTGAATCGTCGAGAACATATCGGTGGAGTCACCCGGTTTGGCGGTAAAGCTATCCCCCACCGACGGGGTGCCGGAAATGGTCACGCTGATCTCGGAAGTCGCAGCGTTATTGGGATCCGGCAAAGTGATCGCCGTACCTGAGGTGTAGGACACACCAGAGGAAAGCAGCGGAGGTGTCGTGGTAGCCGTCATCGTCGGATCTGCCCCGATATCATAGACATCATAGGTCGTCGCGCTGGTGAATTTGATGCCGTACTGGGTGCCGCTATACGCAGCATTCCCCGTCACCTTTCCCTCACCAATGATGGCCGTACTTGAGGAGCCGTTAACACTGAAAACCCCGTTCGCAGAAGGGATGTTTATGAACAGCTCATTGCCATTGAGACTCACCGGAATCTGCCGGGAACTGGATACCTGCAGGGTACGCTGGCCTTGATCCCCGTTGTACTGAACATCCTGAATGCTTCCCGAGAAAGGCAGTGTTTCGCCCTTGTAGCCGGAGTACATATAGGTGCCGTAAGCATCCTTGCTGTTGGCAATCGACATCAGGCTGTTGAACTGGGACTGCACATCCGAGGCGATCGACTGCAGATTCGACGTGGCCAGAGATCCGTTACCCGCCTCCAGCGCACGGTCGCGAATATACTGGAGCACATCGGTAATGGAAGACAGAGAGCTGTCGAGTGTCTTCAGGCTATCGGCAGCGGTACCCTGATTGGCCGCTTCCACGCTCAGTGCGGCCTTGGCAGACTTGACCTGCAGGGCGCGCGCAGAAGCAATCGGGTCGTCGCTGGGAGTCAGCACTCTGGAGCCTGAAGAAATCTGCTGCTGCGTCTTGGCGAGACTCGACTGAAGGTCACCGACCTTCGACACATTCATGTTGTAGAGCTGTGAGGTACTGATTCTCATGATGACCCCTTACGACATGGCGGAGATGATGTCCTGGAACAGGGTCTGCGCCACGGTGATACACCGCGCTGCAGCCTGATAGGCCTGTTGATACTCCAGCAGGTTGGCAGCCTCTTCATCGAGATTCACACCAGAGAGAGACTGTTGCGCAGTTGTGGCATTGTCGAGCAGCGTGGTTTGCGTCGAGACGCTGGTGTTGGCCGTACTCGTCACCGAAGCCACTTTATTCACGAGCTGCGTGTAGGCACCACTCAACGTAGCCGAGCCTCCAAGCAATGCCTTGTCCGACATGACTGCATACAGCGCATTGGCATTGCTGGAATCAGTCTTGCCGTTGGTGTTGGAGCTGATCGTAAACACATCCCCATTCGACGGGCGGCCACTGATCTTGAAGCTCATGTTCGGATCAGTCAAAGTCACGGTCATCCCAGCCGCATTTGCGGATGGATCAAACGCAATCGTGGCAGGCGTGGCGCCAGTGACATTGAACTGATTGGTGGTCGAATCGAATTTCAGGGTGATATTACTGGCGAGATGATTCGTCGATGTACTATTGATGCCGGTCAGACTCAGCACCGTCGGCTGGGACACCGAACCCGTTCCGGAATTGGTGTTGGCCGCAGCAACCGCTACCGGAGAGGCAGCAGCAATCAGATTGGTGTCACTGATCGCAAGAGCCATTGATCCGGCTGCATTCTTCGTCGGCTGGATCAGCACCTGGTCACCAGCGCTCATGCTGCCGGAGAGAGAAATTCCCGCCACCCCCGGCTGCATCAGGAAGGTATCTCCCGCCGCCAGAGAGCCGGATACGCTGATAGTCATGCCATCCACTTCACTGGGCAGAGTTGACCCCGAGTAAAGCGTATCTCCGGAGCCTGCCGCAGTCACGGAGTAAGTTGAACCGTCGTACGACAGGTACATATCCTGGGCCGCACCATTGGCGTTGGCACTGGCACTGGCACTGATGGATACCGTGGCGGCAGACAGGCCGGAAACGCGCGACACCGAGGTTCCTGGCAGAGACGTGCCGGTGTAGACCACGGAATTATCCGTGTTATCCGTCAGGGTGTAATTGGTACCATCATAGGAGAGGACGTAATCATCCGCAGTCAGCCCTGCCACTGAGGTGATGCTGGCGCTGATGCTCGCACCAGATTCTGCACCCGTGATGGTATTGGTCAGATTCTGTACTGTGGGCGAATACGAGGAGAAGTAATTGGTGCCCATATTGCCCTGAAGATCCTGCCCGAGCTTGTGCTGGGCGTTGAACAGGGTAACGAGGGATGCAGCAATCCGGCCCAGCCCATTCTGCGCGGAATTGAGTTCCGCACGGGAACTCATCAAGCCTCCCAATGATCCGCCACCAGAAAAGTAGTCGTCCGGAATGGTGACCACATTGCCGTTCGCCAGTGAAATCCCGACCGAGACTTGCTGCGGATCGGTGGCTGAGGTTGCAGTGGAAAGATTGAAGGCGGTGGTTCCTTCCACTAGCGCCTGACCGGTACCGATGGAGACACTGGCCACTCCATTGGCATCGGTATTGGTTGCCACCTTCACCAGCTTGCTCAACTGGGTAATGAGTTCATCGCGCGTATCAAGCAGATCATTGGCAGTCTGCCCCGAGCCGGCCTGCGCCTTGAGTATGGCCATATTGGCCGAAGCGATCTGGCCAGCAAGGGTATTGATCTCTTTGACGGTATCCTTGATCTGGGTCTCTGTGCCACTCTTCAGATCTTCAATCGTCGAATTCAGTGACTGGAAGCGTGTCACCAGGGTTTGCGTTTCGGAAAGCATGGCTTGCCGCGCTGAAGCATCGCTGGGGGTCGCTGCCACCTGCGACACCCCTTTGAAGAAGGTAGACAGCGCGGTACTCAGGCCGGCAGTGTCATCCCCCAGCACGTTATCGAGCTGCTTGATCTGATCGTAATAGGTCTGGTTGGAGCTGAGCGAAGACTGGGCCGCTAGCACCTGAGAACTGAGAAATTCACTGTAGACGCGCTTGACTGTCTCAACCTGGGTGCCCTGCCCATAGAAACCGGAACTGCGTTTCAACGGCGAAGTGGTGCCCTGGACAGTTTCCTGCCGCGTATAGCCAGCTACACTGGCGTTGGTAATATTGTGACTGGTGGTTGTCAGCCCCGACTGCGCGGCATTCAAACCAGTCAATGCGATGCTGAGAAGCCCAGCCATGATTACTTGCTCCGAAGCAATTCCTGGTCTTCTTTAGCAATTCTGTTGCCAGCTTTTCAGGAAATCTGATTTTCCTTTCAAGCCTTTGTTTTATTGATGTTTTGTAAAAACCGAAATTCAGGCGGGCGATTTACTAAGCATTCTGCCGGCTGGAATGCCGGCAGAATTTGCCGCACGGCAAGACTCACCGCAAGCACCCGCCGTGGAGAGCGGCGAGGAAGCGATCAACCATCGCACGCTCAGCATGGCCGATTACACCGGCCCCAGCGAGCTGGCGACGCCAGTTCGAGCGGGAACTGATGTGAAACCGGTACCACGTTGGCCGCTGCATCCGTCTCCTAAGGAAGGCGAGGCGCTGTCCTCATGGCTCCGGCGTGTCGCCGCTTGCTACCAAATGGATATGGTCGATCTGTTGGAACACGATCTCGGTCACGGACTGGTTGATGATCTGGACATTGCGCCACCACCGTCGCTGCTGACGGCGTTGTCCCAGCGGAGCGGCATCGAGCTGGACCGGCTGCGCTGCATGAGCTTCGACGGCTGGGTGCCGTGGCTACTGGATAGCCTCGACGACCAGATTTCAGCAGCCCTGGAAACCTATGCGTTCCAGTTATCGGTATTGCTGCCGAAGCGCAACCGCAAGATGAGATCAATCACGAGATGGCGCGCTTGGCTGCCCAGCCAATCGATTGACCGAGCCTGCCCACTCTGCCTGAATGATCCGGCGAACCACGCCGTACTGCTTGCGTGGAAGCTGCCCCTGATGCTGAGCTGCCCGCTGCATGGCTGCTGGTTGGAATCCTATTGGGGCGTACCTGGGCGGTTTCTCAGATGGGAGAATGCCGACGCTGCGCCGCGCACGGCCAGCGACGCCATTGCGGCGATGGACCGGCGCACTTGGCAGGCGCTAACGATGGGGTATGTGGAGTTGCCGCGCCGACGCATTCATGCCGGCCTGTGGTTCCGGCTGCTGCGCACGCTTCTCGATGAACTGAATACCCCGCTTTCGCATTGCGGGGTTTGTGCCGACAGCGTCCGCTATGTTTGGGAGCGCTGCGGCCATCCGCTGCGCGCCGGGCAAAGCCTATGGCGTCCTTACGAAATTCTGGTTTCGGCGGTGCATTTGCAGATGTTGGAGGCTACGGCCACCGCCATCGACCTAATCGAATCGAAGGTGGTAAATCCGCGTGGGGAGCAGGCCGTACTGTTCCTGACGGAGCCTCAATCCGGGTTCACCGACGGCCTCCCCGCGAAGGAGCAAAAGCAGGAGCCCGTCAACTACTGGCAGGAGGCGGTCAAGGCGATCAACGAAGCGGTCGCCGAGGCGCGACACAACCGCGAGACAGCCCGCTCGCTGTTCTCACTGGCTTCCTATGGGCGGCGAGACCCGGCCGCCTTGGAGCAATTGCGAGCCACGTTTGCCAAGGAGGGGATTCCCTCGGAATTTCTGTCACATTATGAGCCTGACGGCCCCTTTGCATGTCTTAGTCTAAATGACGGGTTAAGTGACAAATTTTGACGGCCACAACTTTCTGGCTCACACTGTCACATAATCGAACGTATACGTGACAGGTGAAACCATGCTGATTGGCTACATGCGAGTTTCAAAGGCGGACGGGTCACAATCGACAGACTTGCAAAAAGATGCTTTGCTGTCAGCTGGTGTTGATCCTTTACAACTCTATGAGGATCAAGCCTCCGGTAAGCGCGAAGATCGCCCAGGACTCGCGGCATGCCTCAAAGCGCTGCGCGAAGGGGATACGCTCCTGGTGTGGAAGCTGGACCGTCTTGGCCGCAACTTGCGACACTTGATCAACACCGTGCACGACCTTACCTCGAAAGGGGTTGGACTCAAAGTGCTCACCGGGTATGGCGCAGCCATTGATACGACCAGCGCCGCCGGGAAACTGGTTTTCGGAATATTCGCTGCGTTGGCCGAGTTCGAACGCGAATTGATCTCAGAGCGTACCGTAGCCGGTCTGAACTCTGCTCGGGCGCGTGGAAGAAAAGGCGGTCGGCCATACAAAATGACTGCCGCCAAACTGCGCCTGGCGATGGCGGCCATGGGGCAGCCCGAAACGAAAGTCGGTGATCTTTGCCAGGAACTCGGCGTGACTAGGCAAACGTTGTATCGGCATGTTTCACCGCATGGTGAGTTGCGGCAGGATGGTGTGAAGTTGCTCAATCGCAACTGAGCCGTCATTGCGAAACATTGGTCAACAAAGATAGGCGAAAAATATACATGGAACGTTACCCATCCGATCTAGTTGTAACAGCCCAGGACTTTGCCGACTGTAATTGGCAAAACATTGTTGCCGAAGTCGCCGATGCCGGATACGAGCCGCTTTGGAGAGCCTTTTCCAAGGCGGCGGAGCTTGCCATGGAAGCGAAAATGAACGCACCTGGCAAGGCGCTTTGGCTTTTGGCCGATGCATGTGCCATGCGTTTGCAGCCCAGCTCAGATAATAAGCTGCAACCCTTTGTTTCAACCATCACCCATCTTGGCTGGCGAACAGCCGGGCCGGATGATTTTACAGAAACGGACCTTGAATTTTTTGCCCAAGTGGTTGGAGCCACAGCTAATCCGTGGTTTAAAGCCCGCTTGGCGGACTTATTGTGGGTGCGGAATCATAAAGATAAACATCGCATGGCGTTGACTGCCATTGATAGCTATCGACAGATTCCAGTGGGCACAGAAATTTTGCAGAAAGACTGGCAAGACTGTTGGGAGCGAGTAATCACCTTGGCCAAAATGCTTGGCAACGCTGCCGCCGAGAAGCTAGATGGCATCAAGCAGCCGCTACTCGATGCTTTGTATGCCATAACCAAATTGGATGGCTGGTTGGCATGGCGCGTGTCGGAGCTATTGCAGCGGTGCAGGCTGGCAAAAGCCCAGGCCGCCGAGGTTGCAAACAAACTGGCGTCTTTGGCCCGTGAGTACGATGCCGATACAGAGCAAGTGCAAATCATGACAGCGGGGAGGTTGTTTCGGCACGCGGCGATCTGGTTTGATATTGCCAACGATGAAGTTGAAACTGCAGCAATGACGGTGCAAGTCGCGGAATGCTACGTCCGGGAGGGAATGTCACGCATCCAAACGTCTCATCCCAGCCACGGTGCAGCAGCCAGCTTCTACGAACAAGCCATACAGACGTATCGCACCATCCCGCGAAAGAATCGCCAGACGCTTGGCGTAGAGGAGCGGATCACCGACCTTCGGAGGCAAATGGAAGAGGCTTCTGAGAAATCGTTGGATGAGCTGGGTGAAATCCCATTACCTGAGGTAGATTTTCGTGCGCAGATGGCGTGGGCCAGTCAAGTCGTGCAGGGTAAAACGCTTGGTGAAGCACTACAAGCGTTCTCTTGCATTACTCTCCCACCGTTTAAATATCAGGACTTACGGCAGCAAGTGATGGAGCGACTTAGGCAGCCATCTCTTATCGATATATTCCCGATAACCTTACATGCTGAAAATGGGCGTGTCATTGCCAGAGCTCCCCGTGTTGACACTAATGCCGACCCCGCAGACGCGGTGAACATAACTAGAGTTCTCTTGGAAATGACGAAAACGTACCGTGAATGGCTAAATTTCTACGTTAATGCTTTTATCTGGCCGGCGCTGGGCTCGTTAGTCGTGGAGCACCGCTTGCGAGAAGCCGACCTGATCGAGCTTGCTAGCCGCTCCCCGATAGTCCCTATCGGGCGGGAACGTTTATTCGGCAAGGCGCTATTTGCCGGCTTCAACCATGATTTTGTCACTGCGTTGCACCTACTGGCGCCGCAAGTCGAGCACATGGTGCGCTATCACCTCAAACATGCCGGGGCGCACACCACGTGTCTCGATAGGAGTGGCGTGCAGACTGAAAACGGGCTCAGTACGCTCATGGATCTGCCCGAGGTGGAAACGGTCTTCGGAGAAGATCTGGTATTCGAGATCAAGGCATTGTATTGCACGGCCATGGGTCCGAACCTGCGCAACCAACTAGCTCACGGCCTGCTGGATGACCAGGATTGCCAGTCTATTGAAGTTATCTATGCTTGGTGGCTGGGATTGCGGTTGGTTTGCCATGCCTTCTGGAACGCAGCAAGAACACGATGACGCTCTGTTATCCATAGTGCTATCGACTATTGACATTCCGTGTAGTCGTCTTCTGAAAATGACAACATCTTTACCAGTCAGTTTGGACGATCCATATCCGGCGGAATTCGCTTCGCCCTCTCCGCCCTACCCTGAATGTTCGCCAAGCTTGGCTGCGGCTGATGACTTACCACACACTAAAATCTGACCGACCAGTTGCCTAAACTCAGTCTCCTCACCTTGGCCGCATTTCCCAGATTTTCTGCAGACGCTTCACGCTCACCGGCATCGGCGTCTTGAGCTCCTGAGCAAACAGCCCTACCCTCAGCTCTTCAAGCATCCAGCGGAATTCCTCAAGCTGGGCGTCCGCCACGCCAGCTTTCTGTTTGGCAATCCATTCACGCTCCCACACATTCGCAAGGGATTTCCACTCTGCCAATAACTGGGCATCGCGCGAGGGATTGTTGCGCAGCTTGTCGATACGCACTCCAATGGCCTTCAGATAGCGCTGGAAATGCGTCAGCTTCTCAAAGGGCCAGACCACCAGAAAATTCTTTGGCAGTAGTTTGCCCAACTGGGTCTGCATATCTTCGAGAGCCTCGGGGAATCCCTTGAGCTGACCAAAGCGCTTATACAGACTGGCATGCTCTGTCGCCAGGCCACTTACCAGCCGCATGAGCTCCTGGGCCACAAGTGAGAGACGGGTCTTGGCTTCCTGGGCACGCTGTTCAAAACCGGCCTGATCAACCGGCAAGGGGTCCATCAGACAGCAGCGCACCATCGTCGCCTCAACGAGTTGCGCCTTCAGTTCGGCCTCACCCCCGAATGCCATGAATTGCAGCGCCAGCTCACGAATTCCGGGCAGGCGTTCAATGGCCCGCACCTGATCCTTAAGCGTCAGCGCAAACAGGCGCACCAGCCCCTTGCGGTGCACGCGCGCCGCCTCCTCCTCGGTATCACAGGGACGCAGACTTACGGAATCGCCATCATCCTGCAGGGCCGGAAAGCCGATGAGGCTGCGGTGGCCAATCTTGATTTCCAGCAGTTCCGGCAGCTTGCCAAAGCTCCACGAGGTAAGACCCGAGAGCTGCTCAGGCATCGGTGCCACAGCACGCTCTTCCGATGCGGCGGTATCACCCTGCACCGCCATGGCTGCAGCTTCGGCACCGGATTCAAAATCCGCCGCGTCTTCCTGACCTGCCGGGCGATCAAGCCGGAGCGCAGCCAGTTGCGCGCCCAGCGAGCCTTCCACCTGGGCCGCACGGAAGGCTTCGGCGATCTGATCCTTGAGCTGCAGACGCAACTCGGCAAGATTGCGCGATTGCCCGAGCACGCGTCCATGCAGATCAATGACGCGGAAATTCATGAAGAAATGCGCGTTGAGGTTCTCTGCCCGGAAGCTTGCCATCTCCAGCTTGAGGCTCACACGCACTTCCACGAAGCGCTGCAAGGCCCGCACCAGCGGCTCATCCGGCTCAAACTCGCCAGCTTCGACGGCGGCGATGAAGGCCTGTACGCTCTCGCTGATCGGCTGCAGGCGATGGCGGTGCTTCTGCGGCACGGTTTTGAGCAGCGCCGTGACCTTGTCTTCGAGCATGCCGGGCACCAACCATTCACATCGATTGGCGCTGACCTGGTTGAGCATTACCAGCGGCACGGTAAGCGTGACACCATCATCCGCCTCGCGCGGCTCGTGTACATAGCTCAGCTTGAGCTTCTGGCCCATCACCTCCATGCTGGCGGGGAACTTGTCGCTCGTCACCCCAGCGGCCTCATGGCGCATCAACTGATCGCGCTCCAGATGCAGACACTTGGGATTCTTGCGCTCGGCCTGCTTGCGCCAGGCTTCAAAGGCGCGCAGATCAACCACGTCGGCCGGCACCTGGGCATCGTAGAAAGCTTCGATCAGCGCTTCATCAACAAGCAGATCGGGGCGCCGCATCTTCTGCTCAAGCCGTTCGATCTCCGCAACAAGACGCCGGTTATGCTGCAGGAATGGCATATTACGTGCCGCAATCTCTTCGATCTCGCCTTGCACCAACCCTTCGCGAATCAGCAGCTCACGGCACAGTGCGGCATCCTGCTCGGCATAGCCGCAGGCACGCCGGGCGTACAGCGTGATGCCGTGCAGCACGCCGCGCTCCCAGGCGCGCACCGCGCCCTTACCCTTTTCCCAGTGCGGTTCATACACACTGCGGCGCACCAGATGCGCGCCCACTTCTTCCAGCCATTCGGGTTCGATCTTCGCAATGCAGCGGGCAAACAGCTTGGAGGTATCTACAAGCTCGGCGGCCATGAGCCACTTGCCGGCACGCTTGCCCATGTAACTGCCTGGATGCGGCCAGAACTTGATGCCACGTGCGCCCTGATAGGCGCCCACCCAGGGGCCGCTGACATCCTCGACCTTGAGGCCGATATGCCCGAGCAGGCCGGTGAGCAATGCCTTGTGGATCTCCTCATAGGTGGCTGGCTGGGTATTGGTTTTCCAGTGATGCTCGCCGCACATGGAGTGCAGTTGCGAATACACATCACGCCACTCGCGCATGCGCAACCAGGAGAGGAAATTCTGCTTGCACCAGGCTTTCTGTTTGCTCGAAGACTCTTTCTCCCAGACCTCGTCGAAAGCCTGCCAGAGATTCCAGTACCACAGGAATTCAGAGCGCGGCTCGCCCTTCTCCTCTGGCGCCACTCGGAAACGCGCATGCGCCTGATCCGCCGTGCCGGGTTGCTCGGGCGGGCGCTCACGCGGGTCCTGCACCGAGAGTGCGGCGGCAATCACCAGCACTTCGGCGAGCGAATTGCGATCCCGCGCGGCGAGGATCATGCGGCCGATCTTGGGGTCCAGCGGCAGCTTCGCCAGCTCATGCCCGCTTGGCGTCAGTTCATTGTCATCATCAACCGCACCCAGTTCGTTAAGCAGCTGATAGCCATCGCCGATCATGCGCGGCGTCGGCGCATCAAGGAAGGGGAATTCCTCGACGGCACCCAGCTTCAGCGACTTCATGCGCAGGATCACGCCTGCCAGCGAGGAACGCAGCACTTCAGGATCGGCATGCGGCGGGCGATGCTTGAAATCTTCTTCGTCATACAGGCGGATGCACACCCCATCCTGCACACGACCGCAACGCCCGGCACGCTGTTGTGCCGAACTCTGCGCAATCTTCTCGACCTGCAACAGCTCCACCTTGTTACGATGGGAGTAGCGGTTGACGCGGGCCAGCCCGGTATCCACCACATAGCGGATGCCCGGCACCGTCAGCGAGGTTTCTGCCACATTGGTGGCAAGAATCACGCGCCGCCCGTTGGAGCGCGCAAACACCCGCGCCTGCTCCTGCGCAGTTTGCCGCGCATACAGTGGCAGAATCTCGACCCCCGGCGCATGATCTTTGCGCAGTGCATCGGCCGCTTCGCGGATCTCGCGCTCGCCGGGCAGGAACACCAGCACATCGCCCGGCCCTTCTCGCTGCAGCTCGCCCACGGCATCGACGATGCCTTCGTACAGATCACGGTTCGGATTGTTCTGCTTCGCGGTGTGGCGCACCCGCACGCCGGCCCGCACAGGCGGCTTGGCGGCTTCGGCAGCGGCCTCTTCGTCGATGATCGGACGATAGCGCACTTCGATGGGATACAGCCGCCCGGAAACTTCGATAACCGGCGCCGGCTTGCCATTCTGCGCAAAATGCTTGGCAAAGCGATCGGCATCCAGGGTGGCAGACGTGACGATGACCTTCAACTCGGGTCGGCGCGGCAGCAGCTGGCGCAGGTAGCCGAGCAGGAAATCGATGTTCAGACTGCGCTCATGGGCCTCATCGATGATCAGCGTGTCATAGCCGCCAAGAAACGGATCGCCCTGGGTTTCGGCCAGCAGGATGCCGTCGGTCATCAGCTTGATGTAGCTCTCGGGCTGGGTGTGATCGGTGAAGCGCACCTTGTAACCCACATGACTGCCCAGTTCGCTGCCTAGCTCCTCGGCAATGCGGGTGGCCGTGGCTCGTGCCGCCAGCCGGCGCGGCTGGGTGTGGCCGATCAGGCCACCGACGCCGCGCCCCAGTTCCAGGCAGATCTTGGGCAACTGCGTGGTTTTCCCGGAACCTGTCTCGCCACAGATGATCACCACCTGATGCGTGCGAATCGCTGCGGCAATCTCCTCGCGGCGCTGGTTGACCGGCAGGTCTGCTGGAAACGATGGCCGTGGCAGCCCCTCACGACGCTTGGCACGCGTCGCAGCAGACTTCTCAAAACGCACGCGAAGCTTTTCCGGCAGCTCCCCCAAAGCACCCACCTGCGCCTTGGATTCACGCAAAACTCGGTTGAGGGCGGCACGGTCACGACAGAGAACGAGATCTAACAGATTGGGAGCAGCCACGGATCAGATGCAAAATCAGACATAAACTCCCGATTTTACTGCCTGATTGACTATTTGGTGTGAGCAACAGGCAAAGTTGCTCACGGCAATGAAACAGAAGGGCAGAACACACCCCGCGTGCCCATGATCTGCCCCTGCAAACTACACCAGCGCCAGCGAGGGTGCCGACTGCGGCATCACTTCCCGCACAATATATTCGGCGATCGCCAGGGATGACGTTGCGCCCGGAGATGGCGCATTCCGGATATGCGCGATATTGCCCTGCTTGCGAATGACAAAATCATCAACCAGAGAGCCATCACCCTCCATTGCCTGCGCCCGAATGCCACGCACTGCTGGTGCCACACCAACATGCCCAAGCGACGGCACATACTTTGCAGCTTCACGCACGAATGCTGACTCGCTCACCACCGTTTTCAGCTCCCGAACCGAAGCCCCCAGATTTTTCGAGGCAAACTTCCAGAAACCTGAATACCCCAGAAAGTCTGCCATATCCCGCACGCTGAAACTCAAGCCGCCGTAGTTTTCCCGGCCAAACGAAATAAAGGCATTCGGGCCAACCGTCATCTGACCATCAATGCGCTTGGTGAAGTGCACGCCGAGAAACGGAAAACGCGGATCTGGCACCGGATAGATCAAACCTTTCACATGGGTTTTGAACGCTTCGTCAATAACGTAGTATTGCCCGAAGAACGGCACAATCTTGGGGGTCAACTCATCACCGGAGCGCTGCGCAAGCCGGTCTGACTGGAGTCCGCAGCAGGCAATTGCATAATCAAACGCCTGCCCGTGCACCTCCCCGCCGGTCAACTCCACATATACTCTGCTCTCGCGTTCGATCAGGCGGAAAACTGGTGAATTCAGCCTGACAGAACCTCCTTTTTCCTCAATCTCCGCGGCAATGCGACCGGCTATCTCAGCGTAACTGACAATCGCCGTCTGAGGAGAATGCAGCGCCCGAATACCGATACAGTTGGGTTCGATCTCACGTAGCTCGTTCTGGTCAACAAGCCTCACTCCCGGCACTGCATTGGCAACGGCTTTTTGATAAATCGCATCAAGCCGTGGCAGCTCCTCCTCCTTCAGGGCCACCACTACCTTCCCGCACTCATCATAGGGCAATCCGTTCTCGCGGCAGTAAGCCTTTAGAAGGGCAACGCCCCGCCGGCACAGTCTGGCCTTCAGGCCGCCGGGCTCATAGTAGAGACCCGCATGCACAACCCCTGAATTGTGCCCAGACTGGTGCTGCGCAACCGCAGACTCTTTTTCGAACACGGTTACCGTCGCTCCCGGATGATCCAGCATCAGCTGCCGGGCCACTGCCAAACCATTGATTCCCCCGCCAATCACTGCATAGCATTTCTGTTTCATCATAAATCTCGCAAAGAGTTTTAGAACAAAAATACCGATCAAAATGGATGTTTAAAATCCATTTTCAACCTATAAACCTTCACACCAAGACTCGATTGCCTGCAGAAAAACCCACGCGCCCCTGATCACGCTCCAATCCCAAAACAGCACTGAAGTCTTCCGTTTCCAGCCTATCACACGTCATTTTTCACGAACTTGAGACATGACCTGATGGCCAATTTTTGACTCCTGGGAAACATTCCGAGTACCCATCTCTCCTACAAGGAGTTTCCCAATGGCCTTGCATCCCCTGCCTCCGGCAAACTTATCGAACATAAGACAAGGTGAAGTCGAGATACGAAATTTGTATGACAACAACAGTAAAACCCATCAACTTGTAAGACACATTCTATATATGATGCTGCTTTTACACGTACAAAAGAGAAAGTCTCCAATGGCCTTCCAATCTCCCTTTTCCGGTCAGTTTGCCTCACCCCTGCGCCGGTGGTTTGTCGCCAGCCTGCTGGCAGCCACTCCCGTGCTGTCAGTCGCGGGCACCGCACCGGCCGGACTCTCTGCCCCGCAGGAGGCGGTACGCGCGCATGAACTGGTACTCATGTGGCAAAAGCCTGATGACTATCGCAATGTGCGTGATTACCTCATCTATCTGAATGACAAGCCGCTGGAAACGGCCAGCGCCAATGCAGAACGACTGTCGGCACTTGCTCCTTACCGGAAGGCTTTCTACGCCCGGGCTCAGGGCACACAGCAGGTTCGGACGGATATCCACGCCGTCACGCTGGATCACCTTCTGGCAGACAGTGACTACAAACTTACTGTCCGCGCACTCAGTACGACCGGGGATCTCTCTGCCGCATCCGAGACAATCACTGTGCACACCGCAGCGGAATCTGCCAATTGTGATATCCGCCAGCACGGTACCCGTGGCGATGGCAAAACTCTCGATACTGCAGCCATCCAGGCCACCATCGACGCCTGTCCGGCAGGCGGCACAGTAAGGATTCCCGTCGGCCAATATCTCTCCGGCGCACTTTTCCTGAAGAGCCACCTGACACTGGACATCCAGAGTGGCGCCACGCTGCTCGGCTCGTTGCGTGCAGAAGACTACCCTCTCGCCAAGGGCTATATGTTCTATCCGTATTCCAAAGACCGTCGCCCGCCCTCACTCATCAATGTCTATGATCCCAGTGGTCGTGGTGTGGTGATTGAAGATGTGCACATCGTTGGCAGTGGGGTGGTTGACGGCAACGGCTGGCATGAGGAAAGCCCTGCACTTATCGATGAAACCGGGCAGCCCGTGCGCCACTACCTCAAGGCCAACCGCACCACCGTTGACCAGATGGGCCTGCTCGCCGCCAACCAGGTTGCCGCTGCACGCGCAGCAGGGCTGACACAGGCACAGGGCTACAGCATCTGGCGCTCCAGTCTACTCACGGTACAAAATGCAAAACGCGTGTCCATCAGCGGTCTGAGTTTCCGCAATCCGGCCTATCACGGCCTGATGGTGTTCGATTCGCAGCAGGTGACAGTACGCAGCGTGCGTGTGGATACCTGGGACGGCAATAATGGCGACGGAATTGAATTTGGGAATAGCCAGAATGTCTCGCTTTCCGACAGCTTTTTCGACACCGGTGACGATTGCGTGAACTTTGCTGCCGGCACCGGCGCCGAGGCTGCCAAACAGGCGCCCATGGAACACGCCTGGATCTTTGACAACTACCTGCGCCACGGCCACGGTGGCATCGTCATCGGCAGTCACACCGGCGCCTGGATTCAGGACATCCTGGCCGAAGACAACATCATGGACGAAACCGACGTCGGCCTGCGCGCCAAGAGCAACCAGATCAATGGCGGCGGCGGACGCCGCATCGTGTATCGCGATAACGCCCACCGCAACATCCGAAGCCACGGCATGATCATCACCCTGGCCTACGCCGACAACAACCAGATCATCGACTTCGAACCTGCCAAGACTTCCGGTGTGTTTGAAAACATCCGCATCACACACAACAGCTTCGAATACACACCAGACTGGACGCCCGATCCGAACGCCGAAAACAACGACGGCGGCAAAGCACCCGCCCAACTTGATGCGCTGCAAATTGCCGGGGATGTGGCTCACGGCGTGCTCCACAAAAACATCATCGTCGATGATCTGCTGCTCATCAATGCCGGCCCCATCCTCATCAACGGCCTGAAGGATGGCGTGCTGCGCAACGTGCGCTATGAGGGTTTCCGTGGCAAAGCTCCTGCGCTCAGCACCGAGAACGCACCCGGCCTCAAGCTTGAAAACCTGCGCCTGCCAAACTGAGCAGAGCCCCCGGCGCCGACGATAGACGAGGATTGCCCCGCCGCTCACGGGGCAATCCGGCCTCTGGCAGGAGGCAGCGCCAAAGCCCGTTGCAAGGGAGGGCTGACAGCCTCCCCTCCCCTGTCCGGCACCAGCGCCTATAATGGCGCCTGCCCCCAATCGCGCCGACCTGCACGGCGCCACAGCAAGAAAGCATGGTCCCTGCATGAAAAAGAAAGGCCCGTCCAAGGAGGAAACGGCATTGCTGCCGCCCTTTCCTGCCCTCGTACGCGAACAGATCCACGTGCCTGCAACACCTGAGGATTTTGCTGCGGCCTGCGCCGAGATCAAGGCTGCCGGCGTCACGGGATTCGATACCGAAGCCCGCCCGACATTCAAGACCGGAGATGTCAGCGACGGGCCCCATGTGGTGCAGTTTGCCATCGAAGGCAAGGCATTCATCTTCCAGGTGCGCCACGAAGCAGGCCGTGCCGGGCTGATTGATCTGCTGCAATCAGAATCCGTGCTCAAGGCCGGCTTCGGATTGCATTCGGACCATAGCCAGATCCAGCACAAGTTCGGCGTGCGCATTGCTGCCGTGCTCGACCTCGACAGCGTGTTCCGCAAGGATGGCTACAGCGGCGACATGGGCGTCCGTGCCGCCATCGGCATCGTGCTCGGGCTCCGCTTTCACAAATCCAAGAAAGTCACCACCTCGAACTGGGCAGTCAGCGAACTCTCGCCGCAGCAACTCCTGTACGCCGCCAACGATGCCTACGCCGCTTTCAGGGTGCTGCAGGGGCTCCGACAACACCGACCGGAACTGCTGGATGCCGTGATGCAGAAAGCCTGACTTTCTCCCCATCACGGCCATACGGTTTTTGCAGGGCGGGCAGCACGGGAAGCCCGTTTCAGTCCTTGCAAACCCGATCTACAAAATCACTGACGCCCTCGGTAGTACGCTGAACTTTCTGGATCGTGCCATCTTCATTGAAGTGCAGGTACCAGGCAGCCACGTGGCACTGCTTCTTGCCGCAAGCTGAACCAGATTTATCCAGCCAGCGGTGGAAGGCTGTTTGCCCGGCATTGGCCTGGCCGGGTCGCAGAAATCGATAACGCTCCGAGGCTAGCCCCGTCGCCAACATCTGCTCAGATCGTCCCTTTTCAGTACTTCGGAGCGATCTGAACATACTGCGCCTACTGCCCTACTGCCAGGTTGTACCGGCAGGGCTGGTCAATGAAGGAAAATCAGGGAAAGCCTTGCTGCAGTCTATCTGGCCTGAAGCACTGATATCACGGCGGGCTGCACCATCCACCACAATTCGGCGCTCGGCCGAAGAGAACACGGGAAGATTGACATTACTGAGTACTATGTTTGCATCAGAGGCAATCACGCTGATTCTTTCCGGCAAACCCGTCACCACATTGCTCAGGCTTATCGCGAGCGGTGTTGCCGGCATCCTGGAATTACCCTGGACACCTCTGTAGCCTTGCAGCCTCACAGTGGTAGCTCCCTGAATACTAATGTTATTCAGGTATATGTCATGGAAATTCGGAATCAATGGTCCTGCCGCAGGAATGGCGCGGGTTCCATAATAGGGCGTAAACAGCAATGCATTTTCAGTATCCCGTATACATATATCGTCATAATAGATATTGCTGACTTCACCTCCACGGGCATTGTCTGACTTGATGCGCAAACCCTCTTCCGAATTATCGAAGCTGTTGTCATAGATGTGCACGTTGCGCACACCACCATAGGTTTCTGAACCTACTGAAATACCGTGGCCGAAATAGATATGATTGTGAGCAATGATGACACCCCACTTGCGATCTGAACGAACATCGCGCTCACCATCAATGGCAACCAGACCTGATCCTGCCGGGCTTGGGTTTGAGCCCCCTTTCAGAACAATATCGTCATCGCCGCTGCTGATGTAGTTGTACGCAAAAACAACATTCTTGAGATAACCATCAAATGAAACAGGCTCGGCAGAAGTCGTCTGGCTCCCAATGGATAGCTTGGCGGTAGCCGGGCTAGCAGCCGAACCCGGATCAAAAGCATCGGTATTCTTGATATTTTCCTTGCTGGGATGCTCGCCCGTATAAAGTGGGTTGCCATTGCCTGCCGGGTTTGCAAAAGCGGCGAGCGAAGGTGTCTGCAGCTTGACGCCCCAGACAGTCAGGCCATCCACACCACTGGGAACCATGTGATAGCCGGGGCTGTTATTGAGCGTAATACCAAACACAGTCAGGTTCTTGGCGTAATTGAAAACCATGATTCTCGGCACAGACTGACCAGCAAAACCGGTTGTACCGCTCTGCACCAGATTCGCCAGATAGGCCAGATCCCACCAGCTCATGTTACGCACCGTGGATTTCGAATTAACGAGGTTTCCCCCGTTGTCACAGGCCGTTCCATCCACCGCCTGGACACCATTAGCATAAGCGGCATAGGTATTGGAGCAGCTCATATCGACTTTCATAAGCGGATACAGCTTGTTGGTGGTGACAATCTCGGCATAGCCACGGCCATCAATGGCACCATCGCCCATCAGTGCGGAATTGACGAGGTAGTTGCCACTGAGCAGCGGGGTACAGTTTGACGATCCTCCAGCCTTGGTCGCGCTGACGGCAGTATTGCCACAATACGGCCCCGCCTGCGCAGGCGAATAGGCCATGACATCACGCGTGCCAAACAGGGTTACCCCTTTGTCAATCCAGAGCGTCACACCCGAGGGCAACTTCAGCGGCCCGGAAATGAAAGCATTGCCTGGGCCATTACTGCTGACAACCAGGCGCACTGCAAATTTGGCACCCCGGTACTGAGGCTTGGCCAGTTCTTCCCCGCTTGCTCCGGCAATGTTCTTGCCTGGCACTGCTGCCGCCTGTTGCGCAGCTCGCGCCACTGAATCAGCACCCACAATGGCGGCACCGACCTCTTTATCAACCGCAGCACCGCAGCTATCCAGCGCAGCCTGGATGCGGGCCTGGTCCGGGTTCACGCTGGCCGGATCGGCAGCAACCCCAACGCCTGGCACGGAAGGATCAGCCTCGGGCGGAAGGGCACCGTCCGGACGCGCCACCAGCCTGTTGCTGGCCTCAAGCGTTACACAGACCTGGCTTGCAGTCGGCAATACAGGCGCGGTCGGGAGCTTTGCATCCCGAGTGTTCGTACCAACCTGAACGGGCGAAGCCAGCGTATTGGCGGAAAACACCAACCCACACAGCGTAAGTGCCAATGCTGCCGGAGTCGCCATCAGGACGGGGGATGCGGTCGGCGAACTCGCCTCTTGCAGAGTGCATCGAACGAAAGATTTCAAGTCATGTCTCCTTGCCAAATCGTGTCTTTTTGCCATCAAACAACCCACATTGCGGACGGATACAGCACTCCGCACGCGCTACCTGTCATTGTTTGTTTTTGGCAGCCTGTCCGCCTGATACCCGAAAGCATTGCCAGACGAAGTTGTCATCCATCCGGAATCATCAGTCAGAATAGTATCAATCCACGACACTGGCTTGGATAAACTAATCGTAATGATGGGTTTCAGAAAGACCTTCCGGAAAGCCAGAGTTTCGCCAGCATTGCCTCAAAAGGCAAAACTGGAAACCTGGGCTATGAAAAAGGGGCGCCGCAGCGCCCCTTTCCGGAAACCTTCAGAATCGGGTATTACTTTTTCTTGTAGACGATTTCCTTGCTGCCACTTTCGCAGGTGCCAACGACCTTGCCATCCTTGGCTTCGCCTTTGGCCACGATATCCAGACTGTAAGTCTTGACGCCGTGTTCCTGCAAACGGGCTTCGATTTCGCTCTTCAGCTCATCGCAGGGCTTGGCCGCAAAGGCCGGGGTGCTCAACATACAGGCAAGAATCGCGAGCAGCGGAAACAATTTCATGACGTCTTCTCCGGTTGTAAGTGGTTGTTACCAGTTTAACCGTCAGAATATCGGCATAGCAGCCCGACCAATGGGTAGAAAAGCTGGCATTTTCCTAGCCTATCCACTTACGCGCATTGCGGAACAGGCGCATCCACGGCGAATCTTCTCCCAGTGAAGCAGGTGCCCAACTCATCTGCACGGTACGCCGGCAACGTTCAGGATGCGGCATCATGATCGTGAAACGGCCGTCCGGCGTGGTCAAGCCCGTCACGCCAGCCGGCGATCCGTTCGGATTGGCCGGATAGGCGGAAGCCACCTGCCCGTCATTGGCAATGAAACGCATGGACACCAGCGCCTGCTGTGCCTGGGCATCGCTGCCGAACGTCGCCCGCCCCTCGCCGTGGCTCACGACGATGGGCATGTGGCTGCCGGCCATGCCCGCCAGCAGGATGGAGGGAGATTCAAGCACCTCGACCAGAGCAACGCGGGCTTCGAACTGCTCGCTCTTGTTGCGCATGAAGCGCGGCCAGTTTTCCGCACCCGGAATGATTTCAGCCAGGTTGCTCATCATCTGGCAGCCGTTGCAGACGCCCAGTGCAAAGGTATCCTGGCGCGCGAAGAAGGTCGAGAACTGATCGCGCAGGCGGCTGTTGAAGAGGATGGACTTGGCCCAGCCCTGCCCTGCGCCGAGCACGTCACCGTACGAGAAGCCGCCGCAGGCGGCGAGCCCGTGGAAGCCTTCCAGGGCAACCCGGCCGGAGATCAGATCAGACATATGCACGTCATACGGCGCAAAGCCCGCTGCCTCGAAGGCCGAGGCCATCTCGTTCTGCGAGTTGACGCCCTGCTCGCGCAGGATGGCCACGCGCGGACGCTTGCCAGAGGCGATATACGGCGCGGCGATATCCTCACCGGCGTCGTACGTGAGTTTCACGGAGAGGCCCGGATCGGCCTTGTCGGCCAGCGCTGCGAATTCCTGGTCGGCGCTCTCGGCGTCGTCGCGGATACGGGCGATTTCGTGGCTGACTTCGCTCCACACCTGCAGCAGTTCGTTGATATCGGCTTCGAACACCATCTGCGCGTTGCGGCGGATGCGCAGGCTATGGCGATCATTGGGCTGACCGATAAAGAAGGTGGCAGCCCCCAGACCGGTGGCATGCAGGGCGGCTTGCACACGTTCGCGATCAGCACGGCGGATCTGCACCACGGCACCGAGTTCTTCGGCAAACAGTGCGCCGAAGATGCGATCCATGAAACGCCCACGCAGCAGATCAGGACGCTTTTCGGCGCCATCCACATCGTTCATCAGGCCGTCATAGCACAGCGAATCGAGCTCGATGGAAAGCCCCGTGCGTGAAGCAAAGGCCATTTCGGCGAGTGTG
Source organism: Rhodocyclaceae bacterium UBA1310 (assembly GCA_002307175.1). Taxonomy (GTDB): domain Bacteria; phylum Pseudomonadota; class Gammaproteobacteria; order Burkholderiales; family Rhodocyclaceae; genus Uliginosibacterium. Next base: position 47,347 of record DBTS01000050.1, read on the forward strand.
GCAAAGAGGCCACCATCGGAACGGTCATGATAGGCGAGCAGCAGGCCATCGCGCTTGAGCTGGGTGACAGCAGAGAAGAAAGCCTTGAGGCTGGCAGAATCGATATCCGGAGCCTGTTCGCCGACCGAGTTATAGGCCTGCGCGAAAACCGAGCCTCCGAGGCGGTGCTGCTGGCGACCCAGATCGATCAACACGAGTTCGGTATCAACACCGTCTTCGAGCTTCAGCTGTGGAGTGAGCGTGCGGCGCACGTCCTGCACCGGCGCAAAGGCCGTGGCGATCATCGACAGCGGCGAAACTACAGCCTTGCTCTGTCCGTCTTCGCTCCAGGTGGTACGCATGGAGAGCGAATCCTTGCCGACAGGGATAGAGAGATCCGCACCGATACAGAATTCGGAGACAGCCTTGACGGTGTCGTACAGGCGCGCATCCTCGCCACGGTGGCCGGCAGCGGCCATCCAGTTGGCGGAGAGCTTCACATCACCAATGGAAGCAATATCGGCAGCCATCAGGTTGGTCACAGCTTCACCAATGGCCATGCGGCCGGAAGCCGCCGGACTCACGCAGGCCAGCGGCGTGCGCTCACCCATCGCAAAAGCTTCGCCGGTATACCCGCGGAAGCCCATTGCCGTGACAGCCACGTCCGCCACCGGCACCTGCCAGGGGCCGACCATCTGGTCGCGTGCGGTAAGCCCGCCCACGGAGCGGTCACCAATCGTGATGAGGAAAGACTTGGAGGCCACCGCCGGCATGCGCAGCACGCGCAGCGCGGCTTCCTGCACATCGATCTCGGCAACCGCAAAGGGCGGTAGATGGATGGGGCGACTGGCAACGTCCCGTGTCATCTTCGGCGGTTTGCCGAGCAGCACCTGCATTTCCATATCCACGGCATCATTGCCGAAGTGCGCATCACTCACGCGCAGGCGACCATCGGCGCTGGCCGTGCCAACCACCGCAAACGGGCAGCGCTCACGCTCGCAGAGCGCCTGGAACTGCGACAGATTCTCCGGTGCAATCGCCAGCACGTAGCGTTCCTGCGATTCGTTGCACCAGATTTCGCGCGGGCTCATGCCCGGCTCTTCGATCTGCACCTTACGCAGTTCGAAGTGCGCTCCCAGCTTGGCGGAATCTGCCAGCTCGGGCATGGCGTTGGACAAGCCACCGGCACCCACGTCGTGAATCGACAGGATGGGGTTCTCTTCACCCATCTGCCAGCAGGCATCGATGACTTCCTGGGCACGTCGCTGGATTTCCGGGTTGCCACGCTGCACGGAGGCAAAGTCGAGGTCGGCAGCATTTGCCCCGGTGTTCATCGAGGAAGCGGCACCGCCACCCAGGCCAATCAGCATGCCCGGCCCGCCAAGCTGGATGAGCAGTGCACCGGGCTTGAATTCAGTCTTGAAGGATTGCCCAGCCTGGATTGAGCCCAGGCCCCCGGCAATCATGATGGGCTTGTGATAACCGCGCACTTCACCTTCGACTTCCTGTTCGAAGGTGCGGAAATAACCCGTGAGGTTGGGTCGGCCAAATTCGTTGTTGAACGCGGCAGCGCCCAGCGGGCCTTCAATCATGATATCGAGCGCCGAGGCGATACGCTCGGGCTTGCCATAAGGCTTTTCCCAGGGCTGCGTGGCGCCGGGGATGTTGAGGTTCGACACGGTGAAGCCAGAAAGGCCGGCCTTGGGCCGCGAACCGCGACCCGTGGCACCTTCGTCGCGGATTTCGCCACCGGAGCCGGTCGCAGCGCCGGGGAAGGGAGAAATCGCGGTGGGGTGGTTGTGAGTTTCCACCTTGGTGAGGATGTGGGTGAGTTCCTTGTGGTAGGTCCACTGCCCTTCACTATCCGGGTACAGGCGGTCGATCTCGAAGCCTTCGATGATCGAGGAGTTGTCCGAATAGGCCACCACGGTACCTTCCGGATGCGCCTTGTGGGTGTCGCGGATGCGGGCGAAGAGGCTCTTTTCCTGCTTCACGCCATCGATCACCCAGTCGGCGTTGAAAATCTTGTGGCGACAGTGTTCGGAGTTCGCCTGGGCGAACATCATAAGTTCCACATCGGTGGGGTTGCGCCCCATGCGCGTGAAGTTCTCGATCAGATAATCAATTTCGTCATCCGAGAGCGCCAGACCGAGTTCCACATTGGCCTGCACCAGGGCATTACGACCGCCCTGGAGGATATCCACTGACGTCAGCGGCTGCGGCGCAAAGTGGGCGAACAGCCCTTTGGCTTCATCCAGGCTGCGAAGGACAGATTCAGTCATGCGGTCGTGCAGCAGTGGCAGCACGGCAGCCTGATCCAGACCATCTGCCTGTACCGAGTACTGAATGCCACGCTCGATGCGCACAATCTTGTCGAAACCGCAGTTGCGGGCAATGTCGGTAGCCTTTGAGGACCACGGCGAAATCGTTCCGAGGCGCGGTGTGACCAGCAGCGCAGTACCCGCTGGAAGCCCCGCAGAAGCGGGATGGGCGTCAAGCAGATCGATCAGGCGGGCCTCTTCGGCAGCATCAAGCGCTGCACGAATCTCGACGAAATACCAGTATTCGGCCGCAAGCGTGCGAAGTTTGATACCAGAAGAACGCAGAGATTCGGAAAGACGGGCTAGACGCGCTGCGGACAGGGCCGGCGTGCCGCGAAGCTGGAGAATTTCGGACATTTGAAGGGTCTCGGATGCAGTGCCGACGAGGTCGGCGACGAGGAGCCGGAGATTATACCGGATCGCCCCTCCAATTCCGATCAAAAATGACGTAACGTATTGAACTGCAAACCTGCCCGAAAGAGGCAGGCCCATATTTCAAATCCGGAAGGATCTCCCCATGAGCCGCAAATTTGACAAAACAGAGGATGAATGGCGCCAGTTACTCGAACCGGAAGAGTTCCGCGTAACGCGCCTAAAGGGCACCGAAGCGCCATTTTCCGGTGAATACTGGAACGAATGGGGGCCCGGCAAATACCACTGCCGCTGCTGCGGCGCGGATTTGTTCGATTCCGCCACCAAATTCGATGCCGGCTGCGGCTGGCCAAGCTTCTCCAGCCCCGCCAACCCTGACAACGTGGCCCAGCAGGAGGACTTTTCGCACGGCATGTACCGCATCGAAGTGCTCTGCAAAGAGTGTGGTGCCCATCTGGGCCATGTTTTCGATGACGGCCCCGACCCTACCGGGCAACGCTACTGCATCAACTCTGCGTCAATCAAGCTCGAAAAGGAATAGAGCCCACCCAGTCAGGCTGGCTTCACAAACAGCCTGACCTCACTCTCTACTCAACCCCTGTATCACGCAGTGCCCGCACCACCGGCGAGTCAAACTCGCGGCGTGCCTGCACATAGGTGACAATCGCCGTCGCCAGGATAAAGAGCCAGGCCGAGAGCATCCAGGCCAGCACTGCCAGCCCGAAGTAGTAAGCCCGCAGCCCGCGATTGAAATCGTCGCCCGCACAGCGATTGACTGCGGCATGTTTCTGCGCGAAACGCTCCAGCACTTCCGGTGCAGAATCCCTGGGCGGCGCAGAGCCTGTGGTGATCGAGAGCACATTGAACTGGCGCAGCGACCATGTGAATTTGAAATACGCCACCACGAACACCGTCACCAGCAGGATCAGCTTGAGCTCCATGGCCTCACGCGAAAAGGTGTGCGCAAACTGTAGCTCGGCGGCGGTGTCCATGAAGCGGTCCAACGCTCCCAGGGTGGCAAACAGGCCGGCAATGATGTAGATCGAGGTATTCGCGTAAAACGACACGCTGCCCACGATATTGCTGATCAGGGCACAATCGACGATGCGGTTTTCACGCACCACCAGTTGCCGCGCCCACTCCAGGCGCAGGTTGTGCCCCTCGGCCAATAGCGCCGGGTGGCCTTTCCAGCCCCCCTCCACAAGGCGCTCATAGCCTATCCAGCAGAACAGGAACCAGGCCAGCCCGAACCAGTCAACCGCTGTGAAGCGCTGAAAAAAGAGCAGAAAACTCATCACCCGCCGTCCTTGTCTCTTCCATGATTATTCTTTTACGTTGCAAGAATGCACGAGCAGCGTGGCGGTGGCAAGCAGGAGCAGGCGGGTATTCGCAGCGCACAAACAGTGGCAGAGAAATGCAGCCCTGTATCAATCCTCATGCAAAAAGGTGCTGATCCGGCTTATCTGCTCTTCGCTCATCAGCATCGGCGCGTGCCCGGTCTGCGGCACTTCGATGCACTGTGCAAGCGGGCCACGCTGTGCCATTTCGGCAACGGTATCGGCGCGCAGGAGATCCGAATTCATGCCGTGAAAAACCAGCGTGGGGCACTCAATCCGGTCATACACATCCCACATCGCAACATCGTGATCAACCAATGCAGAGCGCATGGCTTCACCAATCGAAGGGTCGTAATTCATGCGCCAGCCATCTGCACAGCGACGCAGGGAATGCGAAGTCAGCGTGTGCCACTGTTTATCCGAAAGAGGCCCAAACCCCGCAAAAATCCGCCGCAGATAGGCCTCGGCCACTGCCATGCTGGCAAATACCGGCGCCAGGCCGACATATTCGGCGATCCGCGCCAATGCAGACCCTGGCAGCACGGGGCCGATATCGTTGAGGATGAGCTTGCGGATCGGCGAGTGTTCCAGCGAAGCGAGGAACATTCCAATCAAACCGCCCATGGAAGTTCCCAACCAGTCGACTTCTGCTACATTGAGCCGCCCGAGCAGGGTCACCAGATGCGCCGCGTAGACTTCCACTGCGTAATCTGTCTTGTTGTGCAGCCAGTCACTGGCCCCCCGCCCCGCGATATCCGGGCATATCACCCGGTATTCATGGCTCAGCGCCTTTGCCAGCACATCGAAATCATGCCCGTTGCGGGTGAGCCCATGGATGCAGATCAGCACGCGCGGGTTTGCAGGATCACCCCATTCCAGATACGCCATGCGATGCAGTTGTTTGCCCGTGAGGCACAGCACGTGATTGCGGCGCATTGGCCAGACCGTACGCAAACTGGTTTCGTGTTCCAGCACACATGATTCCATGGTATTTCCCCCGGGGTTTTTAGCGTGAAATATCGAACCAATAGCGGGCCTGTGTCTGCCTGGCCCTTGAAACCGTGATGCCCACAGAATCCAGATCGAAGCGGATGGCGCCATCAAAGTCTGAACGCAGTGGCTGGGCGCCATCGCGCACGTAACGCGCAACAACTTCCGGAGCAGGATGATGGTAGCGATTGAGGTAGCCGGACGTGAACACGGCATAACGGGCATGCACCGCCTCGACGAATGTCTCCTGCGAGGAACTGCGGCTGCCATGATGGGGTGCCACCATGATCTCGGCGTGAATCGGCCCGGGTGAATCGCCAAGAATCGCATCTTCGGCATCACGCTCGATATCCCCTGTCAGCAGAATGGCGCCGCTTTGTGTGGCAACGCGCAGCACACAGGAACCGTCATTCCCCAGACCTACCGACTCAGGCACGGGATACAGCACCTGAAACACCACGCCATCCCATTCCCAGTGCTGCCCACGCAGACAATCCTGAAAGTGTGCCCCCGGCGGCACCAGCCCACTATCAGCAGGAAAACTCGCCCGGTAATCCAGCACCAGCAGCCCTGCCAGAATTGAGCGGGCACCGCCTGCGTGATCGCTGTCCTGATGGGACACCATGAGCATATCCAGATGGCTGATTCCCTCGGCACGCAGATAGGGCAGCACAGTGCGCTCTCCAGCGTCGGATTGTGCCGAGTAACGGGGCCCGGTATCGAAGAGCAGATCATGGCTGGCGGTACGCACATGCACGGCAAGCCCCTGCCCCACATCCAGCACGGTGATCTGAGCCAATCCCGTGGCCGGCCTTGCAGGTTGCCACAGCAGCAGTGGCACGAAAAGCAGCAAGCCAGCCCAGCGCCCAGGCACACCACGCGGCAGCAAGGCCCACAGGGCGGCGGCACAGCACGGCAGCGCCAGCCACATCGGCGGTGCGGCCTGCTGCCAGATGGCAAACGGCAGCCCTGCACAGAACTGCAGGTAGGCCATCAGAACACCCTGCACCCAGTTGGCAAGATGCGCGAGGGACGGCAGAGGCAACACACCATAGAGCAATGCCAGCGGGGTGATCAGCATGCTCACCACCGGTATAGCAATGGCATTAGCCAGCGGAGAGACCAGCGAAAACTGCTGAAACAGGGCCAGCAGCATCGGCAGGGTAAACAGTGTGACGGCCCATTGTGCCCGCACCCAGCTTGCGAAGCGCGGAATCCAGCCAACTGTGGCGCCTTCCATGCTCCCCACCAGCAGCAGCGAACCGACCGCCCCGAAAGACAGCCAAAACCCGCTCGACAATACCGCCCAGGGATCAAGCAGCAACACCACCAGCAGGGCGGCTGCCAGCACCCGCTTGACCCCGGCGGTACGCTCCAGCCACATCGCCAGCGCCGCAGTGGAGAGCATGTAGAGCGTGCGCTGTGCCGGCACGCTGAAGCCGGACAGCAAAACATACGCCAGCCCTGCCAGCGCGCCGGCCAGCACCGCCGCCTTCTGCGCGGGCAGCCTCAGGGCAAGCCACGGAATACGGCGCCACGCCCAGCCAACCGCCAGCCCGAGCATGGCAGCCACCAGCGTGATATGCAATCCGGAAATTGACATCAGGTGTGTGGTGCCTGTCTGGCGAAAGAGCGCCCATTGATCCTTGGGGATCGAGCCCTGATCCCCCACCACCAGCGCCACCAGAATCCCGCGCCAGGGAGAATCCGGCAGCACCCGCGCAAAGCGTTCGCGAATCACTTCGCGCCAGCGATCCACCCAGGCCAGCGCCGAAGTGTCGGCGCCCCCCAGACGCACATAGGATTTGGGCTGCACGTTGCCGACTGCGCCGATGCCACGCTCGAACATCCACCCTTCAAAATCAAACCCGTTCGGATTTACGTTACCGTGCACCCTGCGCAGGCGCACCAGCAGTTGCCAGCGCTCGCCAGCATGCAATGCCGGCATGGCACGCGGGGCTTTCTCGTTCTCATAGACAGCCCATGTCAGTTGCAGATGCTCTGGTACACCCGGCGGGGCTGACTCCGGATCGAACAGAAAGCGCACGCCGTGATCGAAAGTCTGCGGCAGATCGACAATATGCCCGGTAATCAGCAGATTCTGCCCTTCCAGTGCGGCGGGCAGACGATCCGCGAGGCGCAGTTCGGCACGCCAGTTGGCATAGGCGAAGCCGCACAGGCAACACGCCACGAGGAGCACGCATTGCCATGCCCGGCGTTTTTTCCTGCGCCGGAGCAGACACGCCAGAAGAAGCCCGGCGCCCGCCCCGAGAAAGCATGGCAAGGGCTCTGCCAGCACGGATTGCTGCTGACAGAGCCAGATGCCGATTGCAAAAACAATGACTGGCCAATGCATCAACCCATTATCATTGCCGTGACTGGCACAAAGCAAGCCGCGACCATGACATCCACCACACTACCGGCAGAATAATCAGGCCTTGAAAGTCACCCAGGGCCGCAGCCGCGCTACCGCCCGGATCATGCCCTGCTCTTCCTGGGCTGAAATCACCGGGCCGATGCGTTTGTAAGCCGCCGGGGCTTCTTCAATCCGGCGCTCCTCCCGCAGGGTAATGCATTGCCAGGCCAGTTCATTACCCAATGCTTCGGGCCGCAAGGCACGCATGGACTGGCGCCGCTGCGTACGCCCCGCACCGTGCGAGCACGACCAGAGCCAGTCAGCATTGCCCAGGCCACTGGCAACATAGGAGTAATCTCCCATCGACCCCGGAATCAGCGCCAGATCACCTGCGCGCGCGGGCGTAGCACCCTTGCGGTGGATATTCATGCCATGCTCGCGCAAAACCACGTTGTGCGGCACATCGACAACCAGCCGCGAGGCATCTGCCGCGAACACTTCATTCAGACAATCCCGCACCAGTTCGGCCAGCACCATGCGATTGGCCCAGGCATAGCGGGCGGCCACCCCCATGGCATCGAGATACGCCTGTGCCAGCGGCCCCGTCAGCCCGAACAGCCCTGACTGTGGGTGGCGCACCCCCTTGGGCCATTCGGTGCGGGCACGATCCATCCAGCGCCCGCCCACAAAAAAACCCACATCGCGGGAACCGCTGTGAATCATCACCACGACTTCATCCTGGCGCAAGCCAGAAGCATAGGCCTGTTGCCTGTCTATCAGTGCATCAACCACCTGCAGTTCGACGAAGTGATTGCCGGAGCCGGTGGTACCGATGCACGGATCGCGAATAATCTCGCGTGTTCCCACCAGTGCTTCCGGCGCATGCTGCAAACCTCCGCCGAATTCAGCGAGTGCAATGCAGCCAGCCAGCTCGCGACGCAGGCGATCTCTATCCACGCGTTGCCACAAGCCCTGGGCATGCAGCAAATCAATGAAAGCGGCCGGCCCCGCAGCAAACAGGGCGGCATATGCCTGCGAGCGCAGCGGCACATCTCGCCCATCTTCGAGCAGCACGCGGCGCAGGCGCGCCAGCAGGACATCTTTACGGGCTTCGACCTGCTTCAGCGTGAGGCCGGTGGTGATCAGGCGCATGCCACAGTTGATATCGGTGCCTGGAATGGCGGGAATCACGAGGTCTTCGGTGGTCGCCACGATACTGCCGACCGGCGCAATACTGCCAGGATGAAAATCCGGCGTGGCGCATGCCTGGCAGACATGCCCGGCGTGGCCCGGTACCTGCACCGAGGCAAACTCCAGGAGTTGACGCACGGCTTTTTCCTCCAGCGGAAAAGCCTGGGGTAGCAACACACGCGCCTGCGTATGCGGATTGGAAAGTGTGTAGATACCGTTCTGAAAATCGACGGCGATACCCTGGCGATGCAGGGCTTTTTGCAAACGAATAAGGGAAGACACGAGTCTGCTCCAGAGAAAAACACAGAAGCACGTGCCTTGCATAAAGAATGAAGGCAGTGCGTGTTTTTCCTGCAGCAGCGTTTCAGGAAAGGAGTCTGTAATATATCGATGTACTGAGGGAACGTCAATTCCACCCGACTAAACGCCCCTAAAGTCTTATCGCCTGCCGCGTGCAGATGCGGATAATCAGCGCATGCGTGAGATCATCCGTCGTCACATCCCCGATATCGAGACGCTGAGCCGGCAACGCTGGTTCAGGTGGATGGGGCATTCCGTGCGGCATCCACAATTGTGGCATCTGAACCGGCATGCAGTGGCGGGCGCGGTGGCGATCGGCCTGTTCTGCGCCATGATCCCCGGCCCCTTGCAGATGCTCGGGGCGGCGCTGGGCTGTGTGTGGCGCAGGAAGAATCTGCCGGTGGCGATTGCCTGCACGTTTGTCTCCACCCCGCTGACGATCCTGCCGCTCTATGCTGGCGCCTTCACGCTGGGGTCGTGGCTCACCGGCAGCCATGATGCCTTCGTGAAACCACCGGATTTCGACTGGCGGGCAGTGGGGCAATCCTTGCTCTCTTACTGGCACTGGATTGTGGATCTGGGGCCACCGCTACTGGTGGGCGTACCGCTGCTGGCGCTGCTGATGGCTGGCGCCGGGTATGTTTGTGTGCAGCTTTGCTGGCGTCTGCATGTAACACACCACCTGCGGCAACGCGCGCGCCGCGGGCGGTCAGCCTGACGCGTGGACGGACGTCAGGCCGATAGACCGGTATCAGTCCTGCAGCACCAGCACGCCATCCTGCAGCACATAGATCTTCTGGGCACGCTTGGCGAGTTCGGGATCATGCGTGACGATTACGAGAGCGGTCCCCAGACGCTGGTTCAGGTCAAGCATCAGATCGAAGATTGCGGCGGCGGTCTGGCGATCGAGGTTGCCGGTGGGTTCGTCGGCCATCACCACCGCCGGATCGGTCACCAGTGCACGCGCAATGGCGGCACGCTGGCGCTCGCCACCGGAAAGCTCACCCGGCGTGTGTTCAACGCGATGCCCCAGGCCGACGGCTTCGAGCATGCTCGCAGCCTTGGCGTGAGCAGTCTTGCGATCCAGGCCGCGAATGGTCAGCGGCATGGCGACGTTTTCAAGTGCGGTGAATTCCGGCAGCAGATGGTGAAACTGATACACGAAACCCATCAGGCGGTTGCGCAGACGGCCGCGCTCGGTTTCACTGATCCCGGAAAGAGCTTGCCCGTGCAGGGCGATCGTGCCACTGGAGGGTTCGTCCAGCCCGCCAAAAACGTGCAGCAGGGTGCTCTTGCCGGCTCCCGAGGCGCCGACCAGGGCAACCGTTTCACCCTTGCTGACCTGCAGGTTCACGTCACGCAGCACACCCACGGCAGACGGGCCGCTGCCATAAACCTTGGAAATACCCTTGGCTTCAAGTACGAAGGCCGGATTCTGATCATTCATAACGCAGCGCCTCCGCCGGATTGATGCGAGCCGCCCGCCAGCTCGGATACAGCGTTGCCAGCAGGGTCAGCACGAAAGCCACCCCGGCAATGATCGCCACGTCACTCCAGAGCAGCTTCGAGGGCAGATCGGAAATGTAATACACGTCTTTCGGCAGGAGCTCGACCTTGAAGGCATTTTCCACCCAGTGCGCCAGGCGGCTGACATTGAGCGCCAGGGTCACGCCACTGGTCACGCCGACGATCAGGCCGATAAGGCCCATCAGGCCGCCCTGGATGACAAAAATCCCCATGATGGAGGCCGGGCTGGCACCCAGAGTGCGCAGGATCGCCACATCGGCGCGCTTGTCCTGCACTGCTGTGACGAGCGCAGAGACAATGCTGAAAGCCGCCACCGTCATGATCAGCAGGAGGATCAGGAACATCACGTTCTTTTCCATCTGCACGGCGCGGAAGTAATTCACATGGCTCTTCGTCCAGTCCTGCACATAGGCATCAGCCGGCAGATCACCAGTGAGGCTTTCGGCAATCTGCGGGGCACGGAACATGTCGGTGAGCTTCAGGCGCACACCACTGACCTTGTCGCCCATCTGGTAGATGGCCTGCACATCCTTCATGCTCATCAGCGCAAGGCCGGCATCGTATTCGTACATACCGGCTTCGAAAATTCCCACCACGCGCAGCTGCTTGACACGCGGCAGCACAGCCGCCGGCGTCACCAACCCCTGCGGCGCGATCAGCGTGACCTTGTCGCCCAGGCGCACGCCAAGTGCGTTGGCCAGTTCCTTGCCAAGCACAACATCGAATTCACCCGGATGCAGATCGGTGAGCGCACCGGCTTTCATGAACTTGGAGAAATCCGCGACACGATCCTCCATCTCCGGCTCAACCCCCCGGATGATAGCGCCGCGCACAGCCTGATCCTGCGAGAACATGCCCTGCTGCTGGATAAATGGGGCTGCCGCAAGCACATCGCGATTCTTGCTGGCGATTTCCACATAGGTCGGCCAGTTCGAAAGTTCGCCATCGAAGCCCTGAATCTGCGCATGCGCTGTCACGCCGATGATGCGGTCGCGCAGTTCTTCCTGAAAACCGTTCATGACCGACATCACGACGATCAAGGCCATTACGCCCACCGCGATGCCCGCTATCGAGGCAAAGGAAATAAAGGAGACGAAACCGCCTGCGGAGCGGCCGCGATTTTTGGCCCGGACGTAGCGCAGGCCTACTTGGAGTTCAAATTTCATGGCTGCGCAATGCTACACTGCCTCGCCTGATTGCGCACCTTCAAGTTTGACGGGAACATCAGATTCTCCTCTGTTATGACAGGCAATCGCCGTGAGCTTTCATCCCAGCATGGGACCCCATGCGCTGCCCATTCGTTCCAACCAGCTTTCAAATGAGCTCAGCTGCCTGCTGCCCGGTCTAAAATGGCCGGGAAAGCTGCCTTCTGGTCTGCTCGAAGCGGCCGCATTTCCGGCACTCTGTGCCCTGGCGGGACGGGGACGTCATCTGCCCTGCCCGGCCCACAATACACTGGACTGGCTGAGCACCAACGGGTTGACCACCCAAGGGGTGCCCCCCCACTGCCAGACCCCGGTATTGCCCTGGGGCCGCCTGCGCCTGGCCGGGGAAGACGACGCCGGCAAATTTCCGCCATCAGAGGGCAAGGTGCTTTGCGCCGACCCGGTTGCAATCTGCTTCGTGCGCGATGCACTGCTGGTACTCGGGCCGCACAGCCTGCAACTGAGCCAGGAAGAGGCCGACGCCCTGTGCGCCATGCTGAACACTGAATTCGCCGACGTGGGGCGCTTCCATGCTGCCACACCGGAGCGCTGGTATCTGCAAACCGCCCTCGCCAGTGCCCATTTCCAGCCACTGGAAGATGTTGTGGGCCGACCCGTAGCCTATTTCCCGCCTGAGGGGGAGCACGCACCGGCATGGAACCGCCTCGCCAACGAGATCCAGACGGCCCTCTTTGCCCATCCTGTAAATCAGGCGCGACAGGCCGAGGGCAAACCGCTGGCCAATGCGGTATGGTTCTGGGGTGAAGGTGACCAGAATCAGGACCAGGCACTGGCGGCCATTCCAGCGCCAAAGTTTTCCCAGGTGGCCAGTGCCGATCCGGCGCTGCGGGGGCTCGCAAGCACGCTTGGTCTGCCCCTCACTGCTCCGCAGCACCCGACTTCCGGCATGCCGGGACACGCCTTGTGGCACGACGCACGCCTGCAGCAGGCGGTGCTGGATGGCAACCTCCAGGCCTGGAAAGAAGGCCTTGAAACGCTTGAGCGTGAACTGTTTGGCCCGCTCTGGCAGGCATGGCGGGCCGGGCGCCTGCAAAGCGCAAGACTGATCGTTCCGGCAGACCGGGACGGTTTCGACATCACCCTCGGCAGCACACTGCGCTGGGCTTTCTGGCGCCGCCCACTGAATACGGAAAGTCTCTGCTCGCTGCTGCAAGGATCGCGGTAGACTCGCCCCCCATGACCCAGATGATTCAACGCCCGGTTGCCACGGCGGCCGTTCGCAAACTGACCGATGCTGGTCTGCACCCCCTGCTCGCCCGCCTGTATGCTTCGCGTGGGCTTGCCAGCGTGGCAGAGATCAAGACCGATCTGAATGCACTGCTGCCGCCCGGCGAGCTCAAGGGCATCCAGAGCGCCGCAAGCATGCTCGCCGATGCCATTGAGGCAGAATCGCGCATCGTGATCGTGGCTGATTATGACTGCGACGGTGCCACGGCCTGTGCCGTGTGCCTGCGCGCGCTTCGCTCGATGCGGGCCGCCAGCGTGCAGTACTTCGTACCGGATCGTGCGGTGCACGGCTACGGCCTCTCGCCGAGTGTGGTAGAAGCGCTGGCCGGGCTCGAACCTGATCTGCTGATCACCGTAGACAACGGTATTGCCAGCGTGGAAGGCGTCAAGGCGGCGAAGGCGCGCGGCATGACAACCGTCATCACCGACCACCATCTGGCCGGTGACGAATTGCCGGATGCCGATGTGATCGTCAATCCCAATCAGCCGGGATGCACCTTCCCCAGCAAATCGCTGGCCGGTGTCGGGGTGGCCTTCTATACCATGCTCGCGCTGCGTGCCGAGCTGCGCGAGCGCGGCTGGTTTGATGCCGAACATCCGGCGCCGAATCTTGGCAACCTGCTTGATCTCGTCGCCCTCGGCACCGTGGCCGATGTGGTGAAGCTCGACGCCAACAACCGCCTGCTCGTGCGCCAGGGGATTGCGCGCATGCGTGCCGACCGCATGCATCCGGGCATCCGGGCACTCTTCGCAGTGAGCGGGCGGCAGGCCGGGCGCGCCAGCACCTTTGACATGGGTTTCGCCCTGGGGCCACGCCTGAACGCCGCCGGGCGACTGGCGGACATGAGCATCGGCATCGAATGCCTGACCACGGATGATCCGGCACGCGCCTATAACCTCGCACAACAGCTGGACCAGCTCAACCGCGAGCGGCGCGGCATCGAAGAGGAAATGCGTGATCAGGCCCAGCTCAAGCTTGATTCCCTGCAGATCGATACAGCACCGGCCATCTCGCTGTTCGAGCCGGAATGGCATCAGGGCGTGATCGGCATTGTGGCCGGGCGCATCAAGGATCAGATGCATCGCCCCACCATCGCTTTTGCCCGCGCCAACGAGGATCAGGAGGATGGCGAACTGAAGGGGTCGGGGCGCTCGATTGCGGCGCTCCATCTGCGCGATGCACTGGATCTGGTCACCAAGCGGCACCCCGATCTGATCCTGCGCTTTGGCGGGCATGCCATGGCAGCGGGGCTGACCATCCGCGAAAAGGATTTCCAGCGCTTCCGCCAGATCTTTGCGGAAATCGCCGGGGAACTGCTCAACGAAGCTGATCTGGAGCGCCATCTGGAAACTGATGGTTCGCTGGAGACGGGCTATATGAATCTGGAAGTTGCGCGCATGCTGGAAGCCGAGATCTGGGGCCAGGGCTTTGCAGCCCCGCTCTTCGAGGATGTCTTTCAGGTGGAAAAGCAGCGCCTGCTCAAGGATCGCCACCTCAAGCTGCAGCTCTCCAAACCGGGCGCCGTGTTCGAGGCGATCCGCTTCAATTATGCGGAACCGGTGCCCTCGCGCATCCGCGCGGCCTACCGGCTGGCCACCAACGAATATCAGGGCGTGGCCAGCGTGCAGCTGATGCTGGAACATCTGGAACCGGCCTAGCCATCACAAGCCTGGGCGGTTTCCGTCGCCTAAAATGATTTAGGCCGCAAAAGCGGCCAGAATCACATCCAGAACCGGTTTCTGGTCAATTCTGTGCTTCTTCCGGCATCAGGTTCAGATCAAGCTGCTGTTCGCCATCCTCATCACCAGACTTGCGCGCTGTCTTGCGCCCATCTTCCATGGCATCAAGATATTCCGAAGTCACATCGCCGGTCACGTAGACGCCATCAAAACAGGAGCATTCGAACTGCTTGATCTGCGGATTCAGATCGCCGACGGCCTTCTTCAGATCTTCGATATCCTGATAGATCATCGCGTCCGCACCGATCTCCGCACCCACCTCATCGGCATCGCGGAAGGCGGCGATCAGCTCGGTACGGCTGGGCATGTCGATCCCATAAACATTGGCAAACCGCACCGGGGGCGCTGCCGAAGCCATGAACACCTGGGTGGCGCCGGCTTCACGGGCCATGTTGATGATTTCGCGGCTGGTGGTGCCACGCACGATGGAATCATCGACGAGCAGCACGTTCTTGCCGACGAATTCCTGGTGCATCGCATTGAGCTTCTGGCGCACTGACTTACGGCGCACGGCCTGACCCGGCATGATAAAGGTGCGGCCAATGTAGCGGTTCTTCACGAAGCCTTCACGGTAAGGCAGACCCAGGCGGCTCGCCAGCTCCATCGCCGAGGAGCGGCTCGAATCGGGAATCGGGATCACCACGTCAATCTTCAGGTGACTGTATTCACGCTTGATCTTCTCGGCCAGATACACGCCCATCTGCACACGGCTATCATAGACCGAGATGCCATCAATGATGGAATCCGGGCGGGCCAGATAGACGTATTCGAACATGCACGGCGCGTGGCTTACAGGTTTGGCGCACTGCCGGGTAACCAGCTTGCCCTGGGTGTCGATCAGCACTGCTTCGCCCGGGCCGATGTCACGCACAGTCTTGAAGCCAAGCACATCGATGGCAACCGATTCGGAAGCCACCATGTATTCGATGCCCTGCTCGGTTTCACGCTGACCGAGGATCAGCGGGCGGATACCGTGCGGATCGCGGAAGGCCAGCAGGCCATAGCCGGCAATCATCACAACAGCCGCATAGGCACCACGGGCGCGCAGATGGGTGCCGGCGACAGCGCGGAAGATGGTTTCCTCATCGAGCTTGAAAAAGCCGTTGGAGGCAACCTGCATCTCGTGTGCCAGCACATTGAGCAGCACTTCCGAATCGGAATTGGTGTTCATGTGGCGCAGGTCGGCGAGATACATTTCGCGCTTGAGCTCGTTGGAGTTCGTCAGGTTGCCATTGTGCGCAAGCATCAGGCCGAACGGCGAATTCACATAGAACGGCTGGGCTTCGGCAGGATTGAAAGCCGACCCGGCAGTGGGATAGCGACAGTGCCCGATCCCCCAGTTGCCCTGCAGATTGCGCATGTTGCGGGTGCGGAACACCTCGCTCGCAAGCCCGGAGCCCTTGTGCATGTGAAAGCGCCCGCCTTCTGCCGTCGCAATCCCGGCAGCATCCTGGCCGCGATGCTGAAGCACCTGGAGGCCATCATAGAGTAGTTGATTGACGGGACTGTACGCCACGACGCCGATGATTCCGCACATACTTTGCCACCTGTCCTAATACTTGATTCGTCGCCCCAGTTCCTTGGGGAACAGGGGTTTGAGGGCGATAACCGCCGTTTCGAGTGGTGGCGCAAAAACCGCTTCGCTCCACCACGACTCCTTAGGCATGCGGCTCATGCCGCCTGCCGCCACAAGCAAAAGGGCTATCACCAGTGCCCTTGCCAATCCGAAGCAGGCGCCCAGAACCCGATCCAGCGGACTCAGACCGGACGCTTCCAGCAGGCTGCGCAGAAACCAGCGCGCCACTGCAAGAATAATCAGTACCCCGACAAAAATCGCCAGGAACGCCAGCCCCCAGGCCAGCCAGGGGGTTTTTGACACCAGCGTGAGAAACATCGGCTCCAGCCACGAAGCCCCACGCCACGCCAACCCCAGAGCCACCATCCAGCCCAGCAGCGCAAACACCTCACTGACAAGCCCGCGCCACAATCCGAGCAGCACACTCAGGGCCACAATCGCCAGAAAGATGTAATCGAAAACTGTCACTTGCCGACCACAATTCCGTTGAGGTCGGCTTTCTTCAGCTTCGCCACAGCAGCGTCAGCAGCATCACGATCAGAGAACGGCCCGGCGCGCAGACGGGTTTTGTCCTCAGCCTTGATCGCCACGGCTTTCACGCCGGCAGCAGTGGCGCGCGCCAGCACTTCACGGGCATTCGCTTCATCCCGGAATACGCCTAGCTGCACGTAGAGTTTCTGTGCCCCGCTATCCTTGGAGGACGAAGATTCCTTGTCGCGGGAGTCGGCACGGTCTTTCTGATCGGCCTTGTCCTTGCCAGCCAGAATCTCGCGTACGCGCTCTGACTCGTTGCTGGAAGGCTTGCTGTGCTCGGATGCGGAAGACTTTGCCGAGGCACGCGAAGAGGAGCTTTGCGTGACTGCCGGTTTTTCGTCCTGGACGCGCGGGGATGCCGAAGATGACTCCGCCGCAACGGCGGATTCGGCATTCACAGGAACATTGCTTTGTGCGGACTGTGCGGGAGATGACACAGACACCAGTGGCACTGATTGCCCGGCGGGCAACGCGGGGCTGGCCGGAGGGGGAGCATTGCCGGCAATCATGCGCTGGGCAAAATTGCTGCCTTCCTGCCCCGGAATGCGGATCTGCAGCTCGCCGCCCGCTGGTTTGGGCTCGCTGTCCATCACCATCGGCAACACGATGGCGGCGAACAGTGCAAGTGCAACGGCACCTACCAGCCTGCGCCGGGATCGCTTTTTCTGTTCGATTTGCACATCATTATCGGCCATGAATACCTACCGGTGTTGGGCAACGAAACGCAAGACGTCCGCCACTGTCAGGAAAGATCCGAAGGTAACGATTCTATCATCCTCTCCTGCCTGCTCGCGCGCCGCCGCAAAAGCATCATGCGGACTAGAGAACAATTCGATCCCGGCCTTGCTGCCAAGTTCCTGCAGGATCGCCTCAAGTGCCTGCGCACGGGAGCCACGCGGCCCCGGCAGATCACACAGCAACCAGTGGTCAACATGCGGCAGCAGGCATGCCAGACTGCCCTTGATATCCTTGTCGGAGAGCATGCCACAGACGGCCCAGGTCTTCCGGTAGAAGCCCATGCCGGCAAGGTTGTCCGCCAGCATTGCGGCAGCCTGCGGGTTATGGGCTACATCAAGGATGGATGTTGGCCGACCCGGCAGCACCTGGAAACGTGCGCTCAGCTCGACGGTCATGAGCCCTTCGCGGACGGCCTGCATCTGCACCGGCAGACGCTCTTCAAGCGCTTCCAGTGCGGCCAGTACGGAAGAGGCATTGAGCAACTGATGGCTGCCGCGCAGAGCCGGATAAGCCAGCCCGCCGCGACTGGCGCGCCGGCCAATGAACTTCCACTGCAGCTTGTCGGTGGAATAACCAAACTCACGACCCATCACGCGCAGATCCGCGCCAATTTCTGCGGCATGCGCCAGGAGGGTCTCCGGCGGATTGGGGTCGCCACAGATGGCAGGCTTGCCGGCACGATAAATACCGGCCTTCTCGAAGCCGATCTTCTCGCGCGTGTCGCCAAGGTAATCCATGTGATCCATGGCGACGCTGGTGACAATCGAACAGTCCGGCTCAAATACGTTGACGGCATCCAGCCGGCCACCGAGGCCAACTTCGAGGATGATCACATCCACGTTCTGCTGGCAGAACAGCCACCAGGCGCCAAGCGTGCCAAACTCGAAATAGGTCAGCGGCACCTCGCCACGCGCAGCCTCAAGTGCAGCAAAGCTGGCGCAGAGCTGGGCATCGCTGGCGTTGATGCGGTTGATGCGCACACGCTCGTTGTAGTCAATCAGATGTGGCGAGGAATACACGCCGACGCTGTAACCAGCCGCGAGCAGGATGGATTCGAGCATGGCGCAGGTGGAACCCTTGCCATTGGTACCACCCACGGTAATGACCGCGGCGCCAGTATGGGCACCTAGCGCGTCACGAACCTGCCTGACCCGCTCCAGCCCCATCTCGATAGGGCGATTGTGCAGCCCCTCAATATAGGCCAGCCAGCCTTCCAGCGTGGCGAAGTCAGCAGACATGAATCAGTTGCTCGCTGCGGCTGGCAGGCCGGACAGCAGGGTGATCGTCTGGGCCAGACGGTCGCGCAGCTCGCGCCTATCCACCACCATGTCGATGGCGCCCTTTTCCAGCAGGAATTCGGAACGCTGGAAGCCTTCCGGCAGCGTTTCGCGCACCGTCTGTTCAATCACGCGCGGGCCGGCAAAGCCGATCAGCGCACCCGGCTCGGCCATCACCACATCCCCCATGAACGCGAAGCTGGCGGACACACCGCCCATCGTCGGATCGGTCAGCACGGTGATGAAAGGCAGGCGCTTGGCGGAAAGCTTGGTGATGGCAGCAGTGGTCTTGGCCATCTGCATCAGGGAGAAGAGGCCTTCCTGCATGCGCGCACCACCTGAGGAAGTAAAGCAGATGAAGGGCAGGCCCTGCTCGCAGGCGGCATTCACACCGCGCACGAAGCGCTCACCCACCACAGAGCCCATCGAGCCACCCTGGAATTCGAATTCGAACACGGCCACCACGGCAGGCACCGTCTTGATCGCACCCTGCATGACAACCAGAGCATCGGCTTCGCCGGTGTCCTCGTTGGCAGCAGCCAGACGATCAATGTACTTCTTGCTGTCGCGGAACTTCAGCGGATCAACCGGCAGCACTTCGGCGCCGATCTCGAAACGCCCTTCCGGATCGAGCAGCAGATCCAGGCGCATGCGCGCGGTGATGCGCTTGTGATGCCCGCACTTGGGGCAGACATGTTCGCTCGATTCCAGATCGGAACGGTACAGCACTGCCTCGCAGGCCTCGCACTTGATCCACAGCCCTTCCGGGATGGATTTGCGCGCGGGTTGATCACGCTTGATCTTGGGGGGCAGCAGTTTGGTAAGCCAGCTCATGAATAAATCCTCGTGATCTGTGTCACTCAGGCGCGATCCATGGCGGAACGCACGTCAGAAAGAAAAGTGGTCAGGCGCCCGGCGAGGCCGGCTTCACCCTGCTCGACTTCGCGCACAACACGCGAACCGATCACCACGGCGTCGGCAACCTTCGCCACGGCAGCCGCCGAAGCGGCATCACTGATACCGAAACCCACACCAATCGGCAGACTGATGTGGCGGCGCAACTCGTCGAGATGTTTGGCAACGTCCGCAACATCCAGATTGGCAGCACCCGTCACGCCCTTCAGTGACACATAGTAAACATAGCCGCTGGCAAGCTTTGCAACAGCCTGCATACGCGCAACGGGCGTGGTCGGCGCGAGCAGAAAGATTGGGTCGATACCGTACTGCTTGAGTACCGCCACACGCTCACCAGCCTCTTCAGGCGGCAGATCAACGGTCAGCACACCGTCAACGCCGGCAGCCGAAGCAGCCTTGGAAAATGCCTCGTAACCCATGGCTTCAACCGGATTGGCGTAACCCATGAACACCACGGGAGTCTTCGCATCATCACGGCGGAAGGCGGCAACCATCTCGATCACCTGACGCAAGCTGGTGCCGTGTGCCAACGCACGCTCGGCAGCACGCTGGATCACAGGGCCATCGGCCATAGGATCGGAGAACGGCACACCCAGTTCGATGACATCAGCTCCGCCCTTGACGAGGGCGTGCATCAGCTCGACAGTCACTTCGGGGCGCGGGTCACCGGCAGTGATAAAGGGAATCAGCGCACGGCGCTTGGCAGCCTGCAGACGGGAAAAGGTTTCTTGAATTCTGGACATGATGGGATTCGGTCCGGTTTACAGCTCAATGCCGGAAAGACGGGCAATCGTCGGAATATCCTTGTCGCCACGGCCGGAGAGATTCACCACGATCACCTGATCGCGGCTCATTGTCTTGGCAAGCTTGCAGGCATGCGCCACGGCATGACTGGATTCGAGCGCCGGAATGATGCCCTCGTAACGGCACAGGTCATTGAAGGCGACGAGCGCTTCATCATCATTCGCCGCAACATATTCGGCACGCTTGATTTCGCTCAGATAGCAGTGCTCGGGGCCGACACCGGGGTAATCCAGCCCGGCAGAAATCGAGTGGGTATCCACGATCTGGCCGTTTTCATCCTGCATCAGATTCACGCGCTGGCCGTGCAGCACACCGGGGCGGGCATGCGTCGTCAGCGGTGCGGCATGCTTGCCGGTTTCGATGCCCAGGCCACCAGCCTCAACCCCGATCAGGCGCACGCCGGGCACATCAATATACGGGTAGAAGATACCGATCGCGTTGGAGCCACCACCAACACAGGCCACCACGGCATCCGGCTGACGCCCGATCTGCTCGCCGCACTGCACCTTGCACTCTTCGCCGATGACAGACTGGAAATCGCGCACCAGTTGCGGGTAGGGATGCGGGCCGGCACAGGTGCCGATGATGTAATAGGTGCTATCGACGTTCGTCACCCAGTCTCGCATGGCTTCGTTCATGGCGTCCTTGAGGGTTTTCGAACCACTCTCCACGGGCACGACACTGGCGCCCAGAAGCTTCATGCGGAACACGTTGGGAGCCTGCCGCTTGACGTCTTCTGCCCCCATATAGACAACGCATTCCAGACCGTAACGTGCCGCTACGGTGGCGGAAGCCACGCCGTGCTGCCCGGCGCCAGTTTCCGCAATCACGCGCTTTTTACCCATACGGCGGGCCAGCAGGGCCTGCCCGATGGTGTTGTTAACCTTGTGGGCACCGGTATGGTTGAGATCTTCACGCTTCAGATAGATCTGCGCACCACCCATGGCATCCGACAGACGCTGGGCGTGATACAGCGGGCTGGGACGCCCCACGTAATGTTTGAGTTCGTGCCGGTACTCGGCGAGGAAATCCGGATCACGCATCGCCTTTTCAAATTCGACACGCAGTTCGTCCAGAGCGGGAATCAGTGTCTCGGCCACAAAGATGCCGCCGAACTGCCCGTAGTGGCCGGTCTGATCCGGCTGTTGATACGACAATTTATTATCGGCCATCCGCTTCATTCACCCCAGCAACAAAAGCTTCCATCAACTTGCGATCCTTGATGCCCTTGGCCACTTCCACTCCGGAACTGACATCCACGGCCCAAGGGCGCACACGCCGCACCGCCTCGCAGGCATTCGCAGCATTCAGCCCACCTGCCAGTATCAATGGCAGCGGGAGCTGCGCCGGCAGGAGATTCCAGTCAAAAGACTCCCCGCCACCACCGTAGCCATCCACCCAGGCATCCGCCAGCAGGCCAGACGCGCCCGCGTAGGCAACTGCGTATTTTAGCAGATCAAACCCTGCTCTAACCCTCGCCGCCTTGATATAAGCTCGGCCAAAGGATTCACAGTACTCCGGTGTTTCGTCACCATGAAACTGCAGCAGGCTCAACGGCACTTCCTGCAGGATTTCGCGCACCCTGCCGGCATCTTCATTGACGAACAGGCCCACGCTCGCCACAAAAGGTGGCACCTGTGCCACCAGACTGCGGGCCTGCTCCGGCAACACGGCACGCGGACTGCGCGGATAGAAGACAAAACCGATGGCATCCGCACCTGCCTGGGCGGCATCCCGCACGTCTTCGGAGCGGGTCAGGCCACATATCTTGATCCGGGTGCGCACGTTCAATTCATCTCCACAGGCCAGCTCAGGGGCGCGATGATACGTCCCTTGGCGGGCAGATTCCAGTGATCCGGATAGCTGACGCCGGCCAGATACAGGCCGTCTGGCGCAAAAGTCGGCGGTGACAGGCGCCGGTCACGCTGCCGCAGCAGCTCCGCAATCCATTCCGGCGAATGATTGCCATTGCCCACATAGATCAGCGCACCAACCATATTCCGCACCATATGGTGCAGGAAGGCATTCGCCTCAAACTCGAAAATCACCCAGTCGCCGCTGCGCTGCACCACAACATCCTGCAGCGTACGGATCGGAGACTTGGCCTGGCATTGCGCCGCACGGAACGCGGAAAAATCGTGCTGCCCCCGCAGCAGCTCCGCCGCCGCCCCCATCTGCGCCACATCCAACGACTGGTGATACCACCCCACCCTGCCATTGAACACGGCAGAGCGTACGCCACGATTGAGCAGAATGTAGCGGTAGCGGCGCGTCAGTGCGGAAAACCGGGCGTGAAAATTCTCACCCACTTCCTGCGCCCAGAGTACCGCCACCCCACCCGGCAGATTGGCGTTCACGCCGCGCACCCAGGCAGTAAGTGGACGCCGTGCATCGGTATCAAAGTGCACCACCTGAGTCAGGCCATGCACCCCGGTATCTGTGCGCCCTGCACACACCACCTCTGTCGGGCAATTGGCGATCTGACTGATCGCAGCCTGCAGGGCATCCTGCACGGTACGGCCATGTGGCTGACATTGCCAGCCCTCAAAACCCACCCCGCAGTACTCAACCCCCAGCGCAATCCTTACCACAGCACATACCCCATCAAGACGATCACCAGAACAGACAGCAGGGCTGCATCGTACCCGCGCAGACCACGTACAGGCCAGACCTGTGGCGAAACCTCCCCCAGATCCGCATCCATTTCGTGCAGACAATCACGCCAGTGCAGATCGCGCTGGCTGGTGTAATCAAGCACCAGACGCAGGCGTACGGCAAAACGCTCGGCACTCAAACCGAGCACCCGCAGAGGCTGCACCAGCACATACAGGCTGTTGACCCAATCCTCAGTGGAAAGCCCATGCAGCATCAGTGCCACCACCGACACCACGGACAGTAGCCGGGCAGCCGGCTCAAGCGTGGCCCGCACTCCATCCCAGGTCGGGCTGAACGCCCCAAGTGGCGGCACAATCATGACCCCCGGCGTCTGCCACGCAAAGAGGATCAGAAGCGCCAGAAAGATATAGCGCAAACGCCTGACCACCCGCACCCAATCACGCCGTGCAAACACCAGTGCGCACAGCACGGCCAGGCCAGTTCCCCACGGCAAAAACGCGAGGCTGAGCACCTGCAACAGGAAAATCAAAAAAAAACCGGCCGTCACGTAGACGGCCGGATGGATACTTTTCATCTTTGTAGCCCTTCAGGCAGCCCGAGGACTGCCTGTACCGGATCAGCCAAGACGGCTGAGCATGGTCTTGGCCTGTTCCTTCTGGACATTGGCGCCATCGTTAAGCACTTCTTCCAGCAATTCCCGTGCCCCTTCAACGTCGCCCATTTCTTCATAAGCTTTGGCCAGTTCAAGCTTGGTGGCGATTTCTTCATCCACGTCGATATGATCCTGGATGGGTTCCATCGCAGCCGGCTTCGCAACCTGCTGGGCCGGAGCCGCAGGCGCTGCAGAGGAAGCCGGTGCAGGCTTCGGCGCAGGCGCAGCGGCAGGCTTGGCAACAGGTTCAGGCGCAGCATTCAGGCTGACATCAGACAAATCCACCGCAGACTTGTCGTCTTCATCACCCAGTTCGAAATCGAAGTCGAGCAGACTGCCTTCAAAGTTGGTCTTTTCCAGATCCACTTCAGACAGTGCGCTGTGTCCGCCATCAGTTTCAATGCCAATGTCGAATTCGGTTTCCGTGCCAAAGCTCTGCGGAGTATCCACCCCCGCAGTCGTCGTAGCACTGGCCGGAGACTTCGAATCAAAGCCGAGATCAAACTCCAGCGGCGAGCTTGTCGAAACCGGCGGCAATCCCATCGGGTCCGTTGCCACTGCCTGTTCCATCATGGGCAGGTCGTCATCTTCCTTGGCACTGGCACCGAACTGTGCCTGCGTAGGCTCATCGTCTTCGCTCGGTGCATCCAGATCCAGATTGAAATCCAGATTCACCGACTCAGGCAAAGGTTCCTCAACAGGTTCCGGAATGACCGGCATGGCTCCAGGCGCTGCCGCACTGACCTGTGCGACATCAGCCGGGGTCGTCCATGTCGAACGCACCGGAGGAACATTGCTGGCCGGCGGAATAGCCGGCGGCACAGCTGCAGGCTTGGGGGCAGCGGCCGTCACCGCTTGCGGTGCGGCCGCCAATTCATTTCCCAGGCCGGCCCCTCCGCCATTCCCCGCCCCCTTGTAGAGCGGGTTGCTCGGATCAAGCTTGAGACCCAGTGCAGCGGCCTTCGCCCAGTCGTCACCCGCGCCGCCAGTCTGCGTATACAGATCGGTGGCAGTGTTTTCGAACTGCTTGAGCGAACGGCGCTGTGCGTAAATTTCCAGCAACTTGACGTATACCGCAGTGCGGCGCGGGTCATTCTTCAGTGCATCGAGAAGAATTTCCTCGGCTTGCGCATCACGGCCATAGGCCATGTAAACATCGGCTTCTGCTACAGGATCAACCCCTTCATCAGTATCGATGGAGGCCATTCCGGACTGGCTAAAATCGGTGTGGAGCAAGCTGGTTCCGCCGGTGTCCACTATCTGGCCACCGGCGTTACCAAAAACCGAGTTTGGGCTCGTCGTCGAGGTTTCTGATAACTGCGTATTACCCGTGCCGTAGGAAGCCTGTTTTCGTCGTTGCTTGACGGCTACATAGCCGATTCCGAACAGAGCAAGCACCAAGCCAGCCAAACCAAGCGTCCAGTAGTTACTGAAGATACTACCATCGTCCTCGTCCTCGGCTGCAGGCTTGGGGGCCGCAACGGGCTTGGGAGCGGGTGCAGACTGAATCTGTGCCGGCGGAGCACTTTCAACCGCTGGAGCAGCTTCAGGTGCAGATGCTGCAGCCTCACCCTCAGCCGGTGCCGAAGCGGGCGCAGGGGCCGGGCTTTCCTGTACTGGCGGCTGGGCCGGAGCCGGAGCCTGCTGCGTTTCTGCGGCGGGAGCTGGCGCCTTCTTGGCGGCATCTGCACTGGCAGTCTTGGCGCGAGCCTCGGCCTGGGCCAGGGCATCGCTCTTCATGTCGAGCAGCTTTTTCTGCTCCTTGATGTTCTGCTCCAGCTCGCTGATGCGCGACTTGGCTTCCTGGAGCTCTTTCTGATGCGAAGCATTCTCATCAATCAGTGCCTGCAGGCGGGCCTGGTTGGCGGCCGAATCAGCGGCACCAGCCGGCGCGGCCTTGATCTTGCTGGCCTTGGGTGTGGCATTACTGGTGGCAGTAACCGTCACCTTGTCCTTGGCCGGCGCATCGGAGGCCTGCTCAACGACCTTGGAGGCCACCTTGCCTTGCCCTGACTGCCCCGTGGAACGATCACGCATCGGGGCTGCATCGGCCACGGCACGACGATAACCCTCGAAGTTATGCGCCTTGAGAATGATCTGCCGCGCTTCACGTGGCTTGATATCTTCAACAGTTGCAGAGTCAGGCACCTTGAGGATGCGACCGACACGCATGCGGTTGATGTTGCCGCCTACAAAAGCATCGGAATTGGAGCGATACAGGGCGGCCATCATCTGGTCCTGCGTCACTTCACCCGACTTCAGGCTGGAAGAGATTTTGGCCAGCGTATCACCCTTTTTGACGGTGTACTCATCGGCTCCGCTACCCGGTTGCGAACCACCCAGCGCAGCATCCCTGCTGGGAGACTGGGATTCGACCGGCGAGCGCGACGGCGCTGTCGCCTGCTGCGAAGATCTGCCACCCAGATTGGATTCAAGCGGATTGCTGATAGGAGCAGTGGCATTCAGCGTCTTTGGGCCTGGCAATTCTTCCGGGTCCAGCAGAACGGTATATTCACGCTGCAGATGCCCACCGGCCCAGGTCACATCGACCAGCATATCCAGGAAGGGTTCATTGAAAGCCCTGTCAGAGGAAACTTTCACCACAGCCCGGTTCCCACGTTTTTCAACGGCGGTTTTCAGACTTGTCAGCGCACTGACATAGTCTATCCCGGCACGGCGGTACGCATCGGCGGATGCCATACGTACCACCATATTATCCAGCTCATCACTGGAGGCTGATAGTTCAATTTCGGCACGTAACGGCTGGCCAAGGGTACTCATCACGTTGATGCGACCAAGACCGGCAGCGCCGGCGGTCCCGCACAAAGCCAACATCAAAGCGGCAACAAGTGTCTTACGAATCATTGGAGTATTCATATCCATTACGTGCGGTGCATGCATACAGCCACCGTCTCATAAGGTTACAAGATGTAAGATCAAAATAACATCAACGAGTTATCGCCGCAAGCTCACCTAATATCTGAGCATCCTAAAACAGACACCTCGGCGGGCTTGCAACGACATCTTGGCCAGATACAAAACGGCTTTTTTGATCAATGCCTGAATAAATTATGTGACATTTTTCACACATTATTCACCAAGAACAAATGAAAATAAAAACCGGTTTGTTTTCAGCTTGTTACAAACAGGGGTAAAACACTATCAGGCTTCAAGCAGGATGCGAAGCATCCGGCGCAGGGGTTCGGCGGCCCCCCAAAGCAATTGATCACCCACAGTGAATGCTGCCAGGTATTCACCGCCCATCGCCATCTTGTGGAGGCGACCAACGGGCACGTGCAAATGGCCAGTAACGGCGGCCGGCGTGAGTTCACGTTCGCTACGTTCGCGTTCGTTCGGCACCACACGGACCCAGTCGTTGGCCTGTGCAATCATGTCAGTCAGCTCATCCAACGGCATGTCGCGGCGCAACTTGATGGTCAGTGCCTGACTATGACAACGCATGGAACTGATGCGCACACACAGCCCGTCAATGGGAATGCTGCCTGGCGTACGGAAGGCCGGGCGCCCGAGGATCTTGTTGCACTCGGCGCCACCCTTCCACTCTTCCTTGCTTTGGCCATGCTCATAGGGCACGTCAATCCAGGGAATAAGACTGCCGGCCAGGGGCACACCACGGAAGTTGGATACCGGAATCTCATCCGAACGCAGAGTGCGAGCCACTTCACGGTCGATATCCAGAATGGAGGATGCCGGATCAGCCAGCAGATCAGCAACGGAATTGTGAATCTTGCCCATCTGGGCAAGGAGTTCCCGCATATTCTGTGCGCCAGCGCCGGAAGCGGCCTGGTAAGTCATGGAGCTCGCCCATTCCACGACATCATTCTGGAACAGACCGCCCAGGCCCATCAGCATCAGGCTCACCGTACAGTTGCCACCGATGTAGTTCTTGACGCCACGGGCAAGGCCATCCTTGATGACATTGCGGTTGACCGGATCGAGGATGATCAGTGCGTCGTCGGCCATGCGCAGCGAAGACGCGGCATCGATCCAGTAGCCCTGCCAGCCGGCAGAGCGCAGCTGCGGGAAGACTTCCTTGGTGTAATCGCCACCCTGTGCCGTGAGGATCACATCCATCTTGCGCAGTTCGTCAATGGACCTGGCGTCCTTGAGCGTCACACCACCGGCTTCAGCGGGGCCGGCGCCACCTACATTGGAGGTCGTGAAGAACACCGGCTCGATCAGTGCAAAATCACCTTCCTCACGCATACGCTGCATGAGCACCGAGCCGACCATGCCGCGCCAGCCAACAATACCTACTCGCATCATTTTAGAACCCTTGTTTGAACCGTCCCCGCTTTGGCTCGCCCTGTCTCCGCCGCCGCGGAGACACATAGCGGCGCAGCAGGACTAAACCGTGGTGGTTGTTTTTTTGGTCGGGGTAGTGGAAGTTTTAGCGCCAGTAAACGTGCAAACAACGGCCTCCGCAGCGCGGATAGCCGTTGTCTTGTCAGCAAAAAACACGTTTTGACGCATCAGTTCCCTATTACAGGGCTGCGATCACCGCATCGCCCATTTCGCGCGTACCCACGCGCCGGGTGCCTTCTTCCCAGATGTCGCCGGTACGCAAACCAGCTGCCAGAACTTTCTTGACCGCATTTTCGATCCGCACGGCAGCCGCTTCATTATTGAAACTGTACCTCAACATCATCGCTGCGGAAAGGATTGTTGCAAGCGGATTGGCCACGCCCTTGCCGGCGATGTCCGGTGCGGAGCCGTGGGAAGGCTCGTAGAGCCCCTTGTTGTTGGCGTCCAGCGAAGCCGACGGGAGCATGCCGATGGAGCCTGTGAGCATCGAGGCTTCGTCGGAGAGGATGTCGCCGAACATGTT
>DBTS01000050.1:76132-78128 GCA_002307175.1 Rhodocyclaceae bacterium UBA1310
CGCCGAACATGTTGCCGGTGACCACCACGTCAAACTGCTTGGGCGCACGCACCAGCTGCATGGCGGCATTGTCGACAAGCATATGGCTGAGTTCGACATCGGGGTAGTCCTTGGATACCTCGATCATCACATCACGCCACAGTTGGGTGGTTTCCAGCACGTTCATCTTGTCGATGGAGCAGACCTTCTTGCTGCGCTTCTGGGCTGCCTTGAAGGCCACATGCCCGATACGACGGATCTCGTCTTCGTTGTAGATCATCGTGTTGCGGCCAACGCGCTTGCCGTCTTCCACGGAAATCCCGCGCGGTTCGCCGAAATAGATGCAGCCTGTCAGCTCACGCACAATCAGGATATCCAGGCCGGCCACGACTTCGGGCTTGAGCGTGGAGGCATTCGCCAGTTCCGGGTAGAGAATCGCCGGACGCAGGTTGGCAAACAGGTTCAGATCCTTGCGGATCCCCAGCAGGCCACGTTCCGGGCGCTGCGGGCGCGGCAGCACGTCCCACTTCGGGCCACCCACGGCTGCCAGCAGCACGGCATCGGCTGCGCGTGCGATCTTGCGCGTGGCTTCCGGGTACGGGTCGCCTGTGGCGTCCACCGCACAGCCACCCAGCAGGGCTTCCTCGAACTCCAGCTTCATGCCTTCGCCACGGAACACTTCAAGCACGCGCAGCGCTTCGGCCATGATTTCCGGGCCGATCCCGTCACCGGGCAGAACACAAATCTTCATGATTGATCCTTTTCGTTATTGTGACCTGACGGAGCCTGGCTCCGTCAGACCGTTCTGAATCCCAAACCGGCCGCCAGCGTGCGGTGCACCGGGCAACGCTCAGCCACCTGCAGCATGCGCCCACGTCTATCCGCCGGGAAATCCGCAGGAAAAGACACAGCACTCTCGAACACCGGGTGCTCCGGGTCGGTGCGGTCCAGCCGCACGGCCACGCCAATCCCGGTGTAGTCGATGGCATGCCGCTCGGCGTACATGCGCAGCGTCATCACCATGCAGCTCGCCAGCGCAGCTTCAAGCAGTTCGTGCGGACGGAACCCCTGCCCGCTGCCACCCTTCCCGGCAGCGGTATCGGCCACCCCCGACTGCGTTCCATTCTGGAACGCAACCTGATAGGGGTTAGCAAGGTTTTCTGCACGAACCATCTTCAAGCGCTCAGGCGAACAGCCAGGGCTGGGTGGCCTTATGCTTACCTTCGAAGGCGCGGATTTCGTCGGCGTGCTGCAGGGTCAGGCCGATTTCGTCGAGACCGTTGAGCATGCAGTGCTTGCGATGCTCGGTGATATCGAACCTGAACGAAAAGCCGCTGGGCGTCGTCACCGTCTGGGCTTCCAGATTCACATCGAGCTTGTAGCCTTCGGTCGCGAAACATTCCTGGAACAGGCGATCAACGATCTCCACCGGGGTGACGATCGGCAGCACGCCATTCTTATAGGTGTTCGAGAAGAAGATGTCAGCGAACGACGGGGCGATGATCACGCGGAAACCATAGTCCTCGATGGCCCACGGCGCGTGCTCACGGCTCGAACCACAGCCGAAGTTGTCGCGTGCCAGAAGGATCTGGGCGCCCTGATAACGGGGCTGGTTGAGCACGAAATCCTTGTTCTTGGGGCGGTTCGTGCAATCCATGCCGGGTTCGCCATGGTCGGTATAACGCCATTCATCGAACAGATAGGGGCCGAAACCGCTGCGCTTGATCGACTTGAGGAACTGCTTGGGGATGATCGCGTCGGTATCGACGTTGGCGCGATCGACGGGGCAAACAAGCCCATTGAAACGGGTAAAGGCTTTCATCGTATCTCTCCTCGATCAGAGTTTGCGAACATCCACGAAATGACCGGCGATGGCTGCCGCAGCGGCCATTGCGGGGCTCACGAGGTGGGTGCGTCCGCCCTGCCCCTGACGTCCTTCAAAATTGCGGTTCGAGGTCGAAGCGCAACGTTCTCCAGGGGAGAGACGGTCGGCGTTCATCGCCAGACACATCGAGCA
>DBTS01000050.1:78472-79198 GCA_002307175.1 Rhodocyclaceae bacterium UBA1310
TGCCGGAGCCCGGCACCACCAGCGCGAGCTTCACGCTGGCAGCCACCTTCTTGCCCTTGGCAATCGCCGCGGCAGCACGCATGTCTTCGATGCGCGAATTCGTGCACGAGCCGATGAACACCTTGTCGATGGCGATGTCGGTGAACTTCGTACCGGCTTCCAGCCCCATGTATTTGAGTGCGCGTTCCACCCCGGCACGCTTGATCGGGTCGGCTTCATCTGCCGGGTTCGGCACAGCGGCGCCGATATCCAGCACCTGTTCCGGCGAGGTACCCCAGGTGACCTGCGGTTCGATCTCTTCAGCCTTGATCTCGACCACAGCATCGAACTTCGCATCGGCATCCGAATGCAGCGTCTTCCAGTAGGCCACGGCCTTGTCCCAGTCAGCGCCCTTCGGTGCATGCGGGCGGCCTTCCAGATAAGCGGCTGTGGTGTCATCCACGGCGATGATGCCGGCGCGGGCACCTGCCTCGATGGCAAGGTTGCACACCGTCATGCGGCCTTCCATCGACAGGCCACGGATCGCCGAGCCGCCGAATTCCACGCAATAGCCCGTGCCGCCAGCCGTGCCGATGCGACCGATAATGGCCAGCGCCACATCCTTGGCCGTGACACCCGCACCGAGCTTGCCTTCAACCTTGATGAGCATCGCCTTGGACTTCTTCTGCACCAGAGTCTGGGTGGCCAGCACATGTTCCACTTCGGACGTGCCGATGCCGTGCGCCA
>DBTS01000111.1:0-23033 GCA_002307175.1 Rhodocyclaceae bacterium UBA1310
ACATGCCCATGTCGGGCACACTAGGTCGGAAAAGCACAGCGCCTTCCGACGCATGGGGTGTTGACAGTCCCCGCTGCGGCGTAAAAAAGCGTTGGGAGAGACCTTTTCTTACCAACGGCGAGCGTTTTTTGGCGTGAGCGGGGTTTTGGATGACCAGATAAGCCCACTGTCAATAGTGGAAAAATCAGCGCCAACGCCAGCGCATGCGGCATCACCCGATCACTACAATGACCATGCGTCGGAAGGCGCCTGCGGCTTTTCCGACCTACGACAAACAGCCTTTTTGGCACGGGGAGTGGAAGATAGTATCGGCATGCCAATTATTGGCCCGCACAAAAGTCTGATGAACCCCAAAAAAAGCCAGCCCGAAGGCTGGCTGTTGAATTCTCAGGGTGTCATCCCATGAGAGACGGCAATGATGGAGGCATCGCCAGGAGTAATGATTAAGAAGTACTACTTCCGGCAGGGAATTCCGCCTAGAGTTCCGTACCTCCGACAAATGACATGCCTGGGTCGGCGCTCGGACGGTGCATGTTTTCCATCATCAGCGCCGAAGGCGGAATTTTCACCTGCTGATAAAACCATTTATCATACAGCGTGCGAAACTCTGTCTGCCCGAACAGTGTTTTCAAGGAATCATTGACGAGATTAAGAAAACGCGGATCTCCCTTGCGCACAGGAAAACCGATAGGTTCCACTGTCAGGGGCCATTGTGTAACCAGGAAATGTTCCGGCGTCTTGCTCTTCAGACGCACAAACTGCAGGATCACATCCATCTGCGAAATCGCCTGCACCTTGCCAGTTTCCAGCGCGGCCAGGGCCTCATCGTTGCTTGCTACGGAGAGCACCTTGAGAGTGGGAATTTCACCCGCCTTGAGCGCATTCACAATCTTCTCGCCAGTAGACCCTTTGACCACTGCAACCGTCTTGCCCGCCAGATTAACCTGGCTATCGATCCCGGCACTCGGGGTGGTAAGGAAGCGCTGTGCGCCAAACATCACGGCATAGCTGAAATCGACATCTTTCAGACGTGGCTTGGTAATGACAGTCGATCCACATTCCAGATCAATTGAGCCATCCTTGATCTTGTCGAGCCGGTTCGAAGCCGTCACCACAACTTCCTGTGCCTTCAGATCCGTCAGCTTCAGATCCTTGCGCAGCAGGTCCACGAGTTTGTAACAGATATCAACGGAATACCCGACAGCCTTGCCACTTTTATCAAGCGTCGAAAATGGCGGGGACAAATCCCGCACTCCCAGATTGATCACGTGCGTTTTCATGATCCGCTCAACGGTATCAATCCCCTGTGCGTGAGTCTGACCTGAAAGAAACACTCCACCCAGCACCACCCCTAACAGGGACAGCATCTGCACTCCAGATTTCTTTGCAAAAAACATCTTACCCTCCGGTTTGAATCAAGCTTGTCTTCGAAAACAATCTTTGACCACCACACCCCCTTCGCTTTGCAGGGGGCTGGAAGTTCATCCAACGTGAACTTCTCTTTATGATTTGGGGGAGGGAATAGCAAAAATACCGCCCGATCAGGTCACCGGGGCCGGGTTGAACAGGGCCAGGGCATTGTGCAACTTCCACTTTTCAGCCCAGGTCCGCCGGCCACTCGCCACATCCAGCATGAGGCGGAACAGTTCCCAACCAAGCTCCTCGATACTGACTTCCCCGTCTGCCACACGACCTGCGTTGACATCCATCAGGTCGTGCCAGCGGCGCGCCAGCTCGGTGCGCGTGGCCACCTTGATCACCGGGCATTCGGCCAGGCCATAAGGCGTGCCACGCCCTGTCGTGAAAACATGCAGGTTCATGCCAGCCGCCAGCTGCAACGTGCCACAAAGAAAATCGCTGGCGGGGGTAGCGGCGTACACCATGCCCTTGCGAATGCCCTTCTGGCGAAGGTTCTCGCCAGGGGAAAGCACACTGGAAATTTCCGAAGAGCCTGATTTGATGATCGAGCCCATAGCCTTCTCGACAATGTTCGATAGCCCGCCCTTCTTGTTGCCCGGAGTGGTATTGGCACTGCGATCCACAGACCCGCGATCCAGATAGGCGTCGTACCAGGCCATCTCGCGAATCATCTGCTCGGCCACTTCCGGCGTGGAGGCACGCGCGGTAAGCTGGTCGATACCATCGCGAACCTCGGTGTTCTCGGAGAACATCACCGTGGCCCCGGCGCGCACCAGCAGATCGGCAGCAAAGCCCACCACGGGATTGGCCGTGACGCCGGAGAAGGCATCCGAACCGCCGCACTGCACGCCTACAACCAGTTCAGAAGCCGGAATCGTTTCACGCTTGCGGGCATTCAGGCGCTCAAGATGTACCGTTGCCTTTGCCACGATGTCGTCTATCATCGACATGAAGCCGACATGCACTTCATCCTGCAGACAGACCTGGCTGGCCTGCCCGTCCACTGCATGAACCTTGATCACATCCGGCGGCAGCATGCGCTCGGGCTGCAGCTTCTCACAGCCCAGGCTGACGATCATGACTTCACCGCCGAAGTTCGGATTCAGGCTGATATTGCGCAGCGCCCGAATCGGGATCACCGCATCCGGCGCATCAATGGCAACACCACAGCCATAGTGGTGCTCCAGCGCCACCACATCATCCACATTCGGATAGCGCGGCAGCAGTTCGCGCTTGATGCGTTCCACGGCGAAGCTCACCACACCCGCCACGCACTGCACGGTGGTGGTGATTGCCAGGATGTTGCGCGTACCGACCGTACCATCCGGATTGCGATAACCCTCGAAGGTATAGCCACTCAGCGGCTCCTGCTTCACCGCCTTGACCGTGGCTTTCGGCAGGTTCTCCAGGCCAAGTGCTGCAGGCATGCGCAGGCGATTTTCATTGATCCAGCTGCCTGCCTTAAGTTCCTGCAATGCATAGCCGATCACCACACCATAGCGGATCACCGGCCCATTCTCGGAAATATCCACTAGCGCCACCTTGTGCGCCTGTGGCACGTGTTCTCGCAATTCGAGGCCGCTGGGGAATTTCGTTCCGGCAGGTAATCCGCCCTCGTTGGCAATGATGGCGACATTATCGTCTTCACGCATCTTGATATAAAGCGGTTTGCCCTTTACTGCAGCATCCATTTTCCTATCTCCTTGGTGATGCAGCGTCATCAAGCATGGCCCTTGGTGGCCTCTATCAGGATGGCGCGAAAATCATTCACATTGGTCAGTGTGGGACCGGTAATCACCGAATCCTCCAGCGCACTGAAAAACCCATGCCCATCATTGTTTGCCAGACTATCCTTGGGCCGTATACCCTGAGCCCAGGCCCGGCTGAGGGTGTCTGGTGCCAGATAGCCGCCAGCAATTTCCTCGATGCCATCCACCCCATCCGTGTCCCCCGCCAGCGCATGCACACCAGCCAGCCCATCAAGCGCCACCCCGAGTGCGAGCAGGAACTCCACGTTGCGCCCACCGCGGCCATCGCCACGAATGGTCACAGTCGTCTCACCGCCGGAGAGCAGCACACAGGGCGCCTGAAATGGCTGCCCGTGAGTCACAATCTGCTGTGCAACACCGGCCATGACCTTGCCCACATCGCGCGCTTCCCCTTCAATGGAGTCCCCCAGGATTGCCACCGCATAGCCTGCATCGCGTGCCACCTGCGCTGCGGCCTCCAATGCCATCTGCGGTGTGGCGATCAGGTGAACTTCGCAGCCAGCAATACGTGGATCATCCGGCTTGACGGACTCTCCCGCGCCACTTTCCAGCACCGCCAATACATTGGAAGGAAGTTCAATGGCATAGCGACGCACAATGGCCAGTGCATCCTCGCAGGTTGTCACGTCGCCAATAGTCGGCCCCGATGCGATATCTGCCGGTCGATCACCCGGCACATCGGAAATCAACAGCGTGATCACCCGTGCCGGATGGCAGGCCTGCCCCAGGCGCCCGCCCTTGATAGCAGACAGATGACGCCGCACACAGTTCATCTCGCCAATGCTCGCGCCTGATTTCAGCAGCGCACGATTCACAGCCTGCTTGTCTTCCAGCGTGATCCCCGCCAACGGCAGGGGCAGCAGCGAAGAGCCTCCACCTGATATCAGACACAGCACCAAGTCATCTGCCGTCAGATTCGAAACCAGGTCGAGAATCCGCTGCGATGCTTGCAGGCCGGCAGCATCAGGTACCGGATGTGCGGCTTCGACAATTTCGATGCGCTCGCACGGCACAGAGTAGCCGTAGCGTGTAACAACCAAACCTTCAAGCGGCCCCTTCCAGTTATCTTCCACAGCGCGCGCCATGGCAGCGGAAGCCTTGCCGGCTCCGACCACCACCAGACGCCCGCGTGGCGCCTCCGGCAGAAACCCGGGGATGCAATGAGCGGGCTGCGCCGCCTCAATCGCTGCGGCAAACATCTGGCGCAGGATCGCTTCCGGACCGGTATTGCGACTCATCGGCATCCCCTCCTCCATCAGGCCTTCTGGCCGATTTCGAAATTGGCCATGAGCTCCAGCGCACGCACCATGCCGGAATGATCCCAGGCCTTGCCGCCATGCGCAGCACAGACATTGAAGAGTTCCTGGCAGGTTGCCGTGTTGGGCAGTGCCACACCAAGCTTGCGTGCGTTCTGCAACGCAAGGTTCAGATCCTTCTGGTGCAGTTCGATACGGAAGCCCGGATCGAAAGTGCGCTTGATCATGCGTTCGCCATGCACTTCAAGAATGCGTGAAGAGGCAAAACCACCCATCAGAGCCTGCCGCACACGCGCCGGATCAGCACCCGCCTTGGAGGCAAACAGCAGCGCTTCACCGACCGCTTCGATGGTCAGTGCAACGATCATCTGGTTGGCAACCTTGGCCGTCTGCCCGTCTCCGTTGCCCCCCACAAGGGTGATGTTCTTGCCCATCAGCTCAAAGAGCGGCTTGATCTTGTTGAAGATGGCTTCCGCGCCACCCACCATGATCGACAGTGTGCCAGCTTCAGCGCCTACCTGCCCACCAGAGACCGGTGCATCGAGATAATCGGCACCAAGGGCGCGCACCTTCTCGGCGAATTCCTTGGTCTCGATCGGTGAAATGGAACTCATATCCACCACAATCTTGCCGGCAGACAAGCCTTCGCCGATCCCGTTGGCGTCAAACAGGGCGGCTGCCACGTGCGGTGTATCCGGCACCATGATGAAAATCACATTGGCATTCTGCGCCACTTCCTTGCCGCTTTGGCGTGCAACACCGCCGGCCTTGACCAGCTCTTCCGGTGCGCCCTGAATGCTGTACAGGGACACTTCATGCCCCGCCTTGATCAGGTGCGCCGCCATCGGCGTACCCATAATGCCCAAACCGACAAAACCCAGCTTGCTCATCGAATGACTCCTAATGTGTAGAGGGGGTATGACTTCCGCGTTATAAATACTTGTCGCGCAAAGCCTGTGTTGAACTTCTGAATGCACCAAGATCACTGCCCACAGCAACGAAAGTTGCGCCCATTTCAAGATAGCGGCGCGCATCAGCTTCTACTGGCGCCAGAATCCCGCTGGGTTTGCCAGCAGCCTTTGCGCAGTCAAACACCTGACGGATCGCGGCCTGGACTTCAGGATGGTTTGCATCTCCCAGATGCCCCAATCCGGCAGCAAGATCCGAAGGGCCGACGAAGAGGCAGTCCACCCCGGCCACAGCGGCAATCTCGCAGCTGTTTTGCACGGCTTTGCCAGACTCGATCTGCACCGCTACGGTGAGGTTATCGTTGATGATCTTCTGATAATCCTTCACGGTGCCGTAGCGGTTGCTGCGATGCGCCACCGACACGCCACGGATGCCACTGCCTGGATAACGCGTGGCAGCCACAGCGCGGGCGGCATCTTCGGCATTTTCAACGAAAGGCACCAGGAAGTTGTAGAAACCGATATCGAGCAGGCGCTTGATCAGCACGCTGTCATTCCACGACGGGCGCACAAATGGTGCGCTCGGGCTATCCTTGAGCGCCATGAGCTGCGGCACCAGAGAGAGCACGTCATTCGGAGCATGCTCGGCATCGAGCAGAATCCAGTCAAAACCAGCAAGACCAAGAATTTCGGTGGTAATCGGGCTACCCAGTGCACTCCAGCATCCGATCATCTTCTTGCCGGCAAGCAGATCACGGCGAAACTGGTTGGGAAAAGCGGTGTAAGGTACAAGATCAGTCATGATATTCGTCTCCCTCAGCGAACCAGGCACGGACGCTTGTTGTTGAATGTCCACCCCGGAATCAGGAACTGCATGGCAACCGCATCGTCGCGTGCGCCCAGCCCCATGTTCTTGTAGGCCTGATGCGCTTTCTCCACTTCAGCCATGTCGATTTCGATACCCAGCCCCGGCCTGCTCGGCAGCTTGATGTAGCCATCTTCGATGCGCAGGGATTCCTTGGTAAGGCGCTGCCCTTCCTGCCAGATCCAGTGTGTATCAATCGCCGTGACGCGGCCCGGCGCTGCAGCGCCAACCTGCGTGAACATCGCCAGAGAAATATCAAAATGGTTGTTGGAATGCGAGCCCCAGGTCAGGCCGAAGGTTTCGCAAACCTGTGCCACCCGCACCGAGCCCTGCATGGTCCAGAAATGCGGATCAGCCAGCGGAATATCCACCGACTGCAGCTGCAACGAATGCGCAAACTGGCGCCAGTCGGTGGCAATCATGTTGGTAGCGGTCGGCAGGCCCGTGGCACGGCGGAATTCAGCCATCACTTCACGGCCGGAGAAGCCGTTTTCTGCACCACAGGGGTCTTCTGCATAAGCCAGCACACTATGCTTGTCACGGCACAACTGGATGGCTTCTGCGAGCGACCACGCTCCGTTGGGATCGAGGGTGATACGTGCTTGCGGGAAACGTTCAGCCAGCGCAACAATGGCCTCCATTTCCTTCTCGCCGGCAAGAACGCCGCCTTTTAGTTTGAAATCCTGAAAACCGAAACGCTCATGGGTGGCTTCGGCCAGACGCACAATGGATTCCGGCGTCAGCGCCTCCTCATTGCGCAGGCGATGCCACGCATTGTCGGCGCCATCTTCGCTACGATAGTTCAGATTGGTCTTCTTGCGATCACCCACATAGAACAGATAGCCCAGCATCTGCACGGCATCTCGCTGAACGCCTTCACCCAACAGGGCTGCCACCGGTACGTTCATGAACTGGCCCAGAAGATCCAGCATCGCAGATTCTACGGCTGTGACGGCATGAATCGTGGTGCGCAGGTCAAAGGTCTGCAGGCCACGACCACCGGAATCGCGATCAGCAAATGCCTTGCGCATTTTGGCCAGAACATTGTTGTACTCACCCAGGGTGGCGCCGACGATAAAGGGACGCGCATCTTCAATAGTCTGGCGGATCTTCTCGCCACCCGGCACTTCACCCAGGCCGGTATTTCCTGCGTTATCGCGCAGAATCACAATATTGCGCGTGAAGTACGGGCCATGCGCTCCCGAGAGGTTGAGCAGCATGCTGTCCTGCCCGGCAACCGGGATCACCTGCAGCTCGGTAATGGTTGGTGCGC
This sequence comes from Rhodocyclaceae bacterium UBA1310, assembly GCA_002307175.1. Classification (GTDB taxonomy): domain Bacteria; phylum Pseudomonadota; class Gammaproteobacteria; order Burkholderiales; family Rhodocyclaceae; genus Uliginosibacterium. The sequence continues at coordinate 7,491 of DBTS01000111.1, forward strand.
CACTTACACCACTGGAACTGGCTTTCTGATTCATGATCTTATCCATTCGCTTCTATCGGATTTGAAATTTGAATTGTCTTTTGGGAGAGGGTTCCGCAAATCTTTAGCTGCTGGCGCCTTCTACGGCAGCCTTTCCAGCAGCAGGTACTTCTTCCAGCAGGGATTTCTTCAGCGTGACACGCTTGATCTCGCCGACGATGAGCAGATAGCTCAGAATCGCAAGCATGGCGTTCGCTCCAACAAAGACCAGTGCGCCGGAGAAAGAACCCGTACCCTGCACAATGTAACCAATGATGATCGGGGTGGTGATACCAGCGGTATTCCCAAAGGTGTTGAACAGGCTCCCGGAAAGACCACCGGCTTCCTTCGGTGAGGTATCCGACACCACAGCCCAACCCAGAGCACCAACACCCTTGCCAAAGAAAGCCAGCGACATGATCCCGACGATGACGGCATCGGCTTCCACGTAGTTACAGGCAATCATGCTCATGGACATCAGCATGCCAATCACAATGGGAGTCTTACGCGCAACCGAGAGAGAAAAACCTGCCTTGATCAGACGGTCGGAAATGAAGCCGCCAAGCACACCACCGAGAAATCCGGCCACTGCAGGCAATGAAGCCACAAAGCCAGCTTTCAGAATGGTCATGTGCCGCTCCTGAACCAGATACACCGGGAACCAGGTCAGGAAGAAATAGGTCAGCGTGGTGATGCAGTACTGGCCGATATACACGCCCAGCAACATGCGATTGGAGAGCAGCTCACCCAGACAGGCCAGTGTGCGCACCTTCTTTGCCACAACCTTGCCACCATCCAGATCAACCAGCGCCCCACCCTCTTCGATGTATTCGAATTCAGCCTTGGACAGACTGGGGTGATTGCGCGGACCGTACATGGTCTTGAGCCACACAAAAGACAACACGACGCCCAGTGTACCCATCACATAGAACACACTCTGCCAACCATAGGAATGCACGATCCAGCCCATGATCGGGGCAAACAGTACAGTGGCGAAATACTGTGCGGCATTGAACAGTGCAGCAGCCAGCCCACGCTCTTCGGTGGGGAACCACGCCGAGGTGATACGACTATTCCCCGGAAAGGATGGCGCCTCAGCAGCCCCTACCAGCAGACGCAGAGCGAACAGGGTGATAACGGCAGCCCCACCCGTCAAAAACCCGACCGTCCCCTGAAACATCGTAAATATCGACCAGAGGAAAATACTGAAGAAATACGTGACTTTCGAGCCAAAGCGGTCAAGCAGCCAACCACCTGGAAGTTGTGCGATGACATACGACCACGCAAAGGCCGAGAAAACAAAGCCCATTTGCACCGAATCGATGGAAAGTGCTTTTTTGAGTTCAGGGCCTGCAATCGAGATTGTGGCCCGATCTGCGTAATTGAGCGTCGTGATCGTAAACAGCATTGCCAGAATCATCCAGCGAGTACGGCCAGGGCTGGGTTTCTTCGCCTTGTCCTGCTTGGTTTCCACCTTAGTATCCACTCTAGTCTCCTCTTTGAATGCTCTTCCGGTCAGCTGTCTCCACTACACCCCAGAGCTGGCATTCGTGTCATTACGGATTAACCCGACGCGTGACCGTTTATAGCCTTCATGTCATCAGTCGTCATACGTCTTATCAGCGAGTATAATGAACCCATAAATGAATTCAAGGACTCCTGACCCTGACTGCGGAAAACCCCTATGAACACACCGAACGAAACGTCTGCAGGTGCACGCAAGCGCCGCGGCCCGACTCTTGTGGAAATGGTGCTGACTGATCTCGCCGGCAAGATCAAAGGTGGGACTTACAAGGTGGGCGAACGCTTGCCAACCGAACCGGAAGTGATGGCCACACATGGCGTCAGCCGCACAGTGGTGCGTGAAGCCATGTCGCGCCTGCAGGCTGCCGGATTGACGGAAACCCGTCACGGCATTGGTTCTTTTGTATTGCCGCAAAAAAAAGAAGCCCTGCCCTCGCTGGACAGCATCACTGTCACCACCATCCGCGATCTGCTGGCCATGCTGGAGTTACGTATCAGCGTGGAAACGGAAGCAGCCGGCCTCGCTGCACTGCGCCGCAACGAAGAGCAGATCAACCAGATGCACCAGGCATTGCAGGAATTCGAACGCGATGTCCAGGCTGGCGGATCTTCCGTAGAGCCAGACTTTCGCTTCCATCTGCTGATTGCCCAGGCCACGGGAAACAAGTATTTCGAGAATTTCTATCGCCAGTTGGGTACCACAACGATTCCACGCACCCGGCTGGATACATCCCGATTCTCCTCCGCTCCCGGCGCCAGCTACCTGCTGCAATCAAACCGCGAGCATGAAGCCATCCTTGAAGCCATCATCCGCAACGACCCCGAAAGTGCACGTGCCGGCATGCGCATGCATCTGACCAACAGCCGTGAGCGCCTGCGCCTGGCAACTGAAGCATCTGAATCCGGAACGCCCTGAGTACCAACAATCGCCGCAACCAGAAATACTCCCTGAAATAGCAGAAAATAATCTACGGGCTGGTTGTGGTTTTTGCCATGCAGCATAAAACCACCTGAAAATCCCCGTTTGATCCAGGCCTAAAACTCTCCTGGTCGCTGTCACGAAAAACCTCCGTCGGCTCAAGCTCTATCTGTAGCCGATGTCATTAACTCACTGCGCTGAATCACTGCAAGCACTTAAACCCGCGGACAGAATTAATACATATAAAGCATATTCTTATTTCAACATAGCTTATTCCTGGCTTGCTGATATCCTCATCAGCGAATAGTCTTTGCAAGACTCTCCCTTCAGCGGCACATTCGCAAATGCAAATATATGCAAATGCAATTCATGGAATGTAATGTCCGGGGGAAAAAATGCAGTCAGCAACGCAAAGATATATTCAGTTTGTCGCATCATCAATGTTTGCAGTCCTACTGTCAGGCTGCGGGGGCGGATCAGGCAGTAATGATCAACCCACCACCAGCGCCAATACAGTCTCCAGCAGCTCCGGCTCAAGCACCTCCAGCTCAACATCCAGCTTGGCCGCCACATCTTCGAGTGCCAGTAGCGCCTCCTCGGCGAGCCAGAGCAGCAACACCTCTTCTGCCAGCTCCAGCAGCTCATCCGCCAGCGGGCAAATTCTCGCCAGCGACAATTTCACCAGTGGCACATCGAAATGGCAGATAGAGCAGGAGAATGCCACTGGAACTGTCGTCGCCGCAAATGGCGTGCTGGATATTGTGGAACCTGCAGGCGCAACTTTATGGTTCAAGCAGAAATTTTCCGGCGACTATGAAATACGCTTTACCGCCACCCCGATTCCATACACCGTCACAGTGGGGACAACAACCTACACGAACCGGATCTCCGATCTGAACGTTTTCTGGAATTCCATCGTTCCAACAGCTACTGACCCGGACCCCACCCTGAAAAATTTTGATGGAGTCCTGGCCTCGTACAATTCTCTCTATCTGTATTACGTCGGGTTTGGCTCCAATGGCAACTCTACGGCACGCCTGCGCCGTTACGATGGCACGTCAGCCCGGCCACAGATCACCGGCTTCGCCACAGCGGCAAGCCGCACCACCGCTGATACGGGTGGCGACATGACGACTGCCACCACACTCGTTGCCAACACGCCTACCCGCGTGAGGATCGTATCGCGGACTACCACAGCGAGCGATCCCTATACGCTCAAATGGTATGCCAATGACAATCTCATTTTCGCGTACACCGATAGCGCTCCTTATCTATCCGGCTGGTTTGCCTTCCGCACCACCGTGGCCCATTGGCAATTGAGCAACTTCTCTGTTGTTTCCCAGTAAAGGATGCGTCGTTCATGAAGCGTCTCTCGACAGGTGCCTTCGCTGCCGCACTCCTCATTACGGGGTGTGCTGGCGGCAGCAGCGACGACTCCGGATACTCCAGCGCCACGGATTCACCCAGTTCCTCGGCCAGCCAGGCGAGCTCACAGAGTTCTTCCGTTGCAAGCACTCTGACGTATAACGACACCGACGAAACAGAAACCTCACAATCTATCTACAAAAATGCAGGCTCACGCATCGTCGAGCACCTTGACCGTGGTCTGATTGCTGTGAAGTCCGGCGGCGGCTGGTTTCTCTCGTGGCGTCTGCTTGGGCCAGAATACGGGTCGAACATCGCCTTCAATGTGTACAAGGGCGACAAGCTTCTCAACAGCAGCCCCATCACAGACAGCACAAACTATCAGGATGACAGCGACGGGGATGGCACTTATACGGTACGCGCGGTTTTTGACGGCAAGCGCGTTCTCGCCAAGAGCAAGGCTGCTTTGAAGCTTGCCAACGGCTACCTCGAAATTCCACTCAAAGCGGCATCTTCCGACTATTACGTACAGCACGCCTGGGCAGCAGACCTCGATGGCGACGGGCAATTCGAGTTCGTCGTCTCACGGCTACCTGGTGACAAAACCAGCAACCCCTGCTATCTGGAAGCCTACAAGCTCGATGGCAGCTTCCTGTGGCGCGTCGACATGGGCGTAAACTCCTATACTCGCGACACCACCGGTATCGGCGCAAACGATGCAGCGCCAGCGGCGATCAGTGGCTTCGGCAACATCGCTGGTTATCGCAATGACGATATGGTCACCGTCTATGATCTGGATAGTGACGGCAAGGCCGAAGTGCTTGTGCGCACGGCCACGGGGACTACGTTCGCAGATGGCAAGGTCATCACCTCGGCGTCCAGCCAAGATCAGTTCATTTCCGTCATCCAGGGAAGCACCGGCAAGGAAATCACACGCACCGCTGTGCCCTCGGACTTCCTCGCCCATGGGCCGGTCGGCGGGCAATTCGGCGTAGGCTATTTCGACGGCGTTCATCCCAGCCTTGTTACGCAACTGGTAGTGCGCGGTGTGCCGGCCAAAAAGGGGATTTTTCACTTCATGGTGGTGGCTTGGGATTTCGATGGCAAAACACTGAGCCAAAAATGGAAGTGGCTGGCAGATGCTTCCGGCACCACGGCGGAGCGCTCGCACCAGATCCGTGTGGTTGATGTCGATGGAGATGGCAAGGATGAATTCGCTGCCGGCAACTATCTGCTCAACAGTGACGGCACGCTGCGTTATGTGATTGACGGTGCCGGCCACGGGGACCGTTTCCACATTGGCAAGTTCGATCCAAGCCGCACCGGACTACAGGGCTTTGGCATCCAGCAGTCAGAACTCAACGTCTGGAGCAAATTCCCCTGGTACTACTATGACGCCGTCACCGGTACGCGACTGACTACCGGCAAGCACCTCGACTACACTCCCAGTACTGCGGCAGACGAAGCCTTGTGGGATGTCGGCCGTGGTACAGCAGCGGATATCGACCCACGCCATCCCGGTTACGAGTTTTGGGGAGCACTCTCTGACCTCACGCTGCCTGCAGCAGGTGTCTGGAATGTAGATGGCACAAAGGTTTCGACAAAAGTGCCAAGCGTCAACTTCCGCATCTGGTGGGATGGTGATGTCGGCGCCGAACTGCTCGACGGCACGGTGATCGACAAGTGGAATCCCGATACCGAAACCACCACACGCCTGTTTGAACCTGCCGGGGTGGTCTCTTCCTGGCGCAGCGCTCCACCTTTCTATGGCGATGTATTAGGCGACTGGCGTGAGGAAGTGCTGCTGGAAACCACCGACCACACGGCCCTGCGTCTCTTCAGCACGACTATTCCGAGCAACCGGCGCTTCTACACCCTGGCACACAATCCGGAATACCGTCTGGGTTTTACGGTACGCGGGTATTTGCAGTCTCTACTCGTGGATTACTATCTGGGGTATGACATGGCAGACCCTCCCAAGCCTGCAATTCGGGTGGTGGGTCAGGCGGCTGCCTCATAGTTCATCGTCTCCGTTCATAGCTTCTGGCAGGCTATGGCGCCATTACGCCTCAGCCTGCCGCATTCCTCGGCCGAACGAAATTTTTACTGGATCCAGCCGCGTGCCTTCATGTTGTCGCACGGATTCTGGCGCGGCATCGGCAGAGTGACGCCCTTGTCCCTGGCCCGCGTTTCCATGGCAGTGTGCTCTTCCGCCTGCACCTTGCGGCATTCCTCCACCGTCTTGACCTGCTGCATCTTCTGCTGGTGGGCTGTACGCTCCTCCGCCGTCATCAGGCCAGCCCCACGCCCAGCCATTTTTCCTGTACCCATACCCGGAGTCATTCCCTGCCCCATGCCATGCCGGGAACCCTGCATGCCGCCATGACCGCCGTGCATCCCCATCTGACCACCCACAGGGACACTTTGCCCAGCCAGTGCCATACCACGCCCGTAACCCGGTCCTGTTTGTGCCAGCGCCGGCAATGCCGCCAGTGCGCCCAAAACAGCAACAATCGCCATGCCTGTCAATGCAGTTGTCTTCATGATGAAACTCCTTGATGATTGAGATCGTTAGGTCACGCCATCGTTTGCGTTTCCATGCCCTGCATTGAAGACCCTCCGTGTAACCGGCCTGTTGCGTAAAACAGCAGTTTTGCATCGCTGCGTAACAGCAGCAGAGGCTGTTACAGTAGGTTACAAAGAGGCCCGCCCAGACAGGGCAAACCCGCTTAAAACGGGGACTACAGACGTTGCAGAGGAAGCTACGACATGAACACACTCGATTGCATCCTGATCGTGGATGACGATCAGGATATTCGCCGGCTGCTGGTTGACTACCTCGCCCGCAATGGTTTTGAAGCCATTGCCGCACGAGATGGGCGCGATATGTGGCGCGAGCTTGACCGCCATGCTGTCGACCTCATCGTGCTCGACCTGATGCTACCGGATACCGACGGTCTGACCCTCTGCCGCGACCTGCGTGCGCGCTCGAATACTCCGGTACTGATGCTCACTGCCCGCGGTGAGGAAACCGACCGCATCATCGGTATCGAAATGGGCGCAGATGATTATCTTGTCAAACCATTCAATCCGCGTGAACTTCAGGCCCGCATCAAGATGATCCTGCGCCGCTCACGTGCCCTACCCCCCAACCTGCATCCGGAACCCTCGCGCTGCCTGCGCTTTGCCGGCTGGTGCCTGGATACTGCCACACGAGTTCTGCTTGCGCCTGATGGAGTGGTCACACCACTGTCGGGCGGAGAATTCCGGCTCCTGCGCATTCTGCTGGATCATCCCAATCGTGTACTCAATCGTGACCAACTCACAGAGATGATTCACGGGCGCGAAGCAGAGCCTTATGACCGCGCTATTGATGTGCAGGTCAGCCGCCTGCGCCAGCGCCTCCGCGACGACAGCCGCGAACCCGCACTGATCAAGACAGTGCGGGGAGAAGGGTACGTCCTCGCCAGTACCGTCGCAGAGGCTTCGACATGCGAATAGCTGGATTCCCCACCAATAGCCTGTTTGTCCGTATCACCTTGATCCTTGTGCTTGGCATACTGGCCTCGCAGGCTCTCAGTCTGTGGCTGCAAACAGGCGAACGCACCCAAGCTATCACACAGGCACGTGGTCAGCATTTTGCAGATCAGATCGCCGATGCCATACACATACTAGAAGCTACTCCGCCACAACAGAGAGCTACATCTGCACTTGCTCTGCGTGCCGACACTCTGAGAATAGAAGAAATTCGCCCTGATGAAGTATCGGCTACCATGCCACGCGGGCAGATCCAGGCTCTGCTGGCCTCCCGCCTTGGCAGCACACGGGAAATTCGCACCGCTGGTGGAATGGGAATGGGAGAAGGCATGGGCAGAGGAAACATGCACAGGGGCGAACGCGATCCCGGTTTTTCCTCTCCGGCATACTCTGGATCGCAAACCGACACAGCATCACGTTCTTTTGACATACAGTTGCTGGACGGGCAATGGTTCCGTATGACCACCTCGATGGAAGCCCCCCCACCGACCCTGCCTTCCGCACTTATCCTGCGGCTCGTGGCTACGTTGCTGGTTGTGACCGGCGTCGTCATTCTGGCTGCACGGCAGGTCAGCGCTCCGCTTAAGCAACTTGCTGTGGCTGCCGATACCCTTGGGCGCGATCTGGAGATTCCCCCACTCCCTGAACATGGGTCAATTGAAACACGACAGGCCGCCCAGGCCTTCAATCGCATGCAGACACGCCTGCGCCATCTTCTGAACGAAAGATCCCGGGCACTGGCAGCTGTCTCTCACGACCTGCGGACACCACTGACGAAATTACGGCTTCGCGCCGAACTGGTGGAAGACAGCCACCTGCGCGAGCAGATCTGTACCGACCTGGATGCCATGGCAGTGATGCTGGACACCACGCTGGATTATCTGCGCAGCCTCAAGGATAACGAGAAGCCCTGCCTCATCGACGTCAATGCAATGCTACAGAGTATCTGCGCCGATTCCGAGGTACCAGGCCGCCCGGTGGCGCTTGAAGGCCACGCCAATGCACCGTTCAGGGGGCGCCTGTCAGGGCTGCAGCGGGCCATCCAGAATCTCGTCGACAACGCCATGAAATACGGTAGGCACGCCCGGATTGTCGTCGCCGACAGCGACAGTGAACTTGCCATCAGCATTAAGGATGACGGGCCGGGTATCCCGCCCGAAGAACTCTCACGCGTCACCGAGCCTTACTACCGGCCGGATGTTGCGCGCACAGCGGGTACGGGTGGCGTCGGCCTGGGACTTTCTATCGTTACCGACATTGCAGCCCAGCATGGAGGCGAACTCAGACTGGAAAATCGCCTGCAGGGCGGATTACAGGCAACGCTAATATTGCCGCGTGACGAAGGCAACAGATAGCTTGACGATATCGCAAGCCAACACATTGCATAACCGGAGTCAGGCCGCCTCGATCACCACGGAATGACCTTCCACCTTGATCACACGCACACGGCTGCCGGCCTTGATCTGTTGCGTGGAAACGCATTTCCAACGATCAGACCCCAGCAAGGGGCGCTGAAACATCACTTCGCCAGGCTGATACGGCATTACGTCGCTGACCAGCAGGCCAACCTCGCCAAGTGCCTGATCCGAGGTGCCCGCGCGGGTTGCCACGACCTTGTCGCGGAACACGCGCATCCAGGCAAACACCATGACAACCGAAAGCACGGCCCAGAGCAGCAACTGGGCTGAGAGCGGCATGGGCAGCACTGCCACCAGCACACTCAGGATAAGTGCGGCAAGCCCCAGCCAGATCAGCACAAAGGCCGGGAGTGCCAGCTCCAGGAGGCACAATGCCAAACCGATGACCAGCCAATGCCACCATTGCATGCAGACAGGCTCCGATCAGGAATATCTTTATTTTGTGCCGCTGGCTGCGGCACTGGCGGGCAATTCAACCACGTTGGATTGTACCCCTGCTTCACCAATACGGTTGAGTTTGCCTTCCACCGTGGCGCCGCAATCCATACGCAACTGCCGATAGCTGATGTTGCCGGTCACGCAGGCGCTTGCCTGAAGCTCCAGATAGTGCGTCACTTCCAGATCGCCAACAATAGTCCCATTGATGACTGCATCGTACGTGGTGACATTCCCGGAGATGCTACCCTTGTCGCTAAGTACCAGCAACGACTGCGCATCAGGCTTGGCAACGACATTGCCATGGATGTGGCCATCAACGCGCAGACCTTCCTGAAAGTGCATGTCGCCGCTGATATCCATATTGCTGGCAATCATGCTTGTCAGCTTGGTCAAATCAATATTCACTTCCTTGCTTTTGCCAAACATTCGTAATCTCCGAGAAAATTCACTGCCCGACACGACCTGCATTGGTGCGGAAGAATGCAAGGTCTTTCTGGGCTTTTTTAAGCACTTCACCCTGTGTCGCCAATTCCCGCTCCAGGGATTCCCTGACAGCCTGCTCATGCTGGAAATTCATCGTCTGCAACTTCACTTCCTGCTCCAGGCGCTGGTTGTCACGTTTGAGAGCCTCCAGAGAAGTCAGCAATGCAGCCTCATTGGAAACATGCTGAGGAGGATACAGCGCATACCCGGCTCCCGAAACCAGTACGGCCACCACCGGCACAAGCAGCCACCACTTCCGGCGGGGGCTGTGCACAACTATGGAACACGGCGCGGAACTGAGTTTATGCGTTAACTGTGACGCCTTGTGGTCAGACATTGGGAACCTGCGCACCAATACTCAGATAGGAAGACGGATCAACATACTGCCCGTTATGCAGAATTTCGAAATGCAAGTGTGGTCCCGTCGAGCGCCCAGTCGTGCCAACTTCGGCAATCGGCTGCCCCGGCGTGACGACATCCCCGATCTTCACGTACACCTTGGAAGTATGCGCATACCGCGTGGTCAGCCCGTTGCCGTGGTCAATCGCCACGACATTGCCGAGCTCATTGACCCAGCCGGCCTGGGTTACACGCCCACCACCTGCGCTGCGAATCTGGGTGCCGATGGGGGCATCAAAATCAATGCCCGGATGGAACGAAAGATGGCCGTTGATTGGATCAACACGGTTACCGAATCCGGAGCCAATGCGCGTGGAATTCACCGGCTGTTCGATCGGCATCGCCATATAGGCAACCGATTGGCGCGAAGCAGCCACTTCCACCCGATCCAGCAACCCCTGCAGGCAAACCATGGCCTTCTCGGCAGCATCCATCTCTTTGGGAGTGGAGCCACTCTTCAAATCTTTGGAGGTGCAATCCTTCGGGGGCATCATCTGCCCACCAGCGGAGATACCACGCGTTGTATTGGGCAGCACGCCGCTCTTACCGTCTCCAAGACGGGCAAGGCGCGTCTGCAGATTTTCCAGAGCGCCAAGTTTCTGCAGCAAGGAATGCGTATCCGACTCCAGCTTGACCAGACGACCGGTCATGTCGCCAAGCCGGTCAAACGTAAATTTTTCCTTGACAGCATCCTTGGGCATGGACGCAATCACGGTCGTTTGCTCGGAGTGATATTGCCCGACCAGCATCCCTGCGCCAAATGCCAGACCACCCAGTACCAGGACACCTGCACCGGTACAGATCACTGCCTGCCGCACCGACAGGATACGTACTCCCGAGCGGGACACTGAACGAGTACTGTGCAAAACAAAAGCCATCCGGGTCTCCTTAACGTGGCGCTGGTCAGGCACGCCAATCCATCTCACGCAGGGCGTATGGTGCTTTTTCAATGCCCGAGCAAGCTATAACCACTCAGGACAAGCTAGAAACCAATATAGGCAAGCGGGTCGGATAGTAACACTGAAGACGTACCTTTCGGCAATACCCTTCCTCCGAACGGCGAATATCCGCGCGTCCGGTATGAGTTGACGGAGTTTCTTAATAAATCTTTACGGTACGAGGTGTCCCAGTTTCAGCCATGTCTCAGTGACCGTGTCAGGATTCAGCGAAATGCTCTGGATGCCTTCATTCATGAGCCATTCCGCGAAATCGGCATGATCGGACGGCCCCTGCCCGCATATACCGATATATTTATTCAGCCTGTTGCAGGCTTGAATTGCTGCGCCTAAAAGGGCTTTGACTGCCGGGTCTCTTTCATCAAAGGCATGAGCCACCAGCCCGGAATCCCGGTCCAGCCCCAATGTCAGCTGCGTCAGATCATTTGATCCGATCGAAAAACCATCGAAATATTCCAGAAATCTTTCAGCCAGAAGGGCATTCGACGGGATCTCACACATCATGATCAGACGCAGCTCATTCTCGCCACGCCTGAGCCCGTTGTCTGCCAGCAACTGCACGACACTGCGGGCTTCTTCAAGCGTACGTACGAACGGCACCATCAACTGGACATTTTTCAGCCCCATGTCACCGCGTACCCGCCGCATGGCTTCACATTCAAGTTCAAAACATTCCCGGAAACTCTGGGCAATATACCGTGACGCCCCCCGGAATCCGATCATCGGATTTTCTTCTTCAGGCTCGAATATATCGCCACCCAATAACTTTCTATATTCGTTTGATTTGAAATCAGAGAGTCGCACAATAACCGGCTTGGGCCAGAAAGCCGCGGCAATCGTACCCACGCCCTCAGCCAGACGAGCCACAAAGAATTCCCGTGGAGAGCCGTAACCACGGGCCCTGCGCTGAATTTCTTCCTGCACGCTCGCAGGCATCCTGGCAAATTCCAGTAAAGCCTTGGGATGAATCCCGATCATATTGTTGATGACAAATTCAAGACGTGCCAGGCCGACCCCAGCATTTGGAATCTGCGCAAATTCAAATGCCAGTTCCGGATTACCGACATTCATCATGATTTTCACCGGCAGCTCTGGCAATGCCTGCTCGCGGCTTTCTGTCACCGCATATTCCAGCCTGCCGCGATACACATGGCCGGTATCCCCTTCAGAGCAGCTGACGGTGACGGAATCCCCCTCCCGCAGCACTTCAGTTGCGTCACCGCAGCCGACAATGGCGGGAATTCCCAGCTCGCGCGCAATAATTGCCGCATGGCAGGTGCGCCCGCCACGGTTGGTGACGATCGCGGCAGCCCGCTTCATGACCGGCTCCCAGTTCGGGTCGGTCATGTCAGTCACCAGAATATCGCCCTCCAGCACGCGATGCATCTCGCCCGCGTGGGAGACGACACGCACCGATCCGGCGCCGATCTTCTGCCCGATGGCCCGCCCGGATACCAATACATGCCCGTGCTGCTTGAGCACGAACTTCTCGCGATTGCGGGTCTGATGGGTTTGCGACTTGACGGTCTCCGGACGGGCCTGCAGCACATAAAGCTTGCCGTCGATGCCGTCGCGCCCCCACTCGATATCCATGGGGCAACCGTAGTGTTTTTCGATAATGCAGGCGTAGCGGGCCAGTTCCAGCACCTCCTCATCGGTCAGCGAAAACCGAAACCGGGCGACCTCCTCCACATCCTCCGTACGCGTGGAAGCGGCAGCGTCGGTCGCCTCGCCAAACACCATGCGGATCATCTTGGAGCCAAGGTTGCGCCGAATCACCGCCTGTTTTCCTGCCGCCAGCATGGCCTTGTGCACATAAAACTCATCGGGATTGACAGCCCCCTGCACCACTGTTTCACCCAGCCCATACGAAGACGTGATGAACACCACATCACGAAAACCCGATTCGGTATCCAGCGTGAACATCACCCCTGCCGCCCCTTTGTCGGAGCGCACCATGCGTTGCACGCCCACCGACAAAGCCACATCCGCATGGGTAAAGCCTTTGTGGACGCGGTACGCAATGGCCCGGTCGTTATAAAGGGAAGCAAACACCTCCCTCAGGGCATGCAGCAGATTGTCTATCCCCTTGATGTTCAGAAAGGTTTCCTGCTGACCGGCAAACGACGCATCCGGCAAATCCTCTGCTGTGGCAGACGAACGCACCGCATAACTCCCTTCCCCGGCCTGTTCGAGGGCAGCGTACTGCTTGCGGATTTCCGCTTCCAGCGACTCCGGTAGCGGCGTATCAACGATCCACCGACGGATTTCGGCACCGACACGCGCCAGCGTCTGCACATCCCCGACATCCAGACCGGACAAAGTCGCCTTGATCCGCTCCGCCAGCCCGCCCTGGGCCAGGAATTCCCGAAACGCATCAGAGGTGGTGGCAAAGCCGCCCGGCACGCGTACACCGGCCCCCTGCAACTGACTGATCATTTCCCCAAGGGAGGCATTCTTGCCTCCTACCCGCCCGACATCCTTCATGCGCAGTGCTTCAAAGGGAACCACGTATTGATTCATCTGAGGCCTCTCTGTCCGTGTTGATTGTTGGAGTTGCGTCGGTCATTCTATAGACGCATATGTTGCACTGCATCAGAGACTACCCTTACGCCTTAACCGAGATAACTCACTGATTACTTAGGATTCATTATGGAAAAAGTCGCCGTGCGTAGCGTGTTTTTCATCTCGGACGGAACCGCGATCACTGCCGAAACACTGGGTCACAGTCTGCTCGCCCAGTTTCCCGACTGTCATTTCAGACAGATCCGCCTGCCTTTCATCGACACAACCGACAAAGCCCGTCGCTGCGTCGAGCAGATCAAGGCGGCCCGAATCATCGACGGCCACCGCCCAATCGTTCTCAGCACACTGGTCAATAGCGAAACGCTGGCGATCCTGCAGGAGGCCGATGCGTTCTTTCTGAGCATGTTCGAACACTTCATCGGCCAGCTTGAAGATGAGCTTGGAGTGCATTCCACCCATGTTGTCGGCCGCTTCCACGGCATTGCCGAGAGCGAGAACTACCAGTCACGCATCGAGGCCATCAATTTCACGCTCGCACATGACGACGGCCAGAGCAATGCCAAGCTCGAACAGGCGGAAGTGATCCTGGTAGGCGTATCAAGGTCCGGCAAAACGCCTACAAGCCTGTATCTGGCCATGCAGTTTGGCGTAAAGGCAGCCAACTACCCCCTCATTCCGGAAGATTTCGAGCGTAACCAGCTCCCTGGCGACCTGCTGCGCCATCACAGCAAACTCTATGGGCTGACCATTTCCCCGGAACGCCTCTCCGAAGTCCGCCGCGAAAGGCGCCCCAACAGCACCTACGCCTCACTGGAGAACTGCCGCTTCGAAATTGAAGCAGCACATCGCCTGATGCGCGCCCATCACATCTCCTTCATTGACTCCACTTCGCGCTCGATAGAAGAAATCTCAGCAAAAATCCTTCAGGAGATAGGTATTTTTCATAGCGCCGAGTAGTTTCATCTTGCATACCCAGACCTTTGGGAAGGTTCCGACAATTTGTGCACTGCACTTGTCGCAAGCCTTTGCGCATAGTCAACCCTAATAGGTAGATAAGTAAGAATAATGATAAAGCCCGCAACGTTGTTTTGAATTTTGAGCAGCACACGGACATAAGAAGTGTCTTGAGTAAAGCACCTATTAGGAGGCATCATGTCAATAGCAAGTAAGGTCGATGAAGCCAGCGCAAAAGTGGCAGCGCTGGGCCAAATGACTCACTTACGTCGTTTGCTGTGTCTGCTGACACTGTCATTCGGCGCGGTCTCTCTTCCCGCATCTGCGGCATCCGGGGAAGCGGGTCTTGTTCTACCGAATCTGGGCGATAAAAGCCTGGCAACCTTCCTCGGGGGGTTCGCCGGAAGCCAGATCCTCAGTTTCGGGTTGATCGTCTGTGTGCTGGGTCTGCTGTTCGGCGCCCTGTTCTATTCGCAGATCAAGAAGCTGCCCGTGCATAAATCCATGGCAGACGTCAGCGAACTGATCTACGAAACCTGCAAGACCTATATGATCCGCCAGGGCAAGTTCCTGATGTTCCTGGAATGCTTCATTGCCGTGATCATCATTGCGTATTTCGGCCTCGTGCAGCATCTCTCCGCCGCCGAAGTGGTGATCATCCTGGTCTTCTCGCTGATCGGGATCGCCGGCTCATATGGGGTTGCCTGGTTCGGCATCCGCATCAATACGCTGGCCAACAGCCGCACCGCGTTCGCCTCCTTGGAGGGCAAGGCATTCCCGGTGTACGCCATCCCGATGAAGTCCGGCATTTCCATCGGCATGCTGCTGATCTCCACCGAATTGTTCATCATGCTGTGCATCCTGCTGTTCGTGCCCTCGGCACTGGCCGGCAAGTGTTTCATCGGTTTTGCCATCGGTGAATCACTGGGCGCCGCAGCGCTGCGCATCGCCGGCGGGATCTTCACGAAGATCGCCGACATTGGCTCCGATCTGATGAAGATCGTCT
>DBTS01000111.1:23296-24734 GCA_002307175.1 Rhodocyclaceae bacterium UBA1310
AGATCGTCTTCAAGATCAAGGAAGATGATGCCCGCAACCCCGGCGTGATCGCCGACTGCGCGGGCGACAACGCAGGTGACTCCGTCGGCCCGACCGCCGATGGCTTTGAAACCTACGGCGTCACCGGCGTGGCCCTGATCTCCTTCATCATGCTCGCCGTCACCGAACCCTCTGTGCAGGTACAACTGCTGGTGTGGATCTTCGTGATGCGCGTGATGATGATCATCGCCTCGGGTCTGTCGTACTTCTGCAATGAAGTCGCAATGAAGGCCAAGTACGGCAAGATGGAGCGCTTCAATTTCGAAGCACCGCTGACTTCGCTGGTGTGGGTCACCTCGATCATTTCGCTGATCTTCACCTTCATCGTCTCCAAGGCGCTGATCGGGGATATCACGATCAATGGCACGGCTTACGCCAATCTGTGGTGGCAGCTCTCGCTGATCATCACCTTTGGCACACTGGCAGGCGCCATCATTCCTGAAGTCGTCAAGGTGTTTACCTCGACCAACTCCGGGCACGTCAAGGAAGTGGTGACGGCTTCGCGCGAAGGCGGTGCCAGCCTGAACATTCTGGCCGGCCTGACCGCAGGCAACTTCTCCTCGTTCTGGATGGGCGTGGTGATTGTGGCCCTGATGAGTGGCGCGTATCTGGTCTCGCAGGGTGATCTTTCCCTGGTGATCAACGCCAACCCCGAGCATGGCCGCATCATGGCTGCCGTGTTCTCCTTCGGTCTGGTGGCCTTTGGCTTCCTCGGCATGGGCCCAGTGACCATCGCGGTTGATTCCTATGGCCCGGTGACGGACAACGCCCAGTCGGTGTATGAGCTCTCCACCATCGAAACGATCCCCGGCATCGAAGCCGAAGTGAAGAAGGAATTCGGCATCGACCTGAATTTCGACAAGGCCAAGGATCTGCTTGAAGAAAATGATGGCGCAGGCAACACCTTTAAGGCCACTGCCAAGCCGGTGCTGATTGGCACCGCCGTGGTGGGTGCCACAACCATGGTGTTCTCCATCATCTTCCTGCTCACCCACGGCCTGGAATCCAACGTTGACCACCTTTCGATGCTCTACCCGCCTTTCTTGCTCGGTCTGGTTTCGGGTGGCGCCACGATCTTCTGGTTCTCCGGCGCTTCCATGCAGGCTGTTTCCACCGGCGCCTACCGTGCTGTGGAATTCATCAAGCAGAACATGAAGCTCGATGGCGAAACCAAGGCATCTGTGGAAGACTCCAAAACTGTCGTGGACATTTGCACGCGCTATGCCCAGAAAGGCATGTTCAACATTTTCATGGCCGTGTTCTTCGGCACCCTGGCCTGCGCCTTCATTGAGCCGTATTTCTTCATCGGCTACCTGATCTCGCTCGCCATCATCGGGCTGTATCAGGCTGTATTCATGGCCAATGCCGGTGGCGCCTGGGATAACGCCAAGAAGATCGT
>DBTS01000111.1:25081-37946 GCA_002307175.1 Rhodocyclaceae bacterium UBA1310
TTCAAGGACACCTCCTCGGTGGCCATGAACCCGATCATCAAGTTCACCACGCTGTTTGGTCTGCTCGCGGTGGAAATGGCGGTTGGCCTGCAGGAATCGGGCAATGACAACATCAAGTTCACGATGGCGGCGATATTCCTGATCATCAATCTGGTGTTTGTGTATCGCAGCTTCTATGGCATGCGTATCGAAACGCTCAAGTCCAAAGAAGAAGAAAGCAAGGACACCCAGAAGGCTCAGGTGGCAGAAGCCCAGCCGCAGCAATAAAGCAAAGAAATGCGCTGTTGAAAAGACCGGCCTTGCGCCGGTCTTTTTGTTTGCGCAAAACCTCGTCAATGAATTTGCGCTAGAGTGGCTGCAAAATCATTACGGACTCATCGCATGTTGACCGATACAGGCATTCATCCCGGCAAATCCTTTTCCATCTGGCCCGGCGAGGCTCCCGGCTCACATCCGATGGAAAGCGCCTTTGCCCGCGTCATGGATGCCAAATCCGGTAATGTGCGCGGCATTCGCAAACCCTCCATCACGCCATTCATTCCGGCACATCCAAATGGCACTGTGGTCATTGTGGTTCCCGGTGGAGCCTACTCCCAGTTGGTCATGGAAAAGGAAGGCAGCGAGCCTGCCCGCTGGCTCAACACCCTGGGCATCACAGCCTTTGTGCTGGAATACCGTTTGCCCGTCGAGCCACACGACAATCCGCATCTGGTGGCACTGCAGGACCTGCAGCGCGCCATCCGGCTGGTGCGCTCACGCTGCCACGAGTATGGGCTCGACCCACTGCGAGTGGGCGTGATCGGCCTGTCGTCAGGTGGCCATCTGGCAGCCTGTGCCGGCACCTCTTTCGAGCGCCCGACGTATGCCCACATCAATGCGGTGGACGCAGAGAGTGCCCGCCCGGATTTCATGATCCTCGCTTACGGCCCTTACACTGGCAACATGCATTATTCGCACGCCAGCCGCGAGCAGCTTTTTTTTCCGAGCCAGGTCAAGAACGCGCTATACGCGGAGTTCCCCGTCAACACCCAGGTGACGGCCAAAGCCCCGCCAACCTTCCTGGTGACGGCGGACAACGACAACCGCGTCAGCTCCGAGAACAGCTCAGAGCTTTTCCTCGCCCTGCACCAAGCGGGCATCCCCGCTGAGCTGCACATCTACGACGACGGCGGGCACGGTTTTGCACTGCGTGCAGAGGCGGCTACCAGCATCGCCAAATGGACGCAGGCCTGTCAGGCCTGGTTGCAGAATCACGGTTTGCTCGGCGTCAGCTGATTCGACGGTTTTCGACGCATGGCCTAGAATAGCGGCCTTTCGACCGCAGGCTTGAGCCACATGTCCCGTAGTTTCCCCGCCCAGGATGCGCTTATTGGCAGGCTCGACGAGCTTGGCACACTCTCGCAGCTGCGCCGCCGCAGAATCCAGAATCTCCCCTGCAGCCCGGCCATGCTGAGCGATGAACAACCCATGCTGGGCTTTGCCAGCAATGATTATCTGGGGCTGGCCAATGCACCCGCGCTGATTGCCACGGCACAGGCCGCAGCGGCCCGCTGGGGGGTAGGCTCAGGGGCCTCCCATCTGGTCAGCGGGCACACCGAAGCGCATGAGACGATGGACCAGACGCTCGCCGAATTCACCGGATTTGAAGCCGCAATCGGTTTTTCCACAGGATTTCTCGCCAATCTGGCGGTGATGCCGGCACTGCTGGGGCGCAACGACGCGATTTTTGCCGACAGGCTCAACCACGCCTCACTAGTCGATGGTGCACTGCTCTCGCGGGCCGAACTGCACCGTTACGCCCATCTTGATCTGCAGGCTTTGGAACACGCCCTGGCACAATCTCGCGCCAAAACCAAACTCATTGTCACCGATGCGGTGTTCAGCATGGATGGCGATATCGCGCCGCTGCCAGCCCTCCTCGAACTGGCCGAACGTTACGACTGCTGGCTGCTCGTGGATGACGCCCACGGCTTTGGCGTACTCGGGCCGCAGGGGCGCGGCACACTGGCCTCATTCGGTCTGCAGTCACCACGCATCATCCTCATGGGTACCCTGGGCAAGGCAGCTGGCGTTGGTGGCGCATTTGTGGCGGCCAGTCAGGTCCTGATCCGCTGGCTGGAACAAACTGCCCGCCCCTATATCTTCACCACGGCCATGCCCCCTTTGCTGGCCGCCTGTGTCACACGCGCCGTTGAACTGATCAGCCACGCGGATGATCGCCGCGCCCATCTGCAGGCCCTGATCCGCAGCCTGCATGCGGGCCTGGCAGGTACGCGCTGGCAGTTGCTCCCCTCCGGCACCGCCATCCAGCCGGTTATCATCGGTGGCAATGCCGAGGCTATTGAGGTCTCGCGCCAACTCGAAGCCTGCGGCATCTACGTACCTGCGATTCGTCCGCCCACCGTACCCAAGGGCACAGCGCGCCTACGCGTGTCACTCTCCGCCGCACACACGGAAGCCGAGCTTGGGCAGCTCTGTGAGGCCTTGCGGGCCCTGTCTGATCTAGCCGACCTGTCCGATTCGGAGCCTCGGGCATGAGCCGGCCCGCCGTCACCTTGCTGCATGGCTGGGGCTACTCGCCGAAACTGTGGCAGGATCTCACGACCCAGCTCGATGCGTTCGAATGCCACACGCCCGAGCTGCAGGCGCCCTGCTCCAATATCGAAAGCTGGACAGATGCAATGGCCGGAGGACTGCCGGATTCAGGGTTGCTGGTCGGCTGGTCGCTGGGTGCCATGCTGGCGCTGTGCATGGCAAGCCGCCACCCTGCAAAGGTACGCGGCCTGCTGCTGATCGCCGGCAGCCCCCACATGCGCACAGCAGCCGACTGGGGCAACGGGCTGGATGACGCCTTGCTGGAGAAATTCCGCGCGGGCTTCAGGCAATCTCCCGAGCGCACAATGCGCCGCTTTCTCGCCATGCAGCTGGTGGGAGAGGCTCAGCCACAGCAGGCACGCCAGCTTCTTGAGTCAGCACTGTGTGATGCCAACACAGGCCGTGAGGCGCTCGAACGAGGCCTCGAAATCCTGTTTTCTGCAGATCTGCGCAAGGCGACGCTCGCACCCGGTCTGCCGTTAACACTGGTACATGGGCGTGCCGATGAAATCATGCCGGTGGCGGGCAGTGAATGGCTGCATCAGCAACATCCGGCCTCGCAGCTGCTGATTGTGGAAAATGCGGGCCACGCTCCCCTGCTTGCCGAGCCCGAAAAGCTCGCGGAACTGATAAGGGCCTTGCATGACACAGCGTGACCCTGGCAAAAGCGCCATCCGGCAGGCCTTTGGAGCCGCCGCCGCCAGCTATGATGCGGTGGCTGACGTGCAGGGCCGTATCGTGGCTCAGCTCTTCAGCCACTGCCCGCAGAATCTGCAGGGCCGGATTCTCGATGCCGGCTGCGGCACCGGCAACGGCACCCGCCTGCTCGCCGCGCACAACGCTCAGGCTTGCGTACTCGGCCTGGATGCAGCACTGGGCATGTGCCGCACCATTGATGTATTTGGCGTCGCCTGTGGCGATATCGAGACACTCCCGATCCGCTCGGCAACGCTGGCCATGTACTGGTCCAGCCTCGCATGGCAATGGACTTCGCCCGGCCTTGCCGCCACCGAAGCTTTCCGGACCCTGCAACCCGGTGGGCTGTTGCGCGTTGCAACGCTGGGACCGCAAACCATGTTCGAACTCCGGCAGGTTTTCAAAGAGGTGGATGGCTTTCCCCATGTGCGGGAGTTTGATTCTGCCGCAGATTGCGAATCTGCCCTGCATGCTGCGGGGTTTACACAGATCCGTCTACAGGCGGGCAGAGAATGCGGGTATTTCGCTGACCTCGCCACCCTCATGCGCAGCATCCGCCAGCTCGGCGCCCATGTCATCGCCGGTCGGCGTCAAGGTTTGCTGGGCAGGCAGGCGTGGGCGCGCCTGTCTGCCGCGTATGAGGAGTTCCGCACCCCTGGCGGACTCCCCGTCAGTCACGACGTAATCTATCTGAGTGCCCAAAAGGAATGATATGAAAGAAAGATATTTTCTCACCGGTACCGATACTGAAATCGGCAAGACTTTCACCGCCTGTGCACTTCTACAGGCTTGGCAGCAACAGGAACTCTCGGCGGTCGGCTACAAGCCGGTGGCGGCTGGAGCCGAGATGGTTGATGGCGCCTTGGCCAATGAAGACGCCCTCGCCCTGCTTGGGGCAAGTTCAAAAGGCTTTTCCCTGGCCGAGGTCAATCCGGTCTGTCTGCGCGAAGCGATTGCCCCGCACATTGCCGCGAAGAAAGAAGGCGTGTTTCTCGAACTGCCCCCCATTCTCGCCGGTTTCCAGAAACTTGCACGGCGCGCGGATCGTGTGCTGGTGGAAGGCGTAGGCGGCTTCCGGGTGCCGCTGGGCGAATACTTTGACAGCGCCGACATGGCCAAGGCACTTGGCCTGCCCGTCATCCTCGTGGTCGGCATGCGCCTGGGCTGCATCAACCATGCGCTGCTCACGGTGGAAGCAATCCGCTCACGCGGGCTGACGCTCGCCGGCTGGGTCGGCAATACCCTGCAGCCGGAAATGCCGCGTCTGACAGAAAACCTGGAAACCCTCAAGACCAGCATCCCGGCACCATGTCTGGGCATACTGCCACATCTGCCAAGCGGTAAGCCGGCAGATGCCGTTCAGTACCTGCAGCTACCCAAGATCTGAACACTTAAAACAGGCGGAACGGAGTTACTTCTTCGTTCCGCTCTGTGCTGCCTCAGGCACCTTACGCACCACTACCGCTCGGCGGCTCGATGCATTCGAGGAAGCCTGGCTGGACTGGCTTTGGGATGGCCGGATCGGCGGACGACTCCAGCCCGGCATTGGCTGGTACACCTCGCCGTTTGGCAAAACGGTCTGCGACTCTGCCTCATCCTGGCAGTCCGTGCCACGATTCTTCTCGCACCGCGCTACTGCCTTGCGTCGCGCCTCTTCAGCGGCATCGGCACTGGACGCGCTCGACGACGACTGCCGCGAGTCCTCTGTCTTGCTGTTTTCAGCGGGGCTTTCTTCCCTGCCGGCCGATTTGGCGGCGGGAGAGGATGAACCTGTGAATTTCGCGGCAGGCAGCACTGTCACTCCACCCGTGATCTTTTGCGCCTTGACGCCCTTGGGCGGTTCATCGCCGTACTGGATCTTGCCATCGGCATCGACCCACTTGTAAACCTCGGCATGCGCCATCCAAGTGGCGCCCAACAGCACAAGCATCAACAAGCCGACATGTAATCTCTTCTTACCGATCATCTCTATCGCTCCGACAAGTAACGGGCCAATCACGGCTGGTGTCTCCTGCCCACGTGATCCCCCTCAATCATGAACGCCAGCGTACCCAAGTTCAACTTCACAATCTACAGAGCGGTGACAAAAGGCTGTCCCCAAAGAGGAAGATCAGGAATATCTGCTCGCAGATTACGCCGGCCTCGGCGATAATCCCGTGGTTTCCGATGCAGGCGAGAGTTGTCCCAAGCAGGACGAGCACAATCCCGCTCTTGCCTTGCTGTTTTTACGAAAATGCCCATCCGGCACGCGCTGGAAGCACCTGACGCAAGCCAGGCTCGCAGAAGCATGATCAAATTTTGTTAGGAGGAGTTCTCTTGGGCAAGGCAAGCAGACGTCATCGCCGTGATGACAGTTCATCCGGTTCACGCCCCACCGTTCTGACGGATTACCGGCATGTGCAGGCAGGCACCATGCTGATAGCCCTGTTTTCCATTCCGTTCGCCATCTGCATGGCCTCAGCCATCACCCACCCCAATCTGCGCGGTTTCCAGATTGGCATCTGTGTGGCACTGGCGGTTCTGATGCTGCTGTTTTCCTCGCTGACCACTGCCGTGACAGACACCACCTTGTCGTGGAATTTCGGCTATGGATTCATCCGCAAACACATCGACATCCGCGAAATCGAAAGCGCTGAAATGACGCGCTCAACATGGATCGATGGCTGGGGCATCCATTACACCCGACGCGGCTGGATCTATAACGTCTCGGGGTTTGATGCGATCCTGGTGAAGCAGAAAAACGGCAAAAGCATACTTATTGGCACAAACAATCCGGTAGGCCTCTGGGAAGCCCTGCAATTGAGACTGGACCGTTAATCGAGCGTGGGAGGCAAAACCAGGCCCAGCCAGGATTCGATAAGCCGCCACTGCTGCAGATCTTTTTCAACGCGTGAGGGTGCCACATCAAACAGCGTCATGCCATGCGCTGCCAGTTGCACATAGTTCTGCGTGTCGCGCAGCGTGGCAATCAGCGGCAGATTGGCCCCCGCCAGAAAACGTTTCAGTTCCTCAGAGGCCAGCGTGCGTTCATCCACGCGCATGGCCACAAAACCCACCGAAACCTTGCGGGCGGATTTCATTTCGGACAACTCGTCGAAAAAATCCTTGGTGGCAAGGATATCGAACATCGACGGTTGGATCGGCACCAGCACCCGCGTGGCAAGCTTGAGGCATTCCTTGAGCTTGTCACCATGCAGACCGGCCGGCGTATCGAGCACAACATGCGTTGTATCCTGCGGCGGCCGCGCTTTGCCAGAGGGCGTTTCCCAGGTGTGAATCACAGGCAGGACAGGTGGGCGGCGTTCCAGCCAGAACCGCGAAGACTGTTGCCGGTCGAGATCCCCGAGCATCACGCGGATACCGTGCTGCCCCTCTTCATATCTGCGTGCAAGCAAACCCGCCAGATTGGTTGCCAGTGTGCTCTTGCCAACGCCCCCTTTGGGGTTCGCAATGACATAGACCTGCATGCCGGCTCCTTTCCAGTTGTCAGAAGCTGTTCATGATCTTGCTGCACTCAAAACGGCAGCACGAACTCCGCATTCATCCAAATCAACTGCATTCTCGTGAGGCCGCAGCAATCCAGATTGCGTGCTGCCTCACCAAGCTCAGGCACGCCGCCAGCTGGTGCCTCCGGCGCCATCTTCGAGAATGATGCCACGCGCCTTGATTTCGTCACGAATCCGGTCTGCCTCGGCAAAATTGCGCGCTTTCTTCGCCGCAGCGCGCGCGGCGATGAGTGCGTCAATCTCGTCTGACTCATCTCCGGCCACCGGCTTGCCCTGCACAAAAGCCGCCGGGTCAGCCTGCAGAAAACCGAGCGTACCGCCTAAGGCGCGCAAGACTGAAGACAGGGCCGGAGAACGGGTGCGGTGAATTTCGTTGCGCAAATCAAACAGTACGGCAAATGCCATAGGCGTGTTGAAATCATCGTCCATGGCATCCCTGAAGCGCGCCGCGTACGGATTGCTCCAGTCGATTTCCGTCACCCCGGCTTCTGGCGGCACATCGCGCAAGGCGGTGTACAGGGAAACCAGCGCCCCACGGGCATCCTGCAGAATATCCCAGGTGTAGTTGATCTCCGTGCGGTAATGCCCGCGCAGCAGGAAGAAGCGGACAGATTCGCCGCCCTGCACCGGGTCAAGCTTGGCGAGCACCTCACGCGTGGTAAAAACGTTACCCAGCGATTTGGACATTTTTTCATTGTCCATATTGAGGAAAGCCGCGTGCACCCAGTAGCGGGCCAGTGGCTTGCCGCTGGCACCTTCGCTCTGGGCAATCTCGCCCTCGTGGTGAGGAAACTGCAGATCCCAGCCACCGCCGTGAATATCCAGCGTATCGCCATGCTCCGAATGGCACATGGCCGAACACTCGATGTGCCAGCCCGGGCGGCCATTGCCCCAGGGTGATTGCCAGTGCGGTTCCTGCGGCTTGGCAGCCTTCCAGAGCACGAAATCGAGCGGATCACGTTTGGCGGAATTTACCGCCACGCGTTCACCGGAGCGCAGATCGTCGATGGACTTGCCCGAAAGCTTGCCGTACCCCGCGAAATCGCGCACCGAGTAATACACATCGCCATTTGTTGCCGGATAGGCCAACCCCTTGTCTACGAGCCGGCCGATGAGCTCCTGCATGTCGCCTATGTGCTGCGTGGCACGTGGCTCCACACTGGGCCGCAGCATCTGCAGGCGGTCACAGTCTTCATGCAGGGCATCGACCATGCGGCTCGTCAGAGCCTCAATGGGTTCGCCGTTCTTGTTGGCACGATCAATGATCTTGTCGTCCACGTCCGTGATGTTACGAACATATTTGACGTCAAACCCGCTCGTGCGCAACCAGCGGTAGATCATGTCGAACACCGTCAAGGTCCGGGCGTTGCCGATATGAAAGTAATCGTACACGGTCACACCGCACACATACATGCGGATTTTGCCGGGCTCCAAAGGTATGAAATCCTGCTTTTCGCGAGCCAGAGTGTTATGAATCTTGAGCATATTCTTGAAGATTGTTCTAATGTCAGACTGATGCCAGCCCTTGCGTACGGGGCAGTAAGTTCGCGTAAGGCAGTGGGATTCGGAGCTGGTGTACAGTAGAATCCCGCCGATAATGCGAATTAGCACTGGACCGACTCTACCATAATGCGCCGCTCGAGCCCTGCCTGTTACAGCATCTTAGTTACCACAATGGTTACCACAATGGTGGTTCTGTCTGCAGTCAGCATCCCTGCATTCGCGCAGAACCCGCCTGCGGGTTCCGTCGTCGCCGAAGCGCAGGCCCTGATGCAGCAAGGCCAGCAAAGCCAGGCTCTGGAAAAGGTTGACCGCGCACTTGCCGCCAACCCCAGAGACCGTCAGGCCCGCTTTCTCAAAGGCGTGATCCTCACGGAACTGAACAAGCTTGACGAAGCGGCTGCCGTCTTCGTCAAACTGACCCAGGATGCCCCGGAACTGCCAGAACCCTACAACAACCTGGCGGTAATTTACGCCCAGCAGAAGCAGTACGACAAGGCCAAGGCTGCGCTGGAAATGGCCATTCGTACCAATCCTTCGTACGCTGTGGCACACGAAAACCTGGGTGATCTGTATGCCAAGATGGCTCGGGAAGCCTACGACAAGGCCCTGCAGACGGACTCCAGCAACGCCAATGCACAGGCCAAGCTGAATCTCCTGCGGGAACTGACTGCGGCACCGGCCAAGCCGCCAGTGCCTGCCGCACCTACCCGTCAGGTCACCATTGCTGCTGCGCCAGCACCGGCACCAGTCCGTAGCGAACCGCCCAAGCCGGCCCAGCCTGTGCAGGCAGCCATTGCCAGTTCGGCGGCAAAACCGCCGGCCCCCGCTATCGCACCTGCCGCCCCGGCCGCAGTTGCGGCGACAAGTGCCCAGGCGCAGTCATCGAAGAGCGCAGCCTCATCATCGGCTGCCGCGGCACCTGCAGAAGAAGGTAAGAGCGCCGTACGCAGCGCTGTGTTGGCCTGGGCAAGTGCCTGGTCGAACAAGAACGCGCGGGAATACCTTTCCTACTACGCCAAGGATTTCCAGGTACCGGACCGCAAATCGCGCAAGGATTGGGAGGAAGAACGCACCCAGCGCGTAACCAAACCCGGCAACATCAAGGTTTCGGTTGCTGAACTTGAAATCCACGTCAATGGAGATCACGCCACCGCGCGCTTCAAGCAGCACTACGATTCGGCCAATTTCAACTCGGCCAGTGGCAAAACGCTGGAACTCACCCAGCGTAACGGACACTGGCAGATCGTCCAGGAGCGGATCGGGCGTTGAAGAAGACCCTGAACAGCATTTTCCTCAGCAGGTCTCAACGCATTGTGGCATGCGTGGCTCTGGCTCTCTCTGCAAAAGCCGGTGCCCCGAACGCCATCATAGCTGGTGTCTCGGACGCTGGGCCTGATGCCACGATCAATCTGATCATGCGCGACATCGATCACAACCAGCTGGATATCGCCCTGACGCGCACAGACAATCTGCTGCGTATCTACCCGAATTTCCGTCTGGCACACCTGATCCGTGGCGACCTGCTGCTGGCCCGCTCGCAAGCCCTGACCGGTTTCGGCAACGCCACCAATGCACCGGCAGAGCGCGTCAACGACCTACGTGAGGAAGCCATAGCCCGCCTCAAGGGCTATCGTAGCCGCCCCACGACAAACACCGTACCGCGCTACCTGCTGCAGCTGCGCGATGACCAGAACTACGCCATCGTCGTTGACACCAAGCAGTCGCGCCTGTACGTCTATCGCAACGAAAAGGGGCGCCCCGTCTTTGTGGCTGACTGGTACGTCAGTCAGGGCAAGGCTGGTGCTGAAAAAACCCGTGAAGGCGACCTGAAGACGCCGATCGGCGTGTATCAGGTGACCGGCATCCTGCCCGGCGAAAAAATCGGCGACTACTATGGCAAGCGCGCCTTCCCGCTGAACTATCCCAATGAGTGGGATCGGATGCAGGGGCGCAACGGGCATGGGATCTGGCTGCACGGCGTGCCTTCGGATACTTTTGCGCGCCCCCCAAAAGCCTCGGAAGGCTGCGTGGTGCTGGCAAACCAGGATCTGGATACACTGGGCACCTATCTGCAGATCGGCGTAACGCCGATCATCATCAGCGATGGCGTCGAGTGGCTGTCGCTTGATGACTGGCAAACCCAGCGGCAGTCACTCGACAAGGAAATCGAAAACTGGCGCGCTGACTGGGAAAGTCGCGATACCGACAGGTATCTCTCGCACTATTCCAGCCGTTTCCGCGCCGGTAATCTGAATCTCGCCAGCTGGGGCCGGCAGAAACGCGACGTGAACGCCAGCAAGGCCTGGGTCAAGGTCAGCGTGCGCAATCTGAGCGTGCTGCGCAACCCGGGCAAGGAAGAGATGGTCATGGTGAGTTTTGACCAGGACTATCGCAGCAATAATGTGAACAACGTCTCAACCAAGCGTCAGTACTGGATCAAGGAAGACGGACGCTGGAAAATCATTTACGAAGGATCGACCTGATTATCATGATGAAGACACTCAAGGGTTTCGTAGCATTGGCAGCATCCTGTATGCTCCTGCTGGGCTTGGCAATGCCGGCCCAGGCAGCTGAACCGACGGTGGTGATTGCCACCAATCTGGGCAACATCACCGTAGAACTGAATCCCGCTCTGGCTCCCAAGAGCGTGGCAAACTTCCTCAAATACGTTGAAGACAAACATTACGACGGCACGGTCTTCCACCGCGTGATCAAGGACTTCATGATCCAGGGCGGTGGCTACACGGAGAACCTGAGCCAGAAGCCGACCCGCGCGCCGATTGTGAACGAGGCCAAGAATGGCCTGAAGAATGTGCGTGGCTCGATCGCCATGGCCCGTACCGGCGACCCGGACTCGGCCACCTCGCAGTTCTTCATCAACACCGTCAATAACAGCAGCCTCGACTATCCCAAGCCTGATGGCTACGGCTACGCGGTGTTCGGCAAAGTGATCGCCGGCATGGACGTGGTCGACAAGATCCGCGCCGTGCAGACCGGTAATGTCGGCCCGTTCAGCGATGTGCCGACCAAGCCTGTGATCATCAACAGCATCCGTCTGGCCCCCGCCGCTGCCAAGTAAGTCATTCCACCGATTTATAACCAGGGCACTGCTGTGCCCTGATTCTCCGGAGAACCATCAATGGTCAAATTGCACACGCGTTTCGGCGTTATCACGCTCGAACTGGACGCTGAAAAAGCCCCCAAGTCTGTCGCCAACTTCCTCGCCTACGTTGAAGCAGGCCACTACGACGGCACGATCTTCCATCGTGTCATCAAGAACTTCATGATCCAGGGTGGCGGCATGCTGCCGGACATGAGCCAGAAGAAGACCAACGCTCCCGTTGAAAACGAGGCCAAGAATGGCCTGAAGAACGTGCGTGGCTCGATCGCCATGGCCCGTACGAATGATCCGCACTCCGCCACGGCACAGTTCTTCATCAACACCGTTGATAACGAATTCCTGGACTATCCGGGACAGGATGGCTGGGGCTACGCCGTGTTCGGCAAGGTCGTCGAAGGTCTGGACGTGGTCGAGCAGATTCGCGCCGTGGCAACCGGCCGCACCGGCTACCATTCGGATGTGCCACGCGAACCCGTGCTCATCGACAAAGCTGAAGTCGTCTGATAGTGCAGTTATTCATCTCTGACCTGCATCTGAATCCTGCCCATCCGGAAACGACCGAGGCCTTCCGCCGTTTCATGGCCGGGCCGGCGCAGGCCGCAGATACCCTGTGGATCCTCGGCGATCTGTTCAATTACTGGACAGGCGACGATGATCTGCGGGATGCCTTCAATGCCGGTATCGCCACCGACATCAGGCAACTCGTTGCCCGGGGCGTGCGCGTGCGCATCATTCCGGGTAATCGGGATTTCATGCTTTCGCGGCGTTTCGGGAAATTCACCGGCGCCTCCATCGAACCCGAGATCGTCACCCTCGAACTGGCTGGCAAGCCCTGCGTGCTGGCGCATGGTGACGAACTGTGCACCGACGACGAACCCTATCAGCGCTATCGCAGGATTTCCCGCCTGCCGATCTGGAAGGCCGTGACCTACCTGACGCCGGAATTCGTGCGCCTGCGCATTGCCACACGTATCCGCAGCAACAGCGTGGCAAAAAAGAAGACCGTCAGCCGCAAGCTCATGGACGTCAACCAGGAGGCTGTCGCCAATTTGCTGCGGAAAACCCATGCCGTCTGTCTGATCCACGGCCATACGCATATGCCTGCACGCCATGTCCTGGATGTCGATGGAAAGGCCTGCGAACGCTGGGTTCTCGCTGACTGGCACGCCACGGCCACCTGGCTGGAAGCCGGCCCGCAGGGGCTTATCGCCCGCACTGAAGCCTGAAAACCTGTTACCGTCAGTCAGTCACACGCAAGACAACCACTGACCAGACATGAGCATCTACGCGCTAAAACCCCGTTTCCAGGCTTTCCTGAGGCCTCTCACCCAGGGCTTGTATTCCACCGGGGTCACCGCCAACCAGGTGACACTCGCAGCCTGCATCGTTTCCGTTGCAATCGGAATTGCGCTCACCATCCACTGAGCTTCCCCCGAAATTTCGT
>DBTS01000119.1 GCA_002307175.1 Rhodocyclaceae bacterium UBA1310
GCTACAGATCGTGAACAGCTTCTAAAAAATCCTTTTTCGGGATGCTGCTCACAAATCAGTCCTGCTGCATCAGATTGTTGCGCAGCGCCACCAGCCGGCTGCGCAGATCACCAATCGTCTCCAGCGAGCAATCCAGTGCCGTCGCCACACAACCTGGCACATCCGCTGCCTGGGCCTTGAGTGCAGTGCCCGCCTCCGTCAGTGAAACGATCACCTGGCGTTCATCGCTTGCCGAGCGTCGCCGCGTCACCAGCCCTTGCACTTCCAGGCGCTTGAGTAATGGTGTGAGCGTCGGAAAGTCCAGAAACAGGCGTTCGCCGATCTCCGACACCCGCAGGCCATCGTGTTCCCACAACACCAGCATCACCAGATATTGCGGGTAGGTGAGGCCTAGCGCCTTGAGTAGCTTGCGATAGACCTTGTTGAAACCCAGCATCGTCGAATACACGGCGAAGCATAGCTGGGCATCAAGTCTTTGCAGGTCGGGTGGTGTTTGCTCTGGGGGGGGTTTCTTGCGATCCATGAGTCAATATTAAATCGTGTGCTATGTAATAGCAAGCGATTTTTAAACGGGGGTGAAGCGGGTAACTGTTTTGCCTCCCGACAGGGGGCGCAGAAGCAGGCTATACCCGCCTGCGCACGTCGGCTCAATGCCGCCCCTTGGGGCCGCATGATTTGCCCGGTTAGGCGGGCAGGGTATCGTGAGCGGCCTGTTTTTCCGTCTTCCAGCGCGGCGTTTCAGCGCAGCGGAATGCCTCTTCACGGAGCCCAGAATGCGTCTTCGCCAAGCCTGTCTATTGTTTCTGCTGTGTTGCCCCTGTTTCGCCCAGGCCGAGGCGCCAGCGCCGGCAGATCCGCAAGAAGCGACTCCCGAACTGACGGTGCGCCAGCTCTACCGAGACTACGCGTGGGAGGTGCTGTTCGATACCTCTGAGCCTACCCATGCGACGGATTCCCTGCTTCTGCAGGATACGGAAAAGCTGAATAAATATTTTGCGCCGGAGCTGGTGCAACTCTTTGCGCAGGATAGGGCCTGTCAGCAGCGCGTCGAGGGGATATGCAACCTCTCGCGAGACCCGATCTGGGCGAGCCAGGATCCGGTGGTTACCGCTCTGCGGGTGGATGCCGGGCCGATGCCGCATACCGTGCAGGTCAGTTTTCTCAATCCCTTGAGCAAACGGCAGACGCTGCTCATCTATGCGATGGCCCATACCGGGCAGGGGTGGCGCATTGCCGATATCCGTTATACGGATACACCTTCTCTGCAACAGATATTGGAGAGGCCGGTCAAGGAATAGGGGTCTTCAGACTTTAGTGTGGGCCGCAAATCGCTGCTGCAGGTGCCAACGCAGGGCTGATACTGTAAAGCGGAGGGAGCGTAGCGATTTCCGCCGTAGGCTCTACAAAAATAGCCGGCGTGGACATACCAAAAGGCACGCGGAAGGTGCAATTCGCTGCGCTCATTGTCACCCTACTTCATTGGCATGCGTTTAGGCCATTGGCAATTTCAGCCGGTCGGTCATCGCCATTCGTACGGCGCTTCCGCGGGTTTCGTAACGCGGCGCGATAGGTGGGAAATGCAGGGCGGAGGGCGCGTAGCGATTTCCGTCGCAACTACCTGACACTGCGTACCGTAAAGCTTGCGGGGCATGATTTTGCCGCTGCGGAAAGCTCTCGCGCACTGCATGGAGCCGGGTTGGTTCCTGTCTTGTCGTAACAGACGTGAACACTGGTGAAGTATCTGTCGTTGCAATTGACGGTCAGCTCATTTTCGCCGATATCCGGATTGGCGCCGAGAAATGCCTTGGTAATGTCTTCACGCGTTGCCTTGAATGGCTGATCCGGATTGCTGAATGCTGGGGGAATATGCAGGGCGGTGATCAGATCCTTGCTTAGCTGGAAAAAGCTTGCCGGGCCCAGGTCGGTGCAGGTGCCATGCTGTGCCCAGTCGCGCTCCATGAGTGGCGTGGCCGGGTAGAGTGTTGCGTAGGTCGCCCTGTCCAGAGAGGAAAGGGTTTGCTCCGTGCAGTATTCCGGCCACAGCCCTGTTTCGAACATTGGCGCCAGACTCTGCAGCACAAACCCCATGTGCCGGATGCCCCGGCAGGCCTTCGGCCCGCCCTCATACTCCGCGCAATAGCTGGGCGCCCAGAGCAGTGTAAGGGAATAGTAGTCGAACATGCCGGGCGTGCTCTGGCGGTGTTCATTGCCGGCACCCCAGGCATGCGCTGAAAGCCCCAAGGTGACAAGCATGACCAGCATTGTCGCAATGCTCAGGTGCGGCATTTTCTATATGTCCAAGGTTGTAGGGGACCGCGAAGGGCTGCATTCTAGCGGTAGAGTTGAGATCTGTGTTGCATTGCAGCGAATCCTCTTTCCGAGGCGGTGCTGGCAGTTCTTTTTGCAGAGCAATCTCAGGCGCGTTCTGGCAGTGTGGAATCCTAGTGCCGGCGCGGGAATTGGCCTGCCTTTGGGTCGGGGCGGTCTTGCCCGCAAGGGAGAATGTGACAATCTGCGTCTTTACCTCTTTTGTAGGGTCAGCAGGTTTGGCCGGAATCAAAGAGTCCACCTAGCCCGATCGGACAGGTCAGGTGAAAGCTCGCTCCGGCTTGGCTAGACTGACAGTCGGGTAGCTCCGGGTTGCCGCTGGAGTCAGGCCAGACGCTGCCGCCCTACCCGCATGGGATCATAACTTGGGGGAGATCGAGCATGGGCGAGGTGCAGATCCGGCTTGAGCAGGCGTTTTCCAGTGGTGATTTTGCCAACAAAGGCTATCGCTTCGAGGAGGCCGCGCAGGCCATCGAGTTTTGCGTAGAGCTTGATTGCCAGGATGATCGCCTCAAGTTTCCCGATGATGTCCGCTATGTTCCGGAAATCGACCCAAGGTTCTGGAATCCGGAACCTGTTTATGACAGCCGCAAGGCTGTGGCCAGGGATCTGGTTGCTTACAAGCAGGGTGAGATCGGGCCGGATTCGCCCTGGGCGAAGCTGTATGCCGATATTCTGGAGCGTGCGCGCAACGCGCCACCCTGTCCGTGGTCGGAGGAAGCATTTGCGGCAGATGCGCGCTACAACGGATTTTCGCCCTATCAGGTGGCCTGGGTGCTGTATGAAGGGCGGGGAGATTTTGCCGGCGCCTATGCGATGGCCATTCGCGGCACGGTATTTTCCGCCAGGCCCAGTGCGCTCGAAGACTTCATCTTTCAGCCGATGCGCGCCACCCGGTTTCTCAATCCACATGTTTCGTTTGCCGGAGTCGATACGGCTGAGGTACACAGCGGATTTGCGCACGGCAGCTTCTCCCTGCTGCTTGATGACCGGTACGGAATCCTGCGTGTGCTGCATGACTGCGAGATACATAAATACGCACGCCTCTACCTCGTGGGGCATAGCCAGGGGGCAGCGATGGCAACCCTGGTTCACGCTTTTCTGCATCACAGCATGGCACATGC
Source organism: Rhodocyclaceae bacterium UBA1310 (assembly GCA_002307175.1). GTDB lineage: Bacteria > Pseudomonadota > Gammaproteobacteria > Burkholderiales > Rhodocyclaceae > Uliginosibacterium. The sequence goes on from DBTS01000119.1 coordinate 3,453, forward strand.
AGAGATTGCGGATGTTTTTGAGCTGCGCGACAGGCATTACCGGCTCAAATCCTATGCCTTTGCCCAGCCAAAACCCGGCAATTTCGATTTTGCCGTGGATTTTGCGAGCGTCACGCAGCGCTTCGATAATGCTATTGTGATCAACAACGCGCTGGATGTGGTGCCTCAGGTGCCGCTGACGCTGCAGGATCTCGATGATGTCTGCAGTGACCTGAAGGGGGAATCCTGGCTGGTGCATGCCCTACAGCATTTCGCCGGTGTGGCGGCAGACCTGCATTCTGTGGTGGGCAAGGTGGTCGAGCCGTTTGTGCGCAAGCATGCGGCAGGCTACGGGTATTTCTTCAACTATGCAGCGCTTGGCGCGCTGGGGGCCGAAACTGTCGGCCACTCCTGGAATTTCCAACCTGCCGGCCACGTGCTGCATGTCTATGGACAGGCTGGCGACGGGCGAGATCCCTTTCTGCAGCACCACGCATGGGTGTATCGCGATCTGATCCGGGCGCAGCTGTACTGATTGGTACGCTGCACCGAAAAGGCACATATAGCCCTGTTTGGTGCATGGTTGTGTGCATGGTGTTGTGCAGCCAGTGCCTTCTGCTGGCGGGAAGCTTGCCTGATAGATCGCCCGGTAATGTATCTGCCTTGATGTAGCAGGGTTTGCGCATCAATACGCCAGCGCATGGCATGAGTCTTGCCAACGCAAATCCTGCATCGGCATGTTGAAGGTGGTGCGCGCCGGGTTGTGGGCGCCACGGCCCTCCATATGTCATTCCTTCGCGAATGCCCTGGTTGCAACGGCCCCTGCCTGAACAAGATTACGCTGACTCTGGTTGTCGTTGTTAGCTGATATAAGAAGGAAGAATATGTTTCTGCAGGAAAAGGGGAGCTATGCGCAGCCTTCTCAGGATGGCGTGCGCAATCAGACACTGGACCACGTCAAAATGCTGGTGGCAGAACTCGATCGGCGCTTCGCTGAGATCGGCTCGGTGTCCGAGATGATCCGTGGCCTGTCCAAACACAGCAACCTGCTCGCGCTCAATGCCGCCATTGAGGCGTCGCATGCCGGCCAGTACGGGCGTGGTTTCATGGTGGTGGCTGACGAAGTACGCAAGCTCTCTGAGCGCACTGCGGCTGCCACCACAGATATCTCTGGCAAAATCACCGCCATCCAGAAGGAGAGTCGGCAGGCCGTGAGCGAAGTCGAGCGGGCCGAGCTTGATTCGATAATGCAGACGGCGAGCCTCTTCGCCGCGCGTGATGCCGCATTGCTTGAGCTGCGGTTCTCGCGCATGGGGGCTGCACTCAATGGCATCCGCTTCACCATTCAGGGGCTCAAACGCCGCGGGCGGGTTCCCGACCGCGAAGACGTGAACGCCCTGATGGCAGAAAGCCTGGAACAGAACCCTGATCTGCTCGCCATTTCCTGCGGTTGCGAACCGAATGCCTTCGACGGGCTTGATGCGCAGTTTGCCAATACCACCGGGCATGACGCCACGGGCCGTTTCGTACCGTACTGGAATCGGGGAAGTGGCAGCGTGGCGCTTGAAGCTCTGGCCAATTACGACGTTCCGGGGCAAAACGACTTCTACGAAATTCCGCGCAAAATCCGTCGCGAGATCTTTATGGAGCCCTATCAATACCCCGTTGGCGGCAAAGTGGTGCTGATGACTTCCCTCATGCAGCCCATTCTGGTCAATGACAGATTCATCGGCGTCGTTGGAGCGGATTACGCCCTGTCACAGTTGCAGGAAGAGTTCTCTGCCAACCGCCCCTTCGGTATCGGTAACGTGGCGCTGATTTCGAATGCCGGCGTGTACGTTACACATCCGCGCAACGAAATGCAGGGCAAGCGCGCGCAGGATCTGCCGGAAGAGGCCTTGCTGGCGATCCGTGAAGGCCGCACCCATCGCTACGTTGACGCCAAGGGCTACGTGCGCGTCTTCGAGCCGCTGCGCATTGGCGCCACGAATACGCCCTGGGCCATGATGGTGGGGTTTGATATGCGCGCTGCGCTGGGGGCACGCTAAGAAGCTTTAGAAAAATGGTTCATCCGACTTTAGTGTGGGTAAAACACGCGTTGCTGCTTTATCGGCCCCACTGGAATGCCCCCCAAAGTAGGGTGCAATGAACGCAGTGAATTGCACCGAACGAGTAGGCACCCGCAAATTCACGCGGAAGGTGCAATTCGCTGGCGCTCATTGTCACCCTTGTATCTACAAAAGCCCGCGTCTGTTGCAGCAGCGATTACCTGATCCGTACTAAAGCCTGAAGGACCAGAAAAATGATTATTCTGGCTTTAGCGCGGGTAGGTCTTCATGTCATCAGCCGCAGCCAGGTGTGGTAATCGTTCACGGTGGGTACCCGCCCAGCGTAGGTGCCTGCAGAAGCGAGTAGCCCGGTAGAGAAGAGAGAAGAAGACTATTTGCGGCCCACACAAATGTCCGAAGATCCGGAAAAATGGGCAAAGGAGGGGCATCTTCTCCTCTCCCTGCAGCCGCAGCGACGGATGCTACACTGAAGGCACCCGTTCAACGCAATGTGCTTGTCCGCATTGCCCTGCCACCAGAGCCTTCATGACCGAATTTCCCCTGCTTGAAACGCCACGCCTGGTTTTGCGCGAGATAGTGCCCGCTGATGCGCCGGCCATCCTGAGCATGTATCGCGACGCCAGGCACATGCGCTGGCTGGGAGCAGACCCCGTGAGCAATCTGGCAGAGGCCGCGCTGCTCATCAAGGCATATGCCGGCTGGCGCGCCCAGACAAATCCGGGCGTGCGCTGGGGGCTGGAGCTGCGTGGGGTGTCTGGGTTGATCGGCACCTGTGGCCTGTACCGCTGGCGGCCGGATTATCGCTGCTGTTCACTTGTCTACGAACTGGCTCCCGGGCATGTTGGAGCGGGCCTGATGCTTGAAGCCGTGCAGGCTGCAATCGGGTGGGGGCATGCGCACATGCGGCTCAACCGTATCGAGGCATTGGTGCATATTGATAATGCCCCCTCGGTCAGGCTGCTGGAAAAACTCGCCTTTGCGCGCGAAGGGCTGCTACGTGAGGCTGGTTTCTGGGGTGGCTGCTATCACAACCTCTACCAGTATTCCCTTCTGCGTGCAGACTGGCGCATCATTCAGGTGCCGGACCGGCCTGCGGAAGAGGCTGTTTTGCCGACTTAAACCGCGCAGCCTGGCCCTTGCCTGCAACACCGGAAGTGGCTCCCGGCAGACGTGAAAACGGGAGCCGAAGCTCCCGTCCTTTCCTCGGGCCGACTGCTGTGCTATCAGCGTCTGATCACTTCAACGTTTGAGACCTTGTTGCTCTTGTCCAGATTCACATACACCAGTTGCGATTCTTCATTGGGGGCATAAAGCTCGTAGACAATGGAGCTGGTGCCGGTAATCCAGTTCGTGGTGCTCTCGGGGGCGCCAAGAACCTGGCGGGCTTCAGCCGCGCTCTCACCTTTTTGGATCTGATCAATCTGAGCCTGCGTGACCACATGGTCATTCGCGGCCGCAAAGCTTGCCTGCGCTGCCAGCGCCAGGCCGAGGGAAGCTGCAACAACCGCAATAATCTTGGGTGCGTTCATGATGATTTCCTTTTCTGTTTTGAGGGGGGGGAGGTGCAAGCACCGTCCATGAAACAGAGAATAGGTCCGCTCCCTTAGGGGATTCTTAAGCCACACGCATTCCCGGAATTTTTTTCGGATGAAGAACCGTACCTTATCCGGAAGGTCTTGGAATGATCAAAATTCCTGGGCGACGTGCAAACGAGAGCCAGAGCTCCCGTTTGTTCCTCAGGCAGACCCAGCGCGTGGGGTTCTCGCGGGCGCCGAGGATCTGGCGGGCTTCGGCAGCGCTCGTGGATATGATCAATCTAGGCTTGCGTGACCACATGGCTATCTGCGGTGGTGAAGCTTGCCTGTGCTGCCAGAGTCAGGCCGAGGGAAGTGACCTTGTCTGTCTCATATGTACTATGAAGCAGGCGTGTCTTTTCAGTGCTTGCGCATGCCCTCCGGGAATACGCCTTCCACCAGTGTCGGGTTCGCACCGTTCATTGGGCCAATATATTGCTCAAGCTGGTCGCGAAAGTATTCCACGCGGACACGGCCGCTCAGAAAATCGCGAAACTGCGCCGGATAGCTATTGTAGGCAGCCAAAGGTTCGAGCCCTTTCGGCGGGGGCAAGTCGCGGCGTACTGACCATTGAAGGACCAAAGAAAATAGGTTGAATTGGGGCATCCTTTCGTTGCCGGGGATGCCCCAAAATTGTAAAAGTACGGAATTCAATGTGGTTAAAGCTTTGGTTTTTTACACATGCTGTCTGAGCTTGGATTCGTAACAGGCTTCCACGAGTATGGCAAAGTAAAAGAAATCAACCGTTCGGTTAGATCCCTTGATTTTAGGGGGGCTATATTTCGTGTGCCAATGTATTGTCTGTATGATGTGCAACATCCTTGTCTTGCGAATCGAACATTCGGTCAACGTCTAGCAAAACTACGAAGCTTCCTCTGACCTTAGCCATACCAAGGATGAAATCTGTTCGGATTTTCGTGCCTAAGGCTGGTGGTGGTTCAATGTCTGCAGGCGCAATGTCCAGCACCTCGTCTACTGCGTCTACTATTACCCCTACAACTTGGCGTTCTTCTGCCGTTCGGATTTCCACGATGATTATTCCGGTTCGTTTCGTTACCTCTGACACAGGCCGTCCAAAACGTAGCTGAAGATCCATAACGGGTACTACGGCACCACGCAGGTTAATCACTCCCCGTATGTATTCGGGAATCATCGGTACTGGAGTAACATTTTGGTATTCGATGATCTCTTTGATTGATAGGATACCTATCGCGAGTATCTCACTGTCAAGCAAGAACGTCAGATACTGGTGCTGTTCTGCGGTGTCTTGCCTCTCTGAATTACACTGAGGTATGTTCCGCTTGAGGGGTGACTCACTCAATTTAGCGTTGTTGGCGTCCATCATCGCTCCTAAAATCGGGTGAATTCGTTATTGTTGAGATCGTTTACACCGCTTGTCTTCTTGTTTGGAGTCCCATTTGATTTACGTGGTGTCGTTCCCTTGCTGGTCGCCTTGGTTTTTGCAGGTAGGTTCTTGTCCTGTGTTTCTGTGGTGAAGAACCCCATCAGTTCCTGAAGTGCCTCAGCTTGACTACTCATCTCTTCTGCTGTGGCTGCAAGCTCTTCAGATGCGGACGCATTTTGCTGGGTAATCTGACTAAGCTGGCCGATAACAGTATTGACCTGCTCAACCCCTATGGTTTGCTCTTCTGATGCTGCTGTGATTTCCTGCACCAGGTCAGCAGTTTTTTGTGTTGCAGGTACAATTTCTTTGAGCAGACTTCCAGCTCGTTCTGCCAAGCCGACACTGTTACCAGCCAGCTCACTGATTTCCTGAGCGGCGACTTGGCTGCGTTCTGCAAGTTTGCGTACCTCAGCGGCAACGACAGCGAAGCCCTTACCGTGCTCTCCGGCTCGGGCCGCCTCTATTGCCGCGTTAAGAGCAAGAAGGTTGGTTTGATAAGCTATGTCGTCAATGATGCCAATCTTTTTGGCGATCTGTTTCATCGCTTCTACGGTCTCAATGACCGCGCGACCACCTTCGGCAGCTTTTTTGGTGCCCTCTGCCGACATCGAGTTGGCGATCTTGGCGTTTTCGGTATTTTGTCGGATTGATGCTGACATTTGCTCCGCTGAAGCAGATGTTTCTTCCACGCTGGAGGCTTGCTCGCTAGAAGCTTGTGATAGAGCCTGGGCCGTCGACGAAATCTGACTGGTGACACTGGTAAGAGTTTCGCTGGCGATACTTACCTCAGATATAGTGGTTGCAAGCTTGGCCGTGGTGTCATTGATCGTGTCCTTGAGTGCCTTGAATTCCCCTTCGTACTCCTGGTTGATACTCTGCGTGAGGTCCCCTTTGCTTAATGCGACCATTACACGCTTAATCTCATCGATAGGACTTACGATGGCTTCTATCAAGCTATTGAGCCCCTGGACCACCTCCTTGAACTGGCCGCGATGCCGAGACAGATCACCTCGTTTGTCCAGTTTTCCGGCAATTCCTTCCTTGGCGAGTGCCTGAACATCATCAATCAGGGTTTGTAGCGGGGTAACCACCGAGTCGAGGGTGGCGTTGACGCCTTCGATTATCTTTCGATAGTCGCCTTCGTGCTGGCTGGCATCGGCGCGTACGTCTAGCTTGAGTTCGACAGCGGCTTGCGAGAGCATGTTGGCGTCAGTAATCAGTGCCGTCAATGATTTGCCAACCTGTTGAAAGCTGCTGTTGATTTTGCTGAATTGGTTTTCCACCTCTTTGGTGTGCTTGTCTGCTGCTTGACTCTTGAGATCCAGATTGATGTCTCCCCGACTCAGTCGTTCAAGGTTCAGGGCGACACGATGCACTTCTTTCTCGGTGTATTCCTTGACTCGAAGCATTGGAGTCAGGTCAGACACGGTTTCTACATAGCCTACGGTCTCGCCCTTGGCATTGAGAACATTCGCCGTGTCTTGCTTGCACTTGAGATCGCCCCAGTCAAAATAGCTTTCTTTTACTCCACTTCTCAACTGCATAATTCCGCAGTTCTTGGTGTTGCAAATGTTGGCGTTGGCTGTCGAGCAAGCACGCCCAACTGCGTCTTGGCGGTCGCGCACATAACCACGCTCGACCATTAGTTTTTCAAATGCTTTATTAAGGAAAACCCACTTCATGTCCATGTCTATTACGTGAATCGGGAAGGGCACAGCGTCAATGATTGATTTATACCATTCAAGCTTGTCGACAAGGCGTACCATTGCGGCCATCAAACTAGACGTGTCACCCTGCTTAACTTTAATTTGGGTGGTGGTGTCACCATCGGCAATCTTGTTGGCGACTGTCGCAGCAATATTTGGCTCTCCTCCAAGCATTTTCTTTAGACTCCAAACAATCAGCAACCCTACAGTAGTAACAACCAAAATCACAATTAACACCAAACTGATTTGAAGTAGTGTTGATTTGGATTTTATACTTACTGCCTCTGCCGCCGAATCGGCAGAGAACTTTACTGCAAAAGTGCTGTGGCTATGCAATGCGTTTGTAATGGCGGTGATTTTGTCTTGGTTCTGATTCATGTACTCGATGGCTTCGCCAGGTTTTCCTGCATAGGCAAGTGGAATCAGTTTGTCTATTAACTGCCAGTAATTAGCCAGTGCTGCTTTGTCGTCTTGAAGTAATTTTTTATCTTCATTGCTAGAAATGTCGTTATCTTCGTATTTTTTTATTGCGACCTCTGTGGCATCCCGTGATTTTGCAATACGTTGTTTGATCTCTTCCTTTGTTTTTTGATCATTGGTCGCCAAAAGCTGCCAAACAGATACTCTTACCTGAGAGAAGTTTGAGGTGACATCATTGATGTCTACAATACTAGGTACTGCATTGATGTTTGAGTAGTTAGCTGCCTCAAAAATACGCTGATTTTCGTACCAACTTATAAATGCAGAGAAAGTCAGGCCAATGAAAGATATAGCTATCAAGAGATAAAGTCTTTTAAATACTGACATGATGCCTCCTAAGTTTGACATATGAGTATTATGTGAATTTTATTTACGTACTATTTTACGTGGTAAAAATTGAAAGCTATAGGGTGTTATTTGTCTGTATTTTTATTGAATGTGTGGCATTAAAATGTTAATGGATGCGGAGATAGAAATTTATTAGGAGGTATATAGCGTAGTTTTTTGCACTCTAATGTCATTCGTTAAACCGTACAATTTTGGACAGTTTTGAACAAAAACTGTGTTTCAAGAAAGTTTTAAGCTATTGAAATAGTATTTTTGATAGGTTAATTAAACGGCGGATTGGACCTCGATACCGCTGAGCCAGTGTCTGGATGCCTTCTGCGGCAAGTACAGACTGTTTATGCTGTACGAGTGCGGGAGCCTAAAGGTATATCGGGTATATCGGCATCGCAGACGAAAAATGAGGGTGCAATGTTCTGCCCGAAAGGGCAGGTGTTTCCTGTTGCGTATATCTAAATTAAATGATGTTCGATGCTTTTAATACTGAATCGTCCCTATTTTGTGGAGGCTCCCCGAGTTCGACAGTTAAACGCGCAAGTGCTTGATTATTCTGAGCCTGGGTTCAAAAAAACGTGTACTACAACAGCGGTAATTGTTGTGGTTTGGCGGGTTTTTTGAGGCCCAGAGCAGCAAAGACGCGGTCATGAATGTCAGAGCGTCGTGAGATTCCAGTCATCGATTGCGCCGCAGCATTGATGCGTATCTGATGGTGCTGAATGCGTTGCTGTTGTTCCTGCGCATGCTCAGGCGAGAGCTTGCAGTCCGCACTTGCGAGGCGCTCACGCATGACGCGATAGAGGATCAGGGCAATGAAACATAGACTGGCGTGGGCCTTGATGCGCTTTTGCAGGCGATGAAACACCGGTCAATCTCGATCTCGGATTTGAGTACCCGGAAGCCCCGCTCAGTGTCCGCCAGTGACTTGCAGCAGTCGAGAATTTGTTGGGGAGTCAAGTCAGAGACATTGGCCACCAGAAGCAGCCTGCCATCCATTAATTGCGCAAGCGCCAGAGTGTCCTCGTTGATCTGGTAGGCAAACAGTTCGTCTTTCAGATCCACCCGAATGATGTGTGCCAGACACAGCAACTGACGATACAGTTCAGCGCTTTCCGTGACACATCCTCTTGGCAGGCGATGCGCGAAAGCGAATTACCCAAACAAAGCCCTGAAGAACAAAAAAACGGCGCCTGACTGGGCGCCGCGAGGGGGCCAAGCGCCCCCGGCTTCGTTGCCGGGGGAGACAGGACGGCTTGCGCTACCCTGTTGCTTGACGAGGAGGACTCACTACTCGAAGAGAACTTTCAATCCCAATTATTGCTTGCTGCTGACGCCGGGTGAGGCCCCGGCATCCCGGTAAAACGTTTAGCGAGTGCTCATGATATAGCGTCGGGATTTTATTGATTGAACTATGTGCTGAAATGCCGTAGACGACAGACCAGCGGCAATGGGTAACCCTGATTGAGGACCTATTCTCAAAAGATTCTGCCTCAGTTTTTGGGGGCGCACCGGATTGCCTGTAGGGCTGTGCGGATGATTATGAAAGTTCGAAAGGAGAACAATGGATCGCTTTACTGCGATGCGGGTTTTTGTTGATTCTGTGAAACTCGGCAGTTTCGCCGCAGCTGCCGACAGGCACAGCATGTCACGCTCCATGGTTTCCCGCTATGTGGCTTCCCTGGAAGAAGCCTACGGAGTCAGGTTACTGCAGCGGAACAATCGGTCATTGGCGCTCACTGACGCTGGCAAAGATATCCTGCCTTACTGCGAACAGATGCTCGAACTAGATGGCGAGATTGGTGGGGTGGCCAATGCCAGGCATAAAGAACCGGCAGGCCTTATCCGCGTGGGGTGCGCAACCTTACTTGGGCATTACTACCTGGTGGGTGCGATGATGCGCTACATGGAGCTGCATCCGAAAGTCAGTGTCGATCTTCACCGAATCAACTATGGTGACATCCGCTTTATAGACGACGAGATTGATATTGCATTGCTTGCCTTGCATGAAGTGCCAAAGGGAATGCAGGCGGTAAAGCTGGTGGGTGGGCGCAGGTGGCGTATGTACGCTTCCCCGAAATTTCTCCTCAAACACGGTCACCCGGAATGTCCAAATGATCTGGCGAAGTTCAACTGCTTGATCAACACATTTCACGGAAATTTATGGAGGCTTGTGCAGTCGGGGGACGATCTCTTTGATATAGAAGAAGTTCATGTGTCGGGCAACTTTCAGAGCAATGACCATCGTATCCTCATGGAGGCGGCTATTGTCGGAAATGGCATTGTTCTGATGCCACCGGCAATCGCCCGAACGCACATGGCAAAAGGGGAGATTGCCCCGGTACTGTCAGGATATCAGACTGAAGCACTCAGCTTATATGCCGTTTTCCCTTCGGAGAAGCACATTAGTGCCACTCTCGAGAGCATGCTGAAGTTCCTCACTGAAGATATCCAGCGAGAATTGAACAAGGTTTGAGCGACACAGCCTCAGAAGGCGATTACAAATTGCTTCCGCAGAGCACTGTTGTGCCTTGCTGCTTTCATTGTTGCTTTATCGATGAGAAGCAGCTTGCGTGGTTCGGTATTGTCTTTTTAGTATCACACCACTTTGCTTTGGCATGATGCGGCTGGCGTTTCAATTTCAGGAATTGAATCGTGGTGTTGCAGGATCTGACACGATGAGTGCATACCGCGATAAAATCTGGTGAGAAATATCGTTGTGTTTTGAGTGTCATGTTTGATAGTGTGCTCTAATATTATGATTTATAAAGAAAAAATATACATAACGGGTGCTTTTTGTATTGCTTTGGCATGTATTTGTGAGCCGTGAAAAGATGTTGAAAGGATATAATTAAATCCACAAACAAAGAATGGAAAACCGTTCGTCCCGGTAATCAAGCATCCTGGCAGTGGTTTTTGTGACGCAAAGACCTGCCACATAACATGACTCCGTGTTTTGACAGAGCAGAGATACAACTACATACCTGTTGATAAATCGGAGGCAGATGTGCGGCTGAAAAGAATCGTGTTATCCATCCCCGTGTTGCTAGGGTCATGCATGGGATGCGGGTTGTTGATGGCCCAGACGGTGACAGTGAGCCCGAGTACCGAATACCAGGTCATACGTGGGTTCGGGGGCATGAGCGGTGCTGGTTGGATCAGTGATCTGACCACGGCTCAGGTCAATACCGCATTCGGTAGTGGTGATGGGCAGATCGGGCTGTCGATCATGCGCCTGCGTATTGATCCATCCTCATCGAACTGGAGTATCCAGGTGCCTTCGGCGGCGCGAGCTTCCGCACTCGGCGCCAAGATTCTGGCAACGCCATGGTCGGCTCCGGCCAGCATGAAGTCCAACAACAGCCTCATCAAGGGTGGAACGCTGTTGCCGGCTTCCTATAGTGCCTATGCCACCCATCTGCTGGACTTCACCACCTATATGTCCCGCAATAGCGCTCCGATTTACGCGCTGTCGTTGCAGAACGAACCCGACTGGGCACCGGACTATGAATCGGGCACCTGGGCATCGTCCGATTTCGTCGACTTTCTGACCTCACAGGGCTCACGCCTCTCCGGGCAGAAGGTTCTCGTCGCCGAATCCTTGAATTTCAATCAAACGCTGACCAATCCGATCCTTAACAACGCGATTGCCAGCAACTACGTCAGCATCATCGGCGGACACCTCTACGGGGTGCAGCCCAAGGACTATCCGCTTGCCCGCAGTAAGGGCAAGGAACTATGGATGACCGAGCACTTCACCGATAACACGGATGGCAACGCCTGGCCCTCTGCACTGGGGGTTGGGACGGAACTTCACAACTCCATGGTAGCCAACTACAGCGCCTATATCTGGTGGTATATCCGGCGTAGCTATGGGTTGATTTCCGAGGACAGTACGGTAAGCAAGCGTGGTTATGTGATGTCGCAATTTGCCCGCTTTGTGCGTCCCGGAGCTGTCCGTGTCGGGGCGACAGAAAAGCCGTATTCCGATGTCTATGTCACGGCGTACAAGGGTACCGACGGTAACGTCACTCTGGTAGTAGAAAACACCGGAACTTCTGAACGTGGTCTGACGGTAAACGTGCCGACGGGTAGTGTGGGAAAGTTCACGAAATACAGCACCTCCTCGACTCTCAATGTGGGTTACGGCGGAAGTTACACCGTCACCAACGGCACGACGAGTTTCTATGTGGAACCGCAGAGCATTGCCACCTTCGTCGGGAGCGCCATTAGCAGTTCGTCTTCCTCCAGTAGCAAGGCCGCATCAAGCAGCTCGAAGGCATC
>DBTS01000083.1 GCA_002307175.1 Rhodocyclaceae bacterium UBA1310
TACTCGCGCTGGCTCTTCTCCATCTGGCGCTTGACGCGGCCACGGATACGCTTTTCGACCTGAAGGATATCCAGCTCGGTTTCAAGCTGGGCCAGCAAACGTTCCAGACGTTCGCCAACATTGAACAGTTCCAGCACGGACTGCTTCTGTTCAAGCTTGAGCGGCAGGTGCGCGGCAATGGTATCGGCCAGGCGCCCGGCTTCCTCGATACCCGCCAGGGAAGTAAGGATTTCCGGCGGGATCTTCTTGTTCAACTTCACGTACTGATCGAACTGGCTGATGATGGCGCGGCGCATCGCTTCGATTTCGTGCGTGCCATTTTCATCGCTGGCCACCGGGGTGACCTTGGCCATGAACAGCGTGCGCAGATCATCCACGCTCTCGACGCGGGCACGCTGGGCACCTTCGACCAGTACCTTGACTGTGCCATCAGGCAGCTTGAGCATCTGCAGGATATTGGCCACACAACCAATGTCGTACAGATCTTCGGCCAGCGGCTCATCCTTGGCAGCTGAACGCTGCGCCACCAGCAGGATGCTCTTGCTCGATTCCATGGCTGTTTCGAGCGCCTTGATCGACTTCGGGCGCCCGACGAACAGCGGGATGACCATGTGGGGGAACACTACCACGTCCCGCAACGGCAACAATGGCAGCTCAATGCTCTCGGAGGGAAGTTCAGGCTTGGTTGTCATGGTGTTTCCTTGTGATCTCACCCGTGCTACATGGGGGCTGAAACAGGGGATTCAAGCCTGCAAGGCGTAAATCCCCGATTCAGTTCGAGCCTGCCACTTTCGGCTGTTCAGCGTAGATCAGCAGCGGAGCGGTTCCCTCACTGATGGTGCCCTCATCAATGACAACCTTCGCCACGTTTTCCATGCTGGGCAGCTCATACATGATGTCAAGCAAAACGTTTTCCAGGATCGAGCGCAGGCCACGCGCGCCACTTCTGCGCTTGATGGCGCGAAGGGCAATGGCTTGCAGAGCCTGGGTACGTACTTCGAGTTCGACACCTTCCATGGAGAAAAGTTTGCCGTACTGTTTGACCAGTGCATTCTTCGGCTCAACCAGAATCTGGATCAAGGCGGCTTCGTCGAGCTCCTGCAAAGTCGCGACGACCGGCAGACGCCCGATAAATTCGGGAATCAGGCCAAACTTGATAAGATCTTCTGGCTCGCACTGACGCAGGGTTTCAGAAATCCGCGCATCCTCACGGCTGCGAACCTCAGCACCAAAACCAATACCCACAGTTTCGGTACGGTTACGGATCACCTTCTCCAGCCCGTCGAATGCCCCACCGCAAATGAACAGAATATTGGCGGTATCCACCTGCACGAAATCCTGATTCGGATGCTTGCGCCCGCCTTGCGGCGGCACTGAAGCCACCGTGCCTTCGATGAGCTTGAGCAGCGCCTGCTGCACACCTTCACCGGACACATCACGGGTGATCGAGGGATTGTCGGATTTGCGCGAAATCTTGTCGATTTCGTCGATATACACGATCCCCTGCTGTGCACGTTCGACATCGTAGTCGCACTTCTGCAGCAGCTTCTGGATGATGTTCTCGACGTCTTCCCCCACATAACCGGCTTCGGTCAGCGTGGTGGCGTCAGCAATCACGAACGGCACATTGAGCAGACGTGCGAGTGTCTGCGCAAGCAAGGTCTTGCCCGAACCGGTCGGTCCGATCAGCAGGATGTTGCTCTTGGCCAGCTCGATATCGTCCGCCACGTGCGACTGGTGACGCAAACGCTTGTAATGGTTGTACACGGCAACCGCCAGGATGCGCTTGGCAGCCTGCTGGCCGATCACGTACTGATCCAGGATCTCGGAAATTTCCTTGGGCGTGGGAAGATCGCCACGCTCCAGTTTGCCAGACGCCTCACTACCGATTTCATCGCGAATGATGTCGTTGCACAGGTCAATACATTCATCGCAGATGAACACGGACGGCCCGGCAATCAGCTTCCGCACCTCATGCTGGCTCTTGCCGCAAAACGAACAGTAGAGCAGCTTCTCACTGCCAGACTTTTTGTCCGTCATTTTCAGCCTTCCTTCCCAAAAGCTCCGTCAAGCCGCATCGGCACGACGCGTCAGGACTTTATCGACCAGCCCGTAAGCCTGCGCTTCGTCTGCCGACATGAAATTATCCCGATCCGTGTCCTTTTCGATGGCCTCGATGGACTGACCAGTATGCTTGGCAAGCATCTCATTGAGCTTGGCACGCAGCGAAAGAATTTCGCGGGCGTGAATCTCGATGTCGGTGGCTTGCCCCTGATACCCGCCCAGAGGCTGGTGGATCATGATACGCGAATTGGGCAGCGAGAAACGCTTGCCCTTGGCACCCGCCGTCAGCAGGAAGGCGCCCATACTGGCAGCCTGCCCCACACACAGCGTGCTCACATCGGGCTTGATGAACTGCATCGTGTCGTAGATCGACATGCCGGCAGTCACCGAACCACCTGGTGAATTGATGTAGAAATAGATGTCCTTGTCCGGATTTTCGGACTCGAGGAACAGCAGTTGCGCGACGATCAGGTTAGCCGTGGAATCAGTCACGGGACCAACCAGGAACACCACACGTTCCTTGAGCAAACGCGAGTAGATATCGTAGGAGCGCTCGCCACGACCGCTTTGTTCAATCACCATCGGTATCAAACCCAGGCCGACAGGATCCCAATCAGATTGCTGCATGCTTGTGGATTTCAAAGCTGTCTCTCCATCTTGCTACCAAAAACCGTCGCAAGCGCCGGCCGGAGGCCGGCGCCGTCATTACCTCTGCGAGATCAAGCAGCCTGCTTGGCTTCCATCAGTTCTTCAAAAGTAAAGACCTTGTCGGAAACCTTTGCCTGCCCCATCACCCATTCGACCACATTCTCTTCGACCACGGCATCTTCGATATCGCGCAGGTTTTCGGGCTTGGAGTAATACCAACGCACCACTTCCTGCGGTTGCTCGTAAGTCTGAGCCATTTCGTCGACGCGTGCACGCACCTGGTCGGGGCGAGCCTGCAGACTGTTCTTACCTACTATTTCGGCAACAATCAGCCCAAGCTTGATACGACTGATGGCCTGATCGGTAAACCAGCTCTTTTCGACCGGCACATTCTTGACGTCCACACCGCGCTTGACCAGATCCTGACGGGCAGCTTCCACCATGCGTTCGGATTCGCTGTCGACGAGCGCCTGCGGAACTTCAAAGGCACAAGCCTTGGACAGCACGTCCAGCGCCTGATCGCGCAGACGGCCACGGATACGGCGGCTGACTTCACGTTCCAGGTTCGTTTTGATCTCGGCACGCATTTCGGTGAGATCACCGCTCGTCACACCCAGCGTCTTGGCGAAGGCTTCGTCCACTTCCGGCAGAACCGGGCTTTCGACCGTCTTCAGGGTGATTTCGAACTGAACAGTCTGGCCAGCCAGCTGCTGTGCATTGTAATCAGCCGGGAAGGTCAGATCGAAAGTCTTGATTTCGCCAACACTCAGACCACGCAGGGCGTTGTCGAAATCCGGCAGCATCTGCCCACCGCCCAGAACAACCGGGAAGTCGGAAGCCTGCCCACCTTCGAACACTTCACCATCCTTGCGGCCAGTGAAATCGATCACCACGCGATCCCCTTCCTGGGAAGCACGATCTGCCTTCTCGAACGTTGCGCGTTGCTTGCGCAGCACCTCGATGGTGCGATCCACTTCGGCGTCGCTGACCGTCAGAACCGGACGCTCGATCGACACTTCGCTAAGACTGCCGACCACAACTTCCGGGAAGACTTCGAACGTCGCGGTGAACTCCACCGTCCCCTCGGCCGAAGTTTCCTTCGGTTCGATTTTCGGGTATCCGGCTACACGCAAGTTCTGTTCCTGAACCGTTTTGGTAAAGGCACTTTCAACCTTGTCCCCCAACACTTCGTTGCGAACCTGGGGACCGTACGACTGTTCAACCATCTTGACCGGCACTTTGCCCGGACGGAAACCAGCCATTTTCACGGTGCGACCGAGCCGCTTCAAGCGTTCAGCCACTTCCGTTTCCACCTCAACCAGTGAGACAGACATATCGATGCGGCGTTCGAGCGCGCTGGACGTCACTTCATTCGTTTGCATGCGGAATTTCCTTGGATCTGAAAGAAGGGGCAAGACTGCATCGCAAGAGACTGGCATCGCGGCAAATCAGTGCTTGCTTGGTTGCGCCTATTCCCCGACCGGTGATAAATCAACAAACTGCCGATGCTACCACAAAGCCGGGCCGCACCCCATATATCCCCTCCTCAGTTCGTACAAAAGCTCACGAACGAGACGTTTCCAGACATATTTCCATACAAATTGGATGTTCACGCCTGATTCCCTTTTACCTTACTTTAAGGACAGCCCCATTTGCTTTGGCCCATAATTATGACACTTGGCCGACACCTGTGATCCCGGCCCATAACTCTTTCAATTCATTTGAACGCCCTCCCCAAGCGGGCCTCCTGAAAACGTGACTACGAAAAAACCCTGGCTGTCCTGGCGTAATGCGATTATTGCGCTCATTGTTATCGGCATCGCCGCGTATGGTGCTCACCGCTTCCTCGCCCCCCCTCCTGCACCCGAATTTGTCACCTCTCTGGTCAAGCGCGGCAACCTCGAAGATACCGTTCTGGCAACCGGCACGGTCAAAGCCTTCAAGGAAGTAACCGTCGGCTCCCAGGCCTCAGGCCAGGTCAAATCTCTGAAAGTCGGGCTGGGTGACATCATCAAGAAAGGGGATCTGATCGCCGAGATCGATTCGATGACCCAGCAGAACACCCTGCGCACGGATGAAGCAGCCCTCCTCAACGTACAGGCCCAGCTGCAGGCCAAGCAGGCCACCCTCAAGCAGGCCGAGCTGGCCTATACACGCGCCAAAGGCCTGCTCGACCAGGACGCCGGTTCGCGCGAAGACTACGAAACGGCGGAGGCCACGCTGGCCACCACCCGAGCGGAAATTGCCCAGCTGCAGGCGCAGATCGTGCAGGCCAAGATCACCGTGGATACCGCCAAGGTCAATCTCGGTTACACGCGTATCACAGCCCCCATGGACGGCACTGTCGTCGCGCTGGTCACCAAGGAAGGCCAGACGGTGAACGCCAGCCAGACCACGCCGACGATCATCACCCTCGCCCGCCTGGATCAGGTAACGATCAAGGCGCAGATTTCCGAAGCCGACATTCCACGCGTCAAACCGGGCCAGAAAGCCTACTTCACGATTCTTGGCGAGCCGGACAAGCGCTATAAAACCACCCTGCGGGCAATGGAACCGGCGCCAGACTCCTATACCTCGGATTCGAGCACCACGACTTCAAGCTCAAGCACCACCACGAGTTCGACTTCGACAAGCTCCGCCATCTATTACGACGGGCTGCTGGATGTGCCCAACCCGGATCGCAAGCTGCGCATCTCGATGACGGCCCAGGTCCGTATCGTTCTGGCCGACGCCCAGAATGCACTGACCATCCCTGCCGTGGCCCTTGGCGAAAAAACGCCTGACGGCGACTACATGGTCCGCGTACTCGACGACCAGGGAATGCCAAGCCCGCGCAAGGTGCGCATCGGCATCAACAATACGGTCAGTGCAGAAGTGCTCAGCGGGCTCGCCGAAGGCGACAAGGTTGTTCTCAGCGAGGCCAGCACCACAGCAAAGACTGACAACCGCCGGATGGGTCCGCCGCCCATGCACATGTAAGGGGCGCCACTCATGAGCAATCAAGTTCCACTACTTGAAGTGGTTGATCTGTGCCGTGATTATCCGGCCGGCGACCAGTTCCTGCGCGTGCTCGATCACGTCAATCTGCAGATATTTGCGGGCGAAATGGTGGCTATCGTCGGCGCTTCCGGCTCTGGCAAATCCACCCTGATGAACATCCTGGGCTGCCTGGACCGCCCCAGCGTGGGCAGTTACCGTGTTGCCGGGCGCGAAACCGGGCGACTCGAACCGGATGAACTGGCGCGCCTGCGCCGCGAACACTTCGGCTTCATCTTTCAGCGCTACCATCTGCTGCCTGATCTGAACGCCCTGGGCAATGTCGAGATTCCTGCCATCTACGCCGGCAAGGATAGGCTCGAACGCCGCAAGCGCGCGCACGAGCTGCTGACGCGGCTGGGCCTGGGGGATCGCATGCACCACCGCCCCGGCCAACTCTCCGGGGGACAGCAACAACGCGTGAGTATCGCACGTGCGCTGATGAACGGCGGCGAAGTGATTCTCGCCGATGAGCCAACTGGGGCACTGGATAGCCACAGCGGCCACGAAATGATGGGGGTTCTCAAGGAACTGCATGCTGACGGTCACACCATCATCATCGTCACGCACGACATGCAGGTAGCGCAAAACGCTGGCCGCATCATCGAGATCAAGGATGGCAAGATCGTTGCCGATCGCCTCAACAATACGGGATCTGCCACCTCTTCAGGCAACAAAACCGCCCGCTCAACCCCCGGCAAGAGTGCACGTGCCTGGCAGGCAGGCCGTGACCGCATGGCCGAAGCCGCACGCATGGCACTCCTGGCAATGGCCTCGCACCGCCTGCGTACTTTTCTGACGATGCTCGGCATCATCATCGGCATCGCCTCGGTCGTCTCCGTCGTAGCCCTCGGACAGGGCACACGCCAGAGCATTCTGAGCAATATCAGTGACCTGGGCACCAACACCATCGATATCTACCCTGGCACCGGCTTTGGCGACATGCGCTCCGGGATGATCCAGACCCTGGTTTCCTCGGATGCCGAGGCACTCGCAGAGTTGCCCTTTATTGATAGTGTCACGCCCAGCGTTTCCACCTCCAAGGTACTGCGCTACGAGAACATTTCGGCCAATGGCACTATCAACGGCGTGGGCTGGCAGTATTTCCGCGTACGCGGGCTTGAATTCGCCCAGGGCCAAGCCTTCGATACCGGCAGTGAATCCCGCCTGGCACAGGATGTGGTGATCGACGACAACACGCTCAAGACCCTGTTTCCCCACAAGAAAAACGTTATTGGTGAAACCGTCCTGCTCGGTGCGATGCCCGCACGCATCATTGGCGTCACCAAGAAGAAGGATAGCGGCTTTGGCAACAACGACAGTCTCAACGTCTGGGTTCCCTACACCACCGCACAAAGCCGTCTGCTGGGGCAGAGCTACCTCAAGGGCATCACGGTGCGCGTGAGTGACTCCGTCACCTCCGAGGCGGCCGAAAATGGCGTTTCCCATCTGCTGAAAATGCGCCACCGTGGTCGCACCGACTTTTACCTGTTCAACACCGACACCATCCGCCAAACCATCGAGAAGACCACTGCCACCATGACTCTGCTGGTCTCCTCGATTGCCGTAATCTCGCTTGTTGTGGGCGGCATCGGCGTGATGAACATCATGCTCGTCTCGGTGACAGAGCGCACCCGCGAGATCGGGGTGCGCATGGCCGTCGGGGCACGCCAGGGCGATATCATGCAGCAGTTCCTCATCGAGGCGGTGCTGGTCTGCCTGGCAGGGGGGATACTCGGCGTCGTCCTCGCCCGGGGGATCGGCCTTGTCGTGACAGAGGCTGTACCAACTTTCAAGATGGTCTACTCCACCACCTCCATCATCGCCGCATTTGGCTGCTCCACCCTCATCGGCCTGATTTTCGGCTTCATGCCGGCACGCAACGCGGCACGCCTGGACCCTGTTGAAGCATTGGCAAGAGAATGAACGCACAGACCCGTTTCCCACCCTTGCCGTTGCGGCAAGACATGTATCGCCTGGTAGCCCTGGTGGCCCTGGTGGCCACCCTGGGCGGCTGCGCCAGTCTCACGCGCAGCACCTACACCGCTCCGCAAGCGAACCTGCCGGCTGCCTGGGGCCACACGACACCAGTCGCAGCTGCGGCACAGGATGCCTGGTGGAAAGCCTATGGTGATGCCCAGCTCAACACCCTGATCGACGAAGCCCTCGCCCACAATGCGGATCTCGCAGCCGCTGCCATCAAGCTGCGGATTGCGCGACTGAACCTGGGGCTGGAAAAAGACGCCATGCTGCCCAGCCTCTCAGCGAGCGCGAGCACTTCCGCAAGCCGCTCACTCAAGGGTACTTCCGGCACGATCAGCCGCGAACACACCGTGCAGGCAGGTGTTTCCTATGAACTGGATCTATGGGGCAAACTCGCCAGCGCGCGGGATTCGGCCCAATGGGAACTCCAGGCTACCGAGCAGGACAAAGCCAGCACCGCCCTCTCCCTGATCGGCAGCACTGCCAAACTGTATTGGCAGATCGCCTATCTCAACGAGCGCATCCGCCTCAGCGAAGAAAGCATTGCCTATACCGAAAAGACCCTGGCGCTGGCACGCGTGAAACATGCTGCCGGCTCCGTTTCGCAACTCGACGTTCTGGAAGCAGAACAGAGCCTTGCGAGCCAGAAGGCCACCCATACCACCTATCTGGAGCAGCGTGAGGAGGCCCGCACCTCGTTTGCGCTGCTGTTCGATGGCCCGCCCTCCAAGGAATTCGGTGAGCCGCCGTCACTTCCAACGGGAGATCTGCCCGTTATCGAGCCTGGCCTGCCGGCCGCCCTGCTCTCGCGACGCCCCGACCTGCAAGCCGCCGAGCTGCGTCTGCGTGAAGATCTGGCCACTGTCGACAATACGCGTCTGAGCTATTACCCGGATCTCACCCTCACCGGTACGGTCGGCAGCTCCAGCGACAGGCTGCGCAATGTATTGAACAACCCGGTGGGCAGCCTTGCCGCCGAGCTGACCCTGCCTTTCCTGCAATACACGGAGATGAAGCTCAAGACAGGCGTTTCGCAGGCAGACTACGATCTGGCAGTCGTACAGTTCCGCCAGTCACTCTACACGGCACTGGGTGATGTGGAAAACGCTCTGTCGGCGCACCGGCAATATCTGGCACAGGGCGAACAACTCGCCATCTCGCTGGAGAAGGCCCAGGCTTCCGAGAAGATCAACGAAACACGGTACCGGGCTGGATCAATCCCCCTGCAAACCTGGCTGGATAGTCAGGAAACGCTGCGCACGGCTCAGGCAGCCATGCTTGAGAACCGCTATAACCAGCTCACCGCCCAGATCACCCTGAATCTGGCACTCGGTGGCGGCACCCAGACACTCGCGGCAAACACCGAAACAAAAACCGTTGACTAGAAAGGGGAAACGCCGCATTGCGCGGCGTTTCGTATCGATGGAAGCTCCATCGGTATCGGGATTTAACCCGATCTGGAATTTCAAAAGGTTGTCAGTAAATCCGATAAGGTGACTATCTGGTTTCCCTTTTGTGACACAGCATGCGCTGCACTTTCTTTGTATGTGCTGCGAAACGAAAAATCAAGGCAACAATTTCTGAAGTGCAGGAAATTTTTGAACGAACCAACAACACCTTCGTTCGGGCAGGTTGTTCATCAATCTGTCACCCCCTGGCGCTAAGGTTCTCCCCATCGCCAGCCCGCCACAGCAGGCCGTCCGCACAAACACTGACCCGGAGGATTGTCTTGCCATGAAACAGCGCCTTTTCAGGCCCGCCCTGCTTGTTGCCTGCAGCATTGCCTTGCTGGCGAAGATGGGCTTTGCTCATGCCGAAAAATTCACCATCGCAGCCATTTCCGACACACAAAACTACACCGACGTCACCAAGCCTCAGCCCCGTGGTATTAATACCTTCATCCAGCAGATGCAATATCTGGCCGAAACACGCACAGATAAAATCTGGTGTTTGTAACCCATGTCGGCGATGTGGTGCAGCACGGCAACGGCCAGTTCCGTACCGGTGGTGGCGGTGCCTATCGGGAATGGAACACGCACGCAGAATGGGACAACGCCAATCGCGCCATAAACGTGCTGGACAAGGCCGGAATTCCCTATGGCATGGTGCCCGGCAATCATGACTATGACAACTATGCGTGGTATGCCGGCCCCGGTGCCAACCGCCCACTGGCAGGCAGCACAGTGTGGAAAGAGTATTTCGGCCCGGAATCCACGCATTTTGCCGGCAAAACCTGGTATGGCGGGTCATTTAACAATGGCATGGACAGCTTTCAGACCTTCATCGCCGCCGGCCACCGTTTCCTGCATCTGTCACTGGAAATGGAACCCACTCCGGCCGCCCTGCAATGGGCGCAGGGCGTCATCAACACGCACAAGGGCTTGCCCACCCTCATCACGACGCATGAATGGCTCAGCCCGAACTACACCGGTGATACTGCCCGATCCAACGACAACAAGGCCTATTTCCCGGGAACAGATAATCAATCGCCGGACCAGGTCTGGGAGAGCTTCATCCGGAAAAATGACCAGATTTTCATGGTACTTGCCGGACATAACTGGACGCAGACCGTCAAGGGTGTTTCACAGGGGCAGAACCTGCGTATCGACACCAATGACGCCGGCCATCCGGTATATCAGACTGTGCAGGATTACCAGGGCAACACCATCGGTCTCGATGACAAACCGGACTCTGACAACGGTGGCGCCGGCTGGTTGCGCTTCATCGAATTCGATACCGCCACACAGAAGATCCACTACTACACGTATTCAACGCTGCTCGGAAAATATGCCGGGAGGAATGGTGAAAGCTCCTTTGGAGTCGCGGCAAAATACTCGGATTTCGAACTCAACTTCCCGCCACAATTGAAGTTCTGATCCTGCTTGCCAGAGCAAAAGGGCGCCATGCCGGCGCCCTTTTGCATTACTGAGCCTGCCTAGCCCGCACTGCGCGCACCGATGAAGCGCTTGATCACTTCCTGGATATCTGCCGGCAATACCACCATCTTGGCATTATCCGAAGCAGCAAGCTTTTCCATGGCATGAATGTATTTTTCGCCCAGGATGAACATCATCGGCGTGTGATGCTCACCAATTGCCTCGGTGACACGCCGGATCGCTTCAGCAGACGAGGTGGCCAGCGCCACCTGGGCATTCGCGTCCCGCTTGGCGGATTCAAAACGCGCCTCGGCTTCGAGAATCGCTGCCTGTTTGGAGCCCTCTGCCCGCGTTACCTGGGCCTTGCGCTCACGCTCTGCGGCGGCCTGCAATTCCATGGCGCGCTGCATAGATTCCGATGGCTTGATATCCTGGATTTCCACCGTCTTGATGCTGATACCCCAATCCAGCGCCTCCTCCGAAATGCTTTCACGCAGCCGCGCCTTGATGCGATCGCGCGAGGAGAGTGCCTCATCCAGCTCCATTTCACCAATAATGGACCGCAATGTGGTCATCACCAGATTGCGGATGGCGGCCTGAAAATTGGTGATGCCATACACGGCACGCACCGGATCAGTCACCTTGATGAAAGCAATCGCATTGGTCAGGATCACAGCATTATCGCGGGTGATCACTTCCTGTTCCTGCACATCCAGAATAATGTCCTTGGTGATGACCTTGTAGGCCACGGTGTCGATATACGGCACCAGAATCCACAGCCCCGGTGTCAGCGTCTTCAGATAACTCCCAAAGCGCTGAACAATCCACTCCTCACCCTGGGGAACAATACGCACGCCCTTGAGCAAGGTAACCACCACAAAAACCAGTACGAGAATTGCAACAATAAGACTCGGCATAACCACTCCCTGTGATGAACAATGCCGCGATGTTATCCCCTTTGTATTGCACGCGATATGCCGCCCCTAGAGGGGGCGTCCCCCCATCAGGAATTCAAGACTCGTCATAAAGAGTCGGTATTGGGGCATAGACGGTGACAACACAGCACCGCAGGAGAAACGCATGAAAATCACACAATCCGCGATCCAGTCGGAGGGTTCGTCACAGGCCTGGCAGGCCAGTTCAAGCACGACGACAGCCACCGTCAGCATTGCTTCCACAGCTGCGAAAACGGCCCAGTCCTCAAGCTTGGCCACCATCTCGGCGGCAGCCATGCTTGCATTGCAGGCTGAAACCAGCAGCTTCAGCAGCCAATCCACCGTGGTTCAGGCAGATGGCTCATCGCAAAGCGTGGCAACGGCGTCGGAAACAGAGGAAGCCAGCGTTGCCGTGCTCTCGACCACCACAGCAAACACCCAGACTGCGGGCACCACCAGTCTTTCAGTAGCCAGCTTCTCAAGCTGGCAATCGGGCTCCAGCTACGGCAGCAGCGCAAGTGTCACAAATCCGCGCCTGCTGTTGCTGATGGCCATTCTGGAAGCACTCACCCGACGCAAGATCGAACTTTATGACGGCTCGGCCCTGCTCCAGCAGCCTTCCCAATCCTCCTCGTCGGGCACGGTATCCAGCGGGCAGGCAGCGAGCACCCCTGACTGGTCTATCCACATCGCCACCAGCCACGTGCATGAAGCAGCGGAAAGCGCCAGCTACAGCAGCAGCGGGCATGTCACCACCGCAGACGGGCGCCAGATCAGCTTCGCCCTGAATCTCGACATGCAGCGCTATGAACGCCAGGAAAGCACCAGCACACTGGATCTGGGCAGCACGGCACAGATGAAGGATCCTCTGGTGCTGAACCTTGCCACGGACAGGGTGCGTCTGCAGGCCGATACCTTCAGCTTTGATCTCAATTCCGACGGTACCAAGGAGAATATCTCCACATTGGCCGCCGGCAGCGCCTTCCTGGCGCTGGATCGCAATGGCAACGGGCAGATTGATAACGGCAGCGAACTGTTTGGGGCCACCAGCGGAAACGGCTTTGCTGACCTTGCCAGTTTCGATGATGATCACAATGGCTGGATCGACGAAAATGACGCCGCATTCAGCCAGCTACAGGTTTGGCGCCCCGGCGAGGCCAGCCAGAGTCTGAAAGAGGCAGGTGTTGGCGCCATTGCACTGGATCATGCGAGCACTTCCTTCACGCTCAAGGCAGGGGGAGAAACTGCAGGCATGATCCGCTCAACAGGGATGTTTCTGATGGAAGACGGCGAGGCCAAAACAGTCCAGCAGGTCGATATGGCGGTATAAACCGAAAAATGAACTGGAAAGACGCTACAAACGGGCCAGAAAATGGCCCGTAAAGGCCCGCTCAATCGTCGACGAGCGTAAGTTCCATCGCGGCAGAAGTCATGTTTACCGCGCGCAGGGCGGGCAGGCCAGACTCTGCGAGTAGCGCCTCATCGCGTGCCATGCGCTTGACGAGCACGGTGACCAGCTGATCACGGAAGTTATCCATGCACTCGTCAGAGGCCAGCGCCAGCGCAGCCGGCGTGATCTCGAGATAGCGCACAAAGGTTTTGCTGACCACGGTGCAGATCTGCCGGTGTTCGACCTTGTCGAGATAGGCTGTCTCGCCAAAACAGTCCCCCACCCCGCAGGTGCCAACGATGCGCCCATCAATCGAGAGCTCTACCTCACCCTCGAGGAGAATGCCGAAACGCTGATCAGTGTTGCCTTCGCGGATGATCTGCGTCATCGGCTCGGCCACACGCCAGGAAGAGAAGCGGACCACTTCCCAGATTTCGATATCTTCGAATTCCGTAAAAAAGGAGAGCCGGCGGATCTGCGCGAATCGCGAGCCATCCGGCACCCGGTCGCTCTCGTCAAAAATCTTGAACTGTATCCCGGTGAGATCCTTGGCGAACTCCGCACCGTTCTTGTAACGCGAGTACAGATCCTTCTCCAGCGCCTTGCGGATCACGGCATCCATGGCCTCGGGCACATCCGGATTCAGCGCACTGGCAGAAGGCGGATCGGTGTTGATGATCTTGTAGACAAGCTGC
Organism: Rhodocyclaceae bacterium UBA1310; assembly: GCA_002307175.1. Taxonomy (GTDB): domain Bacteria; phylum Pseudomonadota; class Gammaproteobacteria; order Burkholderiales; family Rhodocyclaceae; genus Uliginosibacterium. The sequence goes on from DBTS01000083.1 coordinate 13,628, forward strand.
GCCGGATTCTTGGCACGAAACGGCAGGCGCCCGGTAAGCATGTGAAACAGCACCACCCCCAGTGAGTACAGATCCGTCTTCTGGTTGAGCGGATAGTTCTTGATCTGCTCGGGCGACATATAGGCGGGCGACCCCACCCCCATGATGAAGGTCGAATCTTCCGCACTCTTCTTGTTGACGTTCATCGCCAGACCGAAGTCTGTCAGCTTGATGTTGTCATTAGCATCAATCAGGATATTCGCTGGCTTGATGTCGCGATGCACAATGCCCTGGCGATACGCATAATCAAGCGCCATGCAGCACTTGAAGATGATGCTCGTGGCCCGATGCACGGGCAGCAATTTCTCGAAACTGCAGAAATCTTCGAGCGAGCCCCCGGCAAAGTACTCCATGACGATGTAGGCCTCTTCAGGCTCAATCACACACTCATAGATTTTGATGATGCCAGGGTGGTCGAGTTTCCCCGCCACTGAGCCTTCCGCGCGCAGCAGCTTGAGCATGCGCCGGTTCCACTTGGCCTCGTCTTTGGCTTTGTCTCGAAAGGAAATGTACTTGAGAGCCACCGGCTCCGGATAATAGGGGTTCTCCGCCAGATAGACGACGGCAGTAGCCCCCCGCCCGATCTCGCGAATGATTTTGTACTTACCTACCTGTTTCGGCATGTCTGCCATACGCCGAGCAGCCCTCGAAAATTTGCGGTTGCAGCATGCAACACCGATAGTGTGACAAAGTTTGCAAAAAAAAAGAAGACAATGCTCTTGAAAAACAGACTCCCCCCCAAATATGGAAGCGTGAATTCATTCAGGAGCCCGCTTCATGTCTCAGTCTAATGCTCAGGACACGCCTGCCAACAAAGAACAACTCGCCTCAGAAACGCTGGATATTCCCGAAGGTCTGGCCGAAAACCCGGAACTTGCCGGTGATGGCGCAGCCCCCAGCCTCGAAGAACAGTTGCGTCAGGCCGAGCTGACGGCCGCCGAACATCATGATGCCTGGCTGCGTGCCAAGGCCGAAGCCGAAAACGTGCGGCGCCGTGCCCAGGACGACATTTCCCGGGCCTCCAAGTACGCCATCGAGAAATTCGCCGGAGAACTACTGGTCGTCAAGGACAGTCTTGAACAGACTCTTACGGTAGAAGGCGCCGCCCAGGAAGCCCTGCGCGAAGGCGTTGATCTGACCTTGAAGAACCTCGCCAAGGCTTTCGAAAAGAGTGGTGTCGTCGAAATCAACCCGATCGGTGAAAAATTCGATCCGCACAAGCATCAGGCCATTTCCGCAGTGCCCTCTGACCAGCCCGCCAATACGGTGGTACAGGTCTTCCAGAAGGGTTATCTGATTGAAGGCCGTGTTCTGCGCCCCGCCCTTGTGGCGGTTGCACAGGCCGCTTGAAATCGGCAACGGAATCCCCACTTATCTGTCAGGAATGAACATTAGGCGCTCACGGGGTCAGCCTGGAGCGTAACCAAGGAGCTTTTTACTATGGCAAAGATCATCGGTATCGACCTCGGAACGACCAACAGCTGCGTGGCCATCATGGAAGGTGGCTCGCCCAAGGTTATCGAAAACTCGGAAGGTGCACGTACCACCCCTTCCATCGTCGCTTACATGGAAGAAGGCGAAGTGCTGTGCGGTGCGCCGGCCAAACGTCAGGCCGTCACCAACGCCAAGAACACCCTGTACGCTGTCAAGCGTCTGATCGGCCGCCGCTTCGATGAACGCGAAGTGCAGAAAGACATCAATCTGATGCCTTTCCAGATCGTCAAGGCCGACAACGGTGACGCCTGGGTGTCCGTGCGTGACAAGAAGATGGCTCCGCCGCAGATTTCCGCCGAAGTGCTGCGCAAGATGAAGAAGACCGCTGAAGACTATCTGGGCGAAGAAGTCACCGAAGCCGTGATCACGGTTCCGGCATACTTCAACGACAGCCAGCGCCAGG
>DBTS01000077.1:0-18876 GCA_002307175.1 Rhodocyclaceae bacterium UBA1310
CATTCTTGACGGTCTGCGCTTCATCGAGAATCAGGAGGTGGTACTCATGTTTGGCGAGTTCTTCGGCATCACGCCAGACCAGCGGATAGGTGGTCAGTACCAGATCATGCGTATCGATGCCCGAGAAATCGCGCTGCGGGCCATGCAGGATATGGATCGATAGTGCCGGGGCCACGCGGGTGGCCTCTTCGCGCCAGTTGAACACCAGCGAGGTCGGCACGATCACCAGAGCCGGCTTGTCGAGACGGCCGGCGAGTTTTTCGGTGAGGATGTGGGCCAGGGTCTGTGCGGTCTTGCCCAAGCCCATGTCATCGGCCAGGATGCCGCCAAGGTTCAGCGTACGCAGGGTCTGCAGCCAGGCCAGGCCCTGCAGCTGGTAGGGGCGCAGCTGCATACCGAAACCCTCGGGCTGCGGCACGGGCGGGATGTTCACGAGTGCCCCGAGATATTCGCGGGCGGCGCCAAGGGCCTGCAGGCCGGCGAGATTGATGGTCTGGTCCAGGCCTTCGAAGCGTGATTGGTCCAGACGCGAAACCCGCAGGGTGTCGCTGCCATCGAAGAGGTCGATAAAGTTGCGCAGGATTGGCTTGAGACGCCCCATTGCGACGCGCACGCGGCGCCCGTCATCCAGGCGGGCAACCCAGGCATGGCTTTCCGGCAGGGCGTCAAGCATGCCAGGCTCCACCAGGCGGGGCTGCTCGCGCAGCAACCCGGCGAGCAAGGGCGCCAGAGGCAGCCGCTGGCCTTCAAGTTCATAGCCCAGATTGAGTTTGACCGAGTCTTCCGGGCCCTCGCTTACCTCGGCCGAAAACTCTCCGGCATCCAGCACATGGTGGCGGAAATCCGGTTTGAGTTCGATGCTCCATCCTGCGAGGCGCAGGTTCGGCACGATATGGCTGATCCAGGCAGACCAGCCCGCTTCATTTTCGAGTGCATACAGGTGGGCTTCCGGCGGAATTGCCCAGTACGGGAAGAGACTTTGCGGCAGCTGTTCGAAGCCCAGCTCGGCGAGGGTGCGCAGAGCCGCTGCCTCTTCCTTGGCGTCGCGCACCAGGCGCACGACTTCCTTGCCCTGCATGTGGAATTCACGTTGCTCGTCGAGCGTGATCTGCAGGCCTGCGTAGTCGAACACCGGATAGGCGAAATCGATCCATTCGCGCTGCAGCGGCATATAGCCCCGCCAGTTGCGCAGGGTATCCACGCGGCGGCTGTTGACGATCAGTCGCAGGTGGGGCCGGGTGCGGATCTCGCGGAACTGCTTGAGCGTATGCACATCGGGGCGAGGCAGCGAGGGCTGGATCTCGGCGAGTTCGCGCGCCACCACGGCGGCGTCTACCGGGCGCAGTGCCGGGGCGTTGAGCAGACGGTTGGCGAGGCGTGCGGCCAGCCCGGTATCCAGTGGGCCAGCCTGCCCGGAATCCGGCAGGATGTACCAGGGCGGTTCGGTGGCGAGCACGATGGCATTGGCGGCATCAGGCACGCTGACCTGGGAATGGGTCAGCCCATCGTCGAGCAGCTTCCAGCTCAGGTGCCCGACGCGCGCGGGGCCGCTGCGCAGCACCTGCGGACGGTCTTTTGCCAGATGGCAACGGCCGGTGGCGAGCATGCGTGGCAGCAGATCGTCTACGCGATGGCCGCGCAGGCTGATGTCGCTGAAGTAGGCACTGCGTCCGTTGGCAAGCCAGAGCAGGCGCAGGATGGTGCTGTCTTCTTCGGTGACGAATTCCGGGGTTCCCAGCAGGGCACGCTCGATGTTGTTCCACTCCGGCGCATCTGGCGGCATGGTGCCATCACTGCGCATGCGCGCCTTGTGCAGGGTGATGCTGGTGTGGCCCTGGGTGGCCGAGTGGTGCAGCAGATAAAAGAGTTGTTCGCGGTTTTTGGCACTGAGCTTGCGCTCGGGTGTTCCCACCAGTTCACGCAGATCCTTGAGCCAGGTGAGCACTTGCGGATCCGGCCGCAACACGGCCTCACCCCGCTGTTCAATGGCGGAGAGCAAAACTGCCCCGCAATGCTTGCAGGCATTGGCAGTCGGGCAGGTGCAATGCATGTTGACCTGGGTTCCGCCGCGCTTTCCCGGCTGGAACACCACACGCACCGTATAGGGGCGTGGATCGGTACCCTGCACGAGGGCACTGGCCTCGGCGTCGCTGACGTGCAACTGACTGACGGCGCGGACGTATCCTTCAGCGGCTGTGAGGGTTTTTTCATCAAGCCATTTCTGAAGATCGTCGCGCGTGAAATTGCGTGCTGGAGCAGGAGGTGTCATCGAAACCGCAGGCTGGCCGGGCAAAATTCCGATTGTAGCCTTGCCTTGGCCTTGCAGCTACCTATGCGGGGAATATGCATCCGACTATTTCCTGAATTCAACCGTAAGTGATTGTTAACATTTGTTGGATGCCTTGTAGCCTGGTGTGCAAGCGACATAATAGAGAAGCCAATCCCGACTTCCTGCTCTCCAAAAAACGTGATGATGCGATTCCTGCCCCTGCTTGCCGGCTTGTGTTTCCTGCCGGCACTGGCCTTTGGCCAGACTACGGACACCCTTGAGAAAGTTCGCCAGAGCAAACAGTTGCTGATCGGTGTGCGCACTAATGCCCTGCCGTTTTCCACGCTCTCCCAGGGTACTGCCAGCGGCTATTCGGTTGATCTGTGCCACAAGGTGCTGGAATCTGTGCGCAAGGAGCTCAAGCTGCCGGATCTCAAACCGCGTTATGTGCCGGTGAGCGCGGCTGACCGCATGAGCAAACTCAAAGCCGGGGAGATCGACATCGAGTGCGGCTCCACCGTCAACACCAAATCGCGGCAGAATGAAGTGGCGTTTTCCTATTCGATATTCTTTGCCGGGGAGCGTCTGCTGGTGCGAACAGACTCCAGGATTCAGGATATCGAGGCACTGCCGGGCAAAACGGTGGCTGTTCTGAAGGGGTCGACAGCCGAAAAGATGTTTGCGCAGATCCGTGACAGCAAATACCGAACCATGAAGCTGTTGCTGGTCGATTCCACACTGGATGCATTCAATGCGCTGGAAACCGGCAAGGCCAATGCTGTGGCCCAACTCGATATTCTTGAGGAAAGCGTACGCCAGTTGAGTCGCACGCCAGACGCCTATGTCCTGACCCAGCAGGCCCTGTCGGTCGAGCCGACTGCGCTGATGGTGCGCAAGGGCGACAAGGCCTTCCTGCAACTGGTTGATCGTACCCTGGGCGATTTGTATGCAAGCGGCGAAATCTCGCCGATCTATGATCGCTGGTTCAACAGTGGCACTTTCCATACCCCGATGTCGCAGATGTTGCGCGACGCGGTGCGCCATCCGAACCGTGAGCCGGCAGTGGCTCTGGGCCTCGGTTACGAGCTGTAATGACAGGCCCCGCCGGGGGCCGTCTGCGCCGGGTCGCTCCTCTGTGGTTTTTCCCGCCGCCCAAAAAGAAAGCGGGCCACGGGGGCCCGCCAAGCAAATCTGAGGAGTGAATATGTAATGCAAAACCCCGATTGCCTTGCCTGACAGGTGTGATCAGCACCTCATCCGCCTTTTGACCCAGTGACAAAACGCAATGCTGGCAGTCGAACAATCGGTTTGATAACGTTATCACAACGCATTTTTACCCCCAACTATCGTATTAAGCGCTTTTAATTAGTGATTCGTATGAATCTTCAGGCATGGTCGAGACATGGCTGGAATGGGATAAAACTGCGCGAAAGCACAGCAAACGGCTATTATCCTGATAACTTATTGCCGCCTGCCGGCAATGCTGAAAGGAATGTGTGGCTTCAGTTCCACATGATTTAACCGGAGCCGCCAAGCGGAGTTAGAAAAGTGAGCCGTTTTCCCAATCGTCGGGTGTCGATCAAGGATGTTGCCAGTGCTGCCGGGGTCTCCCTGCAAACTGTTTCGCGGGTGGTGAATAAGTCAGCCAACGTCGCCGAGCCGACACGCGAGCGGGTTCTGCAAACCATCCATGAGCTGGGATACCGGCGCAACGAAATCGCCCGTAACCTGATACAGGGGCGTTCACATTCTCTCGGTGTGGTGTGTGCCGGGCTCGACTATTTTGGTGGGCGTCAGATCAATGGTGGTATCACCGCCGAAGCTGAAATCCAGGGATATTCCCTGTTGCTCAAGGAGCACCAGCCGAGCGACCCCACCCCACCTGACACGTTTGTGCAGAGTCTGCTTGATCGGCAAGTGGATGGTTTCCTGTGGATGCTCTCTGACAATACGGCCGATCATGACCAGATTCTCGATACCCTGGTCAAAAAATATGGTTTGCCGGTGGTGGCGATGGTCAACCCGCGCAATCCCGATGTGCCGCATGCCGCTTTCGACAATTTCAGTGCCGGGCTCATGGCAACCAGGCATCTGATCGAGCGCGGGCGTCGCCGTATCGTGCACATTGCCGGTCTGCCGCGATCCTGGGAAGCGCAGGAGCGCGTGCGAGGCTGGCGTGTGGCGATGCAGGAAGCGGGGTTGCCCGCCGGTGATGATCGCCTGTGCTACGGCAATTGGGGCCCGGAAGGTGGAGTGGCCGGGCTGCAGGAGCTTCTTGTGCGCCATCCTGACCTGGATGCCGTGTTTGCCGGTAACGACAACACCGCACTGGGCGCGATGCTTGAAGCCCATCGCCGTGGCAAGCACATTCCGCAGGATATCGCCTTCATCGGGGTGGATGACACCAAGGGGGCTGGCTGGTTCTTTCCGCCGCTCACTACGATCCGCCAGAACCGCGTGGAAATGGGGCGGCAGGCCGTGCGCATGCTGATCAGCATGATTGAGGCGCGGTTTGCCGGAGAAGAGACTGTGCCGGTCACGAACTATGTGCATCCGCCTGAACTGATCGTGCGGGAAAGTACCTGAGCACTGCAGATTCACACTCTACCAACGAACAAGCCTCCATGACGGAGGCTTTTTTGCAGCAAAAATCAGGGCAGTTGCTGGCGTTCGTCCACTGTGCCGCCGTCAGGCTTTCCGTGCCGGTGCCAGCCTAGTGCGTCAGCAGGGCACGCAGATTGTTGGTCTGATGATAGCGGGCAGCTCTTGCCGTCATGGCGGCGCATAGATCGTTATTTTGGGTAAACAATATTCACCCTGTTGTCATCAAACCGGGCTTGTAATGACATACAACTCCTGTTTGTCCTGAGGTGTGCCGGATTCAAGCAAATATTCAACCCCCGCGTTTGAAGCGGGTAAGCGTTTTCTCCCTCGCCAGCGCATGATCTACGATGGGCGCGGGGTAATCCCGGCCAATCACGCAGTTGATGGCCGTCTGGTCTGCCGGGCGGAGTTTCCATGGTGTATGGATGAATTTGTCCGGTACCTTGGCAAGTTCCGGCACATAGCGGCGGATAAAGCGTCCCTGCGGATCGAACTTCTCGGATTGAGTGATCGGGTTGAAAATCCGGAACCACGGCTGGGCATCGCAGCCGGTAGACGCAGCCCACTGCCAGCCGCCATTGTTGGCAGCCAGATCGAAATCCAGCAGCAGGTCGGCAAAATGCTGCTCGCCCCGCCGCCAGTCGATGCCCAGGTCCTTGGTCAGGAAACTCGCCACCAGCATGCGCAGACGGTTGTGCATGTAGCCGCTCTGGAGGAGCTGGCGCATCGCGGCATCCACCAGTGGATAGCCGGTCTGCCCGGCCTGCCAGGCCGCGAAATCGGCATCGGCCTGGGGGCCGCTTTCCCAGACGATGGCATCGTACTCGGGTTTGAAGGCGTGGCCGACAACATGCGGGTGGTTGAACAGGATCTGTGCGTAGAACTCTCGCCAGATCAGCTCCGAGAGCCAGGTAGCGGCGCCCTCTCCTTCGCGCTGCAGGGCGAACTGGCTCAGTTCGCGAATTGAAACCGTGCCGCAACGCAGATGGGTGGAGAGATACGAGACGCCCTTGATAGCCGGAAAATTGCGCGCCTCTTGGTACTCGGCGATGCGTGGGCGGAAATCCTCAAGGAGTTTGCGTGCCGCAGCCATTCCGCCGGCCAGACGCAGTTCGGTGGGCCGGAAACCCATCTCCTTCAGGCTGGGCAGGCGGGAGCCCTCCGGCGGCGGGGCGAGGTGGGCGGCGAAGGCTTCTACCGGCCAGGTGCCCAGGGCGCGCGGATTGACGGCTTGCAACCAGGCTTTGCGATAAGGCGTGAAGACTCCATAAGGCTTGCCAGACTGGGTGAGGATCTCGCGGCGCTCGAAAACCACCTGATCCTTGTGGCTATGCCAGACGATGCCACTGCCCTTGAGGGCGGTTGCTACTTTTGCGTCGCGTGCGATAGCCGCCGGTTCATAGTCGTGGTTGGCGTAAACCGCCACCACCTTGAGCTGCAGCGCCAGTTTCGGAATTTCTTCGGTGGCCCGCCCGTGGCAGACGATGAGCCCGCCGCCGCGCTGGCGCAGCGCCGCATCGAGTTCGGCGAGGCAGGCGTGGATGAAGGCTACACGACGGTCTTCACGGCTGGGCAGGGCGTCCAGGATGTCGGTATCGAAGACGAACGCGCAATACACCCGCTGGTACGTCTGCAAAGCCTGTGACAAAGCGGCATGATCGAAGTCACGCAGGTCACGGCGGAACCATACTAGGGCGGCAGGATCTCTGGACATGTTTTTCCGGTCGTCAGACACGCAGCCAAGGCTGCTATTCAGGTTAAAATATAGTGGTGCAAAACGTAAACCTAACCAATCATTTTCTGATCGCCATGCCTTCCATGGCGGATGACAATTTTTCCCGTTCGCTTGTCTACGTTGCCGAACACAACGAAGAAGGTGCGCTGGGCATCATCGTCAACCGTCCGCTGGACCTTTCGGTCAAGGATCTGCTCGAACGTGTCGAGATTACGCCACAGGCGGATGGCCTTGGGGAGGCGCCGGTGTTTTTTGGCGGCCCGGTGCAGACGGACCGGGGGTTTGTGCTGCATCGTCCGATTGGTGACTGGCAATCCAGCCTGCAGGTGACCTCCGAGATTGCACTGACCAGTTCCAAGGATATTCTGCAGGCCCTTGCCGGAAACGGCGAGCCGCGGGATGTGCTGATCACCCTTGGATATTCCGGCTGGAGTGCTGGTCAGCTGGAGGATGAGCTGGCCCAGAATGGCTGGCTGACGGTGGCTGCCGAGCCGCATATTCTCTTCGATATGGACTCCGGGCGCCGTTTCGATGCCGCAGTCAGGCTGCTTGGCATCGATTTCTCGAATCTTTCCGATACGGCGGGGCATGCCTGAGTGGCTGTGGATAAATCTTCCTACCCCCGGTCTTCCCGCCCCTGCCCACTTTTCCTTCTGTCAATCTTTCTGTTTTCAGTCCGGCCCGGTCGTCAGGGAGATTTGGCATGAGCACCCTGCTGGGGTTTGATTTTGGTCTGGCCCGCATCGGTGTGGCCACCGGCGAAACCGAGACGCGTCTGGCGCAGCCTCTGGCCGTGATCCATGCCGAGGCCAATGCCGAGCGCTTTGGTGAAATTGCCAAGCTGATCGAAGAGTGGTGCCCGACGCGGCTGGTTGTCGGCCTGCCCTGTGCGCTTGATGGTACCCCGACGGAGATGACAGCGCGCTGCCAGCGTTTTGCCAATCAGCTCAATGGGCGCTTCAGTCTGCCAGTGGCGCTGGTTGATGAACGCCTGACCTCTGCGGAGGCCGAAGAACTTCTGCGCCAGTCGCTCCGCGACTGGCGTTCGCGCAAGCGCCACCTGGATGCGGTGGCTGCCCAGCGTATCCTGCAAAATTTTCTCGACATGGGTGATCAAGATGATACTGCCTGAGGTCAAACAGCTTCTGGGAATCCTGGCCGATCAGATGCGGCCGCACGTTACGCCGGAAACGGCGCTGGTGGGGGTCCATACCGGCGGGGTGTGGCTTGCCGAGCGCCTGCACACGCTGTTGGGCATCAGTCAGCCGCTTGGTTCGATTGACGTGGCGTTCTATCGTGATGACTATGGCAAACGTGGCCTGCATCCTCGCCCCCAGAAGTCCGGCGTGCCGTTTGAAGTCAATAATCGCCACATCATTCTCGTCGATGATGTGCTCTATACCGGGCGTACCACGCGGGCTGCGCTCAATGAGTTATTCGACTATGGCCGTCCCGGCCGCATTGATCTGGCCGTGCTGATTGATCGTGGCGAACGCCAGCTACCGATCGCGGCAAGTTTCTGTGCGCATACCCTGTCCGAACCCTTGCCCGCAGGCAGCCGTTTGAGCCTGCAGCGCGATGATCACGGCAATCTGTCTCTGGAGCTCACTCATGCTTAATCCACAACTCAACGCCGCAGGGCGTTTGAAGCACCTGATCACCCTGGATGGTCTGCCCAAGGATGTGCTCACGGAAATTCTCGATACAGCCGCGCCATTTACCGAAGTGTCGGAGCGTGAGGTCAAGAAGGTGCCACTGTTGCGTGGCAAGAGTGTGTTCAATATCTTCTTCGAGAACAGCACGCGGACGCGCACGACCTTCGAGATTGCGGCCAAGCGCCTGTCCGCTGACGTGATCAACCTGAATGTGGCGACCTCCTCGACCAACAAGGGCGAGACCCTGCTCGACACCGTCGACAATCTCTGTGCGATGGGCGCTGACATGTTTGTCATGCGCCACGCCTCCAGCGGTGCGCCGTATCTGCTGGCCCAGCATCTGCGTGCCACCGGGCGGGATCACATCAGCGTGGTCAATGCCGGTGACGGGCGCCATGCCCACCCCACCCAGGGGCTGCTGGACATGTACACCATTCGCCACTTCAAGCAGGATTTCACCAGGCTCACCGTGGCGGTGGTTGGCGATGTGCTGCACTCGCGTGTGGCGCGGTCCGAAATTGCCGCGCTGACGACACTGGGAGTGCCGGAAGTGCGCGTGATTGGTCCGAAGACCCTGTTGCCGGGGAATCTGGAGGGCCTGGGCGTGCGTGTCTTCCATGACATGAACGAGGGCTTGCGCGGGGTGGATGTGGTGATGATGCTGCGTCTGCAGAACGAGCGCATGCAGGGGGCACTGCTGCCGTCGAGCCAGGAATACTTCAAGTTCTATGGTCTTACCGCAGAGAAGCTGGAACTGGCTGCCAAGGATGCCATCGTGCTGCATCCGGGGCCGATGAACCGCGGTGTGGAAATCGATTCGGCGGTGGCTGACGGAAAACATGCGGTGATTCTGCCGCAGGTGACTTTCGGGATTGCGGTGCGCATGGCCGTGATGAGCATGCTGGCAGCGGGGAACTGAGAACATGAATATCCAGATCAAGAATGGCCGCGTCATTGATCCGGCCAAGCAGACGGAAGTGCAGCAGGATGTCTTCGTTGCCGAGGGCAAGATCGTTGCGCTGGGTAATGCACCCGCCGGGTTTTCTGCCGGGCGCGTGATTGATGCCAGCGGCCTGATTGTAGCGCCCGGTCTGGTGGATCTCTCCGCCCGCCTGCGCGAGCCGGGCTTTGAATACCGTGCCACGCTCGAATCCGAAATGCAGGCCGCCATGGCCGGGGGGGTGACAAGCCTGGCCTGCCCGCCCGATACCGATCCTGCACTCGATGAACCGGGTCTCGTGGAAATGCTGTGCTTCCGGGCCAAGAATCTGAATTGCGCGCACGTCTATCCGGTCGGTGCCCTCACCGAGAAACTCGAAGGCCGTCGCATTACCGAAATGGCTGAATTGGTGGAGGCCGGCTGTGTGGCGTTTTCCCAGGCCAACACGCCGATTGCCGACACCCAGGTGCTGATGCGTGCGATGCAGTATGCCGCCACCTTCGACTTCCGTGTCTGGCTGCAGCCGATTGATCCACACCTTTCGAAGGGTGGTGTGGCCCACGATGGCGTGGTGTCTTCACGTCTGGGTCTGGCCGGAATTCCTGTGGAGGCCGAGACGATTGCCATCGAAACCTATCTGCGTCTGGCCCGCCGCGTGGGTGCCAAGCTGCACATCACGCGCATCTCTTCGGCTGACGCACTGACCTCGATTGAGCGCGCACGCGCCGAAGGGCTGGATGTGACCTGCGATATCGCAGCCCATCATCTGCACCTGTGCGAGCATGACATTGGCTACTTTGATCCGCAGTGCCGGGTTGTGCCGCCCCTGCGCAGTGACCGGGATCGTGCCGTGCTGCGTGCCGCGCTGGCCGATGGGCGGATCAATGCCGTGTGCTCCGATCACACTCCGGTGGATGACGATGGCAAACAGGTGCCCTTCTCCGATGCCGAAATCGGCATGACAGGCTTGGAGCTGCTGTTGCCGCTTATTGTCAAATGGGCGCAGGAAGACAAAATTCCCCTGGTGCAGGCGCTGGGAGTGATCACCAACAAGGCTGCCGGCATCATGGGCATTACCAAGGGCGGGCACCTTGGCGTGGGCGCCCGTGCTGATGTCTGTATTTTCGACGCCGACGCCGAACGCGTGCTGACACGTGAAACCCTCAGAAGCCAGGGCAAGAATACGCCGTTTCTGGGGCTGCCCCTGCCTGGGGTGGTGCGCTATACGATGGTTGAAGGGCGTGTCATGTACGAAGGCTGAGCACGTACAGCCAGTCTGGGAGGCTGTTCATGATCTTGCTGCGCGGGCTTCGGGCCTTATGCGCTGCCCGAAATCCTCCCGGATAGCTTCTGAAAAAACGGCCACCGCACAGGTGGCCGTTTTTATTTTGATCAGTCGTGACGCGGTTCAGCGTGATCCTGATGGGGATCCTTCGGTTCTTCGTGGCGCGGCTTGGGCGCCGGAGCGGCCTTGTGCTTGGGGGGAAGGGGCTGCTTGGCGCGACGCGGTGCAGGCTTGGCCTTGTGCTGATCCGGGTGATCCTGCGGCGGAACGTCCTGGGCCAGAACGGCAGCGGCGCTGGTGGAAAGCACGATTGCGGCGAGCAGTGCGGAAAAACGCATGATTGACTCCTTGTTGCAAAGTATTGATTAGACCGGAGCAACGGTGGAAAAGCCCCTGGCAGGATGAATAACGCCGCAGGGTGTCTGACAGGCGGTGAGTATTTGCAAGCAGATGTAAGCCGTGGCAAAACGCTTTTACATTTGATCGCTTACGAATGCTCACATGGCTTTGTCTGGTGGATTTTGTGCCGCAATTTCCGCCACCCAGGAGATTGCTTCGAGTTGGCGCGCGCTGACCTTGCTGGTGGTGAGCCCGAGCATCACCGCGTAGCGGCAGATATCCTCCGCGCAACCTTTTTCGCAGGCATCTGCCAGCGCCAGATAGGGGCCGAACGGGCCGCTGCGCTCAAGCAGTGCCTGGGTCATCGGCGGAGCCAGATTGAGTGGGCGGATCGCGGCAGCCAGAGGCACCTTGAGTGCCACGTCGAGCATCGAGAACAAGCCCAGCATGAAAAGCCGTTCGGATTGCTCGGGAGGCAGGCGGTAGGGCCCGATCAGCTCCAGAAAGCGCGCCCGGGTAAGCGCGATCTCGGTGATTGCGGTGTCTCCCATTGCGCCGCCCGCGAGCAGCAGCAGGGTAAGCCAGCGGTCGAGCTGGGTCTGGCCAAGGATGACGAGACCCTGCTCAATCGTCGAAATAGGCTGCGTCAGGCCATTTGCAGCGACATTTACATAGCGCAGCAGGCGGTAAGACATTGCCATGTTCTGCCTGAGCACGTTGGCGATGGTGCGGAAATTGGCGTCTTCACGAATCTGGTTGATCAAGGTGGCCACTGTCAGTAATTGTGGGCTCAGGGCGTTGCCACTCCAGTCTTCCCGGCGTGTCACGAAAGTGCCGGAGAAGCGGCTGCAGGCCAGGCGCCGGGCCAGCTCGTAATCGTCCGGGGTGGCAAGATCCCAGGCGCCCAGCGCCAAGTGTGGATAGCGCTGGTGTGTTGTCTTAAGAAGCTCACCTGCCTCGAACGGCGTGCGCAGTGCCATGCGCAGGCTTGCGCCGTTGGCCACCTGGGCCAGACTCGCAAACCATGGGGTGTCGAGTACGTCATCGAGCCATACTTCGTGGCCGGCGTCACGCAGGTTAGTGATGAGGCTGCGGATATCGCTGCTGGCGGCCTGCCCGGCTTCCTCTGTCTGCAGCAGCACACAGCAGCGGGCGGGGAGCTTGCCCGTTCCCAGGCGGAGCAGACTTCCTTCGCCCAGCTGAATCCACGCCGGGCGCAGCGGATTAGGTCGATATGGGTTGGTGTGGCTGCCGAGCTGCTCGATCAGCATGCCATCAAGGAAGCGGCGCAGCGTGGCACGCTTGGTGGCGATCTTGTTGCGCAGCTCGCCACGAATCATGAACTCTATGCCACGGATACCCAGTTCTTCGTCCAGGACTTCACGATGAACCAGTACCGGGTCTGGCGTGGTCGTGTCTGCTCCCGGTATCAGCCCCCGCAGCGTAGCATCGGCCGTACCGGGTGGATTTTCCACAGGGGAAATCGTGTCTGGCGCAGGGGCGGCCGGAATGCTGGCACGTCTGTGCGTCAGGCTGGAGAGCAGTTTCGAGAACATGGGCCACGACCGTAGAGGGTACGACCCGTTTTACGGCGTGGCGAAGCCCGGGTTGAGAGCGAGTTTACCCGCCACGGGAATGCTATCGTTGCAAGGGAGGTCCGGCTCTCGCAGTGGCTTTCCGGTGCCTGGACAGCATCCGAACTGCTTCTTAGAGGTTGTTCATGATCTTACTGCGAGGGCGTGATCGGGCCTCCTCATTGACCCATAGGCTGCTCGAAATCCTCATTTATTTGAATAAACTCCGGTTTCTGTGCTGCTCTTCAGCCCGCTGACGCCCTCTCGCTACAGATCGTGAACAGCCTCTTATAAACCGGGATCAATGCCACTATGCCCGGTCAGCGCCGAATCCACGACATGCCGCGTCAGCTGCGGGGCAAACATTTCGATGAAGGCGTAGGCGTATCCCCTCAGCCAGGTATTGCGTGGCAGACCGATGCGCGTGGTGGAGGATTCGAACAGGTGTGAGGCATCCATGGCGGAGAGTTCGCGGTCGGTGAGCGGATCGAAAGCCATATTGGCGATGATGCCGATGCCCAGATCCATGTTCACATAGGTCTTGATCACGTCCGAATCAATGGCGGTCAGCACGATATTGGGCTTGAGCCCGCGCGACAGGAAAGCTTTGTTGATCAGGCTGCGGCCAGCAAAGGCAGTGTCGTAGGTGATGATGGGAAAGCGCGAGATGGCTTCCAGCGTCAGCGGGGATTCGCGCAGGATGGGGTGGCCCTTGCGGGCGATCACGCTGCGGTTCCATTGCTTGCAGGGCAGCAATACGAGGTCCTGCAGATCTGCTGCGGCCTCGGTGGCGATGGCGATGTCGGCTTCCCCGGCGAGCACCTGTTCACAGATCTGCCTGGGGTTGCCCTGGTGGATATGGAGTTGTACCTTTGGATAACGGCGCATGAATTCGCCGATCACGCTTGGCAGCGCATAGCGTGCCTGGGTATGCGTGGTCGCCACCACGAGGCGGCCGCTGGATTCGTTCTGGAAATCCTGGCCGATCTGGCGCAGGTTGTCGGCTTCGCGCAGCATGCGCTCGGCAATCCGTAAAACTTCGTGTCCAGGCTCGGTGATCGCCGTCAGGCGTTTACCGTGGCGGACGAAAATTTCCACCCCCAGCTCTTCCTCCAGCAGACGGATCTGCTTCGAGACGCCAGGTTGGGAGGTAAACAGCACTTCAGCTGCCTCCGAGACGGATAGCTTGTGTTTGGCAACTTCGAGAACGTAGCGCAGTTGCTGGAGGTTCATGTCATGGGTACCAAAAAATAGGCTTTATCACATATTACTAATTCTTCTAAGCAGTGCAATGTGAATGTATCTATCTTACTATGCTGAACCGGTAGACTTTGCGTGATATCAACGTGTCCGCATCTTCCATCATGAATCCCATCTACCCCTTCGCCGGCTTTCTTGTTGGCACCATCGTCGGCCTGACCGGTGTGGGGGGAGGCTCCCTGATGACGCCCCTGCTGATGCTGCTGTTTCACGTCAATCCTTCCGTGGCGGTGGGAACCGATCTGCTCTACGCAGCCGTCACCAAGAGTGGTGGCACCCTGGTTCACGGTCTCAAGGGAACGGTTGACTGGCGCATCACACGGGCTTTGGCAACGGGGTCGATCCCGGCCTCGATACTGGCCCTGATTACGGTGCACCTGTGGCTGCCGGGCGGGCTTGGCGGGGCCAGCCATCTGATTTCCGTGGCATTGGGGGTGGCGCTGCTGCTGACCTCGGTGTCACTGATTTTTCGCCGCAAAATCCAGGCTTTTGCAAAGCGCCATGCTGCAGAGCCGAATGTTCGCAGGACTTATCTCCTGACGGTGCTGACGGGCGCAATTCTCGGCGTTCTGGTGTCGATCTCCTCCGTAGGCGCAGGGGCTCTGGGTGTCACGGTACTGTTTTTCCTGTACCCTCATCTCCCCGCGCATCGCATCGTGGGGTCGGATATTGCGCATGCCGTGCCCCTGACCCTGGTGGCTGGGATCGGCCACTGGTTTCTGGGCAGTATCGACTGGCTTTTGCTGGGTAGTCTGCTCCTGGGCTCGCTGCCGGGCATCTGGCTGGGTAGCCATGTGTCGGCACGCGTGCCTGAATCGGTTCTTCGTCCCATCCTTGCTGCCGTGCTGGTACTTGTTGGCGGCCGGATGATCCTGGCCTGATTGGAATTCTGGAAAAGAGAAGCACGATGTACAAATACGATGAATACGACCACCGGATTGTGCGCGAGCGCGCGGCGCAGTTCCGTGACCAGACCCGCCGTTTCCTGGCTGGCGAGTTGGG
The DNA here is from genome assembly GCA_002307175.1 of Rhodocyclaceae bacterium UBA1310. Lineage (GTDB taxonomy): Bacteria > Pseudomonadota > Gammaproteobacteria > Burkholderiales > Rhodocyclaceae > Uliginosibacterium. The sequence continues at coordinate 14,664 of DBTS01000077.1, forward strand.
CGGCGAGGAGTTCAAGCCCCTGCGCCTGCAAAACGGCCTGTATATTCAGCGCTATGCGCCGATGCTGCGTGTGGCCGTGCCGTATGGCATGCTTTCCTCGGCGCAACTGCGCAAGCTGGCGGCGATTTCCCGCACGTATGACCGTGGCTACGCCCACATCTCCACACGCCAGAACGTGCAGTACAACTGGCCCGAACTCTCACGCGTGCCGGATATCCTTGATGAGCTCGCCGAAGTCGAGATGCATGCCATCCAGACCTCCGGCAACTGTATCCGCAATATCACGGTAGACCAGTTTGCCGGTATCGCCCCGGATGAAACCGTTGATCCGCGTCCGCTCGCCGAGATCGTGCGCCAGTGCAGCACCTTCCACCCGGAATTTGCGCTCCTCCCGCGCAAGTTCAAGATCGCCATGACCGGCGCGCGCGAAGACCGTGCCGTGCTGCAGATGCATGACGTCGGCCTTGAACTGTATCGTGCCGCCGATGGTGAAGTGCTGATCAAGGTGTGGGTGGGTGGCGGCCTCGGGCGTACCCCCATCCTCGGCAGTGTGCTGCATGAGGCCCTGCCCTGGCGGCATGTGCTGACCTATATCGAAGCCATTGTGCGCGTCTACAATCTGCACGGGCGGCGCGACAACTCCTACAAGGCGCGCATCAAGATCCTCGTCAAGGCACTCGGGATCGAGGAGTTCAAGCGCCAGGTGGAAGCTGAGTGGGTCTTCCTCAAGGATGGGCCAAACACCATTACGCAGGCCGAGCTGGATCGCGTGGCGGCGCACTTCACGCTGCCGTCGTATGAAAAGCTCGCCGATCAGAATGCCGATTTCGAGGCGAAGCTTGCCGCTGAACGTGGCTTTGCCAATTGGGTGAAGCGCAACGTGCACACCCACAAGCAGCCGGGCTATCGTTCGGTGACCTTGTCGCTCAAGCCCACCGGCACAGCGCCGGGAGACATCACTGCCGGGCAGTTCGAAAAGGTGGCCGATCTGGCAGACCGTTTCAGCTATGGCGAAATCCGTTCCACGCACGAGCAGAATCTGCTCCTCTCCGATGTGCGCGTGGCTGATCTGTACACGCTCTGGCAGGAAGCCCGCGCCGCCGGACTGGCGACACCGAACATCGGCCTCATTACCGACATCATCTGCTGCCCCGGCGGCGATTTTTGCGATCTGGCCAACGCCAAGAGCATCCCGGTGGCACGTTCGATCCAGGAGGTCTTTGACGATCTGGATTACCAGCATGACATCGGCGATATCGAACTGAATATCTCCGGCTGCATGAATTCCTGCGGTCACCACCACGTTGGCCACATTGGTGTGCTCGGTGTGGATAAGGATGGCAGCGAGTGGTATCAGGTTTCCATCGGCGGCAAGCAGGGCAATGATGCCAGCCTGGGCTCGGTGATCGGACCGTCGTTTGCGCAGGATGAAGTCGCAGGCGTGGTCAAGCGTCTGATTGATGTCTATCTGGAAAGCCGCTCGCCTGAAGAGCGCTTCATCGATGTGGTGCGGCGCATTGGCATCGAACCGTTCAAAACCCGTGTGTATGCCGATCGTCAGCCTGGCAAGCAGCAGAAGGAGGCCTCCAATGTCTAACCTGATCAAGTACATCAATGGTGTGCCGGGTGTGGTGGCCGAAGATGCGTGGCAGGTGGCGCATCTGCCCGCTGTGACTGAAGAGGTCAGAAAGCAGGCCGGCAAGCCGGTGCTCTTCAAGCTTACCGGCGCGGAAACCGCGACGCCTGAACAGATCAGCGCTACCGTGATTCCGGCTGGCAAGGTGCTCGTGCCACTGACGGTATGGCAGGCGCGCAAGGCTGAACTGGCGGGCCGTGTGGTGGCTGGCGAAATCGGGGTGTGGCTGGAGACTCACGAACTTGTCGAAAAGCTGATCGAGAGCCAGCAGGACCTGACAGTGTTTCCGGTGATCGGCGTCCATATTGAGCGTTTTGCCGATGGGCGAGCCTACTCCATGGCCAACCTGCTGCGCACGCGCTATGGCTTCAAGGCCGAATTGCGTGTCTTCGGTGATGTGCTGCGCGATCAGTTGTTCTATCTGCGCCGCGTCGGCTTCGATGCCTTCGAGATTCGCGCCGACCGTTCCGCCGAAGATGCCCTGGCTTCGCTCAAGGATTTCAGTGAACCGTATCAGGCTTCCGTGGTGATTGACCAGCCGGTATGGCGCCGGCATGCACGGGGCTGATAGCGTGGAAAGCGTATCCATCATCCGGCCGCGTGGTGTTGCTGCCCAGAACCCCGCCACCCATCCTCTCATCGATGAGGTGGTGAAGCTCAACATTGCCGCCAAGCGTGCCAATGCCCTGGAGCTGCTGCATGCCATCGCCGAGGAACATGGTGCTGTGACATTCGCCAATAGCCTCGGTGCCGAGGATGTGGTGCTCACCGACATCATCCTGAGAGAAGGCCTGCCGATCGAGATCTTCTCGCTCGACACGGGTCGCCTGCCGGCCGAAACCTATACGCTGATCGCCGACGTCGAAAAGCGGTATGGCACCAAGCTCAAGGTATTCTTTCCGGAATCTGCTGCGGTGGAGGCGTATGTGCGTAGCGAAGGTATCAATGCCTTCTACACATCTATCGAACTGCGCAAGGCCTGCTGTCATATCCGCAAGGTTGAGCCCTTGCGCCGTGCGCTGGCGGGCAAGAAAGCCTGGATTACCGGCATGCGTGCAGCCCAGGCGGCCACGCGGGCGAATCTGCCGGTGCGCGAGCATGACGCAGGCAATGGCCTGGAAAAATACAATCCGCTGGCGGATTGGAGCGAGCAGGATGTGTGGGCATATATCCGCATCCATGAGCTTCCGTACAATGCCCTGCACGACCAGTTCTATCCGAGCATTGGCTGCGCGCCGTGTACGCGTGCCATTGCCATCGGCGAGGATGTGCGTGTCGGGCGCTGGTGGTGGGAAGATGCCAACAGCAAGGAATGCGGTCTTCACGTAAAGAAATGAACAGTGTGACTCGGGCAACCGACCTGGATGAGTTGATTAAATGACAATACAGACCCGCCAAACCCTCTCCCACCTCGACTGGCTTGAAGCCGAGGCTATTCACATCATGCGCGAGGTTGCCGGCCAGTGCGAACGCCCGGTGTTGCTGTTCTCGGGTGGCAAGGATTCGATCTGCCTGCTGCGTCTGGCTGAAAAGGCTTTCCGCCCGGGCAAGTTTCCGTTTCCGCTGATGCATATCGATACTGGCCACAACTACAAGGAAGTGACCGACTTCCGCGACAAGCGTGCTGCCGAACTGGGTGAACGCCTGATCGTGCGTACCGTCGAAGATTCGATGAAGCGCGGCACCGTGGTGCTCAAATCTGCCGATGAATCGCGCAACAAGCATCAGTCCGTGACGCTGCTTGAAGCGATTGCCGAGTTTGAGTTCGATTGCTGCATCGGTGGTGCGCGTCGCGACGAAGAAAAGGCCCGTGCCAAGGAACGCGTGATGAGCTTCCGCGATGAATTCGGCCAGTGGGACCCGAAGAACCAGCGCCCGGAGCTGTGGAACCTCTACAACGCACGGGCGTTCAAGGGCGAGAACATCCGCGCTTTCCCGATCTCGAACTGGACCGAGATGGATGTGTGGCAATACGTCGAGCGTGAAAAGCTCGAACTGCCCTCGATCTATTTTGCCCACCAGCGGCCCATCGTGCGCCGTGGCGGCGCCATCGTGCCGGTGACCGAGATCACACCGGCCCGTCCTGGCGAGGAGATCATTGATCTGCAGGTGCGTTTCCGCACCGTGGGTGACATCACCTGTACCGCACCGGTGGAGTCAGACGCTGACACCCTCGCCAAGATCGTGCTGGAAACTGCCACCACGACGATCACCGAACGTGGCGCCACGCGCCTGGACGACCAGACTTCGGATGCTTCGATGGAGCAGCGCAAGAAGGAAGGCTATTTCTGACCGGTTGTTTGCCGGCCCTGTTTGTTGGTCCTTTGACCCTTGCACCCTATACGGATTCAATCATGTCAGCACGTGAAAATATTCCAGACAACGGCCTGCTGCGCTTCATGACCTGCGGCAGCGTTGATGACGGCAAGAGCACCCTGATTGGGCGCCTGCTTTTTGATACCAAGACAATTCTCGCCGATACCCTCACGCAGATCGAAAAGACCTCGAAGAAGCGTGGCATGGATGCGGTCGACCTCTCGCTGCTTACCGATGGCCTGCAGGCCGAGCGCGAACAGG